>CAZTDV010000014.1:0-9148 GCA_964612195.1 uncultured Sediminibacterium sp.
AACAGCATTTGACGTTATCTTAGTTTCTGGCGGTGCTAGCAAATTAGGTGTAGTTAAAATTGTTAAAGAATTAACTGGTTTAGGCTTGAAAGAAGCAAAAGACCTAGTTGATGGCGCTCCTAAGCCTATCAAAGAAGGTGTTTCTAAAGCTGAAGCAGATGATGTAGCTGCTAAGTTAAAAGAAGCTGGTGCTGAAGTTGAAGTAAAATAATCAAAACTAACTTCTATAGTAAAGCCCTCTCAACATTGTTGAGAGGGCTTTTTTGTGTGAATGGTTAAAAACGGTAACTTCAAATATTGAAAAAATAATTACTTATGAAAAATATTGCTGGGTTTTTAGTTGCAGCCACATTGTTGGTTACTGCCTGTAAAAATAATGCTGATCAGAAACCTTATTTTGATGTTGCTGGAATGGATACTACTATTAACCCCGCCGATAACTTTTTCTTGTATGCCAATGGTGGATGGATTAAAAACACCAAAATACCCAACGACCAAAGCGGATGGGGTAGCTTTTATACGCTTTACGACGAAAACCTAGGTAAATTAAGAACCATACTTGAAGAGACCTCTGCAAAAACAAATCATCCTAAGGGGAGTGCAGCACAAAAAGTAGGAGATTTTTATGCCAGTGGAATGGATACAATAACCATTGAGAAAAAAGGATTTGAGCCGCTTAAACCAATGCTCGCTAAAATTGATGCAGTAAAAGATTATAAGGAACTACAAATAGTATTGGCTGAAGCTGAAACCACCGGTGAAGGTGATTTATTTGGTTATTATGTAGGACCCGATGAGCGTAATAGTACAACAAATATTTTATCATTATACCAGAGTGGTACTTCTTTGCCAGAAAAAGATTATTACACTAAACAAGATTCAATTACTAAAAGTCAACGTGCTAAATTAATTGCGCATGCAGCTAAATATTTTGAATTAACTGGTACCGACGCTGCTACTTCTCAAAAAAATGCAGAATCTATTTTAATGTTAGAAACATTAATTGCAGCATCTCATCTTACCCCCGTTGAACAAAGAGACCCTGTAAAAAATTACAATAAAATGTCGGTATCCGATTTGCAAAAACTTGCCCCCAATATTTTATGGACAATGGCCTTTGAGAAAATGGGTGCAAAATTAGATAGCCTAAATGTAGCACAACCACGTTATTATGAAACTTTGAGCAAATTATTTGCTACTCAACCAATAGAAGTGTGGAAAAATAAAGTCAAGTTCGATTATATCTCTTCTAAAGCTGGCATCCTAAGTAAGGCATTCGTTGATGAACGCTTTTCCTTTAATAAATTATTTTCAGGTGCTAAAACTCAAGAAGATCGTTGGAAATTGATGGTAAATAGAACCGACAATAATTTAAAAGATTTGTTGGGAGAAGTATATGTGCAAAAATATTTTCCGCCAGCAGCCAAACAAAGAATGGATGAATTAGTGAATAATTTGCAGAAAGCATTTGAAAAAAGAATTAATAACCTTGATTGGATGAGTGATTCAACCAAAGCTAGGGCACAGGAAAAATTAGCTGCATTCCTTAAAAAAATTGGATACCCAACTGTTTGGAAAAAATATGATGATGTTGCCATTACTAGAGATAATCTCTTCGAGAATATTCGTCAAGTAGCCCAACATGATCACAAAGAAGCTATTGCAAAAATTGGTAAACCAGTTGATAAAACTGAGTGGGGTATGACTGCTCCAACGGTAAATGCTTATTATAACCCAACTTTCAACGAAATTGTATTTCCTGCAGGTATCCTACAGTTTCCTTTCTTTGAGCTGAATGCAGATGACGCGATTAATTATGGCGGTATTGGTATGGTGATTGGGCACGAGATGACGCATGGTTTTGATGATCAAGGTCGTCAATACGATGCAAAAGGTAACCTTAAAGATTGGTGGGCGCCAGCCGATGGCGATATGTTTAAAGTGAAAGCAGCAAAAGTGGTAGCTCAATACAACCAATTTACTGTTTTAGATAGCTTACATGTAAATGGAGCGCTTACGCTAGGAGAGAATCTTGCCGATATCGGCGGCTTAGCCATAGCATATGATGCCTTCAAATTGACAAAACAAGGAAAAAGTACTGATAAAATAGACGGGTTTACCCCTGATCAACGCTTTTTTCTCGGATATGCACAGGTTTGGCGTTTGGTTAACCGCGATGAAACCATGAGAACACGAATTACTACTGATCCACACTCTCCCGAAGAATTCAGGGTAAATGGTCCTTTAGCCAATTTTGAACCCTTTTATAAGGCCTTCAATGTAACCGAAAAGAACAAACTTTACCGCCAACCAGCGGATAGGGTAAAAATTTGGTAAGAAGTTTATCCACAAATTAAAGTTTGGCGCAAAATTTGTTTTTGCGTTTCTATTACATTCCTTAACTTTGCCAACCTTAATTTTGGGCAATTTAGCGGGTGGACATTTTTATCATTGAGTTTAAATGATGAATGAGCCGATTGTACGTTAAGAGGATGTTACAGTTCTCCCCAATAATTTTATCGTATCAAAACCGGTTTTACATATATATGTCTACAACTACATTGAACAACAGGGTCGGCTTCGGTAAAACTAAACATTTGGCTGATGCCCCTGACCTGCTCGACATCCAGTTAGAATCTTTTAAAGAGTTTTTTCAGTTAGAGACAACCCCCGACAAACGTAATGTTGAAGGGCTGTTCCGTGTGTTTAAGGAAAACTTTCCTATCACAGACACGCGTAACATCTTTGTACTGGAATTCCTGGATTATTTTATTGATCCGCCTCGTTACACTATTGAAGAGTGTATGGAGCGTGGGTTAACTTATGCCGTACCCTTAAAGGCTAAATTGCGTTTAAGTTGTAACGATGAGGAGCACGTGGATTTTCAAACCATTGTACAGGATGTATTCTTAGGAAATATCCCTTACATGACACCACGTGGTACTTTTGTAATTAACGGTGCAGAACGCGTGGTTGTATCACAGCTACATCGTTCTCCAGGCGTGTTCTTTGGACAGTCTGTTCACCCTAACGGTACAAAAATTTACTCTGCTCGTGTAATTCCTTTCAAGGGTGCATGGATGGAGTTTGCTACCGATATCAACAATGTAATGTATGCGTACATTGACCGTAAGAAGAAATTCCCGGTTACTACCTTATTGCGTTCTATTGGCTTTGAAACCGATAAAGACATTCTAGAATTATTTGGAATGGCCGATGAAGTAAAAGCCGATAAAAAATCATTAGCTAACCAAGTAGGCAGAAAATTAGCTGCACGTGTTTTAAGAACATGGGTAGAAGATTTTGTGGATGAAGATACTGGTGAAGTAGTGAGCATTGAGCGTAACGAGATCGTTATGGAGCGCGATACTGTTCTGGATGAAGAAGCTATTGCTACCATTATTGAAATGGAAGTTAAGAGTGTATTTATTCAGAAAGAAGACGTGGGTGGTGATTATGCTATTATCTACAACACTTTAAATAAAGATACTTCTAACAGTGAATTAGAAGCGGTTCAGCATATCTATCGCCAATTGCGCGGTGCTGATGCCCCAGATAATGAAACTGCTCGTGGTATTATTGATAAATTATTCTTTAGCGATAAGCGTTACGATTTAGGAGAAGTTGGTCGTTATAAAATCAACCGTAAACTAGGTCTAGAATATCCTTTAACTAAAAAGGTCTTAACCAAGCAAGATATCATTGAAATCATCAAGTACTTGGTTCGTTTAACCAATGCTAAAGCTGAGATTGACGATATTGATCACTTGAGCAATCGTCGTGTTCGTACAGTAGGCGAGCAATTATATGCACAATTTGGAGTTGGTTTAGCCAGAATGGCTCGTACCATCCGTGAGCGTATGAACGTTCGTGATAATGAGGTGTTTACTCCAGTAGATTTGATTAACGCTAGAACCTTGAGTTCTGTTATCAACTCTTTCTTTGGTACTTCTCAATTGTCTCAATTCTTAGATCAAACCAATCCTTTAAGTGAGATCACGCATAAGCGTCGTATCTCCGCACTAGGACCAGGCGGTTTAAGTAGAGAGCGTGCTGGTTTTGAGGTTCGTGACGTACACTATTCTCACTACGGTCGCTTATGTACTATTGAAACACCAGAAGGTCCAAATATTGGATTGATTTCTACTTTATGCGTACACGCTGCTATTAACGATATGGGCTTCATTGAAACTCCGTACCGTAAAGTAGAGAGTGGTAAAGTAAACATGAAAGAATTAACTTTCTTGAGTGCGGAAGAAGAAGATTCAGCTAAGATTGCACAAAGTAACTCTCCTTTAAATGAGAAGGGTGAATTTGCTGAAGACAAAGTTGTTTCTCGTCAAACTGGTGATTTCCCAATACTTGATAAAGAAGAAGTTGAATATATGGACGTTGCACCTAACCAAATTGTTGGTTTGAGTGCATCTCTTATTCCTTTCTTAGAGCATGATGATGCCAACCGTGCGTTGATGGGATCTAACATGCAACGTCAAGCCGTTCCTTTGATTGTACCTGAAGTGCCTATTGTTGGTACTGGTTTAGAAGGAAAAGCTGCGCGCGATGCACGTATCCAAATTCACGCAGAAGGTAATGGTATTGTTGAGTTTGTTGATGCAAACGAAATTCATGTTCGTTACGATAGAAATGATTTAGATCGTTTAGTAAGTTTCAATGATGATTTACAAGTTTATAGATTAACTAAGTTCATCAAAACCAACCAAGCTACTTGTATTAATCTTAACCCTGCTGTAAAGAAGGGCCAAAAAGTGAAGAAAGGTGATTTCTTAACTGAAGGTTATGCAACTAAAGATGGCGAATTGGCTTTGGGTCGTAACCTACAAGTGGCATTCATGCCATGGAAGGGCTACAACTTTGAAGATGCGATTGTTATCAGCGAAAAAGTAGTTAGAGAAGATTTATTTACTTCTGTACATATTGATGAATACGAATTAGAAGTTCGTGATACCAAATTAGGTGAAGAAGAACTTACTCCAGATATTCCAAACGTTTCTGAAGAAGCAACTAAGGATTTGGATGAAAATGGTATCATTCGTATTGGTGCAACAATTAAAGAGGGTGATATTTTAATTGGAAAGATCACGCCAAAAGGCGAGTCTGATCCAACCCCTGAAGAAAAACTATTACGTGCCATCTTTGGTGACAAAGCGGGTGATGCAAAAGATGCTTCTTTGAAAGCGCCAAACGGAACAGAAGGTGTAGTAATTGATAAGAAACTATTCCAACGTGCTAAGAAAGATAAGAACGGTAAGATTCGTGAGAAAGCATTGTTAGAAAAAGTAGAAAAAGTACACCAACAAAATGTTGAAGCCATTAAAGAATTGTTATTAGATAAGTTACAAACCTTATTGAAAGACAAAGCTTCTACTGGTGTAAGCAACAACTTTGGTGAAATGTTGATTGGTAAGGGCGCTAAGTTTAATCAAAAGAACTTAAGCACTATTGATTACCAAAACGTTAATCCACTTGGTTGGACTGGTGATGCTAAAACCGATGACCAAATCAATACCTTATTACACAACTATAGTATTAAGTTTAACGAAGAGCTAGGAAGATACAAGCGGGAAAAATTCAATATCTCTATTGGGGATGAATTACCTGCTGGTGTTTTGAAATTGGCTAAAGTTTACTTGGCTGTTAAGCGTAAGCTTAAAGTGGGTGATAAAATGGCTGGACGTCACGGTAACAAAGGGATTGTGGCTAAAATTGTACGTGCAGAAGATATGCCTTTCATGGAAGATGGAACACCGGTTGATATTGTGTTGAATCCATTAGGGGTACCTTCTCGTATGAACCTTGGTCAGATTTATGAAACCATCTTAGGATGGACCGGTAAACGTTTGGGTGTGCGTTTTGCAACTCCAATTTTTGACGGTGCTTCTACAGATCAAATTGAACAATATTGTAAAGATGCAGGCATTCCAAGAAACGGTCATACTTACTTGTATGATGGTGAAACTGGAGAACGCTTCCACCAGAAAGCAACTGTAGGTGTAATCTATATGATTAAACTACACCATATGGTGGATGACAAAATGCACGCACGTTCAATTGGACCATATAGCTTAATTACTCAACAACCGTTGGGTGGTAAGGCACAGTTTGGTGGTCAGCGTTTTGGTGAGATGGAGGTTTGGGCATTAGAAGCATATGGCGCCGCAAATATCCTGCAAGAATTATTGACTCTTAAGTCTGATGATATCATTGGACGTGCGAAGACCTATGAGGCCATCGTTAAAGGAGAAAATATTCCTAGAGCAGGTGTTCCTGAATCATTCAACGTATTGGTGCATGAACTGAGAGGTCTTGGTTTAGATCTTAAGTTCGATTAACAAAAACAATTCAAATTCTCAACCGCGATATGGCAATCAAAAGAGAAAACAAACAGCGTCCAACTTTTTCACAGATCACCATTAGTTTGGCATCGCCAGACAGTATTCTGGAAAGAAGCTTTGGCGAAGTACTGAAACCTGAAACCATTAACTATCGTACGTATAAGCCTGAACGTGATGGCTTATTCTGCGAAAGAATCTTCGGACCTGTTAAGGATTACGAGTGTGCTTGTGGAAAGTACAAGCGTATCCGTTACAAGGGTATCGTATGTGATCGTTGTGGTGTGGAAGTAACTGAAAAGAAAGTGCGTCGTGAACGCATGGGTCATATTAAACTAGTAGTACCTGTAGTTCATATTTGGTATTTCAAGAGCTTACCAAATAAAATTGGTTATCTCCTTGGAATGAGTTCTAAGAAATTAGAGACCATTATTTACTATGAGCGTTATGTAGTTATTCAAGGGGGTATTAAAGAAAATCTAAACATGGGTGATCTTCTTACTGAAGAAGAATACCTTGATTTGATTGACGGTTTACCAAAAGATAACCAATACTTGCCGGATGAAGATCCTCAAAAATTCATTGCTAAAATGGGTGCGGAAGCAGTTCATGCCCTTTTAGAAAGAATTGATTTGGATGAATTAAGTTTCTCATTGCGTAATGCAGCAGCAACTGAAACATCTCAGCAACGTAAAGCAGATGCCCTTAAGCGTTTGAGCGTAGTAGAGTCTTTCCGTGATGCAAGCACTAGAATAACCAACCGACCAGAGTGGATGGTAATGCAATATATTCCAGTTATTCCTCCAGAATTACGCCCATTGGTGCCATTGGATGGTGGCCGATTTGCTTCTTCTGATTTGAATGATTTATATCGTCGTGTAATTATTCGTAACAACCGTTTAAAGCGTTTGTTAGAAATTAAAGCACCAGAAGTGATTTTACGTAACGAGAAGAGAATGTTGCAAGAAGCAATTGACTCTTTGTTCGACAACTCTCGTAAGTCTAATGCGGTTAAAGCCGAAGGTGGACGTGCGTTGAAATCATTATCTGATGTTTTAAAGGGTAAGCAAGGTCGTTTCCGTCAGAACTTATTGGGTAAGCGTGTAGACTACTCTGGTCGTTCTGTAATTGTGGTAGGACCTGAACTTAAAATACATGAGTGCGGTTTACCTAAAGACATGGCTGCAGAATTATTTAAGCCATTTGTTATTCGTAAATTAATTGAAAGAGGTATTGTTAAAACTGTTAAGTCTGCTAAGAAATTAGTGGATCGCAAAGAAGCAGTTATTTGGGATATTCTCGAGAATATATTAAAGGGTCACCCGGTAATGTTAAACCGTGCCCCTACACTTCACCGTTTATCTATTCAGGCATTCCAGCCTAAATTAGTAGAAGGTAAAGCAATTCAACTTCACCCTTTGGTTACCTCTTCATTCAACGCCGATTTCGATGGTGACCAAATGGCTGTGCACGTTCCATTGAGCAATGCTGCTATATTGGAAGCACAATTGTTGATGCTTTCTTCTCACAATATTTTAAACCCACAGAATGGTACTCCTATTACCCTTCCTTCTCAGGACATGGTACTTGGATTGTATTATATTACCAAGGGTAGAAAGTCTACTGAAACAGAGACCATCAAAGGTCAAGGAATGGCTTTCTATAGCATGGATGAGGTAATCATTGCATACAATGAAAACCGTGTTGATTTGCATGCAAATATTAAGGTTAAAACCAATGTGCGTGAGAAAGGAGTATTGGTTAAGAAATTAATTGATACCACTGTAGGTCGTGTATTGTTTAACCAGCATGTGCCTCATGAAGTTGGATTTGTAAATGCTTTATTAACTAAGAAAAGTTTAAGAGAAATCATTGGTGATATCATTAAGATTACTGATGTGCCTAAGACTGCTAAATTCTTAGATGATATTAAGACACTTGGTTTCCGTATGGCATTCCGTGGTGGATTAAGCTTTAGTGTAAACGACTTAATTGTTCCTGAAATCAGAAACCAATTATTGGATAGTGCTAAGGTAGAAGTAGAAGAAGTTTGGGAAAGCTACAATATGGGTTTAATTACCAATAATGAGCGTTATAACCAAGTTATTGATATTTGGGGTAGAGTGGATATGAAGATCACTGAGTCTTTGATTCGTGAAATGACTATTGACAACCAAGGTTTCAACTCTGTATTCATGATGTTGGATTCTGGTGCTCGTGGTAGTAAAACACAGGTTAAACAGTTAGTGGGTATTCGTGGTCTAATGGCTAAACCTCGTAAGAGTGGTAGCTCAGGATCTGAAGTAATTGAGAATCCGATTCTTTCTAACTTTAAAGGTGGATTGAACGTATTGGATTACTTTATCTCTACACACGGTGCTCGTAAAGGTTTGGCGGATACAGCACTTAAAACGGCGGATGCGGGTTACTTAACTCGTCGTTTGGTGGACGTATCTCAAGACGTGGTTATTTCTGAAGAAGATTGTGGAACACTTCGTGGTATTGCAACCAGTGCGTTAAAAGACAACGAAGATGTTATTGAACCATTGGCAGATAGAATTGAAGGTCGTACTTCATTACATAATGTATACCATCCTATTACCGAAGAATTGATCATTTTAGCTGGTGAAGAAATTTCTTCTGACGTAGCTAAATTAATTGAAGAAGTAGGAATAGAAACTGTTGAAATTCGTTCTGTACTTACCTGCGAAAGCAAGCGTGGAGTATGTGTGAAGTGTTATGGTAAAAACTTGGCAACAGGTTACTTAGCACAGCGCGGTGATGCAGTAGGTATTATT
>CAZTDV010000014.1:9158-71743 GCA_964612195.1 uncultured Sediminibacterium sp.
TGAACCAGGTACACAGCTTACTTTACGTACTTTCCACGTGGGTGGTGTTGCCGGATCTGCTTCAATTGAATCTACTTTACAAGCTAAGTTTGATGGTACGATTCAGTTTGATGGTTTAAGAACGGTTGATACGGTGAACAACGATGGTTCTAAGTCTAAGATTGTAATTGGTCGTACGGGTGAAGTAAGAATCATGGACGTGAAGAACGACCGTTTGATGATTACCAATAACGTACCTTATGGTTCAACTTTAAATGTAAAAGATGGCGCTCAAGTTAAAAAAGGAGATGTAATCTGTACATGGGATCCGTTCAACAACGTAATCGTTGCTGAATCATTAGGAAACATTAAGTTTGATAACATCTTAGATGGTATCACATACCGCGATGAGTCTGATGAGCAAACTGGTCACCGCGAAAAAGTGGTTATTGAAACCAAAGACAAGACTAAGATTCCAACTATTATTGTTGAAGGAAAAGATATTAAGCAATATAACTTACCAGTAGGTTCACATATTGGTGTAGAAGAAGGAGACGAAGTAAAAGCAGGACAGGTATTGGTGAAGATTCCACGTATCTTAGGTAAACTAAGAGATATCACCGGAGGTCTTCCACGTGTAACTGAATTGTTTGAAGCTCGTAATCCAGGAAATCCTGCAATCGTTTGTGAAATTGATGGTGTTGTATCATTCGGTAACGTGAAGCGTGGTAATCGTGAGATTATTGTTGAGTCTCGTGACGGAATGGTGAAGAAATACTTGGTTCCATTGACTCGCCAGATTCTGGTTCAAGATGGAGACTTTGTAAAAGCCGGTACACCAATGTCTGACGGTCAAACGGCACCTGCTGATATTTTGGCTATTAAAGGTCCATTTGCAGTTCAAGAGTATGTGGTGAATGAAATTCAGGAAGTATACCGTTTACAAGGGGTAAAAATCAATGACAAGCACGTAGAAGTTATCGTGCGTCAGATGATGAAGAAAGTAGAAATTGTAGACGCTGGTGATACTAAATTCTTAGAGGAGGATCTAGAAGATCGCTTCGACTTTATTGAAGAGAACGATAGAATCTACGATAAGAAAGTAGTAACCAATGCTGGGGAAAGCGCTAAGATGAAAGCTGGTCAAATTATCACATTACGTGAATTAAGAGAAGAGAATTCTATTTTAAGACGTTCTGATAGACAACTAGTAGAAGTTAGAGACGCAAAACCTGCAACAGCAAGACCAGTATTATTAGGTATTACTAAAGCATCTTTAGGGGTACAAAGCTGGATCTCTGCTGCTTCATTCCAGGAAACAACCAAAGTATTAAGTCAGGCTGCAATCCAAGGTAAAACGGATGCCATGCTTGGTCTTAAAGAAAACGTTATCACTGGTCATTTAATTCCTGCAGGTTCCGGACAAAAAGAGTTTGAGAACATGATTGTAGGAAGTAAAGAGGAATATGAAGTATTGGCCACTACCAGAGAAGCGATGAGCTTTGATGAAGAAGAATAATCATTGATTGATTAAATATTAAAAAGTAGGAAGCGAAAGCTTCCTACTTTTTTACTGAATACCCCTTAGTAATTAAAACCAACTTATTTAAGATAAACTTTACTCAAATGAAAAATTTTATAACAGGTCTAAGCCTTGCAACTGCTATTGGTGTTGCTGTATTATTTTATTTGCATTTTTCTGGTAGCAAATCTCCAGCTGCTTCAACTGGTAGCACTGTTAGTGCTAGTGCAGGTGGATTTAGGATTGCTTATTTTGAGTCTGATTCTATTCAAAATAATTTTGAATATTTTAAAGAAGTTCGTTCTGCACTTCAAGTAAAAGATCAGGCAAATGCCAAACAATTGAATGAGTTAAAGAATGTATTCACCAATAAATACCAAGAATTGCAACGTGTTGGTCAAAATCTTTCTCAAGCAGAGTTAGCAAGCAAACAACAAGAATTAGTTCAAATGGAACGTACTTATCAGGGTAAAGAGCAAATGATGGCTCAAGAAATGCAAGATGAGAGTTTCAAGAAATTACAAGATGTAAAGAAAAAGATAGAGGACTATTTGAAAGAATACAATAAAGACAAAGGCTATGCGTATATTTTTTCAAGTGCACCTGAGTTTATGTATTTAAAAGACAGTGCTTTTAATATTACTGATGATTTGGTAAAAGGATTAAATAAGTTGTATCCGAAGAAGCCATAATGGTTCAATCATATTTATTATCTTCATTCCCGCCTCTTCAAAACAGGGGCGGGATTTTTTATGGCAGAATCAACAACTTCTTTTAAACCCACGTTGGGATTGCTGGATGCAACCATGTTAGTTGCAGGCAGTATGATTGGGTCTGGTATATTTATTGTAAGTGCAGATATTACCCGAAATGTGGGTAGTGCGGGCTGGCTGATTGCAGTATGGTTATTAACTGGTTTTATGACTTTAACTGCAGCGTTAAGTTATGGTGAGTTAAGTGCCATGTTCCCCAAAGCGGGAGGGCAATACGTCTATTTAAAAGAATCTTATAATAAGCTGACAGGCTTTTTATACGGGTGGAGTTTTTTTGCTGTTATACAAACAGGTACCATTGCTGCGGTAGGTGTTGCTTTTTGTAAGTTCGCTGCCTACTTTTTTCCTTTTTTAGAAATGAATGAATCGGATGTATTGTTTTTACTAGGGCCATTCAAAATTTATCCTGCGCAGTTTGTTTCTATATTCATTATTGTTTTGCTTACTTATATCAACACCAAAGGGGTTCAGGGAGGTAAAATGATTCAAACTGTTTTTACAGTAACTAAATTGCTTTCTTTATTTGGACTGATTGTATTTGGATTTATACTAGGTGCAAATGCAGAAGTATGGAATGCCAATTGGACTGATGCATGGACGATGAAGTCTATGACCAAGGGAACGGGGGAACTTTCTGCAGCCATTATTATGCCTGTTTTGGGTGCTGGTGCATTAGGTGCAATTGCAGCGTCAATGGTTGGATCAATCTTTAGCAGTGATGCTTGGAATAATGTCACTTTTATAGCAGGGGAAATTAAAAATCCGCAGAAAAATATTGGACTTAGTTTGTTTCTCGGAACATTGGTTGTTACCCTTATTTATGTTTCCGCAAACCTGATGTACTTAAGTGTACTCCCTTTAGATCAAATTGCTTTTGCTGAATCAGATAGGGTGGCAGTTACTGCATCAAATATCATATTTGGAGGCATTGGTACTTATATTATTGCTGCAATGATTATGGTTTCTACATTTGGTTGTAATAATGGGTTAATACTTGCTGGTGCAAGGGTGTATTATACCATGGCTCAAGATGGTTTGTTCTTTAAAAAAGCGGGGCAACTTAATAAAAATGCAGTTCCTGAATGGGCTTTATGGGCACAATGTATAGTTGCCTCTTTGTTGTGTTTAAGTGGGAGGTATGGAGATTTATTAGACATGGTTTCATTTATTGTTGTGATATTTTATGTGTTAACTATTGCAGGGATTTTTATCCTTAGAAAAACTCGACCAGAAATTCCACGTCCTTATAAAGCAATTGGTTATCCAATCTTGCCAGCTATTTATATGTTGATGGGTATTAGTTTTTGTGTGTTATTAATTATTTACAAGCCTCAATTTACTTGGCCTGGATTAATAATTACTTTACTCGGTATACCTTTGTATTATATTGCTGTTCGTAATGCAAAAAAATAACAAATGAATTTTGATCAGTTGTTTGCAAATTTCAAAAACACCCAAGTGTTGATTGTTGGGGATGTTATGTTAGATACTTATTGGTGGGGTAATGTAGACAGAATTTCGCCTGAAGCCCCCGTTCCCGTAGTAGCATTAAATCGGAAAGAATATAGAGTGGGGGGAGCTGCTAATGTGGCCTTAAATACAGCATCATTAGGAGCTAATACCGCTATAATTTCAATTATTGGAGAAGATGCAGATGGAGATCAATTGCTTCAATTAATGGAACAGAATGGAATTAATACTGCAAATATTATTCGTTCTGCAGATCGCATTACAACCAATAAAATGCGAATCATGGGGAGGAATCAGCAAATGATGCGATTAGATGCTGAAATGGTGAATGATATAAGCGAAGAATTAGAAATTCATTTGTTAAAAACCGTTGAAAACTTTATTGCGAAATATAAGCCTGCTATTCTAATTTTTGAAGATTACAATAAAGGGGTGCTTACTCAAAATCTAATTACTGCTATTACAAAAATCTGTAATGAACATCAAATTTTTACAGCAGTAGATCCAAAGAAGAAAAATTTTCTTTCTTATAAAGATGTAACATTATTTAAACCCAATTTAAAAGAAGTAAAAGAGGGCCTAAATATTAATGTAGATCAAACAAATCTAGAAAGAATGCAGCATATACATCTTGTACTTAAAGAAGTATTAGGGCATTCCATTTCTTTGATTACATTGTCTGAAAAAGGAGTTTTTTATCAACAGGATAATGACTCGTTAATTATTCCTACGCATATTCGAAATATAGCCGATGTAAGTGGAGCGGGTGATACTGTAATTGCGGTAGCTTCCTTGGTGTATGCGTCAACCCAAAATATGCATTTAGCTGCTGAAATGGCAAATATTGCTGGTGGTTTGGTTTGTGAGGAAGTGGGTACAGTTGCTATTAATCAACATCAATTATTAGAAGAATGTAAAGCACTGCTTACCACAAAAAATTAATCAAAGTTGGCAATGCATACAGGAGTTTAAATGACAATTAGTGATTTCTTACTAAACAGGAATGAATCTTTAATTCTATCTAATGTCTGTTGATTTAATTTAGAATCTTTTTGCCTCCTTAATTTCTACTTTCGTACCTAAATTTAATTAGAATGTCGAATTTTACTATAGTAGTTCATGGTGGTGCAGGCACCATTTTAAAAGAAGATATGACTCCTTCTTTAGAGCTGGCTTATTCAGAAGTGTTGCAAGAGGCATTAGATAAAAGTTATATCGTTTTAGAAAAAGGGGGAACAGCTGTTGATGCAGTTAAAGCTGCATTAATTGTACTAGAAGACAATGTGTTATTTAATGCAGGTAGAGGCTCGGTTTTTACAAAAAAGGGAGTTCAAGAAATGGATGCGGCCATAATGGATGGATCTAATTTGGCAGCAGGGGCTGTATGTGGCGTTCGGAATGTGCGTAATCCTATTGAATTGGCAACTGAAGTAATGCTTCATAGTAATCATGTTTTTTTAAGTGGTAAAGGAGCAAATGATTTTGCCATTAAGCAAGGGGTTAAATTAGAACCCGATGAATATTTTTTCTCCCAGTTCCGGTACGATCAATGGAAAGCCATTCGCGATTCAGATAATTACTCTTTAGATCATACCAACCATCAATTAGAGGAATTGATGAGAGATAAAAAATTTGGAACCATTGGCGCTGTAGCACTTGACGGGATGGGAAATATAGCAGCTGCAACTTCTACAGGTGGAATGACCAATAAAAAGTACGGAAGAATAGGGGATAGCCCTTTAATAGGGGCAGGTACTTATGCTAATAATAAAACTTGCGCAATTAGTTGTACGGGGCATGGAGAAATGTTTATTAGATCGGTAGCTTCATATGATGTAAGCTGTTTAATGGAATACAAAGGATGTAGTTTAGAAGAGGCAATGAATATTGTGGTTCACGATAAATTAATGGCAATACAAGGTGAAGGTGGTATGATTGGGGTTGATGCCAAAGGGAATACTGCTATGGTTTTTAATAGTGCCGGTATGTATCGCGGAGTAAAAACTAGTAAAGGAGTAAATATGGTAGCAATTTATAAATAACTTGCAAGGGTGCAAAAAATAGCGATTATAACAGCGGGTGGCTCTGGTGTAAGAATGGGTAGTCCAATTCCTAAACAGTTTTTAGTGCTGAATGAAAAGCCTTTATTATGGTACACCATTCGTGCTTTTTTAGAAGCTTATCATGATATTTCCATTTTATTGGTATTGCCTAAAGATTATTTATCTGCTGGGCAAGATTTAGTAAATGAAATGGATATTGCCCATCAAACAACCCTTGTGGTGGGTGGATCAACACGTTTTCATTCTGTTCAAAATGGTATCCAACAAATTAAAAATAATGCAGTGGTCTTTGTGCATGATGGGGTGAGATGTCTAATAACACCTCATTTAATAATCCGATGTTTTGAGCAAACTATTGAAAAAGGTTCCGCTATTCCTGCTGTTACATGCACAGATAGCGTTAGAATAATTAATAATCTGTCTCATACTGCTATAAATAGAGATCAGGTTAAAATAATACAGACACCACAAACTTTTTTGTCTTCTATTTTAATACCTGCTTTCAATCAACCCTATCAGGAAGTATTTACCGACGAAGCTACCGTTGTTGAAGCTTCAGGAGAATCAGTCCATTTAATTGATGGTGAGTACAGTAATATAAAAATAACTAGACCTGCAGACCTCTTAGTTGCTAATGCAATATTAGCAGAGAGGTTAAAATAATTTTAAGGAATTAGAGATAATGGGAAGGGTAATTTATTGTAATGCCATAGATAATAAATCTCTTCGTAACATCCGAATCCTTCATAAAAGTGCTTAATTCCAGGAATTGAAGAGCCCTCAAAATCAAGTGTCAATTTTCTTTCAGAAAACTCTTGAATTACATGGTGAAATAACAAGTGATTTGCTTTTACATTTCTTCCCATTTCACTAGTTGCATTCATGATATTGTAAATGCGTTTTTCATCTTTTAAAAATAGTGCAGAAGATAATAAGTCTCCTTGATCATTCATTACTGCTCTTGTAAAACAATTTTGGTTGAACTTTAAAATGGAATTGCAATAGTTATTTAGTTTTTGATAATTTGATTCAGCTATATGTGGCGTTTTAGCTCCATTGATTAATTGGTAAAAAGAAATAGCTTTTTCTATTGGTATAATTTCAGTATAAATTAATCCAATGTTAACTGCCTTTTGTGCATTTTGTATATGGTCCTTTCTAAACATCAATTTAATTTCATTAAATGGACGTTCTAAATTTAATAGTAGGTTTGGTTTGGGGTATGCTTGAACAATTTTTGCTGTTATACTATTGCCGGCATTTAACAAAATACTCCCATATCTATAGCTGGAATAAATTCTTTTAACTATTCTTTCGGTATGTTCATTTAACGGAGCTCCAATAAACCCAAGTTGTTGTGTAAATGCTGGTGTATAAGCATATTTTATACCCGCTTTGGTTCTCCAAGTTATGGGCATTATAGTTTCGTAGTTATTAATAATTAAGGCATCCCAATGGTCCGCAACAAAGTCTAAATAATTGTATTGTGCATAGATTAACCCATTCAATGATTCTGTAACCAGATGATTCCACTTCTCTCTATTAATTTGATTTGATGGTAATATTTCTATTTTATATTTCAAGTATGCTTATTTTCCTTTTCCCGAAAGTATAATTCTAAGCGTGTGCATTAATATTTTAAAGTCTAGTAATATTGAGGCATTTTCAACATAAATTAAATCATATTGCATTCGATCTAACATTTCATCTAAGGTTGATGCATATCCAAATTGCACCATTCCCCAAGAAGTAAGGCCTGGTTTTGCTTTTAGTAAATACCTGTAATAAGGTGATTTTTTTAATAACAAATCAATATAGTTTTTTCTTTCAGGTCTTGGGCCAACTAAGCTCATGTCTCCTCTTAGTATATTCCAAAGTTGAGGTAATTCATCTAGTCTCCATTTTCTCATGAATTTTCCCCATGGGGTTATTCTTGGGTCATGGTCGCTTGATAGTGCAGGCCCATCTTGCTCTGCATTTTCATACATGCTTCTAAACTTATAAATGATAAATGGTTCACCTCTAAAACCAATACGTTCTTGCTTGTATATAGCTCCACCCTTAGTGCTAAAGGCAGTTCTTAATGCTAAATATAACATCAATGGGCTTAATAGAATTAGGCCAAATATTGCTACAATTAAATCCATTAAGCGCTTAATATGTTGCTCTTCTGGCGACATTGCTGCAGTTTGAATATCCATTAACATAGCGCCCAAAACATTACTGGTTTTGACTGAACCAGCCAATATGTCAATAGTGTCAGGAACCATTTTAATATCAATCTCTTTTTCAGTTAAAGCACTTACTAATTCCTCAATAATTTGCTTGTCTTTTTTTTCAATCGAAATAATAACTCTTTCAATTTGATGTTCTTCTACAATTTTCTTAATCAATTGAACTGGACCTAGGTGTGGTATCCATTTAGATAATCCATTTTTTGAATCTTCTCCATAAACTGAAACAAATCCAACTGTTTTAAAGCCTAAGTATTTAAAATTTCGATTAAGCGCTTCGAATACTTTTATTGCATTGCTATTATTTCCAGCAATTAATGTTTTAAAATACACTTCGCCTCTTTTAAGCGTTTTTTTAGTTTGAAACAATAAGAGTGTTCTAGCACTTGCAACTAGTAAAAATTGTAAAATAAAATAGACAAAAAACTGGTTAGCAAATACAATATGACTATAGTTTGGAAAGAAGTATAATAATAGTGTCCCTAACATTGAATGCAATAAGGTTGCTGTTAGTTCGCTCAGCCTAGATTTATCGTAAAGTGACCTATTGTAACTTCCTGTGATAAAGTAAAAGCAAATCCAAAATATTGGGATTAGGATTAGACTTAGAATTGTATCTATCCCAACAATTTTAATCTCTAAAAATGATAAGGAGCTATGGTTTTTTTCAGGGTAAATTAGAAAATACACTATTAGCACAACCAATGATAAAACGAAATCACTAAGTATGTATAAACTAATATTTCTTCTTCTGGTTTGCATACTTTCTTAATAATAATTAAACCAGTATGCTGGTATTGTTTATTTTTTCTAAAATTTGATGCGCTACTTCCATAGCAAGGTATCCATCAATTTCATTTACCTGAGTTGGCTTGTTATTTAATATTGCATCTACAAATGAAGTTAACTCTAACTTTATTGCATTTAGTGGTTCAATAGACGGTGTTGCAATTGCAATGGTTTTTTTCCCATTTGGGGTATCAATATCAAATGAAAATACATTCTCATCTTCTGGCTGCTTTAGTTTAATAATTTCAGTCTTCTTTTCTAAAAAATCGATTCCTATATAAGCGTCTTTTTGAAACAGACGCATCTTTCTCATTTTTTTCATGCTAATTCTACTACTAGTTAAATTAGCTACACATCCATTATTGAATTCAATTCTTACATTGGCAATATCTGGTGTTTCTGTCATTACTGCAACTCCACTTGCTGCTATACTTTTTACATCACTTTTAACCAAACTCAAAATAATGTCTATATCATGAATCATTAAATCTAAAATCACACTTACTTCAGTTCCTCTAGGATTAAACTGCGCCAATCTATGAACTTCAATAAACATTGGGTTTAAATTGAGATCCTTTACTGCTAAATAGGCAGGATTAAATCTTTCAACGTGGCCTACTTGTAATTTTACATTAGCCTCTCTAACCATATTTACTAGGTTCTTACCTTCTTGTAAAGTATGGGTGATTGGTTTTTCAACAAAAACATGTTTGCCTTTTCTTACAGCTTTCATGCATATATCGTAGTGTTGATTGGTAGGAGTAATCACATCAATGATATCACAAGCATCCATTAGCTTGTCTTCATCCATAAATCGCTTAAGGCCATATTTTTCTGTTACCTCTTTAGCATTGTCATTGTTTGGATCAAAAAATCCAACCAACTTAATCCCTTCAATTTCTTTCCAGTTATTTAGGTGGAATTTACCTAGGTGACCTACTCCAAAAACGCCTACTTTCAGCATAAATTAATGTATCAAATGATTGGTAAATATAAATAATTCAAAACCCATATTGCAAAATATCAATGGAATACATCAAAATTGCTAGTGAAAGTTAATTCAGTTTCTTCAAGTAATGTGGCAGCACAAGCTGCTGCATGAGGCATTTCATACTTAAAGAAAAATTGACAAGTATGAATTTTCCCTTCATAAAAGGCACAATTATTAGTAGGTATAGTGCCAGATTTCAATAATTCCGCTGCTTTTGATGCCATTTTAAGCCATTGCCAGCCAATTACACTATAGCTCATCATCTCTAAAAATACAGTAGCATCAGCAAGGTATTTTTCTATTTTTCCTTCTACTAAATATTTATTCAAGTGTTTAATGATCCAATTAATTCTAGATAGTTCATTGTTCAATGAGTCAGCGTTCTTTTTTAGCGAATTGAACTGACTGGCATTTTTTATTGTTAGTTGAATTTCATCTAATAACAGCTGTAAGGCTTTCCCTTTTTCCATTAATACTTTCCTGCCTAATAAATCGATTGATTGAATACCAGTGGTTCCTTCATACAATGACATGATTTTTAAATCTCTATAATGTTGTTGCACAGGAAAATCAGTCGTAAAACCATAACCTCCTAATGTTTGAATTGCTAAAGCTGCAGATCTACTTCCTTGTTCTGCGGGATAGCTTTTAACAATAGGAGTTAAAATTTCTAATAATAATAGATACTTATTTTTTTCTGCCTCATCATTGCTTGAATGATATAAGTCGTAGAGTTTATTGCATTCAATTCCTAATGATATAGATCCCTCGGAAATGGCTTTTTGAGTAAACAACATTCTTTGAATATCCGCATGCTGAATAATATTTACAGGAGGTTTGTTTGGGTCTTTTTCACTTGGCAGTCTACCTTGTGGGCGTTCAGTGCAATATTGAAGGGAAGCTTGATAGGCAGCCATAGCAACTGATGCTGCGCAAAGGCCAACACTAATTCTTGCACCATTCATCATTTGAAACATATAACTTAATCCCTTATGTGGTTCTCCCACTAAAAATCCAATACAGTTATTATTGTCTCCAAATGAAAGGTGAGTGGTGGCGTATCCTCTTTGCCCCATTTTTTGAAAATCACCTGCACAATAAACATCGTTATATGTTAAGCTGCCATCTTTATTTGGCCTGAATTTGGGAACAATAAATAAAGAGATGCCTTTTACTCCAGCTGGAGCACCCTCTATTCTTGCAAGTGTGAGATGAATAAAATTTTCGCAAGCTTCATGTTGTCCGCCAGAAATAAATATTTTTTGTCCTTTTATTAAGTAACTGTTTTCAGTTAATGGTTTTGCAGAAGTGGTAATATCGGTTAAAGAACTTCCCGCTTGCGGTTCTGTAAGTGCCATTGTTCCTTGCCATTCTCCTGAATATATTTTTGGCATATAAAGTTCCAATTGTTCAATATTTCCAAAGCTGGTGATTAATCCTGCGGCTCCTGCAGATAATCCTAAATACCCCTGTACTCCGTTATTGGCTGCTTGAAATAAATGATGAGCTGTTCCAAAAATCATTTCAGGTAATTGCAAGCCACCGTGTTCAAACATTGCACTACCTCCAATCCAACCCTGTTCTGCTGCTTTGCTGATCATTCTCTTTAGGGCTGGATGAGTCAAAACATTTCCATTGCCATCATAAGTAGCAGGTGTTGTATCCATTTCTTTAAAAAACGGGGCGAATTCTTGGTCGGCCAACTGCTTTGCCGATTCAATCATCATCCATGCTTGTTCTTCATCTAAATGAGCAAATCGTTCGTGTGTAAATAATTGGTTAATGGGATGAACGTTAAATAAGAGGAATTTTAAGAATTCCATATTTGTATACTTAGCCATTTTTAATATTTTAATTGATGATACTGATTATTTCTGCAACATAAGCAGGTTTTTCAATTCCTTCTATTTCTATGGTGCAGCTTAAAAATAATTTTATTGAGCCATTGGATTGAGATTCCACATTTTCTAAAATAGCTTTTAATCTTATATTGTCATTTACCTTGACAGGATTAATGAAACGAGCTTTGTTTAATCCGTAATTGTAAAACGAATTCACTCCATTTAATTCTATCAATTCAAACAATAAATGTGAAACCATAGACATAGTGAGGTATCCATGTGCAACTGTTTTTCCTTCAGGTAAATATTTAGCTGCTTTTACTTCATCTATATGTACCCACTGGTTGTCTTTTGTTGTGGAAGCAAAATCATTAATCATTTTTTGAGTTATAGTTATCCATTTTCCTGGTCCTATGGTACTTCCAATAAATTGATGAATCGTATCCTTACTGTTAATGATAAGTTTATGGCCATCATTGCTTATTTTATTTGTCTTTTTGGGTAATTCACTTGAATTAGCACCATTATTAATATTAGAAGAGTTGAATTGTTCTGCTTTAATTTGAATAACCGCTTTCCCATTAATTTTCCTTTGAATCATATCATCTATCGCTTTCGGCGCCTCTTCAAGCGAATAGATTTGATGAATATGTTGCTTTAATTTTCCTTGTAATATCCACTGTATAATTTGAATAAAATTTGTGTTGTTTGAATTGGACTCTTTCTCGGCAAATGAACCCCAAAAAATTCCATGCACGGAGCATCCTTTAAGTAAAGCAAGGTTAAATGGGATTTGTGGTATAATTCCCGAGGCAAAGCCTACTATCAAATATTGACCATTCCACGATAAACTTTTTAAAGCTTCTTCTGCTAAAGGCCCTCCAATTGTATCAAAAACAACTTCTACTCCTTTATTGCTGGTAATTTCTTTAATCTTGTCTCTAAGATTTGCGGTACTATAATTAATGGTTTCATCCGCTGCTAACATTTTACAATAGGCTAATTTTTCTTTGTTTGATGCAGCTGCAATTACTTTAGCTCCCATTATCTTGGCTATCAATATGGCTGCCGATCCAACACCGCCACCAGCTCCCAATACCAATACAGTTTGGCCTGCTTTTAATTGTGCTTTATTTTTTAAAGCATAAAATGCTGTTCCAAAAGTATACATACAGATGGAAGCATTTAACATGTCTAAGTTTGAAGGAATAGGAAATACATGGGTAGCATTTACGCTTACCTGTTCTGCCATTCCACCCCAACCACAAAGTGCAACCACCCTATCACCAACTTTACAATTATTCACTCCTCGGCCAATTTGGCTAACAATTCCTGCAATTTCGCTTCCTGGAGAAAAGGGTAGTGGAGGTTTAAATTGGTATTTATTTTGAATTATAAGGGTGTCAGGAAAATTGACACCGCAATAATAGACATCAATTAAAACTTGATTTTCGCCAATTTCAGGGGTTGGTGTTTCAATTAATTCTAGTAATTCAGGGCCTCCATATTGGGAGCAAATAATCGCTTTCATAAGTACAGTTAATGTACAACCATTCCAGCAATTTATAACCCAATCATTCTTTTAAGTCTTTTGATAGTTCCTTTTAAAAGCCCCCCATCAATTTGGATTCTTCTATCTGTTGTCCAAACCAAGGCCTTAATATTGGTAACATAAAAAAGTTTTCCGTATCCTTTTTCTCTTAATTTCAGGGCTAACCATCCGTCTTCATTGGTGCCCGGTGGATGATTAAATCCTTCAACAGTAAGGCCTTGCTCTCTCCTAAAACCAGAGTTAAACCCGTAGGCATTCATTGCTTCATCCCTAAATATTTTATTGATCCATCTCATTAAATCGGCAAAATATTCATAAAAAAAATAAGTAAATCTACCAGTATTGCCAATCGGAATAAATGAGAATCTTCCATAAACAGAACAAATATTATTGTCTTTGGCCAAAGGTTTTACCATTTCCTCAATCCAATCTTTTGGGTATATTGTATCTGCATCAGCGTTAAGTATATATATACCTTTAGCTACAGCCAAACCGGCATTCCTAGCATTGGTTATACCTTGTTGAGTTTCTCTAATACAAGGAATGCCTGCAGCAAGGACCATTTCCTCTGTTTTATCTTTTGAATTATTGTTAACAACAATTATTTCTACTGGCCATTGGGTTTCATTATTACTCAATGATAACAGGGTTTGTAAAATATTAGCCTCCTCATTATATGCAGGCATAACAATGGATACAACTGGCTCACCCTTTGATAAAGTATGGTATCTTTCTTTAATTAAAGTGCTATTACTAGCATCTGTAGGATTGATGTTGAATAATTGGTTAATATACTGGGGGATTGAAATGGGTCTCATTAATTTTAAAAATTAAGCATCAGAATGAATAAAAACTATATAAATTCGCTTATTACATATTTAAATATATTTAGATTTCTTACATTAGCAAAATTTTAAAATATGGCATTCACCGATTCTGATACTTTAAAAATTGTTGTGGTTGAAGATGAAATGACCATGCAATTAATTTTAAAAAAATATTTAAGTACCCATTATCAAGTAGAAATATTTAAAGATGGGGTTGATGCAATGGCTTTTTTGCAACAAGGTAATGTGCCAGATTTAATAATCTCCGATTTAAATACTCCTGTAATGGGGGGACTTGCATTAACAAAGCAACTTCGTGCAAGTGATTTTTTTAATGCAATTCCAATTATTATTCTATCTGGTGAAGAAAGCTCAGAAATGATTATTCAATGTTTGGAAGCAGGAGCAGATGATTACTTAGTAAAACCCTTCAATCCAAAAGAACTCGAAGCAAGACTTAGAGTGGTTTTACGTAGAATTAGAAAATAATTTCACCAAATTGCTACAATGAACACCCAACTACCTCCCCAAGATCAAGTTATTGTACTTCTCAATTGTGATGACATTATATTTAGTATTTTTTCACAAGCAAATTTGGGAGGAAGAGAACTCAAAAGATTTGCTAATCCTCTTCTTTTTTTTGCAGATTGGGAAAAAAATAAATTTAATCTTGTAGCAATAGTTTCGCAAAGCGAAGTCCTAGGTACTGGGGGTATCTCATTGTTGGAAACCTTAGTAAGTAAGAAGAATATAGCAGTTCCATTTTTTTTAATTAGTCAGCAATTAAGTGAAAGCACCGTCAAAATGACTTTAAAAGCTGGTGTTGCAGATGTGTTCAAGCTACCCATTAAAAAAGAAAATATTGAAATAAGGATTCCTTTTTTGATTGATAAATGGAGTCAATTAAAGCATGCCAACAATGTTTTAGATTTTCATAAATATAAAACCCCATTTATTAAGCGGGTGTTTGATATTTTCTTTGCAGGCTTAGCATTGATAATGCTTTCTCCTCTTTTACTCGTTATTTGTATTTTGCTGAGGTTAGAGTCGAAAGGTCCTATTTTTTATTATGCATTAAGAGTGGGTTCTGGTTATAGAACGTTTAAGTTTTATAAGTTTAGGTCTATGTATGTGAATGCCGATAAGCGTTTAAAGGATTTGAAGCATTTAAATCAATATGCACCTAGCGCTGATGATACAATAGCAAAAGCCGAAGAGGAAGAGTATTTATGTGATGAGTGTAAAGCAGCTGGAACAGGGTGTAGATTCCCTATTTATTCTGATACGATTCAATGGTGCGAAAAACAATACAGTGAAAATAGAAAGGCAAAAGCTGGGTCTGCCTTTTTTAAATTAAAAGACGATCCTAGAATTACGAAAGTGGGTAAGTTTATTCGAAATAGCAGTATTGATGAATTACCTCAGTTATGGAATGTGATTATTGGAGATATGAGCATAGTTGGAAATAGGCCTTTGCCTTTGTATGAAGCAGAAAAATTGACCACCGATAAATATGCTATGCGTTTTATGGCTCCAGCTGGGATTACAGGATTATGGCAGGTTGAGAAAAGAGGAAAAGGTGAAATGTCTGAGGAAGAAAGATTAATGTTAGATAACAAATACGCAGAAAATCATAGTTTTTGGTACGATATTAAATTGATTCTAAGAACCATACCCGCATTATTACAAAAAGAATCTGTGTAAGCTTTTGCTGATTTCTTTTAACTTCTCGTTTTTTTATTCATTTATTGGATAAAGTGGGGATATCTATGGCCTTTGTTTTAACTATATTATTTATCTTTAATCTTTATGAAAATCATTGGTTTAGATATAAATAATGCCGATTCACCGTATTCCAAATTCGGATATTTGTTTCATGCCTCTAAAAAGGGTTGTCTTAGTTTACTATTAGCTAGTTTGATGTTATTCAATGCAAAGGAATCTAGTGCGCAAGAGTCTATGATCCCCGAATTGTCTTACCCCTTTTTAGAGAAACTTATTTATTCTGCAAAACAAAATTACCCTTTGATGGCCGCAAATTTGCGAAAGGTCAATTTTGCCAATTATAATCTTAAAAAAGCCAAACTTTCCTGGTTTGATTTTTTTACACTATCAGCTTTTTATAGTCCTAGCACTTCTGTTACATTAACAAATGCTACATTAACAGGGGTTCAAATTGGTCTTTTCATCAATTTTAGCAATATTATCCAGAAACCCACTTTGATTAAACAATCAAGAGAAGAATTGGCAATAGCACAATTAACAGCTGATCAATATGTAATAACCTTAGAAACAGACGTGAAAAATAGGTACTTTAGGTATATGCAAGCTTTAAGTGTACTAAGGGTTCAAAATCAGAACGCCATTGATATTGAAGCATTGTTTAAACAGATAAAATTTAAATACGAAAGAGGGGAAGAAACATTGGAGAACTATACAAAACTAATGATTCAAAATGCCGATCAAAAGCAAAAAATAATTGATGCGGAAAGCGCAGTTCTAATTGCCAAGACCACATTAGAAGAGTTAGTTGGGAAAAAATTGGAAGAGATAAAGTAAATGGAATTACAGAAGTTTTTATTACTACTATACAAAAGGAAATATATACTGGTCATTGTTCCAATGATAGCAGTCTTTATAACCTATTTTCTAGTACGTAAGCTTCCAGATACTTTTAAATCTCGATCAAGAATATCCACCGGATTGGTAGACCAGTCTCAGCAATTTCTAGAAAAAAATAGTGGGCAAGACGAAAATAAAGCTTCGCAACAGTTCAGTAACCTGATTGAAATGAATAGACTGAAAAGAAATTTTGATCAGGTTTCTTTTCAATTAATGGTTCATGATTTAACTAGTAATAAGCCATTTAGGCCTCAAAGTAAATTGCTAAAAGAAATAGGCCCCGATGCAAGGGCACATGCTTTAGAAGTGTTTAAAGCGCATATTGTTTCAAAGCAACCCCTCTCTTTATTTGATAAAGATCAGTTTGGAATAAATCAGTTACTCATTTCAATGGGATATGATGAAGCCACATTGCAAAAAAAAGTATTTATTTATAGGGTTAACAACAGTGACTTTATAGACTTTGAATATGAGTCGGAGAATCCATTTTTATCTGCTTTTGTAATTAATACCCTTATTAGTGAATTTATTGACTTTTACTCTAGCTACATAAAAGGGAATCAAGAGAAAGCAGTGAACTTCTTAGACATGTTAATGAAAAAGAAATTTGATTCTTTATCGGCTAAGACGCGTTTGTTGCGAGATTATAAAATCAGAAATAGGGTGTTAAATTTAAATGAACAAGCAAAAAGTTTGTATACCCAAATTGCCGATTTTGAATCAAGACTGCAAGTGGCAAAAAAAGATGTTGAGTCATACGAAGGTGCAATAAAAGGAATTGACCAAAAGTTTAGCCCACAAGATCGACGGTATTTAGAAAGTATAGTGGTAGATATTAATCAATCAGTTTTAGCTACAAGAGAACGACTTCGTGTAGTTACTAATGACTTAGTAAAAAGTAATTTTGATCCAAAAATCAAACAAAAACAAGACTCTTTAAAAGCATTATTGGAACAACAAATTTTGCAATCTACCGATCGATTATTAGTAAGTCCTTTAGCCAATAAGCAATTATTGGTACAACAAAGATTTAATTTAGAAATTGCTTTAGACCAATCTAAAAGCAGTATAACACCACTTACCGATGAGTTAAGAAGGCTTAACGAAAAGTTTGACATGCTTGTTCCCCATGAAGCACTTATTCAGAACTACGAAGGCTTGGTAGATGTTGCTGGTAAAGAATACCTCGATATTCAAAATAGGTTTAATCAAACTTCATTGGAGTCGAGTATGACCGTTCAATTAAGGCAAATTGAAATGGCAATGCCTGGACCTGCTCAACCATCAAAAAAATTAATACTTGTTGCGTTAGCCGGTATAATCAGTTTCATATTTTGCTTAGCAGCATTGTTCGTTATTTTCTACTTAGACGATAGTATTCAAAATGCAACAGACTTAGCCAATAAGACTAATTTGTCGGTATTAGCCTACCTTCCTTATATCAACACTTCAATGTTAGATTTGACTAATCTATGGAAGAATGGAGAGGGAAATAAAGTAACCATTGCATTTAAGAATTTGTTACGATCCCTTCGTTTTGAAATTGAAAGAGAAATGGGGCATAAAAAGCAACTAGTGATTACTAGCTTGTCGGATGGCGAAGGTAAAACGTTGATTTCATTAGGCCTTGCTTATGCATATTCAATGGTAAATAAGCGCGTATTAGTTATAGATGGCAATTTTGATCAACCCACTATTACAGCAACAACTGGGACCAATTGTTATTTAGAAGACTATTTAAAAAATAGGATTACCCTATCTGAAATTATCAAAGAAGGCAGGGTTAGTGTTTTAGGGAATAGAGGTGGAGATACATCTATTTTTGAATTTTGCGATGAGTCTATCGTAAAGCCTAAGTTAGCTTTCTTGCGAGATGTGTTTGATATTATCATTATAGAAGCTCCAGCTATGGATAAGTTGAATAAGTCTAGAGAATGGATTGTACTTGCAGATAAAGTTGTTGCAATCTTTGCTGCTGGATCTACCATTAAAAATGGCAAGAAACAAAGTGTTCAATATTTATATGATTTGGGCGATACATTTGCTGGATGGGCTTTGAATAAATTAATTATCAATCGCTTGAATAAGATTTCTAAATAATTAAATGCCCTGCTATGAATTTTCAAGATATCATCAAATTGATTTGGTATGTTTTTCAAGTAGCAATTGGGTACAACTTAGTTTTGCCGTTTTTTTTGTTATTGCTTTATGCAATTGTTAAACTTAATAAAGAGAAAGATTTAACTTCTGCTGTTGAAGCAGATTATGCAATTATTGTAACTGCTTATGAGCAAACTACTTTAATCCCTTCTGTTGTTGCTTCTTTATTAAAGCTCAATTATAGTAATTATCTGATTTATATTGTTGCTGATAAGTGTGATATATCGAATTTGAAGTTTGATGATGATCGTGTAATTGTTCTCAGACCAGAACAGACATTGTCTAGTAATACCCGATCTCACTTTTATGCAATTAATCGGTTTAAAAGGGAACACGAAAGGTTAACTATTATTGATAGTGATAATTTGGTTGATCCTAATTACTTGATTGAATTAAATAAATTATTTGACCAAGGTTTTAGTGCTGTTCAAGGAGTAAGAGACGCAAAAAATTTAGATACACTTTATGCTGCTTTAGATGGCGCTAGAGATATTTACTATCATTTTTATGACGGGAAAGTATTATTTAGTGTTGGTTCATCTGCTACATTAGCTGGTTCGGGGATGGCTTTTACTACTCAATTATACAAAGACTGTTTAGCACATCTAGATATAACTGGAGCTGGTTTCGATAAAATCTTACAGAAAGAAATTGTATCAAGAGGATTTCGAATTGCCTTTGCAACAAATGCAATTGTTTATGATGAAAAAACATCTAAAAGTGATCAGTTAGTTAATCAAAGAGCTAGGTGGATTAATACTTGGTTTAAATACTTTTCATTTGGGTTTGGATTAATAGGAAAAGGGATACTCAAATTAGACTGGAATATGTTTTTATTTGGCCTAATACTATTAAGACCACCTCTATTTATATTTTTATTGATTGGGTTATTTTGTATGCTTTTAAACTTGATTTTTAATCCCTTTATTGCAATGATTTGGTTATTGGGGTTTGTGATATTTGTACTCGGATTTATTTTGGCACTTGCAATTAATAATACTGATGCACGCATATACAAGTCGCTTTGGGGGATACCTAAGTTTATTTTTTATCAGGTTTTATCATTGTTAAAAGTTAGAAATGCCAATAAACATTCAGTAGCAACCAAGCACTTTCATACTGATAAGAATACTAAATAAAGCATATTCAGATGGTACAAAAACTCAAAAGCTTTCTTCAACTAATTATTCAAAAAATTTTGGGTTACCAGTCTTATTTGTTCGTTTTCAGTATTTATAGAACATTAAAATATCGACTCTTAAGAGATGATGCCGATTTCAATAATTTTATTGAATTAGTTAAATCAAATCAGCCCTCTACCATCATAGACGCAGGAGCCAATGTTGGATATACCGCCGTTATTTTTGCCAAAGAGTTCCCGAATTATTCCATTATAGCTTATGAGCCAGTTTCACTTTTGTCAACTATAATTACAAAAGTTGTACGGTTTTTTAAGGTTCAAAATGTATCGGTAAAACAATTGGCCCTTGGCAATGCTAATAACTTGGTTACTATTAAAACACCAATCATTAGTGGGGTGAAAAAACAAGGGTTGAGTTTTATTGATGTTGCGGTAGAAAGAGAAGATGCTAATTTGTTAACTAGTTTTTTAGAAGAACAAGTTCAAATGGTTTCTCTTGATGATGATTTAATTGGAAAAATTGAATATCCAGTAGCTGGTATAAAAGTAGATGTAGAAAATTTTGAATTCTTTGTATTGCATGGCACTATTGAATTAATTAAGTTGTATAAGCCTATCGTTATGGCAGAATTATGGGATAATGCCCGAAAAAAAGCAAGCATTGAATTAATGCAGAATTTAGGTTACTCTGTTAAAATTATCAGCAATATGAAATTAATAGATTACACAGATCAGCAATCTTTGAATTACTTTTTTATACCTAAATAGGAATAACTTTATTATTCTTTGAATAAATTAGAATGAAGACAAAGCCAGCTACTAAAAGACTTACAAAAGAGGAGCAAGAAATATATGACCAACAAAGGTTAGACTATTTAACTAGGTTGGCTGCTCTTGCTCTTGCTGGTGTAAGTGTGTACTATTTCTTTGTTAAATTATTGTTTCTATAATGGAAGAACCTTTTCAAATACCGATAGGACAAAATAAAAAGAAGAGGGGATTTTTTGCCGTACTTCACAATTTTTTTCTTGTCAATAAAATGGGCGGCCCCTTTGGGTTCTTAATTTTTATTGGTGCGGCAATATTTTTTTCAATTGTTGTTGCAAAATTAGGGATGGTGCCAGGTGTTTTATTGGTACTCTTAATGATCGGTATTCCTTTTGTTGCCGGGATTATATTTTATCCTGAATTTGGGGTACTAACTTTTATTGTAGCTGCTTATTTCATCATGTTTATTGGTAGGATGAATATAATAGACTTCCCTTTAGGTACTTTGATGGATGGGATGGAAGTTTTATTAATCCTAGGTATTTTTATTCAACAGAAAAAGCAGTCAAATTGGGCGTTATTTAAGGGCCCAATAAGTATTATTATTATCATATGGATATTGTATAACTTCATTGAAGTAATTAATCCAACAGCAGAATCTAAATTGGCTTGGGTTTATACTGTACGTTCAGTTGCGGTAATCATGCTTACCTTTTTTGTTTTTTTGTACAATATAAGAACTATTCAGTTTTTAAAATTAGTTATAAAGGTATGGCTTGGACTATCAGTAATTGCCGCATTGTATGCATATAAGCAACAGTTTATTGGTTTCACTTCCTTCGAAGAAGCTTGGTTGTATTCTGATCCGGAAATTGCTGGTTTGCTTTTTATTGGAGGGCAATGGAGAAAGTTCTCCATTTTTACTGATCCAGTTGCTTTCTCTTATAATATGGTGGTAAGTGGATTAATGTGTATAGGGTTATTATCTGGTCCTTTCTCTAAGCGAACAAAAATATTATTGGGAATAACACTTTTTCTATGTTTTACCTCCATGTTATTTTCAGGTACTAGGGGTGCTTATGTGCTCCCTCCAGTTGCTATGGTATTGTATTCAATATTAAAGTTTAATAAAAGAGTGATGATTGGCGCCTTGATTGGGGCTATTGGATTTGCTGCTTTGATTTTTATCCCTTCTAATAATCCAACTATTTATCGATTTCAAACAGCATTTAAACCTTCCGATGATGCCTCATTTAATGTGCGGAAAATTAATCAGAAACGAATTCAGCCATTTATTCAAAGTCATCCATTAGGTGGAGGTCTTGGTTCTACGGGCACGTGGGGTAAGCGTTTTTCTCCTAATTCATTTTTAGCGAATTTTCCACCCGATAGTGGTTATGTTAGGGTTGCCGTAGAAGCAGGATGGCTGGGGTTATTGGTTTTTTGTACCTTAATGTTTATTATTTTAAAAGAAGGAATTAATAATTATTATACAATTAAAGATCCAACATTAAAATCCATTTGTTTGGCAATGATTCTAGTTGCATTTGCTTATCATGTTGGGAATTATCCACAAGAAGCTATTGTACAGTTTCCTTCTAATACCCTTTTTTATTTAGTAGCTGCAATTATTGTTATTACTAAGCGATTAGATAATGAACAACAACAACTCATTACTCAAAAATAAAATTTCACTATGATAACAGGCAGGGATATCATAATTGTTGGTCAACAACCTTGGGATGTGGAAATTGGAAGTAATTGTAAAAACATTGCACTAGAATTTAGTAAGCATAACAGAGTTCTTTACGTGAATTCAGCCTTGGATAGAGTGAGTTTAATAAAAGGATCAACAGACCCCAAAATTGTGAAGAGAAATAATATTATCAAGCATAAAGAGTCAGGGCTTTTTCAAATAAATCCCTCCATGTGGAATCTTTATCCTGACACTATTATAGAGTCGATTAATTGGATTAGTATTCATTCTGTTTTTAAATACTTAAATAGAATTAATAATGAACGATTTGCAAAATCTATTTTAAAGGCAATTCAAATACTAGGCTTTTCTGATTGTATTTTGTTTAATGACAATGATATGTTTAGGAGCTTTCATTTAAAAGAACTGTTGAAGCCAAAGCTAACCGTTTATTACTCCCGTGATTATATGTTAGCTGTAGATTATTGGAAAAGACATGGTGAAAAATTAGAACCTAAATTAATAGCAGATTCCGATATATGTGTTGCAAATTCTACCTATTTAGCTGATTACTGTAGGGAATACAACCCGCATTCTTATTATGTAGGGCAAGGATGTGAATTAGATTTGTTTATGAAATATACTTCCACTGAATTGCCTATTGATGTTCAGCAAATTACAGGACTTAAAATTGGATATGTAGGCGCTTTAAGTGGCTTGCGATTAGATATTGCACTTTTAGTTGAAATTGCAAAAGCTAAACCTAATTGGAGTATCTTATTGGTTGGCCCTGAAGATGAAATGTTTTTGAATAGTCAACTTCATGAATTAAGTAATGTTTATTTTTTAGGTTCAAAAAGTCCTTCACTTTTGCCAGAATATATTCATGCTTTTGATATTTGTTTAAATCCTCAAGTAGTGAGTCAGGTTACGATTGGTAACTATCCAAGAAAAATAGATGAATATTTAGCTATGGGTAAACCAGTAGTAGCTACAAGCACCCCTTTTATGGAAGCGGTATTTAGTGGTCATACTTATTTGGCTAAAACGGTTAGAGAATACATTGATTTAATTGAAAAAGCGCATAAAGAAAATACTATTGAATTAGTAAATGCCCGAAAGGCTTTTGCCTCAACACATACTTGGGAAAATAGTGTTGCTGAAATATATAAAGCAATTCAAAAGCATTTATAGGCTTATATTTAATTAATTTTAGCTATTTACTTGAATATATATATGCTGAATAAACTGGTTCATAAGCTCAATAATAAACACTTTTTATCTCTTGCAGGTAATGGGGCTATGTCGGTTTTAGCAATGATTACTGTTGCAGTATTATATAGGGCATTAACAGTTGAAGAGATTGGGTATTGGGTTTTCTTTCAAACTGTTGCAGTTTTATTAGATACTTTCAGGACTGGATTTTTACAAATCGCCTTAGTGAAATTTTATACAGGCACTTCAAAAGAAAGAGCTAATGAAGTATTGGGATCTGTATGGTATTTAGCAATTTTAATTACGCTGGCAATGGGGTTAATTAACTTGGCCTTTATTCCATTTATCAATTCTTTTAAGGACCCTGCCGTTTTGGTAATTATACAATGGTTTGGACTAAGCTTTGTAGCTACCTTACCATCTGGAATTACTTCTTGGATTTTACAAGCAGATCAAAAATTCGATAAATTGTTGATTCTTCGTTTAATTACTCAAGGCAGTTTTATTTTGTCAATTGTTGCGCTAATTATCTTTGATCAAATGAATTTGCAATCTGTTTTTATTGTAAATCTTGCTTCTGCGTCTTTAGCTAGCATCATTGCTATTTTAACTGGTTGGTCTGGAATATCTACCCTTTTTGCAAAAACAAAAAATTGTGTCAAAGAGATTTATCATTTTGGAAAATTTAGTGTTGGGACTACTATAAGTGCCAATATGTTAAGGAGTGCAGATACATTTATTGTAGCATATATGTTAGGCCCTGCTGCAGTAGCTATTTATAATTTACCTGGTAGGTTAATGGAAATCATTGAAATTCCATTGCGTAGTACTTTGGCTACTGCAATGTCTTCTTTGGCTAAAGCATTTAATAACGGGAATAAAAGGGAAGTTGCTTATATTTTACAAAAGTATGCTGGAACTTTAACCTTAGCCTTTGTTCCCCTTGCTTTAGGAGCAATTTTATTTGCAGATATAGCAACTGGGTTATTGGGAGGAGGTAAGTATGTAGATTCTGAAGCAGCTAACTTACTTAGAATTATGATGGTTTTAGCCATATTTTACCCTATTGATCGTTTCATTGCTGTTTCGTTAGATATTATTCATCAGCCAAAAGCCAATTTCATCAAGGTATTATTAATGTTATTCGTAAATGTAATTGGCGATTTTGTGGGCATTTACCTGACTGGAAATCTATATGGCGCTGCATTTGCCACTAGTTTACCCCTAATTGTTGGAATATTTTATGGGTATTATTGTTTTAATAAACATATACCCTTTAAATTGTCATTGGTTTTCACTTCAGGGTATATTAATATTAGAAAAATAGTACGCAAAAACTTTTTAAAAAAGCATTAAATGATGGTAGCCCATTTTATATTAGTTCATGCTAATCCAGACCAATTATGTCGTTTGGTAAATAGGCTGTCTTATAAAGACTCGGTTTTTTTTATACATGTAGATTTAAAATCGAATATTCAAGATTTTGAATTGGCTTTAGCAAGTAACCCAAATGTGCATTTTATTCAAGACCGTGTAGATATTCAATGGGCAACCTTTAGTATGGTTGAAGCTACAATTAATGGCTTTAAAGAAATAGTTTCATCAGGACTCAATATCGAATATGTTAACTTATTAAGTGCACAAGATTATCCCATTAAATCTGCTAAAGACTTTCACGCTTTTTTGAATGAAAATCCTAGTAAAGCATTTATGCATTGTTTGGATGTAGAAACTGAATGGAAAGAAGCCATTTCTAGGGTAAAAGAATATCATTTCGATCATTTGCATTTTCCTGGTAAGTTTAAGATTCAAAACCTGGTTAATTTTATTCTTCCAAAAAGAAAAATGCCAGAAGGCCTAATTCCTGTTGGTAGATCACAGTGGTTTACGATTACACTCAAACATGTTGTTTTTCTTATTAAGCGATTAGAGTCTTCACCGAAAATTGTAAAATTTTTCCGCTATACATGGGCACCTGATGAACTTATTTTCCAAACTCTTTTATATAATTCTTCCTTTAGAGAAGATATTATTGGGAATAATCTTAGATATGTAGATTGGTCTGAAGGGAATAAAAATCCTAAGATATTAACTAAGGAAGATTTTGATTCGTTTATGCATTCAGGAAAATTCTTCGCTAGAAAATTTGCTGCAAATGATGATGTACTTGAAATGATAGATAGAGTAATTCAGTAATTATTATTCTTTTTTATCTTGAGCAACAAATGCTTTAATAAAAAAGAAAATCCCAATAAAAATTACTACTAGTGCAAATGCATCTAAAATGGTGAATCCATCTTGTTCGTTGAAGTAAAACAAAGTTGCTATTTCAAATTCTGCGGAAGTTGGGGTTACAATCATTAGAAACCCTATGGTAATGAATAATAAGCCTACACCAGAATAGGCTAATCCAGCTGCCCAATTGATGGCTTTATCGGGTAAGTTTTTGACACTAAATGAACGATGTTGTCTTAACAACTTATCCATATCTAATACCATTTCTTCATTCCCTTTAGCATCATCATCATGGTATGAGCTCAGACTACTTACCTTATATGTTTTTTCCATTGTATGCAAGAAAAGGTGTTGCATTTCCATGGCTTTTTGTTTGCTCACGGGTTGCTTTTCTAACTCTTCTAATAGTTCAGCAAATACTCTTTCTATTTTTAAAACCTGACTGTTGTCTGTAGCCATTTTACCTAATATTTCACATTCTCCGCTAATTTAGATAATTTACGTTACTAATACTAGGTTTAGATAAATGAAAAGAGTTTCTATAATAACAGTCAACTTTAATCATAGCTATGTAACTGATGAATTGCTCAATTCAATACGAGATAAAAACAGCTATACCAATATTGAAATAATAGTAGTAGACAATGGGAGTAAAGAAGATCCTGTACCCCAATGGAAAGTTAAGTATCCAGAAGCGATTTTTATACGATCTGCAACCAATCTTGGCTTTGCTGGGGGTAATAACCTAGGTTTGTCTGTTGCTACTGGCGATTATTTATTCTTTGTAAACAATGATACTGAGTTTACAGAAGGGCTTATTGAAACTTTGGTAAATACATTAAATAGTTATCCTTCTATTGGAGTAATATCCCCCAAATTGTTGTATTATGATCAGCCTACTATGCTTCAATATGCGGGGTACACTCCAATGAATTACATTACTGCTAGAAATAGTTGTATTGGTCAATTTGAAACGGACAAAGGTCAATATGATCAATTAGTAGGACCTACAGGATTTGCTCATGGGGCAGCTATGATGGTTACAAAAGCTGCAATAGAAAAAGCTGGACCTATGGCCGAGAACTTCTTTTTATATTATGAGGAATTGGATTGGGCAGATAGAATTAGAAACAACGGCTTTGAAGTTTGGGTAAATATGAAGGCAACTATATTTCATAAAGAATCTGTTTCTGTTGGCAAAAAAAGTGCGCTTAAAGAATATTATATGAATCGGAATCGAATCCTATTCATAAGAAGGAATGCCCCTTTATTAAAAGCCATTTGCTTTTACATTTATTTTTTATTGATAGTTACACCAAGGAATATTATCAGCTATTTAAAAGAGAAAAATTATGGTTTCATCAAACAACTTCTCAGGGCCATTTGGTGGAATTTAACTAATGGAATCAACAGCAATCATTTAGGATATAAGCCTTAACTAATTTTATGGAACTATTTTTTTGGATTTCAATTGCCATCATCTTGTACACCTATTTGGGGTATGGGTTACTCTTATTTTTACTTTTAAAAATTAGAGCTGTACTATTTGGGAAAAAAGTCATTCCTGATTTAGGATTTACCCCTACTGTTACAGTAGTGGTGGCAGCATACAATGAAGCATATTGTATTGAAGAAAAAATAGTAAATACATTGGCCTTAAATTATCCGAAAGACAAAATTAGATTTGTATTTATTTCAGATGGTTCAACAGATGAAACACCCGCGATTATTGCCAAATACCCTCAAATAGTAGGGATGCATGAACCAGGAAGAAGTGGTAAAATAGCAGCTGTTCACCGTGCAATGGGTAAGGTAGAAACGGAGATTGTTGTTTTTACAGATGCAAATACAATGTTGAATAAAGATGCCATTCTATTGATGTGTAGGCATTATCAAGATGAAAAAGTTGGAGCAATAGCTGGGGAAAAAAGAGTACAAATTGATGATAGTGCTGATGCAACAGCTGGAGAGGGTTTTTATTGGAAATATGAATCTAAATTAAAAAAATGGGATTCGGAGTTGTATTCAGTGGTTGGAGCTGCAGGTGAATTGTTTAGTATAAGAACAAATTTGTACGAGCCAGTTGCTAAAGACACTATTTTAGACGACTTTATGATTTCAATGAATATTGCATTGAAGGGGTATAAAATTGTTTATGAACCAGATGCTTTTGCATCTGAACTTGCATCAGCCAATACGGGGGAGGAATTAAAACGTAAAATTAGAATAGCTGCTGGTGGGGTTCAATCTACCATTCGATTAAAGGCGTTGCTTTTGCCATTCAAGCAGCCTATTTTAAGTTTTGAATACATAAGTCATCGAATCTTAAGATGGGTAGTTACTCCATATTTGATGATTTTAGCTTTTTTTATCAATATTGTATTAGTAACAAACCAGGGCTATTCAAATATCTACGGCTTAATGTTATTAGGGCAGCTGTTTTTTTATGTAGCAGCCTTATTAGGGTGGGTAATGGAGCAAAAGCAGCTTAAAATAAAAGTATTCTTTATACCCTATTATTTTTGTTTAATGAATTATGCTGTTATTGCTGGATTTGCTAGGTATTTCTTTGGAGAACAATCTGTTTTATGGGAAAAAGCAAAACGAAAATAGTTTGTGTTTATTTTTTTTTAATGTATCTTCAATAGTAACAATTAGTACACCATTTGTAAAAGCAGAACTTTAGCTAGATGATTAATAAAATCCTTTGTGTGGATGATGATAGTATTTCGCTCACTATTTCAAAACTACTTTTGAAAAGGACAGGGTTTACTAACGATGTAGTAACTGCTGTTGATGGTAGTGATGCGCTTGATTATTTTAAGGACCTTTTTGCAACTAGTACACAGCCAGTAGATGAAGCTCCTTCTTTAATTTTATTAGATATCAACATGCCTGTGATGAATGGTTGGGAGTTCTTAGAAGCCTATATACCATTATTCGCTGATAAGTTGCCAAATACCAAAGTCATTATTCTTTCTTCAACAATTGATCCTGAAGATTTTTCAAGGGCCAAAAAATTTCCTGTAGTGGCTCAATTTGTGAGTAAACCACTTAGTGTTGAAAATTTGGCTGAATTGAAAGAGAATGAGTTCGTTCAAAAATTTTTCTAATTACTCGCAGGTAAGTTTGCTAAGAAAAAATCACGAATATTTCCACCTAATATTAGTTCAATTTCTGTTCTTGTGAAATGCTCTTTTTGTAGTGCATTTACAATAAGTGGTAAACCGGTAACATCAAAATGGGTGCCAATTGCTCCATCAAAATCTGAGCCTAGTGCTACTTTGGTCACTCCAATTTTGTCTGCAACATATCTAATACTTTTTGCTGTTGCCTCAGCATTGGTACCGCAAACAGCGGTCTCCCATAATCCAATACCTACTAGTCCATTTCTTTTGCCAATTGCTTCTAAGTGTTTGTCTGAAAGGTTTCTTCTATTGTTGCATACACCTTGAACGCCTGTATGAGAAATGATGACAGGCTGGTTGGATATTGTTAAAATATCATCAATTGCTTCAGGTGAAACATGCGCAAGATCAACAGTAATTTTTAGTTCATTCATTTTTTTGATCAATGAAATTCCTTTTGTTGTTAAACCTGATTTTTTTACTCCATGCGCAGATCCAGCCCATTCGTTGTCAAAAAAATGCGTTATCCCAATATATCTAACCCCTGCTTCGTACAATTTATCTAAGTTGTTTAGGTCATTATTTAATGCATGTGCGCCTTCAATTCCCAACATACCTGCAGTAATTAACTTGTCTTTAGTTCTATCTACAATAAATTGATTGAGTGCTGCTTTATTGGTTATCAATCTTAATTTTCCATTGGATGCCTTTGCGGCATTTTGAAGTTCATAGCATTGATTTAATGCTCTTTCAGTTAAATTGAACCATGTTTTAAATGGTCTTAGTTGAGCAATGCCCAACAAAGTAATATTGTCCGTTTCTGCAGTATTATTTTCAATATTAATACCTCTAGGAGTTTTAGTGACAATGCTAAATACTTGTAAAGCCATATTGGCTTTTTGCATTCTAGGCACATCAACATGTCCATATTGATGCTCCTTTAATACATCTCGATCCCATAATAATTGATCGCAATGTAAATCGGCAATAAAAGGAATAGAATCATACCATTCAACTTTCGGAGGATTTTTGATCCTCAGCTGAACCTTGTTCATAGACTTATCTATATAGCCGGGTACATAAATAAAAAAAATAAGCACGGCTATAATAACGAGGATAGATGCAATTTTAAGGGCCAATTTTAACATAGCATTGAATTGAATAACCCAATGTACTTAAATAGGTTGAATTGCATTAATCTTGTTGCTTAATCCAATCTTTAATTTGATTAAAAACCCCTTCGCTCAATGGAACATTTGGCATTCGAAGTTGGTTGTTTATTAATCCCTGAACAACCATAAATGCTTTTACGCCAGCTGGGTTGTTTTCAACAAACATTAAATCATAAGGGGTCATTAAATGATTATTAATGGATCTGGCCTTAGCATAGTCGTTATTCAAGCAAGCTCTAACCATATCCCCAAATTCGAGCGGGAAGGCATTAGCAGCAACGCTAATTACCCCTTCCATACCACATGCCAATTGTGGCAATGCCAATGCATCATCTCCGCTTAATACTAAGAAGTCATTGGGGCGGTCTTTTAAAATTTGCATGCATTGTTGCATATCTCCACTAGCTTCTTTAATTCCAATAATATTGGGTATTTCATTGGCTATTCTAAGCGTAGTTGCCGCGCTCATATTGCGGCCTGTTCTTCCTGGCACATTATATAAGATGATAGGAAGGGGAGAGGCTGCTGCTAACATTTTGTAGTGTTGAAAAATACCTTCTTGAGAAGGTTTATTATAATACGGTGAAGCACTTAATACGGCCGCAGCTTTTTCTAGAGGGAAGTTGGCTAAATCATGAATTAAATCTGCTGTATCATTGCCCCCAATTCCTACAACAATTGGCACACGATTATTCACCAAATCATATGAATATTCTAAAATGGCTATTTTTTCTGGGTTAGACAAAACTGGCGTTTCGCCTGTAGTGCCCAATAGTACAAGGTATTCTACTTTATTAATAATTAAGTGCTCAATCACCTTACCTAGTGCAGGAAAGTCTATTTTATTATCACTGGTGAAGGGTGTTATAACGGCAACACCTGTACCCCTTAGCTGCTCTTGAATTTTCATATTTCTATTAGATAGTAGACTCTTCCCAGAATCCCATTTTACAATATTTGTCAATACGTTCATTTACTCTTTCAGCTGGTTCTTTAGTTTTAAATTCAGCTAAAGCTTTTTGAATACAGCCCTTTAATAAATTGGCCGCTTCTTGATAATCCCAATGTGCACCTCCCAATGGTTCAGGTACAATTTCATCTACCAAGCCAAATCCTTTCATGTCGTTGGCAGTTAGTTTTAGTTGTTCAGCAGCTACTTCTTTTTTATCCCAACTTCTCCATAAAATAGAGCTACAACTTTCAGGAGAAATTACGGTATACCAAGTATTCTCCATCATTAGGGTTTTATCTCCTACACCAATTCCTAAAGCCCCACCGCTAGCCCCTTCACCAATAATTACGATAACAATTGGTACTTTCAGGCGCATCATTTCATAAATATTTCTGGCTATGGCTTCTCCTTGTCCTCTTTCTTCAGCTTCAAGGCCTGGAAATGCACCAGGGGTATCAATCAATGCAATAACAGGCTTATTAAATTTTTCTGCCAATTTCATTAGTCGAAGGGCTTTGCGATAACCTTCTGGATTGGCCATTCCAAAATTTCTCATCTGACGCATTTTGGTATTCACTCCTTTTTGTTGGCCCATTATCATCACTGTTTCTCCGTCTAGTTGAGCAAACCCTCCCACCATTGCCTTGTCGTCCTTTACATTTCTGTCTCCATGAAGTTCAACAAAATTGGTACACATTTTTTCAATGTATTTCAAAGTGTATGGCCGATCTGGGTGACGACTTAGTTGAACCCTTTGCCAAGGAGTTAAACTACTGGTGATTTCCTTTCTTTTTTCTAAAATGGAATCTTCTAATTGTTGAAGTGTATTGGTATAATCTATTTTGGGATTTTTCTCGGATAACTTTTTAGTCGCATCAATTTGTTCATATAACTCTTTGATGGGGGTTTCAAAATCAAGAAATTGTCTATTGGGGTATTGAGGCATATTATATGATTTGACGGTAAAAATAGGCATTGCTTTTTTTTTTGAAAAGATTTGTTTCAAAAAGTGTTTTCCCCTTATCTTTGCAATCCCAAAAACGACATAACCTGTCGGAAAAAGGAACGGATCGGTAGTTCAGTTGGTTAGAATGCCGCCCTGTCACGGCGGAGGTCGCGGGTTCGAGTCCCGTCCGGTCCGCAAATGCCACTTCAATGTGGCATTTTGCATTTTAGGACTTTCTAGTTTGTTTTGATAAAAGGAAAGGTTTGCTTTTGTTGGTTATTCCTGATTTCTACATAATAAATGCCAGCAGCGAATGAGCCCGTATTTACCTGATAAGTATTGCTTACTGTAGTTCCTCTAGTAATGGTTTTCCCCAAAGAATTAAAGATGGTTACTTGCTGATTGATTCCACTATGCAATCCCTGAATAGTTAGGGTATTTTTAACTGGGTTTGGGAAAATCTTAATTCCGGAAGATGTATTCGGAAGTTGGCTTATATAACCAACCCCTTTAACAAACAATGGAGTTTCTGTTGCAGTAACAATTACTTTGCCATTGGTTGTTTTTAGTTTACTCAATTGCATATTGTCTTTTCCGGTAATGGGGCTATATAAGTATGCCGAATCCGCATTTCCTAGGTCTAGGGTATATAGTTCGGTTCTGCCTATTTCATCAGGTACATATACTACATACATATGGATGGTGTCGTTTAATAAATATTGATCTACTACAGGATCTGTATTTAAAGTTTTATCATAATAATAAGATCCAAATAAATTGTTTGTTTGCCTAATGAAATCAGCAGCTGGTCTAGGGTTTAATTGATCTCCATATAGGCCACTAGTAGCATATAGTTGTTCAGAATCAGGAGTATCATCTTCCAATTGGTAAAAAAATTGTTTCATGATACCATTTCTGGAATATAAAAGCGCGGTTCTTAAAATCCAATCAGCTTGTGTTTGTAAAACAGTTTTATTACCAATAGCAATGGCTTTGTTGGGGCTTTTGGGATTGATATCAAAACCTGTTTCGGTTACCCAAACTGGCATATTATTCAAATAAATCGCAGCTGATTGTATAAATGCTTTTGCAATGGAGTCTGCATTGGTATTATTAGACTTTAATTCGGGTGCTATAGCTCTATTTAAGTTACTGCTATTGGTGTACAAATGATAATTGATAATATCCCAACAAATATTAACGCTACCATCGGGTTTATATCCCCTAAATTCTTTACACCAATCTATCATCCCCCTGAAATAATCGGTTGTGGCTAAGGCAACTCCTGCCATCACTACTTTCATACTGCTGTCTGCATTTTTAACGCCCACACCAATACCCAAAGTATTTTTATGACCATCATAAAATGCTGATAAATTGGCAGCATATTCTCTTCCGGTTTGATATGCTTTTCTTCCCTTCCACCATTTATCTCTTTCGTTTTCGCATTCTATATATTCAATTAGTCCAAGACCTACTTTTACTTGGTTAATTTCATCCCCAGTCCAGCGGGCAGTATCATACACATTCAATAATTGTGGATTTACTGTTTTATTTTTTCCATACCTAGCGGCGAACTGAAATGCTAATTTGGCCTGATCAATATATGATGCAGGGTCATTTAAATTTTTACCATAAAAAACAGGATTGTTTTCTAAGTCTTTCAAACTGTCTGGATAAGAATTAAGCATCCAATCTGGAAGGGTTTTTAAACAAGCCAAAACCGTGATACCTTCTTTTAAACAAGTTTCGTAAATAGCATCATAATTCCAGCTACCGCTTCTAGTAGGGCTATATGTATAGCTGCCTTGCTTGTATTCTAATTTTTGCCAATCTAAATAATGTCTAAATCCACTGAATGATTTAACTGCATTCAATCTTTTTGGGTCAATAATAAATGGATCAGTGAGTGGATCCGAAAAATTCCATTCGTAACCGTTAACACCCAACAAGTTTGACAAAGGGATTTTTCTTTTTAAAACAGGGGTGGTTGCTGTAGGTGGAGTATAATATCCATAGCATTCAATCTCAGAAGGGAAATCATTTTCTGCAATAATCATTAAGTACATAATATTTCTTTCAGCAGCATCTAATTTAATAATATCAGGACGCTCTGGGTATGGTCCAACCCAACGATCATATTTTGATCCGTCAAAAGAAGCGATTGCTTTTCTATTCCAATTACTATCTATTATGTAAAGTGTAAAGGGCTTAGTACTGATTCCATTCCAATCATAAAAGCGAATACTATCAATAACCATTGATTCACCCTTTAAAAGCGGGTAATAGGATTCGTGTAAAGGGATTATTTTATCAAATTGTGCATCTACAGCAGTAAAAAGGTCTCCATCAAATAATTGTTGTAATCCCTTTTCAACATTCGTTAATTGGTACCATCTATTGCCATCAATAGGTATTTTTTGTCTATTCTGTCCAAATGTTTCAGCAATTCCAACGGAAAAAAGTAAAACAGTTACTAAAAGTTTTAATATCATATTAGTTTTCCAATTACCAAAGTGGTACATCATTAAGTTGAAGTTATGGAGTTCGTATGCAAATTAACCATGTTTACAGATAGTAGAGCCATTTTATTGAGTGGTTGTTGCATATAAGCGAGACGGGTTAAAATAAAAAAACCGGTCAAGTTAAATTGACCGGTTCGGAATTATTGATTGCACTTAAACTAAAACAAAAATTTGAACCCAAACGACAAAGGAGTAGTTAGGGTAGGATTGCTACCACCTAATGCACCATTGTATACATTTTCTACATTGGCAACATGAGCTAGTGAAAAGTCGGTAATTGTTGTTTTATTGCCTGTTTTAGGGGTTAAAGTGGTTATAGAAAAGTTGGCTAAGTTGTAAGAAAACTCTACACTAAAATGTTTCCCTAAAATCATGTCTAAGCCACCAGAAGCAGCCAAGCCAAACTGACTAACTTTTAATTCACTTTGTTTTTCTTTCCCACTAATAAAAGGTGCAGCTAATTGTCCAAAAAAGTACATACTTCCTGCTACATTCCAATATTTTCTAACCAAGGGTTGAAAAACGAATAATCCAGTATTTGCTGTGGTGGTTGCTCCATTCACCGATTTAATATTTACAGTTCCAATTCCTGCGCCAATTGCAACCGATGGAGACACAAATGTTCCAATAATTGGTAATAAGGTAAAATTAGTGCTTTTAGTAGTGCCCGTTTTAGTTTGGGTATAACCAAATTGTGATGTGGCAAATGTGACGCCCTGTAATCCTTTTTTCTGTGCATTAGCGGAAAAACTTAATGCTGCAAACAAGGTAACTGCAATAATCTTTTTCATATTTCTTTAAATTTTGAACAAAGTTATTTTCCCGCTATTTTATCAAATATGAGTAGATATATTTTCCAATATGATACTCATCATGTTTTTTTTAAATGGTAAAACCCACAATGCCAACTATGGTTATCTTCGTTAAAACCGTAAATGCTTGAATATGCTAATTAAGACTGCAATGCGTTCATTAATTGTTCTTTTTTTTGTTGGAATATTATTAGTTGCACCAACTCAGTTAAAAGCACAAAATCCAGCACTTAATGGAAGTGCTGCAATTTTTCAACAATTACAAAAATTGCAAGTGTTAGGGAGTGTACTTTATATTGCAGCTCATCCAGACGACGAAAACAATAGTTTGCTTCCTTATTTAGCAAGAGAGAAAAAATATAGAACAGCTTATTTAAGTTTAACAAGAGGAGATGGCGGCCAAAATTTAATTGGACCAGAGCAAGGAGTTGAGTTAGGGTTAATTAGAACACAAGAATTATTAGCCGCCCGACAAATAGATGGAGCTGAGCAATATTTCACCAGTGCTTATGAATTTGGGTTTAGCAAAACAGCCAATGAAACACTTCAATATTGGGACAGAAGAAAAGTATTGGCTGATATGGTTTGGGTTATTCGAAAATTTCAACCAGATATTATTATCAACCGATTTCCACCTGACGCAAGAGCTGGTCATGGACACCACGCTTCTTCTGCTGTTTTATCTATAGAGGCTTTTACTGCAGCTGCTGACCCCAATCAATTTCCCGAACAGTTAACACTGGGAGTAAGTGTTTGGCAAGCCAAAAGGTTACTTTGGAACACGTTTAATTTTGGAGGTGCAAATACAACCAATGAAAATCAACTGAAAATAGATGCAGGTGTTTTTAATCCATTCCTTGGCCAAAGTTATGGCGAAGTGGGTGGAGAAGCAAGAAGCATGCATAAGAGTCAAGGCGAAGGAAGACCAAGAAGAAAAGGGCCAGTATTTGAATACTTTACTACAATTGCAGGCGATACCGCAAAAAATAGTTTATTGGAAGGGGTTGCAACTGATTGGAGTCGTATTCCTTTTGCTGGCAAAGTCATTGAACAAATGATCCAACAAATTATACATAAATATAATTTTATACAACCATCTCAATCAATTAATGACTTAGTTAAGTTATACCAACAAATTAAAATGCTTTCTTACAATGGAATTTGGAAAGAACAAAAACTAAAAGAGATTGAAGCACTCATTATAGCTTGTGCTGGAATAGTAGCAGAAGCTACAACTGAATCTGAGTATGCAGTACCTGGAGAAAAATTGGGTATCCAATTTTTAGTAAATAAAAGAAGCGATATTCCTATACAGTTGAATAAAATACTAGTGAATGCAACCAATAGAATTGAATATGATACGAGCATCAATAAGCAGTTACAAAACAATACTAATTTTGCAATTAATTATGCTTATTCTGTTTCTGTAGATCAGCCAGTTTCTCAGCCTTATTGGTTGGCAGCGCCAATGAAAGATATGGGTACTTTTGACGTATCTAATTATCAATTTATTGGAAGGGCTATTTCACTACCACCTTTTATTGCGCAGTTTGTATTTTCTCTAAATGGAATTGAGTTTGTTGTAGATAAACCTGTTCAATTCAAGTTTGTAGATTTAGTTAGGGGAGAAATTTTTCAGCCACTAAATGTAATTCCGCGTGTTGTTGTAGAATTAGATAAAAATGTGTTGCTAACCAATGTACAAACTCATAACAAAAAAAATCTTTCTACTCCAGCTTTATTATTACAGTTTAAAACCAATTTCACTTCAACTAATATTCCTGTTACTATTAGCTTGAAAGAAGGAGAGAAATATCTTTATTCTACAGACTCTATAATGAATTTTATAGCTGGGAATATTTATCCATTTGCAGTTAATTTAAATTCAGCTTTAGTGAAACAAAAACCAGAAAATATTTATGCAGAAATAAAATTTACTATTAACGGGAAAAATTATGCTTACGACCAATTACTAAAAACTATTAAATACGATCATATCCCTTCTATCAATTACTTATATAAAGATCAAGCAAGGGTGATACACGAACCAATTCAATCTATTCCTAAGCGTGTTGGATATATTGTTGGTGCCGGAGACAAAGTGCCAGAAGCTTTATTGCAATTAGGACATACAGTAGCGTTTTTATCTGAGTCAGATATTGTTGAAACCAAATTAGCTGCATATGATGTTATTGTAGTAGGTATAAGGGCATATAATATTCATGAATGGTTGACCAATAAAAATGAAGTAATCAATCGGTATATTCAGCAAGGAGGGCATTTGATTGTTCAGTATTTAAAAAGTAACCTGGTTGGCAATAAAAGAGTAAAAGTTGGACCTTATGATTTTGCCATGTCTAATATTCGGGTTACCGAAGAAAAGGCCCCCGTTCAAATGCTACAGATAAATCATCCGGTATTAAATTTCCCGAATAAAATTGTAGTCAAAGACTTTGACAATTGGGTGCAAGAAAGAAGCACTTATCAAATGGAGCCTGTAAAAGTACCTTATGAAGCAATATTGCAAATGAATGATACAAATGACAAACCTACCAATGGTAGTTTAGTAACCACAAAATATGGGAAAGGTAATTTTACTTATGTAAGTTTAGTGTTGTTCAGGCAATTACCTGCGGGTGTAGCAGGCAGCTATAAATTATTAGCCAATTTGGTATCAATGGCCCCCAATAAATAATTTATGCAACCAAGGAGAAAAATAAGTTTTTTTATGTTGGTGATCATTGGTGTGGTCATTGGGTTATTTTTAAAAAATGTAAAAGCTGGTTTATTAATAGGATTAGCTTTGGGATTACTAGGAGGTGGTTTACTTAGTTCTAAATCAAAAAGATGAAAGAGAAAATACCTTTATTTAAGTCATGGAAAAGCTGGTACATTTTTGTGTTACTAGTTTTATTGGCCCAAATACTTTTTTTTGATTGGTTTACAAACTTATTTAAATGAGAACAGCTGATTGGGTCATTTTAATTCTCACGCTTAGCGGCATTATTGCCTATGGGGTTTACAAGAGCAGAACCAGCAAAGACATGGAAGGTTATTTTTTGAGTAACCGAAATATGCCTTGGTACATTGTGCTGTTGAGTATTATGGGCACCCAAGCTAGTGCGATTACTTTTTTATCGGCACCGGGTCAAGCATTTACAGATGGAATGCGATTTGTTCAATATTACTTTGGAATTCCAATTGCCATGGTGGTTTTGTGTATCACTTTTGTTCCATTATTTAGCAAGTTAAAAGTGATTACTGCTTATGAATATTTAGAGCAACGTTTCGATTTAAAAACAAGGGTGTTTACTTCCTCATTGTTTTTATTATCTAGAGGCCTTTCAACTGGTATCAGCATCTATGCGCCCTCTATCATTTTATCGTCATTAATGGGGTGGGATATTTTTTATACCAATATTGTGATGGGAGGAATGTTAATAGTTTATACTGTTTCGGGTGGAGCAAAAGCGGTTGCTTATACCCAACAGTTGCAATTGATTATTATTTTCATAGGAATGTTTATTGCAGGCTATTTAATTGTATCTAATCTTCCAGAAAATGTTGGATTTAGTGAAGCACTCGCAGTAAGTGGAGCTGCAGGAAAAATGAATGTAATTACAACGGGGTTTACAGAAAATGGGTTTGATTGGAAGGATCGTTACAATTTAATCAGCGGTATTATTGGTGGGTTCTTTTTAGCATTGTCTTATTTTGGAACAGACCAGTCTCAAGTTGGTAGGTATTTAACTGCTAAATCTGAACAAGAAAGTAAAATTGGCTTATTGATGAATGGGTTGGTTAAAGTGCCTATGCAATTTTTAATACTTCTATTAGGGGCTTTGTTATTCACCTTTTATCAGTTCAATCCTTCTCCAGTATTCTTTAATAAAGCTGCGGAAGACAAAGCAATGTTAACGCCCTTCAAAGATTCATTAGAACAAATAAAGTATCGGTTTAATGATCAACAAGCTACACAGCAAGCCCATAGTAAATTGTATGTACTGCAACCAACAACTGCAATTAAAGACAGTGTTGCAAAAGGCGCTGCTAAATTAACGGTCATTAAAAATGAGTATAAAGCTGTTATTAAAAAAGCTGTGCCAAGTTCTGATATAAATGACACTAACTATATATTCTTACGATTTGTTGTAGACTTTTTGCCCAGTGGCTTAGTGGGATTATTAATTGCCATTATTTTCTTAGCTGCTTGGGGGTCTATTGCTGCAGCATTAAACTCATTGGCTTCTTGTACGATGGTTGATTTTCATCAGCGGTTTACTAAGAAAGAGAAATTGAGTGATTCAGTTGCTCAAGACTTAAAAGAATATCGTTTGTCTAAATGGTATACTTTCTATTGGGGTGTCTTTTGCATTATTACTGCACAGTTTGCAACCGGAATGGGAAGTTTAATTGAAGCGGTAAATGTGTTGGGTTCCTTATTTTATGGGGTAATACTAGGAATATTTTTGGTTGCATTTTATATGAAAAAGATAGGGGGGACTGCGGTATTTAGGGCTGCTGTAATTGGCGAGTTATTGGTTATTTTATTATTCCTTCTAGATAAATATAATATCATAGGACTTGGATTTTTATGGCTCAATGTAGCAGGTGCTTTAATAGTTGTATTGTTAAGCGCTTGTTTTTCTTTTTTCAAAAGATAAACACTTATCTTCCTACTTAGATAAATTTAAAATGAAGTCTTCTTTTCATGTAGTGCCATGGGCACTCACAGCCACCATGTACGAAGTGAATATTCGTCAATATACACCAGAAGGAACTTTTAATGCGTTTTCAGAACACTTGCCACGCCTAAAAGAAATGGGAGTTAATTTATTATGGCTGATGCCTATAACTCCTATAAGTAAGCTCAAAATGCAAGGAAGTTTAGGAAGCTATTATGCATGTAGTAGTTATACTGATATTAATCCTGAGTACGGAACAAAGGCCGATTTTAAACAATTAATTCAAAATGCCCATGAACTTGGTTTTAAAGTAATCATTGATTGGGTGGCTAATCATACCGGATGGGATCATCATTGGACCATTGATCATCCTGATTGGATGATGAAAGATGCTAATGGAAATTTCACAGAGAAAAATGGATGGCATGATGTGATTGATTTAAATTTTGAAGTGCCTGAAATGAGGCATGAATTAATTAAAGCCATGCGTTACTGGGTCAAAGATTTTGACATAGATGGATTCAGGTGTGATATGGCCCATTTAGTTCCACTTGATTTTTGGCAACAAGCCAGATTAAGTTGTGAATTGACTAAGCCATTATTTTGGCTAGCGGAAAGTGAAGTACAAGATTATCACCAAGTATTTGATGCTACCTATTCATGGTGGTGGATGCATGAAACAGATAGGTATGCAAAAGCGCTATCTACATTGCATGAAGTAAGAAATGTATTGCATGCTTATTCGCAATATCCTCGGGGGGCTATTAAATTATTTTTTACCGCAAATCATGATGAAAATAGTTGGAATGGAACTGAATATGAAAAATATGGAGTAGCTGCATTAGCTTGGGCTGTATTTGCCTTTACATGGCATGGGATGCCGATGATATATAGTGGTCAAGAAAGTCCTAGCAAAAAGCGGTTGAAATTTTTTGATAAAGATTTGATTGAATGGAACAATCCCAACCAACTACATGTTTTTTATGAAAAGCTTTCGCATTTACGCGCCAATAATCCTGCTATATTTAAGGGAGAATCATTTATACTTCCATCAGATAAAGACAATGAATTAATGGCGTTTTTTAGAAGAAGTGTAAACCAAATTGTGTTGGTTTTACTAAATGTTTCTTCTCATAACAGACTTACGATTCATGTTCACCATGATTGGTTGAAAGGTGAATTCAGAAATATATTTTCTGGTTTAGCTTTTCATTTTAATTTAAAAGAAACTTTTGAATTACAAGCAGGGGAGTACTTGGTGTATGAGAAAATATAATAATGATATTATAAAAATTAACATTAAAAAGCCTTGCAACGTTTAGTTGCAAGGCTTTTTAATTAAATATTCCGTTTTTAATATCAATCTTCCGTAACCTGAAGTGGATAAGTATATCTTCCTTCAAATCCTGGATAGAATCCATCAATTCTGATGGTGCCAGATTTAATATTTGCCAAAGCAATTTTCAATTCATCTAAATTGATGATTTCTTTACCGTTGATTCCGGTAATTACAAAACCATCTTCCATTCTACTCTTACTTAATAATCCAGTCCCCACTTTTTTAACTACTACGCCACCGGGAACATCATTTGCAGCTGCAATTTTTTTATCTAGGTTCACTAATTCACCGCCTAGTTTTTCAATGATGCTACTATTTCTAACGACATCAGTATTACCAGCTTTATTTTTTAAAGTAATGGTAACCGTATTTTCTTTTCCAGCACGCTTGTATTGTACGGTTACTTTATCACCTGGTTTATAACGAGCTACCTGCTCTTGCAATTCTGGTCCTGTAGCAATAGCTACTCCCTGAATTTTAGTGATAATATCTCCTTTCTTTAAGCCTGCGCTGGCAGCTGCACCACCTGCAGGAGTATCTGTAATTAAAACACCTTCTCCTTCTTTATATGCGGTGCCTAATTCTTTTTCTAATTCACGTTTGGCTTCGTCGGTTAAGTTTTCTTTAGGATAACTGATGCCAATAAATGCACGTTGTACGGTGCCAAATTTTACAATATCGGTTACTATTTTCTTCACCATATTTACTGGGATAGCATAGGAGTAACCTACATATGCACCAGTTGGAGAAGCAATCGCAGAATTAATGCCCACCAGTTCTCCATTGGTATTAATTAAAGCACCACCACTATTCCCCGGATTTACGGCAGCATCGGTTTGTATAAAAGATTCCACTGGATTAGCACCCTGTCTTCCGTTGATATCAATCGATCTTGCTTTGGCGCTGATGATACCTGCAGTTACTGTTACATCATAACCAAAAGGATATCCAATAGCCAATACCCATTGGCCTAATTTGGCTTCATCGCTGTTACCGTAAACAATATAAGGGAATGCTTTTCCTTCAATTTTAATCACCGCTAAATCACTATTAGGATCTTGCCCTACTAAAGTGGCTTTGTAAGACTTTTTATTCGCAAGGGTCACATTAATTTCGTCTGCACCATCAATCACGTGGTTGTTGGTTACGATATAGCCGTCTTCGGTAATGATGACACCACTACCACTGGCTCGTTGTTCTGGTTGTACCCTTGGACCTCCTCCAAAAAAATCACCAAAATCGTCTCCAAACATGTCTGCAAAGGGATTTCTTTGTTGACGTTGGTTGCTGTTAATCTGTTTGGCTTTTGTTCTTGTTTTAATATGCACTACGGCAGGCGTTCCTGTTGTAGCTGCAGCAGTAAAATCTATTGAACCAACGGCAGCGTTATTAGGGGTTCCAAAAAATCCTGCATAGTTAACAGGAAGTTTTCCTTGTTCCTGAACACCATCTTGCTGGTTCTCTACGAATTTACCGTAGCCCCACACACTGGCGAGGGCGGTAGTGGCGCTGATGCCCACAATCACTAAACCATTTTTCCAATTCATATGCTCAATTGTTTTTTAATAATTACTCAATTTACATGCCTTTCTTTAGCAAATAAACAAAGCTGTTTAATTGACAGTTCTCCAATAATACCATTTAACAAATGTTTTGGTAAAAATGTCATTTTGTAAGTTCCTTTAAGAATGCCATGGTATCTACTCCATCCGCATAGTCGGTTAACTGTGGTTGCTGAGCCGCTCCAAAAGGCACCAGCCCAGATCCCACAATACATTGAATAGACTCATCCTTTTTTAAATCGTTTAAAATTTCTGTTCGATTAGTATAAAAACTATAATGCAATTGACTTACCGGCGAAAAAGGGGAAGTGTTTTCGGTTAGAATAACGGTGTCGTTGTTCATATAGTATTTGCCCCCCATAATTAACAAAGCCAAATGGTAGTCAAAATTGTGCTTGTATTTATGGTAATCTATAAAGTCTGGATATTTTTTCAACGCGTTTAATAATGGAACAAAATCATAGTCTTTTGGAACATACACTTGGGTAACATTTCTGCAACCCAAACCAAAATACTGCAATACATCATCTGCCAATAAACTCAATGTTTCTGGGCTTTCCGAACCATCTAATACAGCTACAGAAGTTCTATTTCTTCGAATAATATGTGGGTATTTGCCAAAATAATACTCAAAATACCTGCTAGAATTATTGCTGCCAGTAGCTATATATGCATCCAATCCGTTTAGCCTATCTGCAAAAGAAATCCAGTTCTGTACCCTTACATCCCATTCGTACATTTTTTTGACCAAGTGTTTCATCAAAACTTCGTCTTTCGAAGAAGTTTTTACTACAGCATAATGCCCGGAAACAAATACACAGAGTAAATCGTGAAAACCTACTAAGGGTATATTCCCTGCCATTACAATGCCTATTTGTAAAGGGTTGATTGGTGCCTCTGGTACATCGTATTTTGCTGCCCAGTCTTTTAACGGCTGTTCTTTCAGAAAATGTTGGGCAATATTCTGGGTTGCCGACTCAATAAACTCCGGCACAAACCATTGATTTTGGTTATAAGCCTTTTCTTTAATGGCCAACCATTCACTATCATTACTGTTGATATATTGGCCTAAACGGCATAATAATTCAATTCGTTCTTGTAAAATCATTTGTCAACCGTATTTTTGGTACTGCAAATGTAATTTCACTAACTCAACAAACCCATTTTGTATGGCAATCAAAATAACAGAAGAATGTATTAATTGTGGCGCATGCGAGCCAGAATGTCCTAATAACGCTATTTATGAAGGTGGAGTAGAGTGGTCTATTGCCGACGGAACCACTATCAAAGGTAGTTTTCAGTTAATGGATGGTAGTACCGTAGACGCAGACAAGCGTTTTGAGCCGATCAGCCTAGATACTTACTATATTACTCCTAATAAGTGTACAGAATGTCAAGGTTTTCATGAAGAACCTCAGTGTGCAGCAGTTTGTCCGGTAGATTGCTGTGTTCCAGACGAAATGTACCAAGAAACGGTGGAAGAATTGATGGCGAAGAAAGCAAAAATGCATATTTAATAAGCTTAAACTGATTCATGAAGCGCAAAGTAGCATTGGTTACTGGAGGACTTAGTGGGGAAGCTCAAATAAGTTACAAGAGTGCCATTACCGTTGGGAATAATGTGGATACAACCAAATATGAGTTGTACAAAATTGATATTAATGCAACCGGTTGGTGGTACGAAAATGAAGCAAAGGAGCGGTCTTTAGTAAATAGAGACAACTTTTCAATTGTTGACAATGGCAATACCATACAGTTTGATGTAGCATTAATGTGCATTCATGGTACGCCAGGAGAAGATGGAAAATTACAGGGGTATTTTGATATGTTGGGCATTCCTTATACTAGTTGTGATGCTGCTACATCTGCCTTAACAATGAATAAGCGTTATACAGTTGCTGTTGCTGCTTTTGGAGGCATCAATGTAGCTAAGTCTATGCACTTATTTAGCCATACGCCAATTGGTGTTGAAGTCATTTTAGCTCAGCTTAAATTACCTTTGTTTGTAAAGCCTAATAATGGTGGGAGCAGTATAGGAATGAGTAAAGTAAATACTGCTGAAGAATTAGCCCCAGCTTTGGAAAAAGCATTTAAAGAAGATCCTCAAATTTTAGTGGAAGAATTCATTAGTGGAAGAGAATTTACCATAGGTGTTTTTAAACAGGGAGATATCATTTCTGTATTGCCTATTACTGAAATAAGTACACAAAATGAATTCTTTGATTTCGAAGCAAAGTATCAGGGCAAGAGTATAGAAACAACTCCTGCACAAATTGACGATACCATGAAACAACATCTTTCTGATGCCGCTAAAAGAGTATATGAGATATTTAATTGCAGAGGGGTGGTGAGAATTGATTTCATTTACGATACACTTCAACAAAAACCGTTTATGTTAGAAGTAAATACAGTACCCGGGCAAAGCGAAGCATCTGTTATACCTCAACAAGTGAAGGCAATGGGGATGCGTTTAACTGATTTTTATTCTGCGGTAATTGAACAAGCATTTCATTAATTTTAATATCCAAATAAGGTCCTTCATTTTTATTAAATTATTATAGTGTTCAAATTCATAACAGAAAAGCCTCTTTGGGTAAATATTTTAACTGGCATAGGGTTGATTCTTATGCTCATTCTATTGTTTTTTGGTTCACTCGATTGGATTACTGGATATGGTAAATTTGAAAAAGTACCCAATGTGGCTGGACAGCATATTTTGGCAGCCCAAAAAATGTTGGAAGACAAAGGGTTTGAGGTGGTGATTCTAGATTCTGTATATATAGACACCATTGCAAAACAAGCCGTTATAAAACAAGCCCCTGAAGCCGATGCAGTAGTGAAAACGGGAAGAACCGTTTATCTCACTTTAAATAGAACCATTCCTCCACAAGTGGAAATGCCCAATTTAACTGGATTCTCTATCAGAAGTGCCGAAATGTATTTGCAGAGTCTTGGCTTAAAATTGGGTTTTGTTACTTACAAACCAGACATTGCTCGTAATGCAGTGCTAGAGCAATTTTTAAATGGGTCTCCAGTTAAGCCTGGTGAAAAAATTGCAATTGGAAGTGTAATTAATTTGGTTTTAGGTAGTGGGGTTGGCGGAGATGAAACGGATGTTCCTGATTTGGTTGGCCTAACTTTAGATCAAGCTAGGTCTACTTTAGCTTCTTTGAATATTAATATAGGTTCTATTGTTGCAGCAGGTGTAATTAAAGATTCGGCAGCTGCATTTATCATCAAACAAAATCCTCCTTTGGTGAGTGATATGCCTGGAGCGGATGGCTTGCCTGTCAAAAATAAAATTAGGCAAGGACAAATTATGGACTTGTACATTAGTGAACAAGCTCCTATAAAAGATACAACTTCTAATAATTTTTAAAATTGAATGAATATGCAAACAATAACGGTGGAAGAATTAAAGGCCAAATTAGCTGAAGGCGAAAACATCCATTTAGTAGATGTAAGAGAACCGCACGAGAGAACAGATTTTAATATAGGCGGATTACATTTACCCTTGGGTAGTATTCAGACAATGCAAATTGACGAATTAGAGGAATGGAAAAATGAGCCCATCTATATATATTGTAGGAGTGGGAATAGGAGTGGGCAAGCTTGTTTAATTTTAGAAACAGCCGGATTTAGTAACTTAATAAATGTAACTGGTGGAATGCTTGCCTGGCAAGAGCGGATTAAAGATTAAAATAAATTAACATCAATTTACAATGCCCCAACTTGGATTACCAAGTATTGGGGCTTTTTTTGTATTCAAATTAATTGCTATGTTTAAAAAAGTCCTATTACTGGTAATAGTAATGAGTGTGAAGTTGAATGTTTTTGCCGCAGTTATATCGGGCGTTATTCAGTCAGCAGTTAAAGGATCTCCGCTTGCTTTTTCTTCTGTTTTGGTAAAGGGGACTACAAAAGGGGCTTCTGCTAATAATATTGGCTTTTATAGTATTACACTAGAGCCGGGTGAATATACATTGGTTTTTCAATACATAGGTTTTCAATCGGTTGAAAAAAAGGTAAGCTTGGGAAAAGTTAATCTGACTATTGATGTACAAATGACCCCACAAGATTATCAATTGAGTGAAGTGGTTGTTAAAACAGGTGGCGAAGATCCTGCTTATAGTATTATTAGAAAAGCCATAGCTGCCCGATTGGAGCATCTTAAAGAAATCAAGCAATTTACCACAGAAGTATATATTAAGGGGCAAATGCAATTACGCGATTACCCCAAAAAATTCATGGGACAAAAAGTAGATTTTGAAGATGGAGATACCAGTAAGCAGAAAATGTTGCTCTTGTCTGAAACCATTGCAAAATATTCAGTAAATGAACCTAACCAAAGAAAGATTGAAGTAGTATCAACTAAAGTGAGCGGTCGCAGTAATGGATTTGGTTTTAGTAGTCCGCAAATTATTTCCTTTTATGAAAACATTATTTCATTGGGCAGTGGATTAAATCCTAGAGGATTTATTTCTCCTATTTCCGAAAACGCTTTAAATTTTTACAAATATAAATTCGAAGGAACTTTTTTTGAATTTGGTAAAGAAATTAGCAGAATAAAAGTGATGCCAAAAAGAAAGTATGAACCTTTATTTACAGGGTATATTCATATTACAGAAAATGATTGGCATATTCAAAGTATAGACCTAAAGCTGCTGCGTGATCAACAAATGCAATTATTAGATTCCTTGGTTTTACAACAACAATATATTCCAACGGGCCCATATTGGGTGATTAAGCAACAGGTGATTTATCCTTATGGGAAGTTTTTTGGGTTTGATTTCTTTGGAAGTTTTTTACAGGTGTATGATAAATTTGACCTTACTCCTAATTTCAAACCTAAATATTTTAATAGTACCGTTCTTAAATTCTACGATAGCTCCAATAAAAAATCTATGGCTTATTGGGATAGTATTAGACCTTTGCCTTTGTTGTTAGAAGAAGTAAAAGATTATCAAAAGAAAGATAGTTTAGAAAAAGTAAGAGAATCCCCTGCATATTTAGATTCTTTAGATAAGATTCGTAACAAATTTAGTTTGACCAACTTGTTGCTTACAGGTAAAAATTTTAGTAAGCGAAAAGCAAAGACCAGTTTTAATATAGAACCCTTAATCAATACCATCAATTTTAATACGGTTGAAGGCGGAGTAATTAATTTATCTCCACAGTGGCGAAAGCAAATGGAAGGAAGAAAATCATTGTCCATTATTCCTGAATTAAGGTATGGTTTTGCTAATAAACATTTTAATCCATCCATATCGGTTAACTATACTTTTGGTAAAAAATATATTCAATCTTTCAATATTTCTGGTGGCAAGAAAGTCTTCCAATTTAATAATGCTGCTCCTATTTCTGAGTTTATTAATAGCTACTACACTTTAATGCGTGAGCAAAATTTTATGAAGATTTATGAAGCTGATTTTTTAAGACTGAATTATAATGCAGGTATTGGTAATGGGCTCAACTTTTCTGGATCAGTGCAATTTCAAAATAGAAAGTCACTGGAAAATTTAGGAGATATTGCATTTTGGAAAGATTTCCCCAATCGCAGTTTCAGCGCTAATCATCCAGCCGAATTTGGTAACACTCCCATGCAAAACCATCAAGCTTTTTTAGTAAGTGCTGGATTGTCTTGGTTGCCTGGAGCAAAATATGTTGAATATCCAGACAGGAAAGTAAATATTGGATCGGGGTATCCTACATTCACGCTCACAGTTACCAAAGCATTTGCAGGAATTTTAGGAGCTGATGCAAATTATACAAAGTGGAGAGTCAATATTTCTGACGACTTAGATTTAAAATTGGCAGGAGAATTGAAATACTCTTTTTCGGCAGGTGGTTTCCTACAAAAAGACAAAGTTTTTGAACCTGATCAAATTCATTTTTTAGGTAACCAAGTTTTATTTGCAGGGCCATTTACAAGATCTTTTCAATTAGCCCCTTATTATCGTTTCAGTAATACAGCTTCTTTGTATGGTACTGGTCATATTGAATACCATTTAAATGGATTGTTAACCAATAAAATTCCAGGGTTTAAAAAATTGAATTGGTTTTTGGTTACAGGTGCCAATAGTTTATTATTAGAGAAAGGCAATTATTATCTTGAATACTTTGTTGGTTTAGAAAACATTTTTAAAGTAATAAGAGTCGATTATATCCGATCAATCGAAAAAGGGGGGATGAATAATAGTGGTATAAGGCTAGCCTTGCCATTTGTAAGATAATTTGTAACTTTGCTAAGAATTTTGGCTGCCCTGCAAGCAGCTCCATTATTAATCGGAACATAGCAATTGCTATGTCTAAAATTTATTTTATGGCAGTATTACACAATCGTGTCTCTAACCAAGAGCTAAAAGAGCGTTTAATGAAAGAAACGTTCAAGAGGACCACCATTAGTTTTTATCGTTATTTCCCTGTACAAAACCCACAAGAATTTAGAGATAGTTTGTATAAGCTGTTAAATGCCATACAGGTATTTGGTAGAATATATATTGCAAAAGAGGGAATTAATGCCCAAATAAGTGTGCCTGAACATTATATGAATGATTTTAAACAAATCATGGAATCAATTTCAGGGTTAGAAAATTTGCGATTAAATATAGCAGTGGAAGACCCACTGGGTTTAAATGATCCATTGCTACAAGGGAAAAGTTTTTGGGTGTTAAAAATTAAAGTCAGAGAAAAAATTGTGGCTGACGGTATTGATGACCCCCATTTTTCAATGGAGAAAAAGGGCAAGTATTTGAATGCAATGCAAATGAATGAAATGCTTAATGATCCTAATACCATTGTGATAGATATGCGGAATCATTATGAATACGAAGTAGGTCATTTTGCCAATGCATTAGAAATTCCTTCAGATACATTTAGGGAGCAATTGCCCATGGCAGTAAACATGTTGCAAGGTAAACAAGACAAGAATGTAGTAATGTACTGTACTGGTGGTATACGTTGCGAAAAAGCTAGTGCTTATATGTTGCACAAAGGATTTGAGAATGTTTATCATTTAGAGGGGGGGATAATTCATTATGCCAATGAAATAAAAAGACAAGAACTTGCCCCTAAGTTTATTGGGAAGAATTTTGTTTTTGATGATCGTTTAGGCGAACGTATAACACCTGATATCATAGCGCATTGCCACCAATGTGGCGCAGTTTGTGATACACATACCAATTGTAAAAATGATGGTTGTCATTTATTATTCATACAATGCAATTCATGTGCTTCAACATTTGAAGGATGCTGTAGTTCGGAATGTAAAGACACTATTCATATGCCTGCAGAACGTCAAGCTCAAATTAGAAAAGGCATTGATAAAGGTCAAAATATTTTCAACAAAAGCAGCGCAAGAATTAGACCTCGACTAGATGAAATTATTCAAGCCAAAAAAATTGCGGGGACTCCAATTTAGTCCCGCTATTTAATTATTTTATCTAGCGCTTGATTAATAGCTTCTACCGTTTCAGTCTCCGTTAAATCAATGGGAATAAATTGTTCTCCAATTACTTTTTCGTATAGTTCAATATACCTTTTGCTGATGGTATTAATCCATTCATCGGACATAGCAGGAACTGTTTGCCCTTCTTTGCCCATAAAATTATTGGCAATCAACCATTCTCTTACAAACTCTTTGCTTAATTGTTTTTGTCTTTCACCTGTTGCTTGTCTTTGTTCAAAATTATCAGCATAAAAATACCTAGATGAATCAGGGGTATGTATTTCGTCCATTAAATAAATGGTATTCCCAAGCTTCCCAAATTCATATTTGGTGTCGGCTAAAATAAGTCCTCTTCTTGCTGCAATTGATTTGCCTCTCTCGAATAAGGCCAATGCATATTTTTCTAGGAGGCCCCATTCTTCGGCAGTTGCTAATCCGCCCTTAATAATTTCTTCTTTAGAAATATCTTCATCATGTCCTTCTGCTGCTTTAGTAGACGGTGTAATTAATGGGGTTGGGAAAAAATCATTTTCCTTTAAACCGGCTGGCATTTCTACACCGCAAAGTGTTCTTTTGCCAGATTGATAAGTTCTCCAAGCATGGCCCACCAAATTTCCTCTAACGACCATTTCAATTTTGAAAGGCTCGCATTTTTGACCTATTGATACGTTAGGAGCAGGGCAGCTGATTAGCCAATTAGGGCAGATATCCGCCGTTTGCGCTAACATATAAGCAGCAATTTGATTCAGAACCTGGCCTTTATAAGGTATTGTACGGGGTAAAATCACATCAAAAGCCGAAATGCGATCACTGGCAATCATTACCAATAAATTGCTTCCTATTGAATAAACATCTCTTACTTTTCCTTTGTAAAATCCAGTCTGTAGTGGGAACTTATATGGTGCCATTTGCCAAAATTAAATACACCTATGTCTAAAACCTCCTATCGTACTTAATTTTTGTCCACAAATAGCTGAAATCTTGTATAAATTAAATTTTTACGAGAACTTAACATGTCCTATTTTGCTTAACAATTCAAACTAAAATTGCCAATATGAGAAGACTATTAACCCATTTCGGTCTGTCTGTGGTTGCGCTTTTATTGAGTTTATCAGTAATAGCTCAACAAACAACAACCGTTTCAGGCAGTGTAAAGAACGGAAAAACAAAGGAATTGCTTTCTGCAGTCTCCATTTCTGTTAAAGGGGGTACCGCAGGTACTTACACAGATGACAAAGGAAATTTCAAGTTCTCCACTGTTCAAAAACTTCCTTTTACCCTTGTGATTTCATCGGTAGGATATGCTGCTAAAGAAGTAGCTATTAAAGAGAATAACCAAGATGTTGTAGTTGAATTAGAGACTGCATTTACATTGGGTGACGAAATAGTTGTTTCTGCATCAAGGGTTCCAGAAAGAATTTTGGAATCTCCTGTTTCTATTGAAAGAATCAGTACAGCTGCTATTCGTAATTCACCTTCCGCTAATTATTATGACATGATTGCCAACCTTAAAGGGGTTGACGTAGTGTCTGCAAGTTTAACATTTACTAGTGTTGGTACTCGTGGATTTAACAGCAGTGGTAACACTCGTTTAAATCAGATTGTAGATGGAATGGATAACCAAGCTCCAGGGTTAAACTTTTCTGTTGGTAACGTAATTGGTTTAACTGAATTAGATGTAGATAATATAGAATTACTGCAAGGTGCTTCTTCTGCATTGTATGGTCCAGGTGGTACCAATGGTACTTTATTAATCAACAGTAAGAATCCATTTAAATACCAAGGATTGAGTTTCCAAATCAAATCTGGTATTAACCACGTAGATGGTTCTCAGCGTCCTAGATCTCCTTATTATGATTGGAGTGTTCGCTATGCTAAAAAAATAAATGAGAAGTGGGCATACAAAATGAACTTGCAGTTTGTTCAAGCCCAAGACTGGTTGGCTAATAATAATGGCAACTATCTAAGATCTCCTCTATCTGCAAGTCCTAATGGAAACGTAGTTCCTGGAACTCGTTTAACTGATCCAAACTATGATGGTATCAATACCTATGGAGATGAAACAAATGCAGATTTACGTGGGGCATTTGCTGGTGTAATTGCTGGAAATCCATTCTTGGCATTATTACCTGCAGGCGTATTTCCTGGTATCACTACACCTACCCCAATTCCTTCTTCGGCTGTATTAGGCTCTTTTGCTAATTCACCATTATATGTTTCTAGAACTGGTTACAATGAGAACCAAGTGGTAGATCCAACTACATTGAATGTGAAATTAAGTGGAGCATTACATTATAAAATTAGCGACAAAATTGAGGCAATTGCTGCCGCTTATTGGGGTATGGGTAATACCGTTTACACAGGTAGCGATCGTTATGCTTTAAAAGACCTAAAAATGGGTCAGTACAAATTAGAATTGAAAGCAAAAAACTGGTATGTAAGAGCATATACTACTCGTGAAAATTCTGGTGGATCTTTTAACTCAACCATTGCTTCTAGATTATTTAATGAAGCTTGGAAACCAAGTGCAACTGCATGGTTCCCTCAATTTGTAGGTGCAACTGTTGGTAACGCTACTAGCGGTGCTATAGGTACTTATATTGGCGCGCTTGCTGCGGGTTATGCTGCAGGATTAGGTGCAGGTTTAACTCCTACCGCTGCTTTAACTGCTGCTCAGGCTGCTGCCCCAGGAGTGGTTGCTGCAAATAGAATAAATATTTTAAATGGAGCTAGAAATGTGGCAGATATAGGCAGACCTACAGGATTCATAGGTAATAATCCTTTGTTCCAACAAATAGCAGGAACACCTATTTCTCAAGGAGGTGGTTTATTTGTAGATAGAACAACCTTGAAGAGTTTAGAAGCACAATACAATTTATCTGATGATTTAGGCTTATCTGAGAATGGTACCGACTTAATGATTGGAGGAAATATCCGTCAATATGGATTGAATTCTCAGGGTACTTTATTTGCTGATACTGCTGGCAACATCAATATCACTGAAACAGGTGCTTATTTACAAATTTCTCAGAAAATGTTTGGAGATCGTTTAAAGGTTACAGCTTCTGGTCGTTACGACAAGAATACCAACTTTAAAGGTCGTTTTACTCCAAGAGTTTCTGCAGTAATAAAACTTGCACAAGACCATAACTTACGTTTCTCTTATCAAACTGCTTACCGTTTCCCTACCACTCAAAACCAGTGGATCAACTTGTTAGTTGGTGGTGGTACTCGTTTAATGGGTGGTCTTCCTCAATTAAGAGATTTCTACAATTTCAATGGCAATCCTGCATACACATTAGCTAGTGTTCAAGCATTTGGTGCAAGCGCATTAGCAGGTGCACCAAACCCTGGTTTGTTGCAACAACAACAGTTTGGAGAATTTAAGCCTGAGTCTACTACTTCATTTGAAGTTGGTTATAAGGGGTTAATTGGAAAGCGTTTATTAATTGATATTTATGCTTACCAAGCCCGTTACAAAGACTTCTTAAGTGGTGTTACTGTAATTCAAGCAAGAGCAGGTTTACCTCCAAGTCCATTGAATGTATTGAGTGCAAATACAAGAATTGCTTACAGTATCTCTACCAATGCACCTGGATCAGTTGATGTGAAAGGATGGGGCGCTTCTTTAGAGTATTTAATGCCTAAAAACTTTTCTATTAATGCAAACCTTTATTCTGACGTTATAGGTGATTTACCTGTTGGATTTGTATCTTATTTCAACACTCCAAAATATCGTTTTAATGCAGGTTTAGCAAATAGCGGATTTGGAAAAGATAATAAGTGGGGCTTTAATATCACTTACAGATGGGTAGATAGCTTTAACTATGAAGGTACTTTTGCAGTTGGTCAAGTTCCTTCCTACAACACTGTAGACGCTATGATTAGCCACAAATTACCAAGTATTAAGTCTTTAATTAAGATTGGTGGTACCAATATCTTCAACAAATACTATTACAACGGTTTTGGAAATATTCAAATCGGTGGGTTGTATTATGTAAGTTTTGGTTGGAATGTATTTTAACTAGAAGTTTAATAGTTTATAAAAAACCCTCTCGTGTAAAACTCGAGAGGGTTTTTTGGTTTTATATAGGTTTATCTTCTATTTTTGTGCTCATTTTAAAATAACTGATTATGCGATCAATAGCGTTTAGAGAAGCCCTTCGAGAAGCCATGAGTGAAGAAATGAGAAGAGATGAGAAGGTATTCCTAATGGGGGAGGAAGTTGCCCAATACAATGGAGCTTACAAAGTGAGTCAGGGTATGCTGGCTGAATTTGGAGATAAGCGTGTTATTGATACACCCATTGCAGAACTTGGATTTACCGCTGTAGCAGTTGGGGCTGCTCAAAATGGCTTGAGACCAATTGTAGAATTCATGACCTGGAACTTCGCTGTTTTAGCAATGGACCAAATCTTGAATACGGCTTCCAAAATGCTTGCAATGAGTGGTGGCCAAATTGGTTGTCCCATTGTATTTAGAGGACCAAATGGTAGCGCTGGTCAATTAGGCGCTCAGCACTCTACTGCTTTTGAAAGTTATTATGCCAATATTCCCGGCCTAAAAGTAGTGTCACCTTCAAACGGTTATGATGCCAAAGGTTTATTAAAACAAGCAATTAGATTTGAGGAAGATCCTGTTATGTTCATGGAAAGTGAAGTGATGTACGGAGATAAATCTGAAATACCAGACGAAGAATATTATATCCCTTTAGGGAAAGCCGATGTAAAAAGGCAAGGAACCGATGTTACCATCGTTTCATTTAATAAAATGATGAAAGTAGCTTTAGGTGCTGCGGAAGAATTGGCTAAGGAAGGCGTAAGCGCTGAAGTAATTGATTTAAGAACAATTAGACCCTTAGATTGGATGACAATTTTAGAAAGCGTTAAAAAAACCAATCGATTAGTAATTATTGAAGAGCAATGGCCGTTTGCTTCTATTTCATCTGAAATTAGTTATCGTATTCAAAAAGAAGGGTTTGATTACTTAGATGCACCAATTAGAAGAATCACTAGTGCTGATGCGCCAATGCACTATGCGCCAAACCTAACTGCTTTAGCTATTCCAGATGTTACAAGAACAGTTAAATTGGTAAAGGAAGTAATGTACATGAAAAAATAAGTTTGATTATATTTTTGCAAAGCCCGAAGTAATTCGGGCTTTGCTGTTTAATATCCTTATGCATTCCCATTTATTTAAAATTATAGTTTGTTTAATAATCTTGCTTTCAAGTAATAAAATGGAGGCACAGGATACTTTACTTAATAAAGAGTTGCCCTTGCAAGACGTGATTGTGACTGCATTTAATGCTAGAATTAAATGGAAGGAAATGCCAGCAGCTGTGTCTTTATTAAATAAAAAAGCATTGATGCAATTTTCGCCAGCCTCTATTTTACCCGCAATGAATTTGGTGGCTGGGGTAAGGATGGAAGAGCGTTCACCAGGTAGTTACCGACTTTCAGTAAGAGGCAGCTTATTGCGATCCCCTTTTGGTATCAGAAATGTGAAATTGTATTGGAATGATATACCATTCTCGGATGCCACTGGTAATACCTATTTAAATCTGATTGACCCATCATTAATTGATCATGTGGAAATTGCAAAGGGGCCTGCGTCGAGTATGTATGGTGCTGGAACCGGAGGAGTATTTTTATTAAATCAGGATATATCTTTCTCTGAAAAACCAAAGCAATACACTGCTATGGTATTAACTGGAGGATCTTTTGGGTATAATCAACAACAAATTCAATGGTTGAATAGCAATGCTCAATTTACTTCTAGTTTGCAACTACATCGTTTGCAATCTGATGGATATCGGGAACAATCCAACTTAAATAGAACAGGAATTTCATGGAGCACTGGATTGAAAAGGGCTAAACACTTAATAAAAACAGGTGTTTTTTATACCCAATTAAATTATCAAACACCAGGTGGTATCACAATTGCTCAAATGTTGCTTAATCCACGTTTGTCTAGGCAAGCAACTGCCATATTACCAAGTGCAATTGAACAACAAGCAGCCATTCAAAATAATACGATTTGGGTAGGCATATATGACAGTTATCAAATTAGTCAACAACAAGCAATTAAAAGCTTTGTATCAATTAATCAAACTAGTTTTTCTAACCCATTTATAACCAATTATGAGAAAAGAAATGAATTGAATTTATCAGCAGGTATACAATGGGTAATTCAACCCAAAGCAACGCTAGATAAATGGCAATGGATTATAGGAACAGAATACTTAATCAATGAATCTGCCATAAAAAATTATACCAATAACAAAGGGGTTGCTGGAATGATTCAAGCGGATGATATTGTTTATACAAGACAAGGGTTCTTATTTACCCAATGGAGTTTTAAACCTGTTCAAAAGTTACTGTTGAATGCAGGAATAAGTTTAAATCAACAGTTATACGAATTCAAATCATTGCTGTTAACGAATCAGCCGCTTTTAAATAGAAAAATACAATCTCCTATTAGCCCAAGATTTACTTTGAATTATAGTTTGAATGCGAACTTAAATTTATATGGAATTATTGCAAGAGGTTTTTCTGCACCAAGTTTAGCCGAAATTAGGCCATCTGATGGCAATTTTTATCCTCAATTAAATGCCGAGCAAGGTTGGAATACAGAGATTGGAATAAAAGGTAGTTTGTTCAATGATCAAATACTTTTAGACCTATCGTTTTATTCTTTTCAGCTAAAAAATGCTATAGTTAGAAGGGCTGATATAAATGGGAATGAATATTTTATTAATGCTGGAGCAACCAACCAAAATGGTCTTGAGGCAATGATTAAATATGTATTGATAAAGGACTCAAAAGAAAGAAAGTACAATATTGATTTTACCAATTCATTTAGTTTTCAACCTTATCATTTTATCAATTATCAGCAGGGCGGCGCAGTTTTCAATGGCAATCCAATTACTGGAGTTCCTAAATATATTTGGGTTTCAACTTTAAATTTTTCGCATAAGAATGGTTGGGCATTTAATTTTACTGCCAACTTAACCAGTAAAATATCGTTAAATGATGCTGCAACAGTTTATGCAAAAGGCTATGAATTATTACAGGCAAAATTATCCAAGCAAATTATATGGAAGCAATATCAATTTCAATTATTTGCAGGGGCCGATAATTTATTAAACCAAACATATAGCTTAGGCAATGATATTAATGCGGTTGGAAATAGATATTTTAATCCAGCTCCAATTCGTAATGGTTATATGGGTATCAGAATCAATTTGCAATGATTAACTTCGTAAATAAACCCAAATATGGCGTCTATACTAATTATTGATGACGAAAGAGCTATTCGGAATGTATTGAAAGATATATTGAATAATGAAGGATACGCAACAGAAGAGGCAACAGATGGAGAAGAAGGATTAAAGAAATTTAAATCAGCCAATTTTGATTTGGTGCTTTGCGATATAAAAATGCCAAAAATTGATGGCATCGAATTTTTGCAAAAAGCAAAAGAGATTAATGCAGATGTGCCCATTATAATTATTAGCGGACACGGTAATATTGAAACTGCTGTTGATGCTGTTAAAAAGGGTGCATTTGATTATATAGCTAAGCCACCTGATTTAAATAGGTTATTGATTACTATCCGCAATGCCATGGATAAAAATAGTTTGGTGAAAGAAACCAAAGTGTTAAAGAAAAAAGTGGCAGGTATTCAAGAAATCATTGGACAGTCTGCACCGATTATTAAAATTAAAGAGACTATTGAAAAAGTTGCAGCCACAGACGCAAGGGTGTTAGTGACAGGTGAAAACGGAAGCGGAAAAGAATTGGTTGCAAGATGGTTGCATGAAAAAAGCAATAGGGCATCTGGAACATTGATTGAAGTAAACTGTGCTGCTATACCTGCAGAATTAATAGAGAGTGAATTATTTGGGCACGAAAAGGGTTCATTTACTTCTGCTATTAAACAACGTATTGGAAAATTTGAACAAGCTAATGGGGGAACCCTTTTTTTAGATGAAATTGGTGATATGAGTTTGAGTGCTCAAGCTAAAGTACTTAGGGCTTTACAAGAGGGTAAAATAACTAGGGTGGGTGGAGATAAAGAAATTGCTGTTGATGTACGAGTGGTGGCTGCAACCAATAAAGATTTATTAAAGGAAGTAGCCGAGAAAAATTTCCGTTTAGATTTATACCATCGTTTGGGGGTTATTTTAATTCATGTTCCTTCCTTAAACGAAAGAAGAGAAGATATACCGCTATTGGTCACTCATTTTTTAACAGAAATAGCAAAAGATTATGGACAAGCCCCAAAAACTATTGCTAATAATGCATTAGAGTTGCTGAAAAAGCATAATTGGACGGGTAATATAAGAGAGTTAAGAAATGTGGTAGAGCGTTTAATTATACTTTCAGGGAAGGAAATTTTAGCCGAAGATGTTAAAAATTATATTTAGCAAAACATTATATTTAATTATTGAGCATTGTATTTGAATTAGATACATTTGTTTAAACTAAAACCTTTTTATGGGCTTAGCGCTGTTTATTATTGGAATTTTAGGTTGGCATATTGGAATGTATGGCATGTTTAAGAAAGCAGGCATTGATGCTTGGAAGGCATTTGTTCCATTCTACAATACATGGGAAATTGTTCAAAAAGCAGAAATTAAACGATTTTGGTTTTGGCTACAATTAATCCCTATTGCAGGTCAGTTTATCACCATTTGGATTACCATCATTTTTGTGATGAATTTCAAGAAGGTTTCAGTTCCAGCACATGCTGCTGTAGTGTTCTTCCCCTTTATTTATTTCCCTTATTTAGGGTTTTCTGAAAAAGAAAAATGGCATGGTCCTCAAGCACTGAATCATTACCATAAGCCTGCTTCAAGAGAATGGATTGATGCTGGGGTTTTTGCTGTAGTTGCTGCAACCATCATTAGAACATTTGTTTTTGAAGCTTATGTAATTCCAACAGAAAGCATGGAGAAGAGTTTATTGGTGAACGACTTTTTATTTGTGAGTAAAATGAGTTATGGCCCAAGAGTTCCTCAAACTCCTGTTTCTTTTCCATTTGTACATAATATAATGCCTTTTAGCTTAACCACTCCTTCCTATATAAAAGAAGTTCAATTACCTTACAAAAGGCTGCCTGCGTTAACCACCGTAAAAAGAAATGATGCGGTTGTATTTAATTTTCCTGCGGGGGACACCATTATTAACTTGCCCGAATTTGGAAGTAAAATTACCTATTACGAAGTTTTAAGAAGTAGTCAATTTAAAGGAAATAGGGAAGCCTTATTAGCCGAGTATCCCATTTTGGTTCATCCAATGGACAAAACAGATAATTATATCAAAAGATGTGTAGGGGTTCCTGGAGATATATTAGAAATTAAAAATGCCGATTTATTTATCAATGGCCAACCTGCTGAACTACCAGGAGGCGCCCAAACAGATTATATTGCCACCACTAGTGGATCAGGTTTTTCTGATGAATTTTTACAAGATGAGTTGGGCATTGATTTAGAAAACAATAATGGCAATTTTTCTCCTGGTCCTGATAGTAAAACATATATTTTTAATATCACTGCAGCAGCTGCAGAAAAAGTAAAAAAATACCCCGGGGTACTTTCTTTAACCAAATATGTTGATACGAATGTGGGTATGTTCTTTCCTAATGATGAAGCTAATTTTCCATGGACATTGGATAATTATGGGCCTCTAACCATTCCACAAAAAGGCAAGGCAATTGCTTTAAATCAAAATAATATTTCATTGTATCGTAGGTTGATTACCGTTTATGAACACAATATTTTAGAAGAAAAAGACGGACAATTCATTATTAATGGCCAAGTGGTTAATAGTTATACTCCTCAATACAATTATTATTGGATGATGGGAGATAATCGTCATAGAAGCCAAGACAGTCGTTTCTGGGGCTTTGTTCCTGAAACACATATAGTAGGTAAAGCCTCCTTAATTTGGTTTAGCTGGAATAAAGGACCTAGGTGGGATAGATTATTTAAAGTGATTCAATAAACTGAATGAAAGAAATTGTATTCCAATACCAAATGCTAGAAGACGCGTCAGCTCTTTCACCTGAAGATGCTCAGCTATTGCTAAAGGCAAGAGAAGTAACTTCAAAAGCATATGCACCTTATTCTCAATTTCAAGTTGGGGCTGTAGCTATGTTAAATAATGGAGAAACAATTGAAGGCAGTAATCAAGAGAATGCTAGTTATCCAGTTGGTATATGCGCTGAAAGAGTTTTATTATCTGCAGTATCATCTTTATATAATGGAGTAGCAATTAAAGCGATAGCCATCAGTTATCATAATTTGAAAGGAGAAAGCAAGAACCCTATAAGTCCTTGTGGAATATGCCGACAAAGTCTTTTAGAACAAACTATAAGACAAAATATACCCATCAAACTTATTTTAAGTGGGATGGAAGGAGTGGTCTATATTTTAGAAGATGCTGCTGCTCTTTTACCACTGAGTTTTACCGCCAATGATATGAAATAATGGTTTAGTTAAGCGCTATTGAATATCGATTGTTCTCTTTTTTAAAATAAAAGCTTAGTGCTAAGGATAATAATAAATAAGCGCCGATTATATAAGGCAATACTGGCACAATTTTTCCAAGACCAAACCATCCATTGCCATCAATTAAGAAGTAGAAACCAATAGCGAATTTGAAAAATTCCCAAGCCCAAGCATTTGGATTGCCATCCATTAATTCTGTAAAAGCATAGACGAATACATAAATGAATATGCCATAATAAAACATACCTGGACTTCCAATAGAGGCAATATTCCCAAATAAATAGCTAATAAAAAGTAGTAACAATCCTAATTGTATCCAAACCCAGGCTGTAAAGAAAGGGCCTGCTTTGGTTTCGTATTTATCAAAATGATAAGGGTCTTCAATTTTAAATACAGGATATTTTTCTGCAACATCTGTAGGTCTCCATCCAGTAGGCATAAACCAAATGCGTAACTTATCTTTTAAATTATTTGCATACCATGCGTCTTTTATAAGTAACCATAAATGCATGAAATTTATTTTAATGGGATTCCACGTTCTTACAGGTCTTGTGATACCATAAACAGGTTTAATAGCTGGTAATTCTTCCTGATAAGTGCCAAACCATTTATCCCAAAAAATAAAAATTTGCCCATAATTTTTATCTAAATATTCTGGATTAATTGCATGATGCACTCTATGATGTGAAGGAGTTACTATAATTTTCTCTAACCAACCCATACGGTCAATATGTTGGGTATGATACCAAAATTGTGCAAACAAATGTAAGGGAGCAACCACTGCTATTACCTGTGTTGGAACCCCTAAAATTGCAGCTGGTAAAAGGAAAATAGTGAATAATCGTACAAAAGTGGAAATGCTTTGGCGCAAAGCGCAAGCAAGATTAAAATCTTCACTACTATGGTGAATAATATGTGCGTTCCAGAAAAAATTGAATTCATGATCAATCCTATGCACTAAATATCCAGTTAAGTCTAATGCAATAAAAGCTATAATATAAAGTAATACAGTGGCTTCAATTTGAAAAATTGCCCAATGGGTTAGCATCCAGTCATAGCTTAAAACAGCAATACTCAAACCTAAAACATCTTTAGTTGAATTAGTAATTCCAGATGTTAAACTAGATACCATATCCATGGTTCTAATGGTGTCATTTCCTTTTCGAATTCCCCACCATTTTTCCAGTAAAATTAATACCAAGAAAGCTGGCATAGCAATGAGTAGAATTTTTCCGTAAGTTTCCATAATTATTAGTTTAAAGATAATAAGCTAATTTCAAAATAACTCGATAAATAAATGAAAATAACCATCATAGGCGGAGGTATAATAGGACTAAGTAGTGCTTGGTTTTTGAACAATGAAGGGCATGAGGTAACAGTGATTGATAAAACAGATATGCAAAATAATTGCTCATATGGCAATGCAGGATATGTATGTCCTAGTCATTTCGTTCCTCTGGCTACTCCAGGTATTGTTACTCAAGGTTTAAAATGGATGTGGAATGCCAAAAGCCCATTTTATGTACAACCCCGTTTAGACCTCAATCTAATAAAATGGGGATGGAAATTCATGCAAGTAGCCACCGAACAGCATGTAGAAAAAGCAGCTGTTCCCTTAAGGGA
>CAZTDV010000015.1:0-68995 GCA_964612195.1 uncultured Sediminibacterium sp.
TTTTTTTTCTGCATACTTAAACTGTTTGTCGAACTTGCTTTGTTCGTGATACAACTCTGCGGCAATACCTCTTTCGCGTAGTTCTTGCATTAAATAAAAAGCAGTTTTACTTTCCTCAATTCCTAAATTAAAGAATAATACTTTAGTTCCTTTTTCTACCGCTTCAGGAAATAATTTTAGCTCTTCCAGTACATCATATATTCTATCAACTCCAAAGCTAATTCCAACACCTGGTACATTAGGCACTCCAAATAAGCCCGTTAAATCATCGTAGCGACCGCCACCACCAATGCTTCCCATTTGTGCGCCAATGGCTTTGATTTCAAATATGACTCCAGTATAATAATTCAAGCCTCTTGCTAAAGTAAAATCAACCACTATTTTGGAAGAATATTTAGTGGAGTGGTAAGCAAGAATATATTCCAATTCTTCAATGCCTTTTATAGCAGTGGGATTATTGCCCATCAACTGTTTTAGCTGCTCAATTTTTGCTTCATTCACTCCATCAATTGATAGGTATTTTTCTATAATAGAAAGTTGATCTTGATTAATTCCTCTTTGAGATAATTCCTCTTTAACTTTTTCGATTCCTATTTTATCTAACTTGTCAATAGCAACGGTGATTGGTACCATTGTTTCTTGACCGCCGCATAATTCTGCTAATCCTGCTAATATTTTTCTGCTGTTGATTCTTATTTCTACTGGCAGCTGTAAACGTTCAAAAACAGTAGCATAAATGGCTGTTAATTCCACTTCATTCAATAAACTATTGCTTCCTACCACATCAGCATCACACTGATAAAACTCTCTATATCTTCCTTTTTGTGGTCGGTCTGCTCTCCAAACAGGTTGTATTTGATAGCGTTTAAAGGGCATGGTTAATTGGCCAAAATTCATGGCCACATAGCGGGCAAAAGGAATGGTTAAATCGTATCGGAGTGCGCGCTCTGTAATCCCCTTATTATTTTTACCTTCCAGAATTTTATTAAAGTCTGCAATTATTTGTTCTTGTTTTGCAGGGTTGTCTAAACCATTATTGAGTATTTTAAAAATCAATTTATCGCCTTCTTCTCCATACTTGCCCATCAATGTATCCAAGTTTTCCATTGCAGGCGTTTCTAAAGGCTGAAAGCCATACAATTCAAAAACAGTTCTAATAGTTTGGAATATATAGTTCCTTTTCTGAACGGTGGCTGCGTTAAAATCCCTTGTTCCTTGTGGTATACCTGCTTTGTTGCTCATATGCGGGCAAATTTAACGCATGTGGTTTAATAATCCTTTATGCATTCGAATGAACATATATAAACGAATCTTTAACTAACAGTCATTAGTTTAAAACCATTTTTATGTAAAGTTTTTATGGATTTTTAATTTTCGCGCATCTCACGTAAAATATTTACTAAATTGCCCATCCCGTAAAGTGATTGTATGGAAAATACTTTTAGAGAAAGGAACCAAAAACGGTACAGTATATTCAGAAGGATCTATGATATTTCGATGTCGCTGTTGTTTTTGGGTGTTGGTTTGGCTGTATTTTTTATAGAAAAATTGGGGATGGATCTGGTGTTTACGGCAGAACCGGTTTATCGAAATTTATTCGGTAGTATTTGTTTGTTGTATGGCGCTTTTAGATTGTACAGAGGCATTAAGCAAGAATATTAATTATGAGGAAGTACAGTTTGTTTGCGTGTTTGCTGGGTGTTTTGCTCTTTGTTTCATGTGATTCAAAAGAATCAAAAAATGCTTTTGAAGACAATACTGAAGAAGGTACTATACGCATTAGTGTAGACGAAAGCTTTAAGCCTGTAATTGAAGAGCAGCTTAAGGTTCATCAATCCTCTTATCCAAAAGCCAATATTATTGCATCTTACAAATCTGAAGCAGATTGTTTTCGTGATTTGCAAAATGATAGTACTAGAATGATTATTGTAGCAAGGGGCTTAGATGAAAAAGAAGCTGAGTACTACAAATCCATTTTGTCTTATCCTCCTCAGTATGCAGAACTAGCATATGATGCGGTTGCTTTGATTGTAAATAACAATGCAGCAGATAGTATTTTTAGTTTCCAGGATGTGAAAGATATTTTGAGTGGGAAGCATAAAATTACTGCTGTAATGGATGGCAAGTCTGCAACTAGTACTGTTCGATATTTAAAAGACAGTGTGTTGAAAGGCGGAAATTTTGGTACTAATGTGGTTGCAGCCAATAATAGTAAAGAAGTAATTGATATAGTTACTTCAAGAACGGATGTAATTGGTTTTGTGGGCATGAGTTGGATAGGGGATGTGTACGATAAGCAGCAACAATCCTATCTTACAAAAATTAGATTGGCAAGGGTAGAATGCACTGCATGTTTAGAAAAAGGCATTTTTGCAAAACCTTCTCAATCAACCATAACATATGGTCAGTACCCTTTGGCACGACCTTTGTTTTATGTGTTAAAAGAGAATCATGCGGGTTTAGGAACTGGGTTCATGAATTTCATGAGTTTAGAAAGAGGGCAATTAATATTTAGAAGATCTTTTTTAGCTCCGGCTAAAATGGCTTTTCATAAAAGACAGGGAAGTATAAAATCGGAATAACAAAACAACTAATAAAAAAGAGAGAACATGAAGAAGTCTGTTGCTTTGATGTTTGCAGCTGTATTTGCTGTACAGTGCTTAACGGCCCAAGTTGCCGAAGGCATTAAGCTGTTGCATTATGAAAAAAACAAGAGTGCAAAAGAAGTACTGCAAAAAAACTATGATGCCAATTCTAAAGATCCTCAAGCCATTTATTGGTTAGGTCAAGCATTTTTAGCCGGAAACGGAATTGAAGTGACTAAGGAAGATGTGGCTGCTGCAAAAGCTATATACCAAAAAGGGCTACAAGAATTAGGTAGTGATGCTTGGTTATTGGTAGGGATGGGGCATGTTGAAATACGTGAAGGCGGTGATCTTAATTCAGCCAAACAAAAGTTTGAACAAGCCATCACTGCAACAACTCCAACAAAGGGAAAAAATAGAGGTAAACCAGACGCTGGAATCCTCACTGCAATTGGTCGTGCCAATGCAGATGGGGATAGTAAAATGGGAGACCCTATGTATGGTATTGAAAAATTAAAGCAAGCTGCCGCTATAGATTTAGTAAACCCAGATATTTATATCTATATGGGTATTAGCTACCAGAAAATGGGTGGTGAAAATGGCGGGGAAGCAGTTAAAGCTTACACGGAAGCTATAGCTCGTGATCCAAAGAACGCATTGGCGATGTTTAGGATTGGCTTAATATACAGAAGCCAAAATAATGAAGAATTATTTAACCAATACTTTGACAATGCAAAAACTGCAGATCCTGCTTTTCCTCCAGTGTATTATGCCTTGTACTTGTATTATTCAGAGAGAGACGTAATTAGAGCAAAAGGCTATTTAGACCAATACGTTCAAAGTGCAGACAAAGATTCAAGAAATGAATTGTACCAAGCAGATTATTTATTCCGTGCGGGTAAATATGATGAGTCTTTGGCTAAAGCAAAAGAATTGGATGCAGCGGTTGGTGTAAAAGCTGTTCCAAGATTAGGCGTGGTATATGCATACAACTATTTAAGAAAAGGAGATTCTTTGTCTTCTAAAAAGTATATTGAAGAATTCTTGGCAACAGCTCCTGCTGCTGAAATTCAGGCATCTGATTATAAATTAGGGGTAGAAGTATTAACCAAATTTCCTGGCAACGAAACAGTTGCTTCTAGCTATATTGAGAAAGCATTATTGGCGGATACCGTAAAAGCAAATAGGGTTGCCTTCATTAATGCAGCAGCCGACATGTTTGGTAAAGCCAAATCATATAATGCACAATTGAGTTGGATGAAAAAAGGCATGGAACTTAAAGGAGAATTAACTGAATATGATCATTACAAGTTAACTAATTCTGCTTTTGTTGCAAAAGCCTACGATCAAGTAATTGAATATGCAAAGCCATATATGGCTGCTCATCCTGATAAGCCCCATCCTTATAGTTTCTTTAAAAGAGCTACTATGGCAGCTGGAACTGATACTGCAGTTATCATCAGCAACTTAAATTACTTAGATTCTGTTTATGCTACAGTTGACCTTGAAAAGCATAGAAAATCCATTTTCTTAGACGAGTACTTTAAGATTAACTACTATGTAAATCTTTTTAATGAAATCAAAAAAAGACCAGATTTTAAAATAACGACCAAGGGTGACAGATCTCCTGCTGTAGATGAATTCTTGGCTACTTGTCAAAAAGCCATTGAAGTGGCTGATAAAATGTTGGCTTTATACCCTACAGCAGGGGAAGAAAACAACAAGTACGCGCAAGATGTAAAGGCAACTATTCAAAAAATAATTGATTATTACTCAAATCCTGGTGCTAAAGGAAACGCTTCTGGTGCTAAAACCGGTAACTAAGCCCAGCCTAAAAATTAACTTAAAGAAAAAGCTCCTCAAATTGAGGAGTTTTTCTTTTATATCCATTACTAGCGTATTTTTGCGAACTTAAACAGAGCTATGGGTATTATATACACTTTGTTAGACGCTAGTGCATCCAATTCGGCATCCAATTATTTGCCTATTGCGATCCAATTAATTTTTGCAGCGGGGTTTGTGGCCACTATGATTGGAATTTCTTCATGGGTAGGCCCAAAGCGCAAAACAGCTGATAAATTAGAAAATTTTACCAGTGGTATTGAATCACATGGTAATGCCCGCCAACCCATGGCAATTAAGTATTTTTTGGTAGCCATTTTGTTTGTTTTATTTGATGTAGAAGTTATTTTCTTTTACCCTTATGCGGTTAATTTTCGTGAGCTAGGATGGAATGGATTCCTTGCTGTAGTGATGTTTGTAGGGTTTTTCCTGATTGGATTCACTTATATCATCAAAAAGGGTGCTTTAAAGTGGGAAGATTAAACCGAACTAAAAGTTTCGGAAACTGTTTGTTAGTTCAATAGGTCTTAAAATTTTAATATAAAGGAATATGTCACGTCCAGTTAGATATAATATTCATCCAATTGAAGCCAATATTGCTGATTCAGTAACGTATGTTGATGCGCCAGATGGCTATGGTGGAGACGGATTTTTTACCACTAAACTAAGTGATGTGGTGGGGCTAGCTCGTAAAAACTCACTTTGGCCAATGCCTTATGCTACTTCATGTTGTGGTATTGAGTTCATGGCAACAGCTGCTTCACATTATGATTTGTCTCGTTTTGGTGCAGAACGTATGAGTCACTCTCCTCGCCAGTGCGATTTATTGATGGTAATGGGAACGATTGCCAAAAAAATGGGCCCGGTTTTACGTCAAGTCTATTTACAAATGGCAGAACCTCGTTGGGTAATTGCAGTAGGTGCTTGCGCATCTAGTGGTGGAATATTTGATACTTACAGTGTATTGCAAGGGATTGACCAAGTGATTCCTGTTGATGTGTATGTTCCGGGTTGCCCTCCAAGACCCGAAGCCATTTTAGATGGATTTATGAAAATTCAAGAGTTGGTAGGACAAGAGAGCATTAGAAGAAGAAATAGTGATCATTATAAAGCATTATTGAACGGATACGGAATACAATAATTTATGGCTATCAGCAACGAATATATTCAGCAAAAACTGACCGAAAAGTTTGGAGACCAGGTCTTCAACTTTGAAGATACTTATGGTATGCTTTGCTTTGAAGCACCTAAAGAGCTCAACTTAAAAGTATTGCAATACTTATACGATGAACCTAGTTTAGGCTTTCAATTTCTAACCGATTTATGTGGGGTTAATTATCCTGAAATGGCCAATAGGGAATTAGCGGTTGTTTACCATTTACACAATTTGGTAGAAAATACGCGTCTTCGTTTTAAAGTGTTTACACCAGTTGCAACCCCAGATGTTTTTACTGCAACGCAATTGTTCTCTTCTGCCAACTGGATGGAAAGAGAAACCTATGATTTCTTTGGAGTCAATTTTGTGGGACATCCCAATCTTAAGCGAATTTTGAATGTGGATGAGATGGATTATTTCCCACTAAGAAAAGAATACCCATTAGAAGATCAAACCCGTATTGACAAAGACGACGAAATGTTTGGACGCGGATAAAATAAAAAATATGAGTGATCATAATATAACATTAGCAGAAGACGCAATAGAGCGGAAAACCACTACCATTAACTTAGGACCAACCCATCCTGCTACGCATGGGGTTTTCCAAAATATTATGGAGTTAGATGGGGAACGCGTTATTTCGAGTGATCAAACCGTGGGATATATTCACCGCGCTTTCGAAAAGCTCGCTGAAAGAAGACCGTTGTATCAAATCACTCCAATAACCGATCGCTTAAATTATTGTAGCAGTCCCATTAATAATATGGGATGGCATTTGACCTGCGAAAAATTATTGGGCGTTCAAACTCCTAAGCGGGTAGACTACTTGCGTGTGATTATTATGGAGTTGGCTAGAATTGCCGACCATTTAATTTGTAATTCTATTGTGGGGGTAGATGCAGGAGCGTTTACCGGGTTCTTATATGTAATGCAATACCGCGAATTAATCTATGAAATATATGAAGAAGTATGTGGGTCCCGTCTTACTACTAATATTGGGCGTATTGGCGGCTTTGAAAGGAATTTCACAAATACAGCGTTTACGAAACTCGAGAAATTCTTAAAAGAGTATCCAATTGCGTTAGGCGAGCTAGAGAGTTTGTTAACACGCAATAGAATATTTATGGAGCGCACCATTGGTGGCGGTCCTATCAGTGCAGAACGTGCATTGAATTATGGGTTTACTGGGCCTAATTTGCGTGCCGCTGGTGTAGATTATGATGTTCGTGTACATAGTCCATACAGCAGTTACCAAGATTTTGAATTTGAGATTCCTGTTGGAAAAACGGGCGACAACTACGATCGTTTCTTAGTGCGTAACCAAGAAATGTGGCAGAGTATGCGCATTAGTCAACAGGCTTATAATAAAGTACAAGCGTTTAAAGGAACCGATGCAGAGGTATACCACGCAGATGTTCCTGAATACTATTTGCCGAAGAAAGAAGATGTGTACACTAAAATGGAAGCATTGATTTGGCATTTCAAAATCATCATGGGCGAGGTAGATATGCCAAAGGGCGAAGTGTACCAATCTGTTGAAGGTGGTAATGGAGAGTTGGGATTCTATATGATTAGCGATGGGGGAAGAACGCCTTTTAGACTGCATTTCCGCAGACCTTGTTTTATTTACTATCAGGCATATCCTGAGTTGGTAAAAGACAGCATGTTGTCTGACGCTATTTTAACCATGAGTAGTTTAAACCTGATTGCAGGAGAATTGGATGCTTAATAATATTACTGTATGAGTAAGTTTAATGAAGAACAACTGAAAGAGTTTAGCCGATTGGTTGCTCGCTATCCCGAAGGCAAACAAAAAAGTGCCCTGTTGCCTGTTTTGCATTTAGCGCAAGACAGTTTTGGTGGATGGTTAAGTGCAGAAACCATGGATTATGTTGCAGCGCTTTTACATATTAGCCCTATTGAAGTGTATGAAGTGGCTACCTTTTATAGCATGTATAATTTGAAACCAATAGGCAAGCATTTATTTGAAGTTTGTCAAACTGGTCCTTGTATGATTAATGGATCGGATGATATAATTGATTACATCGGAACCAAATTAGGCATTAAGCCAGGTGAAACTACCACTGACGGTATGTTTACCTTAAAAACGGTGGAATGCTTAGGGGCTTGTGGTTATGCGCCAATGATGCAATTGGGCAAACATTATCGCGAGCATTTAACCAAAGAAAAAGTAGACGCCATTATTGATGAGTGCAGAAAAAATGCTGCCGCAAATAATTAAGAATATGGGTGTAAAATTATTATTAGAAAAAGCAAATGTCCCAGGCATTCGTTTCTTTGAAACTTATCGCAAAGAAGGCGGATACCAAGCGGTTGAAAAAGCGCTGAAGCAAATGGATCCTGCTGCCATTGTAGAAGAAGTGAAGAAGAGTGGATTGCGTGGTAGAGGTGGTGCAGGATTTCCTGCAGGTATGAAGTGGAGTTTTATTGCAAAACCAGAAGGTGTTCCTCGTCATTTAGTGTGCAATGCAGATGAGAGTGAACCTGGTACTTTTAAAGACCGCTACCTCATGGAGTTCTTACCTCATTTATTAATTGAGGGGTTAATCATTTCTTCATTTGCATTAGGCAGTAATGACACTTATATATATATACGTGGAGAATATGCATGGATAGTGGATATTCTAGAGCAAGCCATTGATGAGGCTAAAGCAAATGGCTTTTTAGGAAAGAATATTTTAGGCACTGGATTCGATTGTAATATTTATGTACAAAGAGGAGCGGGTGCTTATATCTGCGGAGAAGAAACTGCATTAATTGAATCTTTGGAAGGAAAAAGAGGTAATCCAAGAATCAAACCTCCATTCCCTGCCATTGAAGGTTTATGGAAAAGACCAACCGTAGTTAATAACGTAGAAACCTTGGCAGCAGTGGTTCCTATCATTAATATGGGTGGAGACGAATACGCTAAAATAGGGGTAGGTAGATCTACTGGAACTAAATTAATTTCTGCATGTGGTAATATTAATAAGCCAGGTGTGTATGAAATTGACATGACTATTTCTGTAGAAGAATTTATTTATTCTGATGAATATTGTGGTGGTATTGCTAATGGAAAAAGATTGAAAGCTTGTATACCTGGCGGATCATCTGTACCTATTTTACCGGCCAACCTTTTACTTAAAACTGCCAAAGGCGAAACACGTTTAATGAACTATGAAAGTTTAAGTGATGGTGGTTTTGCAACAGGCTCTATGATGGGTTCTGGTGGATTCATTGTTTTAGACGAAGACCAGTGTATTGTAAAAAACACGTACACTTTGGCTCGTTTTTACAGACATGAAAGTTGCGGACAATGTTCACCTTGTAGAGAAGGAACTGGATGGATGGAGAAAATTCTAAAAAATATTGATACCGGAAAAGGTAAAATGAGTGATATAGATTTATTATGGGATATTCAACGCAAAATAGAAGGTAATACCATCTGTCCGTTGGGTGATGCTGCTGCATGGCCTGTAGCTGCTGCCATAAGACATTTTAGAGATGAGTTTGAATGGCATGTGAAACATCCGGAAGAAGCACAAAAAAGAAATTATGGATTGGCACATTATGCAGATCCTATTCATGTACCAGCTTAATTAAGTTATGTCTGAACAACCATTATTTAAAGTAACCATTGATAATATCACAGTAGAAGTTCCAGCTGGAACAACTATTCTAAACGCGGCGCGTAAGATTGGCGGAGATGTTGCTCCCCCTGCTATGTGTTATTACAGTAAGCTAGAAGGCAGTGGTGGTAAGTGTAGAACCTGTTTAGTTGAAGTAAGCAAAGGTTCTGAAAAAGATCCAAGACCAATGCCCAAATTGGTGGCGAGTTGCAGAACTACTGTAATGGATGGAATGGAAGTGAAGAATATTACCAGTGATCGTGTAATTGATGCGCGCAATGGGGTAGTTGAATTTTTATTAATTAACCATCCATTAGATTGCCCAGTTTGTGATCAAGCAGGCGAGTGTCATTTACAAGACCTTAGTTACGAGCATGGTAAAGCGGGCACTCGTTATGAGTTTCAACGCAGAACATTTAAGAAGCACGATTTAGGAGATAAGATTCAGTTGCATATGACTCGCTGTATTCTTTGTTACCGCTGTGTATTTACTGCCGATCAATTAACCGGCAAAAGAGAGCACGGTATTTTAGATAGAGGAGATCACGCAGAAATTGCCACGTATATTGAAAAGAATTTAGACAATGAATTCATTGGCAACGTTATAGACGTTTGCCCGGTGGGTGCATTAACCGATAAAACATTTAGATTTAAAAACAGGGTTTGGTTTTTAAAGCCAGTTGACGCACATAGAGATTGTAAAACTTGTAGTGGTAAAGTTACTTTGTGGAATAGAGGTGATGAAGTGTACAGAGTAACCGCCAGAAAAGACCAGTGGGGTGAAGTGGAAGATTGGATTTGTAATACTTGCAGATTCGATAAAAAGCAAACCAGTGACTGGGTTATAGAGGGTCCAAGATTAATTGATCGCCATTCAGTAATTGCACAAGGACACTATGCTGGAACAGTGGGGACTCATAAACCAACAGAAACTTTTGAAGCGGTTCATGCTGGTAGACAACCAAAGTTGTTAATGGATATTCATTCAATAAGCGAAGTGAATCAACCTAATATAACTTTGAGTCAGTTAGACAGACCAGCTCATTCAACCGACTTTAACCATAACAAAGACTAATTACCATAAGCATGACACTATTGGCCTTAGATTGGATATTGATGCTAGAAAAACTAATCCTGATTGCGATTATTGTTTTTGCTAGTTTGGGTATAGCCCTTTACACTACTTTTTCGGAGCGAAAAGTAGCTGCGGTTTTACAAGATAGACCAGGCCCGAACAGAGCTGGTCCAATGGGTTTATTACAACCTTTAGCAGATGGATTAAAGCTCATCATGAAGGAAGAAATTATTCCAAATTCGGCAAGCAAAGGGCTCTTTATATTAGGTCCCGCAATGGCTATGACTGCAGCACTAATGACTTGTGCCGTTATACCGTGGAGTAGTTCTGTAGAGTTATTTGGTCGCAAAATAGATTTACAAATTGCCGATATCAATATTGGGATTTTATATGTTTTTGGGGTAGTTAGTATGGGTGTTTATGGCATCATGATTGGAGGTTGGGCATCAAATAACAAATTCTCTTTGATGGCCGCTTTACGTGGTGCATCTCAGGCCATCAGCTATGAATTAGCCATGGGCTTAGCATTGATTGCGGTGTTAATGATTTCAGGATCCTTAAGTTTAAAAACTATTGTTGACCAACAAATGGCTCCAGGCGCATGGTGGAATATAGTTTATCAGCCATTGGGCTTTATCTTATTTTTTGTTTGCGCAATGGCAGAGTGTAATAGAACACCATTCGACTTACCAGAAGCAGAGAACGAATTAAATATGGGATACCACCAAGAGTATTCTTCTATGAAATTGGGTTTTTATCTTTTTGCAGAATATGTAAATATGATCATGAGTAGCGCGGTGATGGCTAGCTTGTATTTTGGCGGGTATGATGTTCCGTTTTTAGACGAGTCTACATTAGCCCCTAATATTGCTGCTATCATTGGTGTTTTATCGTTGCTTACCAAGATTGTGATTTTCTTATTCCTTTTCATGTGGATTCGTTGGACCATTCCACGCTTCCGCTACGATCAATTAATGAATTTAGGTTGGAAAAGTTTAATACCACTGGCGTTGGTAAATATGTTGGCAACTGGCGCAGTGATATTATGGCAGCAGGGTTAAGATCAAAATTATACATTTGTGAACCTTTTATATAAAAGAATACATGCAAGCTTTAACAAACAGAGCAAAAGAAGTAAGTAGGGAGCCAATGACTTTCATGGAGCGCCTTTATTTGCCCAATATCGTAAAGGGCATGGCCATTACTTTTAGCCATATATTTAAGAAGCAACCTACTATTCAATATCCAGAACAAAAGCGAGAGTTTAGCCCTGTTTTTAGAGGGTTACACGTTTTAAATAGAGACGCAGAAGGAAGAGAAAATTGTACCGCATGCGGATTGTGTGCTGTGGCATGTCCGGCAGAAGCTATTACCATGGAAGCTGCTGAACGTATGCCTGGCGAAGAGCATTTGTATCGCGAAGAAAAATATGCAGCTAAGTATGAAATCAATATGCTTCGTTGCATATTCTGTGGACTTTGTGAAGAAGCTTGTCCTAAAGATGCTATTTATTTAAGTGAAACTTTTGCTCCAGCAAATTTTACCAGAAAGGGTTTTATATATGGGAAAAACGATTTGTTGATTCCAAATAAGAACACAGCACCGGAAGAATATGCTGCAGCGAGAGGAGCTGCAAGAGTTTAAATATTTTGCCTGTTTAATACAATCAAAGAAATGGATACGATTCAAATTTTGTTTTTCTCTTTAAGTGCACTGGCTATCTTCAGCGCCATTATGGTACTGGTTAGTAAAAATCCAGTTCACAGTGTGCTTTGGTTAATTGCTGTTTTCTTTGCCATATCTGGTCATTATATTTTATTGAATGCACAGTTTTTAGCAATTGTAAACTTGATTGTTTATGCTGGTGCTATCATGGTTTTGTTCTTGTTTGTGATCATGTTAATGAATTTAAACGCAGAAGGAGAGCCTAGAAAGAATTGGTGGATGAAGTTGGCAGGGGTAGTGTCTGGAGGATGTTTTTTAGTGGTTTTGGTATCATTGGTTAAGCAAGCAACTGAACTTTCTGGCAAAGCTGCTTTAATGAAAACCGGCGATATTGGTTTAATTAAAAATTTAGGTAAAGCATTATTCAGTGATTTTGTTGTTCCATTCGAAATAAGTAGTGTACTTTTTTTGAGTGCAATGGTTGGAGCTGTAGTAATTGGTAAAAAAGATTAATTTATAACAACGCAATTATGCCTATACAATATTATATCTATTTTTCATTAGCCTTGTTTAGCATTGGTATTATTGGGGTGCTAACTAGAAGAAATGCCATTATTGTTTTCATGTGCATAGAACTAATGTTGAATGCAGTTAACCTTTTATTGGTTGCATTTTCAAAAATGCACCATGGAGCGGCTTTATTGAATAATGCTACTGCAACCACTGGAGTAGAAGGACAGCTTTTTGTATTTTTTATTATGGTAGTAGCTGCTGCTGAAGTGAGTGTAGGATTGGCCATCATTGTAATGATGTATCGAAATACGCATTCTGTAGATATTAATTTCTTGAACCGATTGAAAAACTAGCACCCGCAACTTAGTATATGAGTAAAATTGCTTTTTTAGTACCATTGTTTCCCTTGCTGGGTTTCCTGATTAACGGATTGGGCAGGCAGCGCTTGTCTAAATCTGCTGTAGGTATAATAGGGTCAGGAATGATTTTCTTGTCTTTCTTAACCTCCTGCTTTTTATTTGGACAAGTGTATGGAGCTGCTGCCAATAGCGGTGGTGCGCCAATTAATTCTGTTGTTACCCTGTTTAATTTTATTCAAACAGAAGCGTTCACCATTCCATTTGCATTTCAAATAGACCAGTTGTCTGTGCTGTTTTTATTGATTATTACTGGAATTGGTTTCTTGATTCATTTATATTCTACCGCATACATGAAAGAGGAAGCGCCTCATCATTTTGCACGCTATTTTGCCTATTTGAATTTATTTGTGTTTTCCATGTTGCTGCTAGTAATGGGTAGCAATTATGTGATCATGTTTATTGGATGGGAAGGAGTAGGATTGTGTTCTTATTTATTGATTGGATATTGGTTTAAAAACGGTGATTATAATTATGCTGCTAAAAAAGCATTTATCATGAACCGTATTGGAGATCTTGGTTTTCTGTTAGCAGTATTTTGGTTGATTTTTAAGTTGGGTACGGTAAATTACACAGATGTATTTGCTGGCATTTCCCAATTATCAGCTTTTGATATTACCGCTATAACTACCTTATTATTTGTAGGTGCAATGGGTAAGAGTGCGCAAATCCCTTTGTACACTTGGTTACCTGATGCCATGGCGGGTCCTACACCTGTATCGGCTTTAATACATGCGGCAACTATGGTAACTGCTGGTATTTACATGATTGCTAGAAGCAATATATTATATACCATGGCGCCAGCTACACAAACACTGGTTGCAGTGATAGGTTTAGCCACAGCCATTTTTGCAGCTACTATTGCATTAAAACAAAACGATATTAAAAAAGTATTGGCTTATTCAACAGTAAGTCAATTGGGATATATGTTTTTAGGATTAGGGGTAGGAGCTTATACAGGCGCAGTATTTCATGTGATGACGCATGCTTTCTTTAAAGCATTGTTGTTCTTGGGTGCTGGTTCTGTAATTCATGCCATGCATCATGAACAAGATATTCGCAAAATGGGGAACCTTAAAAAGTACATGCCCATCACGCATATTACTTTTTTATTGGCTTGCTTAGCCATTGCAGGTATTCCGCCATTTGCTGGATTCTTTTCTAAAGATGAAATATTAGTTGCTGCTTATTCAAATAATCCGCTGTTCTATTATATTGGAGTGGGTGGTGCTTTAATGACAGCCTTTTATATGTTTAGATTGTATACTTTAACCTTTTTAGGAAATTTCAGGGGTACATATGAACAAGAACATCATTTGCATGAGAGTCCGTCTGCAATGACTATTCCATTAATTGTATTGGCCGTTTTATCAGTAGTAGGTGGATTTATAGGAATTCCCGCAGTATTTGCCGAGAACCAACATTGGTTGCAGCATTTCTTGGCCCCTATTTTTGCCGAATCAACCAAATTAGCAGAAGTGCATCACTTAACCCATGCCCAAGAATATTTAATGATGGGAGTAGTTACCTTTTTAATTGTAATGGTGATTGCGTTTGCTGTAAAATCATACAAGAAGTATAAAAATACAAATGATACAGAAGAGGGTGAATTGGGCAAACTATTAATGAACAAGTGGTATGTAGATGAATTGTACAATACCGCTATAGTAAATCCATTAAATGCCTTGGGGGGTATTTTGAAAAATGTTGTGGAGAAGTCGGGTATTGACGGGGCAGTTAATGGAGTAGGTAAGTTGGTTGCATACGGTTCAAGGCAATTGAGATTAATTCAAAGTGGACAGGTAGCTAGCTATTTGCTCATTATGATATTATCGATGGTAGTGTTTTTTATTGTGTGGTTTAATGATTCCACTATCACTCGTTTTTTAGATAAAATATTTTAAATCGTTCATCAAGTAGCTAGCAATAATGATTACTTTATTACTCATATTAACACCTCTGGTAGCCGGCTTAATTGCATTTTTACTAAAGCAAGGGAATTCGGCTAAAACGTTTGCTTTATTGGCATCAATCGCAACTTTAGCAATTGCATTGGTTGCCGTATTTACACCAGGAGAAATAGGATACGACGCAGCTTGGTTAAATAATTTAGGAAGTAGAATTACGTTGAAAGCAGACGGTATGGCTAAAATGCTGAGCTTGTTAACAGCCGTTTCCTTTCCTTTAATTTTTACTGCAGTTTACAATAATGAGTATAAAAACGCAGCCTCTTTTTATGGATTGATGTTGTTGTCTCAAGCTGGATTAATGGGAGTATTTCTAGCGTCTGATGCATTATTATTTTATTTTTTCTGGGAGTTAGCATTAATTCCAGTATACTTTCTGTGTTCTATATGGGGAGGAGAAAAAAGAATTGCAGTTACATTCAAATTCTTTGTGTACACATTTATAGGGTCACTTTTAATGTTGATTGGCTTGTTATTCATGTACTTTAACACTGCTGATCAATCATTTTCATTGCAGAGTTTTTACGCAGTTAAACTATCTGCTCAACAAGAAACAATAATGTTCTGGTTATTCTTTATTGCATTTGCCATAAAGATGCCCATCTTTCCTTTTCATACTTGGCAGCCAGATGCTTATGAGCAATCGCCTACAGCTACTACAATGGTAATGAGTGGTATAATGGTTAAAATGGGGGTATTTGCAGTTATAAGATGGATACTCCCAATGTTCCCTAATGCTGCAGCTCAATCTGCCAATTTGGTAATTATACTTTCGATTATTGGTATGATTTACGCTTCATTAATTGCCATCCGTCAAGACGATATTAAGCGCATGATTGCCTATTCTTCTATTGCACATATTGGTTTAATGAGTGCAGCAATGTTTACCAATAATCAAACAGCAATGGATGGAGTAATGATTCAAATGTTTAGTCACGGTGTAAATGTGATTGGGCTTTGGATTATTGCAGATTTAATTGAAAAGCAATTAGGCACAAGAAATATGAGTCAACTGGGTGGCTTGGCACAAAAAGCACCTGTAATGGCTATTTTATTGGTAATCATGGCTTTGGCAAATGTGGCTTTACCACTCACGAATGCATTTATTGGAGAGTTCTTGATGTTCAACGGTTTGTTCCAATACAATATGGTAATGGCTGCTATTGCGGGTATTAGTATTATTTTGGCTGCTGTGTACACATTGAATATGGTACAGCGTGTGATTTATGGAGCGTTAAATGTAATTACAGAAAAAGCAACAGATATTCCTTTGAATGTTAAATTAGCATTGGTGATAATTACTTTGCTGGTGCTTGTTTTTGGCGTATTCCCACAACCATTGCTGAATTTAACTAGCGACAGTGTTTCAGCATTATTTGTAAAAAAGTAAAAGACCGATTTAGTAGTTATGAACGCAATTATATTTTCAGCAATTCTAGGTGTGGTAATGATGTTTACAGGCATTTTTACCGATAAAAAACCGGTCATTACTTTAACCGCAATTATTTCATTAATTGTTTTATTAACTGTTAATTTATTAAATAGCTATGGCTTGTTTTCTATCCAAATAGATACCAAAGACTTATTGCATTTTAATAAATTGGGTTTGTTCTTTAACACATTAATGATTGCAGCAACCCTCATTTTTGTTTTATTAAGTGGATCTGAAATAGAAAAAATCAGCAATAAGACAGCTGATTTTTATGCGCTTATTTTCTTTGTTTTATGCGGAACTGCAATACTTACCTCTTATAATGGAATGTTGATGTTGTTCTTAGGAATTGAAATTTTATCTATTCCATTGTACATTTTAACAGGAGCTGATAAACACAATCTTAAAAGTAATGAAGCTTCTCTTAAATATTTTTTAATGGGCTCATTTACAACAGGCATCATGTTGATGGGGATTGCATTGTTGTATGGCGCTACAGGAACTTTTGGAATGGCAAGTGTGGGAACGGGTGCTTTACCGCCATCGTCTGGCGTTCAGGGTCCTGCTTTTTTACAAGTAGCTGGATTACTATTATTGTTTGCAGCAATGTGTTTTAAAGTTTCGGCTGCACCATTTCATTTTTGGACCCCCGATGTATATGATGGAGCACCAAGTGTTTTCACTTCTTTTATGGCCACCATTGTGAAAGCTGCTGGTTTTTTTGCTTTTATTAAATTATTTGCTTCGAATTCAAGCTTATTAGGACCTACTTGGAATATACTGCTCTCGTTTGTAATTGTTGCTACGTTATTAGCAGGGAATATCACCGCCGTTTTTCAACGCAGTATCAAAAGAATGCTGGCCTATTCTAGTATTGCTCAAGTAGGGTTTATGTTATTTGCATTGTATAGCAATAATGACTTAGGAACAGAAGGGATTCTATTATACACGGTTGCTTATAGTTTAGCCACCATTGGGTTCTTTGCGATTTTAATGAAAGTGAAAGATTACACTTTTGACGGGTTTAACGGCCTAGGCACCACTCAACCAGTTTTAGCATTTGTTGCTACTATCTGTTTATTGTCGTTGGCCGGTATTCCATTAACTGCTGGCTTTTTTGCCAAATATTATATGTTGGCTTCTGTAGTTAAAGCTGGCGGACCATTGTGGATGGTTATTGTTGCAGTATTATTTGCAGCAGTAAGTGCTTATTATTATTTCAAAGTGATTCAAGCAATGTACTTTAAAGAAGGCCAACCAGAAACAAGTGAAATTACGGGTGGATTCAAATTTGGGCTATTATTGGTGGCTGCTGCCATTGTATTAGTTGGCGTTCTTCCTTCAATAGTGCTCAATTGCTTCTATTTTTAACCACTCCTCATAATTAGACTGTTAACTGTAAAGGGTTTAATCAATACGCTGTACCTTTAATTTATGACAGCTTTTGACTCATTCACTTTGGCTTGGCGTACGGTAAAAAGCAATAAGCTTCGTGCGGGTATTACAATAGCAATTATAGCTTTTGGAATTATGGCATTAATAGGAATTATTACTGCCATTGAAGCGATGAATCAAAGTTTGAAAGAGAGCTTTTCATCTATGGGTGCCAACTCCTTCAGCATTCGCTTTAAGGATACTAGAGCCAGAATGGGACCCAATAGTGATGAAGTGAAAAAAACCAAACGAGGTTTAAAAGAGAAGAAATCTAATCTGAATAAACCGCTTCGATTAGAAGAAGTGGAGCGTTTTAAAACCAATTATAATTTTCCGGGTGCATTGGTAAGTATTTATCGCAGAGGGCCCGGCGGTCAAGAATTAAGATATGAAGACCGTAAAACAAATCCGCAGATATTGGTTTGGGGTGGCGATGAAAACTATTTGTTGGTGAATGGGTATACTATTCAACAAGGGAGAAATTTAAATAACCTAGACGTACAAAGCGGTAGAAACGTTTGTTTAATCGGAAGCAATGTGGCTACACGTTTGTTTGGTGAAAGAGCTGAAAGGTCTTTAGATAAAATAATTAAAGTAGGGAGTACACCTTATAGAGTGGTAGGGTTACTTAAAAGCAAGGGGTCTAGCTCTATGCTTCGTCAAGATGATGTGATTGTAACTTCTTATACAAATGTTAGGCGGTATGCCAATATTGGACCTACTTATTTAATTGGCATCAATGTAACCGATATTAATGTTATTCCTGTTGCAACTGACGAAGCTACATCTGTGTTTAGAGCAATTAGAAAACTTCAGCCCACAGAAGAAGTCAATTTCGTTATTGAAAAAAGCGACAAGTTTGCTGAAATGTTTATTGGCTTTTTAAGCAGTATTACTGGTGCAGCAAGTGCCATTGGTTTAATCACTTTAATTGGTGCCGCAATTGGGTTAATGAATATTATGTTAGTGGCTGTAAATGAGCGAACCAAGGAAGTTGGTTTAATTAAAGCAATTGGCGGCAAAAGCAAATATGTTCGTCAGCAGTTTTTGTTTGAAAGTATGATTATTAGTTTGTTAGGTGCCATTTTCGGAATTATCCTTGGAATACTAGTAGGTAATATATTTGGGATTATATTAGATACAGGCTTTGTTGTTCCTTGGACATGGGTGTTTATTGGAATAGTTATCTGCTCAGTAGTTGGTTTGGCTGCAGGTATTTACCCTGCAATGAAAGCGGCTAAACTGAATCCAATTGTAGCGCTACGATATGAGTAAATGAAGCCAATTAATTGTTGCTTTTTTTGTCTTCTTTCAATTTATCGTTGATATAATATTTGAGATCTTCTTCTTTAGGATGTTTTCTTAACCATTCATAAGTTGGTCTATGACGTTGTACAAAATTTTGTAAAGCTTCATTTTTTAAACCACTGTATTTGGTTACGATTGATGCTGAAAAACGATAATTGATGTATGCTTCTTTTTCGCTATTGTTAAATAACTCAGTGGCTTTTCTTTTGCTTTTTTCTCTGCTAGAAAGTCTATTTAAACTAATACCAAATCCTGCGCCAGAATTGGACAATTCAACCGCTTTAACAGGAGGACTAATCATTGATTCTTTAAAGTCTGCTATTCTTTCTAAACTGTCTAAACTATACTGACTAACACCAGAGTTTTGAACTGTTACATTGTTCAGGTTACGACTGATGGGAACCAAAAACAATGCTAATGTATCGGAAGCTGCAATCAACCCACTGTATAAAACGGTATCATAGTGATACCCTACTGCAGATATAGAAAGGATATCATTCTTGCTCACTTCAATTTTAAATAATCCTTTATTATTGGTTACAACCGTTTTCTTTTTATTGGTATTGGTAACACTCGCTAATTCAATTGGCTCATTGCTAACGCTATCTCTTAAATAACCCCAAACCATTTGTTGTTGTGCTTTGGCTACAAAACCAACCAAAACTAAAAGCAATAAAAACAATATCTTTTTCATAATACAAAGATACAATTTACTTGAGGCATCCGCTTTTTTTGCTCATTAAACACAACAAAAAACCCACAGGCAGTTATACCTGTGGGCTATATTTAGTGTCAAAAGACTTTATTTAGGGTCTAATGCAACTTTGATTCTTTCAGCTAAATCTGCTAAGTGAATTTTACTCATTTTGTCTGCTGCGGTTGCAGAAGCACTATTTAATTTACTACGAAGTCCAATTAATTGAGCACGTACAATTGCAGTTACGTCTGATTTCTTTGCATCAATACCCGCACTAGCACCACCAAAACTAATGGTGATTCCACCACCAGTTGTAGGAGCAGGATTAATGATAGAAGTTAAACGATCTACATATGCTCTTTGCAACATTCTCTTATAAGTGTCAATTGCTTTTTTACTGCTTAACTCATTAAAGATAGTTCCTTGAACATCGTTCAATAATTCCATTGCAGTATAAGCTTTATCATCACCAAAACGTTCAGCGCTCAATTGCAAGCGGCCTAAACGATCTGTACTTACAATGCTATTTACTGTTCTTTCCTGAAGACTCATGATAGGATCTGCGCTAATAGGATTATTAAACTTATTCCACATGGCACGATCTACTAACCATGTTGGTGTTTCAAATACATTTTTATTGATAAATCCAACCGCTTCTTTTTGACGAGTTTTAGGAACTATTTCATAAACAGCTTCATTTTGCTCTACTGTTTTAAATGTTTCATAAACACCACCAATATTGGTACTTACATGACCAATATATCTGTTAAACTGACCTAATGTTTGGCCATACATGGTAGCCAAATTATTGTATTGGTCGCCTTCTTCCTTGGTCCATTCTGGCAAACCTTTCATTACGCGCTTTAAATTCATTACACCATATTCACTGGCTTTTACTGAATTGTCACTTAAGTCTTCGCTTTGACTTCTAGGGTCAACTCTATTACCACTTTCGTAGGTACCAAACCAATGACGAGGATTTTCTTTTAAAGCAGCAGTAACCATTTTATTGCTGTTCAATTTTGTTTCTTCTTCAGTGTTACCAGGAATATAACCATACCCCCATTTCATTGCCCATTTATCGTAATCACCAATTCTTGGATATAATCCTTTTCTACTGATATTGTCTTCTGGCTGTGCAACGTAGTTAAAACGCGCGTAATCCATTATAGAAGCTGTGTGTCCATTTGCTTCAACCCACTGCTTATCTCTTAATTTTTCAACTGGAGTTTGGCTACTGCTTCCCATATTATGACGAAGTCCTAATGTATGACCTACTTCATGTGAAGAAACAAAACGAATTAAATCGCCCATTAATTGGTCATCATATTTCATACTACGAGCACCTGGATCATTTGGTCCGGCTTGCAACATATACCAGTCATGAACCAACTTCATTACGTTGTGGTACCAACCAATATGACTCTCTAATATTTCTCCACTTCTTGGATCGTGCACATTTGGTCCGTATGCATTGGCAATATCAGAAGCAAAATAACGAACTACAGAAAAACGTGCGTCTTCCATGCTCATAGTAGTGTCGTTTACTGGCCATTCTTTTCCAACAATTGCATTTTTAAATCCTGCTTTTTCAAAAGCTGCTTGCCAATCGTTAATACCTGCAATTAGGTGAGAGCGCCATTGCTTTGGTGTTGCTGGATCTATATAATAGATAATTTGTTTTTTAGGCTCAACCAATTCACCTCTTCTCCATTTTTCCCACTCGCCATCTTTAGGCTCTAATCTCCAACGAACTGCAAATTGTACATCTTCTACTTTTTGTTGTGAATCGCTATAGCGTACAAAATCGTCGGTGAAGTATCCAACTCTTTTGTCAGCAATTCTACGTTGCATGGGTACTTTAGGTAAAAGCAATAATGAAGTATTGATTTCCATTGTTACAGCACCTGCATCTCTTGCAGCAGCAATTCCTGCAGCTGGTGGCAAACCTGGAATACTAGGGCCAGCAACAGGAGAGGACTGATAAGTTTTAACTGTAACTATTTCTGTGTTAATTGGGAAGGTGCTTATTTTAGCAACATATGAACGATCTTGTGCTAAAACACTTAAACTATATCTTCTTTTGATATTTGGATTAATACTTACAGCCTGATTATCACCTTTGAAGAAATCAGAGACATCAATCACAATACTCGCTGAATCTTTTCCAAATGCGGCAATAGGAAATGCAGATGCAATAGCATTCAGATTAGAGTTTGTTACTGCCTTATAAATGTCTTGGTTTTCTTGGGCTTGATTAATCAAAGTAATCGTACGCAAGAATACATTGTTGTTGGGCCCTCTTTCAAAAGTAATAGTTTGTTGGTTGGCAATTTCACCACCATAACCTGCGCCTGCTGGTACTTTGGCAAAACGTACAACCGATAAAATTTCTCTACCTAAAATGGAGTCTGCAATTTCAAAATAGTATTTGTCTTCTACTTTGTGAACGGTAAAAAGGCCCGTTTTTGAAATTGCTTTTGCAGTAATTACATCCTTATATGCTTTAGGCCCTTGTCTTTGAGCGTTTGGCATATTAGGCAAATTGCCCATATTAGGCATTTGAGTACCCGTACCTGGTGTTTGAGGAGGGGTTTGAGGACGCTGTTGTGCAAACACGGATAGTGCAAGCATTAGCGCTGTGCTTGAGAATAATAGTTTTTTCATTGTCGCAATTAGAATAGTTTAAAAAAATGCCTATAAAGATAGGGCTGTTGACTTATCAACAATCAATTAGGGAGACGGATTGGATGAATGGTGAATATTTAGAATAAATCGGTAAAATACAAAGAAAGAATATTGTTCGCAAATTTGCTGCTTTAAATAAAATCCCTAATTTGTAACCCCTTTGCGATGCGGATTTAAATTGTTTTGAAGAATTTTAAACAAATTGATAATTCAGAATAATTTTCATTAGCATTGTGAAGTAATTTTTTAAACCATTTGTTATTTTTTTTAAAAAATCAAAAACCATTTGAGTCATGGCTGAAACAAAACCAACCGCTGCAGTGAAAAGTGCAACTTCTACTCAACCGAAGAAGAGCAGCAACATTATTTCTTGGATTGCTCCATTTGCTGGAGTTGTATTAGGGTACATTCTTTGGAGATTTGTACTAGGAACCAACAGTAATTTTACCAATCCAGATTTGGCTGGTGGTTTCTGGCCTAACCACAAAGGACCTTTAACTGGATTAGCTAAAATGTATGAAGGTGGTATCGTTGTACCTATCTTGATTGGTAACTTCATCATTGTGTTGATTTTCGTTATCGAGCGTATGCTTACTGTAGTTAAAGCAACAGGTACTGCAAACAATGCAGAGTTTGTTCGTAGTGTACAGTTTCACCTTGCTAACAAAGAAGTAGACAAAGCTTTGGCTGCTTGCGATAAGCAAAAAGGATCTGTAGGTAATGTAATGAAAGCAGGTCTTAAGAAGTACAAAGAAATGATTACCAATACTGAGTTAGAAACTGAACAAAAAGTATTGAACATTCAAAAAGAAATTGAAGAAGCAACTGCACTTGAATTACCAATGTTAGAAAAGAACTTAGTATTCTTATCTACTATTGCTTCTGTAGCAACCCTATTAGGATTGTTTGGAACGGTATTAGGTATGATTAAGTCTTTCTCTGCATTAGGAGAAGAAGGTGGTGGTGATGCTGCACGTGAATTATCAAAAAGTATTTCTGAGGCATTGTTTAACACTGCTTTAGGTATTGGTACTTCAGCTGTAGCTATCATTTTCTACAACGTGTTCACCACTCGTATTGATGGTATCACTTACGGAATTGATGAGTCTGGATTCACTTTAACTCAAAGCTTTGCTGCTAACTACAAATAATTTCAAATTATTTGTGGAATTGGTAAAGATTTGAATCTTAATAAAAGTGAAACAGTAAAAAACTAAACAATGGGTAGAGCCAAATTACCTCGGAAGAGTACAAACATCGATATGACCGCAATGTGCGATGTGGCCTTTCTCTTGTTGTCGTTCTTTATTTTAACGACCAAGTTTAAGCCTGCTGAAGCAATTGCAGTTACTACGCCAAAATCAGTTGCTGCAAAAGTGGCGCCCCAGAAGGATTATGTGATGGTAATCTTAGATGCAAACGGTAAAGTGTTTCTTGAAATGGACGACGAGTCTAAAAAAGAAGCGATTGCTAATGCACTAAATTCATCTCGTAACCTGGGTCTAAACACTGCTGCTTTTAAAAAGTCGCTGTTTTTTGGAGCACCTTTCGGTAGCCTTGCTTCATTCCTTGCCTTACCTGAAGACCAGCGTAAAGGCGATAAATTGCCCGGTATTCCAGTATTGGATACGGCTAATAATGAGTTGGTTACTTGGATGCGATTTACAAAAGATGCTTATTTAGGTGAGAAAGAGCCTGCATTCCTTTTAAAAGGGGACAATATGGCTAAATATCCTGCTTTCAAAGCAATCATTGATGCTTTCAAGAAGAACGATATCTTGAAGTTTCAAATGGTAACCAGCCCAGAAGCAGCACCAGTAGGAACTGATCTTTGGAAATTGAACCAGAAAGGGGAAAAACTAGAAGATTAAAGGAAACTAATTTATAACGAAAACTAAATTCTACCAAGATGGCAGAAATGGATACCTCGGGCGGCGGTGGCCACAAAAAAGGACCCGGCGTCAAGAAAGGAAAAAAACTATCAACCAGGGTTGACTTAACACCCATGGTGGACTTAGGTTTCTTGTTGATTACGTTTTTTATCTTCACTACAACCATGAGTCAACCAACGGCTATGAGACTCTTTTTGCCAAAAGATGCTGATAAGCCCGAAGACCAGAATAAAGCAAAAGAATCAGGTGTTATCACTTTGCTATTAGGCAAAGACAACAACGTCTTTTATTATGAGGGTCAATTGGAAGTAAATGGGTCTAATTTTAAATCATCCAACTTCAAAGAAATCAGATCTATTTTGATTGACAAGAAGCGTAATACTCCTGAAAAGGATTTGGTGGTTATCATTAAGCCTTCTGCTGAATGTACTTATAAGAATGTAGTGGATGTGTTAGATGAAATGGCTATTAACGTACTTAAAAAGTATGCATTGGTTGATATTTCCGAAGGCGAAGCCGCTTTAGTAAAAATATCTGATGCAAGCGGAAGTGCAGGAGCTGGCGCATCTAACTAAGATCAACAAGCAACTAACAAATAACATTTTTTACAATGGACGTAAATAAAATTCAATCAGCCGATATTCTCGACATCATCTTTGATGGCAGAAACAAGGAGTATGGAGCTTATGAGTTGCGCAAATCCTATAATAAGCGTATGACCAAGGCTTTGGTAGGAACCGTGCTCATCCTTTTATTAGCAGTTTTGGGTAACCTACTTGCTAATACTGTTGGCAAAGAGAGTAAAGAGTTAATCGTACAAGACGTGTCGTTGGAAAACGTGCAGCAGGAAGAAAAAAAGCCTGAGCCACCACCTCCACCGCCACCACCCAAACAAGAACCTCCAAAAGTGGAAATCACTAAGTTCACTCCTCCTAAAATTGTTAAGGATGAAGAAGTGAAAGAAGAAGATGAAATTAAAGAGGTAGAAAAATTGGAAGATACCAAGATTGGTACCATTAATCAGGAAGGTGCAAAAGACGAAGGTATAGTTGCTCCCCCTGTTGAAACCGGTACTGGTGTGGTTGAAGCCCCTAAAAAAGAAGAAGATTACGACAAGATATTTACTGTGGTACAAATTGCAGCGGAATTCCCTGGAGGTATACCAGCATGGACTAAATATTTGGAGCGTAACTTGAATAGAGATTTACCTGTTGAAAATGGTGCACCTCCAGGAAAATACACAGTTGTGGTTTCTTTTATTGTAGCTAAAGATGGAGCAATCAGTGATGTAGTTGCTGAGAACGATCCAGGCTATGGCACAAAAGCAGAAGCAGTTCGTGTAATTGCCAGAGGGCCTAAATGGAAGCCTGCGGTTCAGAATGGTAGAAACGTAATCTATCGTCACAAGCAGAGTATTACATTCATGGTATCTGAAGAATAATTCAACATGACTATTGAATATGGCCCCGAGTCTTTTTGACTCGGGGCTTTTTTATTGCTGTTTTTTGAAATGCTATTTTGGTTTTTGATTTTTTATGGAAATGCAGCATTGCTGTGTCCTAGTAGTAAACATAATACTATGGATAAAAATCAGATCCTTCAGAGCGAGTGGCTCGATATTTTATTTGATGGGAAAAATAAAAGCTATGGTGCTTATGAATTACGTAAAACTTACAATAGCAGATTAAAGAAAGCAATAATTGTTTCTTTTAGTATTGCCGCTTTATTTGTTACTGTTTTTTTAATGGCAAACGAAAATAAAACTGCCCCGGTTTCAGTAACTGTTGTTGATATTTCACTAGAAAAATTTAAAGAGGAAATTAAAAAAGTAGAAATAATAAAGCCCATAAAACCAGAGCCAGTTAAGATTAAAACAGTTTCTGTAACTCCACCCAAAATTGTAAAGGATGATCAAGTAAAGCCAGAGGAAGAAGTAAAACCTATTGATCAAATGGAAAATGTGCAGATCAATAATTTTAATCAGGAGGGAGAAAAAAACAATGAATTAGTGAATCCTCCAGTTGAAAAATCAATTGCAGGAGTTTCTACAATTGCAAAAGAAGAAGACACCGATAAAATATTTTATGCAGTGCAAATACCTGCTGAATTTCCAGGCGGCCTTAATGGTTGGAGAACCTACTTAGAAAGAAATTTAAATAGTGATTTGCCTGTTGAGAATGGTGCACCTGCTGGAAAATATACAGTGGTGGTTTCTTTCTTAGTAGATAAAAATGGCGTTATCAGTGATGTAGTTGCTGAAAATGACCCAGGATATGGAACTAAGGCAGAAGCAATAAGGGTAATTACTAAAGGGCCTAATTGGAAGCCAGCAATACAAAATGGGAATAAGGTAATTTATAGACACAAACAGAGTATCACTTTCCTAGTTTCAGAAGAATAATTCAATAGCATTACCTTTGTGTAATGAGGATGCAATTACAAGGATGGGACGATACTATAGTAGCATTGGCTACAGCGCCAGGAATTGGGGCAATAGCCGTGATTCGTATAAGCGGCCCTGCTACATTTGAAGTAATGAATCAATTGTTTCCTAAAAAGGATTTGTATGTACAAGCATCGCATACTGTTCATGTAGGTTTATTAAAAGATGGGGATACGGTTTTAGACGAAGTAGTACTCACTTTATACAGAGGGCCTAAATCTTACACTGGGGAAGATGTGATAGAGATAAGCTGTCATGGTTCTCCATATATACAAGAACAAATTTTACAAGCGATAGCAAAACGTGGTGTTAGGTTAGCCAAGCCAGGAGAATTCACCCAAAGAGCTTTTTTAAAAGGGAAAATGGATTTAGCACAAGCCGAAGCTGTTGCAGATTTAATTGCTAGTAATACAGAAGCCAGCAAAAAAGCAGCATTGCATACTATGCGAGGAGGATTTTCTTCCGATTTGAGTGCATTGCGCGAAGCCTTAATTAGTTTTTCTGCATTAATAGAATTGGAATTAGATTTTTCGCAAGAAGACGTAGAGTTTGCAGATAGAACACAATTTAAAAATTTAATAACCCAACTAAAAGAAGCTACTGCAGCATTAATTGGTTCGTTTAAATTAGGTAATGTAATTAAAAACGGAGTACAGGTAGCAATCATTGGTAAACCCAATGCAGGAAAATCAACCTTGCTTAATACACTCTTGAACGAGAACAGGGCAATTGTAAGTGATATAGCAGGAACCACACGAGATACCATTGAAGAAGTATTAAATATTGATGGGGTTTTATTTAGGTTGATAGATACCGCCGGCATACGCGAACACACCGATGATGCTATAGAGCAAATAGGCGTAAGTAAGAGCAAAGAAAAAATGCGTGCAGCACAAGTGGTTATTTATTTATACGATCTCTTAAATATTAATGCCGAGGAGTTACAACAAATTGTAGATGAATTTGAGCAAGAAAATATCAACTATATATTGGTAGGAAACAAAGCTGATACTGCTACTGCTGCAATAATGACACAGTTTGTTGCATTTAAAAACAGTATGTTTATATCTGCAAAGAAGAATGTACAAATTGAAACGCTTAAAAAATTATTAGTTGAAAATACTATTCACGGAAATATTCATACAGAGTCTACCATCGTAACCAATGCCAGACATTACGAAGCATTAGTAGGCTTGATGCAATCATTAGAAGAAGTAGAACAAGGATTAAATAATCGATTGCCTGGAGATTTATTGGCATTAGATATACGTCAGTGCTTGCATTATTTAGGAACGATAACAGGCAGCATTACCCACGAAGACCAGTTAGATTATATTTTTAGTAAGTTCTGTATTGGGAAGTGATTTTTGCTCACGAACGAAGTGAGTGAGTAAAAATCATCCCGACTTTAGTCGGGATAACCCCTTTACTATTCATCATGCTGCAAAATCGTTTATACTCTTTAGAGTTTAAATTCACATATTTATGTGGTTTTTGTTCACTATTGCTATTGGTAATTTTGAATAGGATAAAATTATATCATGCTCAAAAAACCATTCTATTTCTTTCTCTTCATTATTATCTATCCATTGTCTATAATGGCTCAAAAAAATTATACAGCCCTTCTAGATAAATACATGGAAGGTTATAATATGGCGCACGATTTTTCTGGGGTCGTATTTATTGCAAAAAATGGTAAAGAAATTTATCAGAAAGCATTTGGCGAAGCGAACAGGGAGTGGAAAATTTCTAATACTGTAGACACCCGTTTTCAAATTGCTTCTGTAACTAAACAATTCACAGCTGTGGCTATTCTTAAACTAGCAGAGCAGGGTAAATTGCAAATGAATGATAAGGTGAGTAAGTTTTTCCCAGGTTATCCTAAAGGTGATAGTATTACAATACATATGCTGCTCAACCATACATCTGGAATATATAATTACCTAGAAAATCCAGCGCTTGATGAACTCAATCCAAATATTTCAATTAAACAATTAAAAGATTCCATAATCAATCTATTCAAAAACAAACCATTTGATTTTTCACCGGGAACATTTTGGCGATACAGTAATTCAGGGTACGTTCTTTTAGGATACATCATAGAACAGGTAAGCGGCGAAACCTATAGAGACTATATTTATAAAAATCTATTACTCCCTGCAGCTATGATGAATACAGATCTGTATAGGGCAGATTCCATCATACCTTTTCATTCAACTGGGTATATAAAAACACCACAAGGATGGAAGCCTAAAGATATTATTGCCATTAATGCTGCCTTTAGTGCTGGTGGCTTATTCTCAACTGTTGGCGATTTATCAAAATGGTGTGATGCGTTATATAAGGGTAAAATAATTAATAAAGAATCTTTGAGTAAAATGAATCAACCGAATGCCGGCGATCGGGGTTATGGTTATGGCGTTTTTGTGGATTCTTTTTTCTATCGCCGTGCAATATTTCATTCTGGTTCTCTTACTGGTTTCACTTCGTTGTTGATGAATTATCCAGTAGATGGCATACGTATCATTATCTTAACAAACCGTAATACAAATATAGATTTTCTTCCTCGGGGCCTTGCTGCAATACTTTTTGATCAAAATGTAATACCCCCATACAAGCATATTCCAATAAAAATAGACCCATCTATTTTAAAGCGTTATGTAGGAAAATTTGTAGGCAAATCAATTCCCTTTCCGCTGAATATTATTAACAAAAATAACAAGTTATATCTTCAACTTGGAACTGATATGGAACTAGTGCCGGAGTCGGAAAATAAGTTTTATATCTCAGAACAAGATGTAGAGATTGCAATTGAATTTGAGCTGAATAACAGAAAAGAAGTTGTTGCTGTTTCCTTTATTGAGAGCGGGGTAAAAATGAAAGTAAAAAAGAGTATTGATAATTGATAGTAGTTTATTTGCAAAAGCTATTTTTGGAGGGTCAATTTAATTGTAAAAAATATGGCTTATAAAAAATATCTTGCTAATGATATTGCCGATTCTTCCTCTACTCTTGATGCAAGAAAAGGCATCATTACCTTCTATAGACACAATTAACAAAAAAAAGAATGGATGGGTATCAACACTTGGTGTTGGGATGATTTTTGGAATTTTAGATTTGATTATTGTAAAAATAATCTTACATCCTGAACCATATACCGAAATGCCGCCTTTTTTGCAGCCATTTCCCTACAGTATATTTTTATATAGTTCAGGTGCTTTAGAGGTAGAATTGTATTATAGATTAATCCCAATAACTGTTCTTTTGTTAATTAATCAATTTTTGTTGAAAGGACAATATAGAAATGGGCTAATTGTAATGTTAGCTATAATTACCAGTTTAATAGAACCTATACAACAATTTCCTTCTGGTGCCTTATGGTTTATTATTTATGCTACTGTCAGTGGTATTGCAATGAATGCCTGGCAATTTAAGAGTTATTTGCAATACGGTTTTATAGCTTCATTAGCAGTAAGACTAGGTCATTATTTAGTATGGCATATCATATTAGGTGTATTTGTAGAGTTTGTTGAGCTGTAGTTCAAACTAAGATCATTTTGAGGGAAATTGGAGATGGAATAGCTGAATTTACAAAGATGCAGTCTTGAGTGCTTTGTAACAGATGTTACCTTAAGGTGATTATAGTAAAACTAACTTTGAGTTGTAAAAAATGATCATCATTAAAATACTTCTCAATGAAAAAGCTAGTAAATACAATCGGAATATATTTTATGCTTGCATTAAGCATAGTCGTGTTTAGTTCATGTACCAAATCTGTTAATGATTCTAATGCAAATAACAATGGCGATATTAACAAGGAAATTTTGCAAGCTCAAATTACAGCGTTACCTAAAGAAGATTTAAATGCTGATGAGTTAGCTAGTCTTTCATTTATTCGCGAAGAAGAAAAACTAGCAAGAGATGTTTATACCACTTTATATAATAAGTGGGGAGCAAATCCATTCACAAATATTGCTAAAAGTGAACAAACTCATATGGATGCGGTGCTGATTTTGTTAAACAAGTATGCTATACCTGATCCTGTGGGGTCAAATGCGGTAGGTGTTTTTAATAATGTAACACTTCAAAACTTATATAATCAATTAGTTGCCACTGGAAATATTTCATTGCTCAACGCATTTAAAGTTGGAGCTACAATTGAAGATTTAGACATTTTTGATTTAAATAAGGCACTATTAAAAATTGATAACCTAGATATCAAACTCGTTTATGATAATTTAAATAAAGGAAGTCGGAATCATATGCGCTCTTTTTATAAAAATATTTTAAATTCAGGAGGTTCGTATACACCTCAATTTATTTCTCAGTCGGATTTTGACGCAATAATTAACAGTGATATGGAAAGAGGTAATTAAACAAATACACTAATACTGAGTTGGGTAATTTATCAGCGCCATAATTGTATAACTTAGCTGAAGATCTAGGGAATACAAAATAAAATGGATGTTTACAAAAGAGGGCGGATATATTTCTTGCATTTTGTTGTTGCTATTTAGTTGTAACAACCGCAACAATAATCAACAAGTGGAAGCACAAAAAGACACTGCTCATGCTTGTATGCAAGTGACTCAACGATTTAGCGCTTCTGCAGATTCAACGATTGCTTTTGGAGGTGATAGTACCTATGAAAATATGGTTTTGATACCTGGTGGAAGTTTTGAAATGGGAGGAGATAATGATCAATCTGCGGAAGATGAATTCCCCAAACATAAAGTAACAATTGCGCCATTTTATATGGATATAACGGAAGTTACCAATGCGCAGTTTCAACAATTTGTGGATGCAACTCAATATATAACCACAGCAGAGCGTAAACCTGATTGGAATGAATTAAAAAAATCAGTACCGCCAGGTACACCTAAACCAGCTGATAGTTTATTAGTTGCTGCTTCTTTAGTGTTTAAACAAAGTACTGGTCCGGTTAACTTAAACGATTATAGTCAGTGGTGGAGTTGGGTTACAGGGGCAAATTGGAAGCATCCACAGGGGCCAGGCAGTTCAATAAAAGGGAAAGAAAATTATCCCGTAGTTCATGTAAGCTGGGACGATGCAATGGCATATTGTAAATGGGCTGGGAAAAGATTACCTACAGAAGCTGAGTGGGAATTTGCAGCAAGGGGTGGACGGATCAACCAGATTTATCCTTGGGGCAACGAGCCAGTTAATCAAGGAAAACCTAAAACAAATAGTTGGGAAGGAACTTTCCCATATTACAACGAGCAGAAAGATGGATATTTAAAATATGCCCCAGTAAAAATGTTTTCATGTAACAATTATGGATTATTCGACATGGCTGGAAATGTTTGGGAATGGTGTAGTGATTGGTATGGTCATGATTATTATAAGACGCTTGAAAAAACCAACAGCTATAATCCTATAGGACCTAATAAAAGCTATGACCCACAAGACCCTTATACCCCTAAAAGAGTGTTACGTGGCGGAAGCTTTCTATGTAATGATTCATATTGTAGTGGATATCGTGTTGCAAGAAGAATGAAGAGTAGCCCTGATACAGGTTTGGAACATACCGGATTTAGATGTGTTCGGAATTAGCATTCCTTTTAATTTTGGTAAACCATGAAAGCAACAGTAGAAAAATTTTTTTTTGATCAATACAATCTTCAGCCTGCCGTAATTGTGAGGTCTCCAGGAAGAGTCAATATTATTGGCGAACATGCAGATTATAACAATGGTTTTGTTTTGCCAGCAGCAATTGATAAAGCAGCTTATTTGGCGGTTTCTTTAAGAAATGATAATGAAATTCATTTGACTGCCTTAGATTTAAATGAAACATTTTCTACTACAGTTGACGAGCTAAAACCTATTGGCGATATAAGTTGGCCCAATTATATATTAGGTGCTGCAGCACAGTTTTTAAAACGTAATATTTCTTTACCTGGTTTTAATGCAGTATTAGCAAGTGATGTACCTATAGGTGCCGGATTATCTTCTTCTGCTGCTGTTGAGTGTGCTACTGTTTTTGCATTGAATCATTTACTGCAAACCAATATTGAACGAGTAGAAATGGTTACTATGGCTCAGAAAGCAGAGCATGAATATGCAGGGGTAATATGTGGGATTATGGATCAATTTGCTTCTATGATGGGTAAGACAAATCAAGTAATAAAATTAGACTGCCGTTCACTTGAATTTGAATATGTTCCATTTAAACTAGATGGAATTAAAATAGTATTATTAAATACTAATGTAAAACATTCATTGGCTTCTTCTGAATACAATACTCGCAGATTAGAATGTATACAAGCGGTAGAAATGATTCAAGCATATCATCCAGCAGTAATTTCATTAAGAGATGCAACTGTTGAAATGCTCAATCAATATGTTTTGCCATTTAATAATGTAATTTATCAACGAAGTCGATTTGTTGTTGATGAAATGGAACGCTTGAATCAGGCATGCCAATTTTTGCAAGAAGATAATATAATTGCATTAGGCGATTGTATGTTTAAAACACATGATGGACTAAGTAGACAATACGAAGTAAGTTGTAAAGAATTGGATTACTTAGTAGACTTTGTAAGGGCACGTAAAGAAGTAATTGGCGCAAGAATGATGGGCGGAGGGTTTGGTGGTTGTACAATCAATTTGGTTCAATCTGATAAAATTAATACGCTTATCAATAGCATAAAGCCGGCTTACGAAGAGGCAATGGGATTGCCACTCGATTATTATATAGCAACAATACAAAACGGTACGGATGTAATTTGAAATTAGTCGGGGGAAAGGGTGAAATGAAAAGTTAAGCCTTTGTCTGTATCTGATTCGGCAAAAATATTACCACCGTGTTTATCTATAATTCTTTTTACTATTGCTAAGCCTAATCCGTTTCCTTCAAATTTACTGTGATAGCGCTTAAATGGAGTAAATAGGGTTTTTAATTGTTCAGCATTTAAGCCAACGCCATTATCTTTTACAAAGTAGAAAGTTTGTCCATCTTTTGTATAAGCACCTATTTCAATCTCTGGTAATTCTTTACGAGAAGAGTACTTGAAAGCGTTTGAAATCAAATTGTTGAATAATTGTTTAATTGCTCCTTCGTTTGCTTTTGCCACTGGAAGGTCTTGAATAGCTAATTTTCCTTTAAAATTAGCTGGAATTTGTTGTTTACAAACTTCTTGAACAATTTCATGAATATTTACTGTTGTTTGTTCCAAAGCTTTTGTACCTAGCCTTGAAAAAGCCAATAAATCTTGGGTTAGGGTTTTCATTCCTACGATGGTTGTTTTAACCATTTCTAAGAACTCTTTATTTTCTTCGTTTAAACTATTAGGGTCTACTAAATCTACAACTGTTAATATTTTATTGATAGGAGAGTTTAAGTCATGTGCAGCAATGGAAGAAAATGCTTTAATGTCTTCAATTTTTCTAATCTCATCTGTAATATCTGTTATGCTCACAACATATGCATCACTAGCTCCTTGGTCATTAAACAAAGCATTCGATTTAATATCAATGGTGATTTTTTCTCCATCTTTTCTTATAACTTCAGTTTGATAATCTTCTTGTATGGCGTTACTTCTATTGGTTAATTTATCTAAAAAATACGCTCGCCTGTCTATTGGAATAATCATTTCAATCACATTACTTCCAACTAATTCAGATTCTGTATATCCTAATATTTTGCAATAACTCGGGTTGCAGTAAATAACTTTACCCTTATAATCAATACTAGCTATACCTTCTCTTAATGACGCAACCAGTTTTCTAAATTTCTTTTCACTTTCAACTAATTGGGCCTCCAAAACAAGGCTGGCTTTTTGTTTCTTATTTAGTAAGTTGGCATAAAAATAAACTAGAATAAAAATCACTAGCGTAAATATCATGGTATGTAATTCTATGCCAATCTCGGAACTATACATCCCTTTTCTTTCACCAATAATTCTCAGATAGCCAAGAAAAGGAGGGAATACTAGTATAAAAAAAGAAACCCTTCTTGGTAATGCACTGCCTTCTAATATTGAAGCGAAAAGTTTAGGCATTCCATGCATAATATTACATAGAAATAAGGAAACACTCAGTAATAGAAAAACAATTGCTGTGCTTAAAGCAATCGTGGGAACCCCCTCTAACCTATAAGCAGAATCTCTGCCATATATATATCCTAAGATTGAACTATAGGCTATAGTAAAAATAATAGTGCTAAGCATCTGCCTAAAATTCAGTATCCATTTTTTTTGTGTATGCGAGCTAATCATCACTATGCCACTAAGCATAAATAAAAAAGCAGTAGTAGTTGCTAAATGTGAATTAATATCACTAGCATCTAGTTTTTCTTGAAACAACAAATGATCTAAATTGATGAATTTAATAGAAAATTGGTCTGATAAACTGTGTATTACACCAACTAATAAAACAAATATTCCAAAAGCAACGGTTCGGGTATTTAAGCTGTTTTCTTTAAAAAAGTATAACCAAATACCTGCTGCAATAAAAGTAATGGCAGTGAGCGGATTCATTGATGTCATTTCACTAGAGAAGCTCTTTAGTATCGTGATATCAAATTGCCATCCAACCAAATTTAGACAGCCAATTAATACAATGACAAATCCTATAAAATGAATGTATTTAATACGGTTGGCACTAAACATAAAAGGGGGATAATTCGGGGTATTAAAAACGAATTAAATGGTTGAACATTGTTTATTCATTCCTATTTTAAATGGCAAAAACTTAAACTAATTTAGTACTTTAAGTGACACAATTATTAAAACACTGTATGAAGTCATCTGTTTTCCTTGTTTTTTTGATTTTATTTCTTTTGTCTTGTAATCAGAAACGTCCACTCTTTATGGAAATTAACCCAGAAAAATCTGGATTAATTTTTTCAAATACCATATCCGAATCACCAGAGTTAAATGTGTTGAATTATGAATATATCTACAATGGTGGTGGGGTTGGTATTGGAGATTTTAATAACGATAGTTTACCCGATATTTACTTTACGGGTAATCGAGTGCCCAATAAACTATTTTTAAATAAAGGCGATTTAACTTTTGAAGATATTACCCAAAAAGCAGGCGTTGATGGAAATGGTAAATGGAATAAAGGAGCCAGTATCATTGATATCAATAATGATGGATTAATGGATATTTATGTTTGTGCTGCGGTTTTGCCAGACAGTAATAAAAGAAAAAATATACTTTATATTAATCAAGGCGTAAGCAAAGCCACAGGTGTTCCTGAGTTCAAAGATCAAGCTGTAGAATATGGATTAGCTGATGCTTCCAATACCCATATGGCTGCTTTTTTTGATTACGACAACGATCAAGATTTAGACGTCTATCTTTTAGTTAACGATTTAGATGGCACCTACCCCAATGAATTCAGGCCTATTAGAAAAGATGGGACTTGGCCTAATACAGATAAGTTGTTCCAAAATAATTTTGATTCAATCATGGGGCATCCAGTTTTTAAAGATGTTTCAGTACAGGCGGGTATTTTAATAGAAGGTCATGGTTTGGGAATTAGTATTGCAGATATTAACCAAGATGGATTCAAAGACATATATGTAAGCAATGATTATTTATCTAATAATGTGCTTTATATCAATAATCAAAATGGAACATTTACCGATCAAGCAGCGAAATACTTTAAACATACCAGTAAAAATGCAATGGGCAATGACATTGCAGATATCAACAATGATGGATTAGCAGATATTATTGAAACAGATATGATGCCTGCCGATCATTATCGGCAAAAAATGATGCACTCCGATATCAGTTATCAAACATTTCAAAATAGTGATCGATATGGATATATCTACCAGTATCCAAGAAATACATTGCAACTGAATCAAGGATTTCTTCCAAAAGGATATGATACTATTTCAAGACCAGCATTTAGTGAGATTGCTTATTTCAGCGGAGTAGCTCATACCGATTGGAGTTGGGCTCCCCTTTTAATGGATATGGACAACGATGGATTTAAAGACTTGTTCGTAACCAATGGTTTACCCAAAGACATGTCTGATAAAGACTTTATGGCTTATAGACAAAACGCAGTAGCCAATGCACCCTTAGACGAAGTGCTCAGACAGTTACCAGAAGTGAAAATCAGCAATTATGCATTTAAGAATAATGGCGATTTGCATTTTAATGATCAATCAAAAGAATGGGGGATTAATAGCCCTAGTTTTTCAGCAGGAATGGCTTATGCAGATTTAGATAATGATGGTGATTTGGATTTGGTAATTAATAATACCAATATGCCAGCTACTTTATTAGAAAATACGCAACAGCAACAAAAAGAGCACGATAATTATTTAAGAGTATCATTAAGTGGTACAGCACAAAATAAAATGGCACTGGGTGCATGGGTACATCTATATGCAAAAGGTCAGCATCAAGTAATGGAATATTCTCCCTATCGTGGGTACCTTTCCAGTGTTGAACAAGTGATACATTTTGGGGTTGGAAAACAAACGTTAATTGACTCAGTAAGAGTAATATGGCCCAATGGTAAGTCTACGCTAAAAACCAATTTGCAAGCCAATCAACAATTAAATATCGGGTATTCATCTGCTGTAGATACGGGGGGATTACAGCCGCCTACTCACATTGAATCGTTCCTGACAGATATTACCCAAAACGCAGGAATTAACTACGGTTTTTCGGAAGTAGATTTTATAGATTTCGATATTCAAAGACTCTTGCTGCATAAGCTTACCCAATATGGACCATCTTTAGCAACGGGTGATTTAAATGGAGATGGGCTAGATGATATAGTATCAGGGGGAGGCTCCCCTTTTCATGCATCCATTTTTTTTCAAACAGCGAAAGGGAAATTCATTCGAAAATTTTTACCAGGAAATAATAACCCACAGTTGCAAGATGATGCTGGAATCATTATAATAGATGTTGATAAAGACAATGATTTGGATTTATTTATTGTATCAGGTGGTGCAGAAAATCCACCCCAAACAAAAGCATACGTTGACCATTTATATTTGAATGATGGGAAAGGAAATTTTTCTGAATTAGCTGCTGATTTTACCAATAATCGAGCTACGAAGAGTGCCGTTGTTGCTGCAGATTATGATTTAGATGGAGACCTCGATTTGTTTATTGGAGGAAGAGTAATACCAGGCCGATATCCAATGCCAACGAGTAGTTTTATCTATCAAAATAATTCGCAAAAAGGAAAAGTTCTATTTACTGATGTAACCAATAAAGTAGCACCAGAGTTAGTAAATATTGGAATGGTTTCTGCAGCACTATGGTCTGATGTTGATGCAGATGGAAAAATAGATTTATTGGTAACGAAAGAGTGGGGGAGTATTGATGTTTTTAAAAATGATGGAAGAAAGTTGGTTAAACAAAAAACACCTTTAGATACTTTTAAAGGATGGTGGAATAGTATTGTTTCTGTTGATATGGATAACGATGGAGACCTAGATTATGTTGCAGGAAATTTTGGTGCCAATTCTTTTATGCATGCTACTAATGATGAGCCATTGAATGTATATGCAAAAGATTTTGATAATAATTTTAGTCTAGACGTAATATTTAGCCATTGGATAGTAGACAAAACAGGAGGTACAAAAAAAGAATTTCCTTTAGCAGGAAGAGATTTGCTGTTAAGGGAGATGAGTATTATGAAAGAAAAATTTCCTAACTATGCTACTTATGCAACAACTGATATGAGTCATTTATTAGTACCAGAACAACAGAAGGATGCTTATAAAGCAACGGCCAACTACTTAAAATCGATTTGGATAGAGAATAAAGGAAATTTTAATTTTGAAATTCATGAATTACCAGCACAAGTTCAGCTATCACCGATATTCGGCATCTTGCCTAAAGATATCAACAACGATGGCTGGGTTGATTTAATTTTTACTGGTAATGAATATGCCATGTCACCATATTTAGGAAGACAAGATGCTTTAAACGGAATGGTATTATTGAATTTTGGGAAAGGCAAATTCACTCCCTTGTCGATTGCTCAAAGTGGGTTTTATACTCCAGCCAGTGGTAGGTCATTAGCTTCATTAATTGTAAATGGACAGCCCACAATAGTGGCAGGTCAAAACAGAGATTTTATGAAATTATTTCAACAGACCACCAAAAAGGAATTGCCAATAAAGATTTCGGATCACGAAACGCATTCAGTAATCAACTTTAAAAATGGGTCAAAAAGGAAGGAGGAATATCCTTTTGGCCAAGGATTTTTATCTCAGTCATCAAGATATGCTTTTCTAATTCAGGGGGTGAAAAGTATAGACATTTTTGCTGGCACCAAAAAAACAAGAACTATTCAACCATAAACTGTATGAAAGGAAAAATAAAAAATTACATTTTGTTTTTAGGGTTACTAATAACTGCGATCATTAGTTGTAAAAGCAAATCAAACAACAATTATTCAGGAGCAGAACTGCAAAATTTTTGTGTTCAGCAACTAACTGATGTGATTGTTTACGATATTAACAATCCACCTGTTGCGGGACGAATGTACGCATACAGCAATTTGGCTTTTTATGAAGCCCTTCGGTCAATGAATTCAGGTTATGAAAGTCTGCTTCCTAAATTAAAAGGATTTTCGAGTATCAATCAAACAGATACATCACTGAAGATTGATTATCCATTTTCTGCAGGTATTGCTTTCATGAAAGTGGCAGAGGCATTGGTTTTTTCTAAAGACAGTATTCTAAAAAGCAGGTCTTTGCTAATAGAAAATTTTTCACATCTTGAAACTGAAATTCAAACAGCATCAATTGCTTGGGGAGAAAAAGTAGCCGCTGTTGTTTTAGAACGTGCATCAAAAGACGGGTATAAAATTACAAGAGGCATGCCTAAATTCAGTGTATTAAAAGAGACAGGCATCTGGCAACAAACACCTCCAGATTATGAAGAAGCAATTGAACCCAATTGGAGATACATTAAACCAATGCTATTAGATTCTGCAGCACAGTTTAAACCAGTAAGACCACCTGCTTTCTCTATGCAGCCAAATAGTCTTTATTATAAAGAGGTTAATGAGTTATTGACAATGAGTAAGACCTTAACCGAAGAGCAAAAAACAATAGCCCGTTATTGGGATGACAATCCATTTGTTTCTGAACACAAAGGCCATTTAACTTATGCAAATAAAAAAACAACACCAGTAGGGCATTGGATGGGAATAACTGCAATTCTTGCTAATCAATCTAAAAAGAGCGTAGTAGAAGTTGCAAAAACATATGCTTTAACATCTTTAGCCATTTTTGATGGCTTCATATCAACCTGGGAAGAAAAATTTACAAGTAAAACTATAAGACCAATTACGGTAATTAGGGAAAATTTAGAATCGGAATGGAATCCTTATTTGCAAACACCCCCATTCCCAGAGTATACTAGCGGACACAGTGTTATTTCAGCTGCAGCCGCTACGGTATTATCAGAAGCTTATGGAAAGAATACTTCATTTAATGACACTACCGAATTAAAATACCTTGGAATGAAAAGATCATTTCCATCTATTAAAGCTGCTGCCAATGAAGTAAGTATGAGTAGAATGTATGGTGGAATTCATTATCGCGCAGCCATTGAAAACGGACAAAAACAAGGGGAACAAATTGGGAGTTATTATAATACTGTATTTTTGCCAAATGATACAGGTAACTAAAATATTCAGATTTGAAACAGCCCATGCCATTCATGGCTACAATGGACATTGCAGAAATATTCATGGGCATTCATATGTTTTACATGTAACCGTAGGTTCAGATGCTGATGATATGGCTTATTTACCCAAACCAGGTTTTGTAATAGACTTTAAAGACCTTAAAAAAATAGTCAATAGAATAATAGTTGAGCAATTAGATCATCGATTGATTTTATCAAATGACTTTTTAGCGGAACACCCTCATGCTGCTGCATCAGAAAATTTAATCATTTGGGAAATGGAACCCACAGCAGAAAATATCTTGCTCTACATACGCAATGTATTATTAGCTGAACTTCCGTCTGAAATCAAATTAAGAAAACTAAAGATTTATGAAACCAGTGATTCCTATGCTGAATGGGAAAGCACTGCTAGATAAAATTGTAATTCACTTATAAGCTTTCATATATTCTACGTACATTCAAATGCTCAAAATTGCGGCATCATGAATCGAAAGAATTTTATTCAAAAATCAGCAATGGCATCTAGTGCCTTCATGCTGTCTACTTCTATGTTAATGGCAAAAACAACTGCCACCAAGGTAAAAGTTGTGCTTATTGGAACTGGCCTTCGTGGACAAAACCACTTAGATCTTTTGTTGCGCAGAGAAGATGTAGACTTAACAGCTATATGCGATATAAACGATAAAATGCTTTCTGCTGCAAAGGCAATGATAGAAAAGGCTGGAAAAAAAATGCCTAAAATTTATACAGGTAATAACCAGGCATGGAAAGAAATGATTGTAAAAGAAAAGCCAGATGGAGTAGTGATTGCAACACCCTGGGAATTACATAAGGAAATGATTATTGATTCTTTACAAGTAGGAATTAAATATGTTGCAACAGAAGTGATGTTAGGTGTTACTCTTCAAGATCATTGGGATGTAGTTAAAGCAGCTGAACAATATAAAGGACAGGTAATGATGCTCGAAAATGTGTGCTATCGAAGAGACGTGATGGCTGCGTTAAATATGGTACGACAGGGTTTATTCGGTGAAATTGTTCATTTGCAGGGTGGTTACCAGCATGATTTAAGAGAAGTCAAGTTTAATGATGGAGTGAGGCCTTATGGAGGTGGTGTAGAGTTTGGTGAGAAAGGATTTTCTGAAGCTTCATGGAGAACCACACATTCTGTTTATAGGGATGGAGACTTATATCCTACACATGGCATCGGTCCAATTGCACATTATATCAATATTAATAGAGGGAATCGTTTCTTATCGTTGTGTTCTTTCTCCTCAAAAGCTAAAGGACTGCACGATTATGTGGTTAAGAAGGGTGGAGCCAATCATCCCAATGCAAAAGTGAAATTTAAGTTAGGAGATGTGGTAACCACTTCCATTGATTGCTACAATGGGGAAACCATTTTATTACAGCATGATACCAATTTGCCTAGACCTTATTCTTTAGGTTTTAGGGTTCAAGGAACAGAAGGCATTTGGATGGATTTGAATAAATCCCTTTATATAGAAGGGAAATCTCCCAAGCCTCATCAGTGGGAGTCTCAAAAAGAATGGTTTGATAAATACGACCATCCTTTATGGGTAAGATGGAGTAAAGAAACGGCAGGAGCAGGTCATGGTGGAATGGACTTTTTTGTAATACATGCTTTTATTGAGTCTATTAAAAATCAAACAGCTACCCCTATGGATGTATATGATGCAGCTTCTTGGAGTGCCATTACACCATTAAGTGAAAGCTCTATAGAATTAGGAAATCAAACAGTAGAATTTCCTGATTTTACTGGTGGGCAATGGATGTATAAAAAACCTGTTTTTGCTTTAAACGATCAATATTAATGATTACTGTACTGAATGCATTTGGATTGTCTACCGATTCAGTGGTAGAACCAATCACTAGTGGAATCATTAATAGTACATGGAAAGTAAGGTCTACTAATGAAAATTATATTCTGCAAAGAATCAATGAAAATGTTTTTGTAAATCCTGAAGATATTCATGAAAATATTGCAGCCATAGCCCATTATTTAAAGAAAAATTATCACCACTATTTATTTCCAGCGCCCATACTTTCTGTAGAGGGATCAGAGCTGGTACATATTTTTGGGAAGGGTTATTATCGGCTTTTTCCTTTTATAACTGGATCTCATACCATTAATGTTGTTGAAAATACCAAACAAGCTTTTGAAGCGGCAGAACAGTTTGGAAGATTTACCGCTTATTTAGGAGGATTTGATGTATCAAAATTAAAAGTAACGATTCCTCATTTTCACGATTTATCTTTTCGTTATAATCAATTCCTTGAATCCATACAAAATGGCAACCTCAATAGAGTTAAAGAAGAACAAGCTTTAATTAATCGATTAGTTAAGTTCAATTATATAGTAAAACAATACGAGGCAATCACACAAAACCCTTCATTTAAAAAAAGGGTAACTCATCACGATACTAAAATAAGTAACGTATTGTTTAATGATGAAAACAATGCTGTATGTATTATTGACCTAGATACTTTAATGCCTGGTTATTTTATTAGTGATGTTGGAGACATGATGAGAACTTATTTATGTCCTGTTTCAGAAAATGAGGAAGATATAAGTAAAATAATAGTGAGGCCCTCATTTTATTTTGCAATTGTAGAAGGCTATTATAAAGAAATGAAGAATGAATTAACTTCTATTGAAAAAAATTATTTCTTTTATGCTGCACAGTTCATGATTTATATGCAAGCAATAAGATTTCTAACAGATTATTTTAATGACGATAAATATTATCAGATACTTTATAAAAATCACAATTTGATCAGGGCTATTAATCAAACTGTTTTATTAGAGCGGTTGATGGATCATGAAGTTGAATTTAAAAAAGTCATATTATGATACGAACTTTCTTATTTGTTTTTTTATTAGCGATTAGTATTCAAATGACTGGGCAAGCATATCAACCAACGCCTCAAAATTTAATTGCAAGAAATGAATTTCAAGATAATCGCTTTGGAATGTTTGTTCACTGGGGCGTTTCAAGTATGTTAGGGGCGGGTGAATGGGTGATGCAGAATAGAAATATCAAAGTAAAAGATTATGCTATTTTAAAAGAAACATTTTATCCAGCACAATTCAATGCAGCTGAATGGGTAGGGGCTGCAAAATCTGCTGGTATGAAATATATTGTATTTATCACCAGACATCATGATGGGTTTTCTAATTGGGATACAAAACAGAGTGATTGGAAAATCACCAATACACCTTACGGAAAAGATGTATTAAAGCAATTGGCCGAAGAGTGTAAGAAACAAGGAATGAAATTAGGGTTATACTATTCAACTTTAGATTGGTATAGGGAAGATTATCCTTATTCTACTGGCAGAACAGGACAAGGAACTGGAAGAAAGACAGGAGGTAACTATGGATCTTATTTGAAGTTTATGAAAGCTCAACTTACTGAGCTATTAACCAATTATGGTGAAATCATGTCTATTTGGTTTGATGGACATTGGGATCAAACTAATCCCGAAGGTTCAAAAGATAGAAGTTCAAGAATAGATTGGAAATACGATGAAATTTATGCACTAATTCATCAGTTGCAACCCGCTTGTTTAATAGGAAATAATCATCACTTAGATCCATTGCCTGAAGAAGATTTTCAAATGTTCGAAAAGGACTTGCCGGGCCAAAATCATACCGGATTAAGCTTTCAAAAACCATCGGATCAATTGCCTTTAGAAACCTGCGAAACCATGAATAATTCATGGGGCTATAATATAACCGACAATGCACATAAGTCTGTAAAAGATTTAGTTCATTATTTGGTTAAAGCGGCTTCACTAAATACGAATTTCTTATTAAATGTAGGTCCAATGCCTAACGGAAAAATCCAATTAGAGAATATTGATTCCCTAAAATTGTTGGGTAATTGGATGCAACAATTTGGTGGTACAGTTCAGGGAACTAGAGGAAATATTATTCCAAGCCAAGCATGGGGGGTAGTGACCGCTAAAGACAAGAAAGTATATATACACCAATTAAAAAAGGTTGCTAATAATTATATTTTTGTTCCATTAAGCGGAAATAAAATTAAATCAGTTCAGTTATTTGCTTCAAAAGTACCAGTAGATTACAAACAAGTAAGTGAAGGAGTATTTATTTATTTGAAGAATATACAACAAGACGAAGTTGATACAGTATTTCAATTAGAAGTAGAATAAGGATTGATTACTTTAGCCTAGCATCATGTGTTTTCTTTGCTATATCATGAATAACTATATCTAATTCATTGGCACAAGAAATCAAGTCTACAAATAAAGTATCTTTTTCTTGCTGGCTTAATTCTATTTTTTGTAATAAATGAACAATGCCCATAATTTTTGCTACTGGCGCACGCATTACATGAGATTGTAACCAGGCAATATTTTGAAGTTCTTTGTTCTTAGATTCAATTGCACTAATGTATTCAAGTCTTTGAGTTATATCATTTACAAGTACTACCCTTGCATCTTTGCCTTTGTACGAAATATAATTACTTTGAATTTCTACAATGATGACATCGCCATTTTTTTTAATATGCCTAAATATACCTGATATATATTGAAATGGATTTTGATGCATTAGATTAAACTGTTGTTCAAAATGAGGGATATCTTCAACTGGTCTGATATCTCGGATCGACATTTTTAAAAATTCCACTTCAGCATAACCATAGTGTTTTTGAGCAGCTTCATTAACATCTAAAAATTCCAAGGATTCTATATTGTACACCCACATGGGTAGTGGGCTTAAATGGAATAACTCACTGTATCTTTTTTCTGATTCAGAAAGTTCAATATTTTTCTTAAGTCTTTCTATACAATAGATAATACTTTTGTACAGTGCATCTGCATTTAATTCATCTTTCAATAAATAGTCAGCAATTCCCTTAGAAATTGAATTGATACTAAAGTCCACGTCTGTATAACCAGTTAATATAATAACTGGCATATCTTTACAAAGCATTAGAATATCTTCTACCAATTGCTCTCCATTATTATCTGGGAGTGAAAGGTCTAATAGTACAACATCAAATACATTTTTTGCTGTCTCTAAAATTTGTTTAGTCTCCTTAAAGTTGATTGTATGTGAAATAGCAGGATTGCTAATTTGCTCTTCTATATAATCTGTAATTAATAAAAAATCACCAGGATTATCTTCAATAACTAAAATATTATATAGCTTTTTGTCTTTGATCATTTTAATGATTGTTAGGAAGCGTTACTGTCTGCATCCAAAAATTTTCAATAGATTCCATAGCTGAATTATACGCTTCAGCGTCTGTAGGTTTAGTTATATAGCAATTTGCGTAATTTTTATACGATTCCAATATATCTTGCTCAGCAGAGGAAGTGGTAAGCATAATAACTGGAATTTGTTTTAATTCAAATGACTCTTTAATATGTTGTAAAACTTCATGTCCATTTTTTTTAGGCAAATTAATGTCTAATAAAATAATATCTGGAAGAGCATGATGATCTTTAACAACTAAGTTATCTAAATATTCAATGGCTAATTTTCCGTCTCTTATTACGGTTATTTTATCAGCTAAGTCTCGTTCTTCCAAGGCTTCTGTAGTAAGCAAAATATCACCTTCGTTGTCTTCAATCAGTAATACATGACTTGGTTTTGTCTTAGGCATTTAATTTTTTTTTAAGGTAAAATAGAATGTGCTGCCCATATCTAAAGCAGATTCAACCCAAATTTTTCCATGATGTAATTCCACAATTTTCTTGCAAGTTGCTAAACCAATACCTGTACTTTTATAATTATTATTGGTGTTTAATTTACTAAACAACTGAAATACCATTTCATGGTATGGTTTATCAATTCCAATTCCATTGTCGGTAATATTAAATTTCCAATAATTGTCATCTTCTTCGCACCCTATTTCTATTAAAGTTAAGCTAGTTTTATTGGCATATTTGATGGCGTTACTTAAAAGGTTATTAAATAGGATTTTAAACGCGGTTTTTATTGCATTTATCTCTGGTAAAGAACCTATATTGATTTGTATACTTTTCTCTTCAATAGACCGACTAAAAGATGCAATTATTTCTTCAACAATATACTTTGATTTAAACTTTTCAACTGTTTTGTCTTTTTCAGCAATTCTAGAATATTCCAATAATTCATCAATCATATTACCCATCCTTTTTGCACCATCAACTGCATAGTATATATATTGGCGTGCTTTATCATCTAGTAATCCCGAGTATTTTTGTTCAAGCTTAGCCATAAATTGGCTAACCATCCTCAACGGCTCTTTTAAATCATGCGAAACGATGGTGGAAAATCGAGACAATTCTTCATTTTTACTAATAAGCTCTTTTCTGGAATCTACTATATCTTGAATTAGTCTTCCTTCAGGAATAATGGAATAGACTTCATTTTTTTCGTTGAAAAGTGGTTTTAGGTTAAATAGTATAGTAGTTGTTGAATTATTTGCCCCTAATATTTCAACTTCGTATTGAACAAACTCTCCTTTGGCAGCCCTTTCTATATTTAACCTCAACTCTTCTTTAGTTTTATCTGAAATATCCCACCAATGACAATCCCAAAACTTTTTTCCTATTACGTCTTCAGGTTTAAGTCGGGCAAATTGTAAAGCTGTATTATTTGCTTCAGTCAAAGTTCCATCAGGCTTTAAAAACCCAATAAATTGAAAAGTTGAATCAAAAATGCTTTTAAATTTTCTAGCACTTTCTTCTGTCTGTTTTTGGTAATGTATTACTTCTGTCATATCAATAATACATGTACTTGCTTGTGTATTTCCTTTTGCGTCGGTAAAAATCGCTGATGAAACTCTAATAGGAAAACGTTCTCCATTTTTCTTAATGCCAATTAAGTCTGTTATTATATACTTTTCGTTATTTCTCTTTTTTAGTAAATTGGGAAGTTTAGGATCTGAAATATCTATAATTCCATTTCTTCCAATTTGACTGAACTCAGTTTCACTATATCCGAATAAATTTGATGCAGCATTGTTGGCTCTTAATATTGATCCATCAATTGGGTTCGTTAAAAAAAGTGCATCAATATTATTATTAAATACGGCACTCATTTTTAATTCAGAATTTATTAATTCTAGTTCTTTATTTTTCTGATCTTGAATATCTTGGAATGTGCCATATAGTCTAATGCATTTACCATTTATTAATTCTGGTGTTCCTTTTGCCCTTATCCAACAGGTACTCCCATCTTTTCTCATTAATTCAACTTCAATATTATAGGGTTTATTTTTTTGAATGGCATCTTCTACGACTTCGTTTATTAATTGACTGCTAATCCCAGGTTTAAAGAAATTTAATGCAGATGTTAAATTTGGGATATAGTTATCAGATACTCCGTGAATAAGTTTAGTAGTTTTAGACCAATATACTTGATGATTAATTAAATCTACTTCCCAAATACCAATTTTTGCAGCGCTATTACTTTCCTCATATAGGTCGATAATTTTTTTTAATTGATCTATTTCTAATAATAATTCCTTTGGCATATTCAATCATTTTTTATTGATTGTAATTGATTTATAGGAATCGTAAAGTGGAAAATACTTCCTTCCCTTTTTTTTGATTCTAAATATATTTTACCTCCTTGTGTTTCAACTATTTTTTTTACAATGGCTAGTCCAATACCAGTGCCACTATAATCTTCTTTGTTATGTAGTCTTTGAAATATTTCAAATATTTTGTCATGGTATTCATGTTCAATTCCTATACCCTTATCTTGAATACTAAATTTCCAAAAATCATGTTCTTTTTCACAATTTATATTGATAAATGGTGCTTGATTTTCTTGATGGTATTTTAATGCATTACTTAGTATGTTCTGGAATACCTGTCTAATAGTTGCCTTGTATGTAAAAATATTGGGCATTTTGCCTATATAAATTTTTGCATTTTTTTCTTCAATTTGTTTTTTAAATAAATCAATTATTTCATCTAGAATAGATCTAATATTTACTTCTTCTATTTTCAATTCTTGCCTACCTACCCTAGAAAATTCTAATATATCTAGAATGATTTGTCTCATTCTTTTGGCACCATCTACCGCAAAAAATATGTATTTTTTTCCTTTCTCATCTAAAATATCCCCATACTTTCTTTCAATCTGGGTGAGAAAACTGCTTATCATTCTAAGCGGCTCTTGTAAGTCATGTGAAGCTACGTAGGCAAAGTTTTCAAGTTCTTTATTTGAAACAGCTAAATCTTTTGTTTGTATAATTAATTGGTTATTCAATTTAGCAAGTTCAATTTCATTTTGTTTGAGTTTGCTAATGTCTTGTGTAGAACCAATCATTTTGATTGCTGTTCCATTGCTTGTTCTTACAATATATCCTCTATCGTAAACTATAGCATAACTGCCATCAGCTCTTTTGCAGCGATATTGGTCTTCCCAATAGGTTTTTGAAGGGTCTTCAAAAACGGCATTTCTATTCATTTCTACTCTATCTAAATCATCAGGATGAATAAATTCAAGCCAAAGTATTTTATTTGTTTTTGAATAGTTTTGCGTGTAGCCTAAATTTTCGTAGAAGGATTTACCAAATCTTAATGTTTCTCCAGTAATAATATCCCAATCCCAAATTAAATCATTGGTTGCTTTTGCTACTAAACTAAATCGTTCATTGCTTTCAATTATTTCTTGTTGCGCTTTTTTCTTTTCATTGATGTCTTGAAAACTACCATATACCCTAATACATTTACCGTTAAGGAATTCTCCTTCACCAATACTTCTTACCCATTTCCAGTTTCCTCTAAATGTTTCTATTAATAATTCTTCGTCCCAAGGAGTGCCATAATTAATACATTCTTGTACCCTTGTTTGAATCGTATTTCTATGAAAGCCCTCTTTAAATTTAGAAATACCTAATTCTAAAGAAGGAACAAAATCAGGCTCCACTTCTCTTATTTCTTTAGTAATTTCAGACCAATAAACAGTACCTTTATTAATATTGATTTCCCAACTTCCTATACGGGCTAATTTATTAGACTTATTAAGAATTTCTTCTAAATTCTTTTTCTCAGTAATATCTTTCCCCATTCCATAAATTAAGTTATCCTCTTTTGAAGGGGTAAAAGTCCAGGCTATCCACTTTACATTTCCATTTTTAGTAATCAATCTATTTTCGAAGTAAGGGATGATTTCTCCTTTTGCTAGTTTTTCTGCTTCTAGTCTGGTAATTACTTCGTCATCTGGGTGTATAAAGTGTGTAAAGGGAAGGTTGATAATTTCTGATGCTTCATATTCTAAAATCTGTTTAGCTGCTGGATTAGCTTTTTTTACAAAACCATCTAAGCCTGCTATAATGATAAGATCTAAGGAAGAATTAAATATATTATTTAATTGAATTTCTATTTGTTTTCTAATTATTTCAGCTGCCAATTTTTGGCTAAGATTGGTGAATAGAAATTTTGATACAGATGTTGGTTGATGTTTATTTGAAATGCCTAAACATAAAACACCAATAACTTGCTCGCCATTTATAAGTGGGATGGTGTACATAGCCGATAATCCGTATTTTTCAGCGTATTTCCTTCGCATGAAATGTTCATTCTCACCTAAATTATCCCAGAAAATTATTTTTTTATCTTTCCAAGCAATACCTGGTAATCCTTCATTTTCTCCAAAATGATTAATATGTTGTGATTCTTCAAAAAACAATCGCATATTTTCATTGTTGAAAGCGGAGGCCGATAAACTTAAAGTTTTCTTACTTGCACTTAATAACCATATTTCAGCCATGCAAAAATCTTCTGCATCTAAAATCTTTCTAACTATTTTATTTAAAAGCTCATTTAAATTATTGTGTTGTAAAAACAATTGATTAATCTCAGCTAAAAGATTATTCTCTAGTTCTGCAACTTTATTTTCAGTAACATCCCTTTCAATAGCAATCCAATGAGTATACCATCCTTTTTCATTGGCAATAGGACTGATGGTAAAGTTGATCCAGAACTCTTCTCCTGTTTTTTTATAATTTAAAATAGTTGTTTCATGTTTCTGCCATTTTCTTATAGCAATACTCATTTGCTGAATAGCCGATTGATCTGTTTTAGGGCCTTGTAGTATCCTTGGAGTTTTTCCAATCACTTCTTCTTTTGTATAGCCAGTCATATTACAGAAAGCCTCGTTTACAAATATTATTTTAGGTCCGGGTAATTCAAATGGTTCAGCTTCTGTTATAATGATTGAATCACTGGTATTAGTAACAACAGATTCCATTAATTTTAATTCGGCCAATGCATTCTCTCTACTGCTGACATCTCTAAAATTGATTACCATCCCCTCTATAAAAGGATCGTTTAACAAATTGGTGATAGTTAATTCAATAATAATCCAATGGTTGTTTGCATTATTAAATTGAATAGGGTCTCCAGATATTGGCTCCCCAATTTTTTGCTCCGCTACTAAGTATTGTTGTAATAATTTATTTAAATCGTCTGTATGAACTAACTCCAATAGGTTTAATGACATAGACTCTTCTTCAGTATAGCCAGTTACTTTATATATAGATGGTGATGCATACAATGCCTTGCCAGTTTTGTTTAAAATTAAAATAGCATCTGTTGCATTGTTAACCAAAGCCCTATATCTTTTTTCATTTTTAATTTGAAGTTCTTCCTGCTTTTTTATTTCAGTACCATTTCTAGCAACACAATACATTCGCCTTTCATCATTGTCCCAATGAGCAGACCAGATAATGGGGATTAATTCTCCTTTTTTGGTGATATACCTGTTCTCAAAGTTGGTGATATTAAATCCATTCATGAATGTTGCGAAAGCCTGTTTCGAAGCAAAGTAATCTTCTTTAAAAACGAATGCATTGTAATGCTTTCCAATCATTTCATCAGGAGTATATCCAAGTATATGTAAACATGCAGAACTTACCGATTTAAAAATACCGTCTTCATCTAAAGTGCAAATTATATCTGGAGAGGAATTTAATATTTTACTCAATCTGTTCTGTGTGGCTTCTAATTCTGTCTCCTTTAATTTAACTTCTGTAATGTCTTGAACAACTCCAATAACTGAAATATCATTATTGTCGGCGTCTTTTTTAATAGATGCAATAAAATTGATATAACGAATACGGTCTTCTTTTGCAACAAGTCTAAATTCAGTTTTATATGCTTTGTTAGTTTCAATTGATTTGAGTAAATCTTTAAATACCTTTTCTCGATCTTCAGGGTAAACTTGTTCTTTTATTGATGGTAGGGATGGAATGGGCTCATCTAAAGCCCATTCAAATATGGCATATATTCCACTAGAACAAATAAGGGTTTGAGTGCTTAAGTCAAACTCATAAGTGCCAAAATGGGCAATAGATTCTGCTACCGAAAGCAGTTCTTTGTTTTTCTTTGTAGGCATGGATATAGCAATTAGGGCTAATTTTGCTGTTACCAAGTCAGCTATTTAAATTTACAAAAAATAATCAAATAATGAGAAAGACATTATTCATACTATTTATATTAGTAGCAAGCAATTTATTTGCTGCCCCAATCAGTGAGTATTACAAAATGATAGTATATCATTTTGCTACCGATACGCAAGAAAAAAAGTTGGATGATTTTTTTTCTAATCAATTGATTCCTAAGCTTCATCAAAAAGGATTTATGCAGGTTGGCGTTTTTAAACCTATAGCAAATGATACTGCAAAAGACAAACAACTTATTCTTTTAATTAGTGGGGTAGACTTAAAAAAAATAGTGGAGCCAATTCAATGGAGTTTAAAAGAAAATAGTACAATTACTGCGCCCATTTATACTCGATACGAACAGTTTTTATTACGCGCTTTTAAAGGAATGCCTTTAATGAAATTACCTGCAGAAAAATCAAAAAAATCGGAGAGAATTTTTGAACTACGTAGTTATGAAAGCCCAACTGAAGAAAAGTATTTGAATAAAGTTCATATGTTTAATGAGGGCGGAGAAATAGAATTATTCAATCAACTACAATTCAATGCCGTTTTTTATGCAGACGTTTTGTTTGGATCTAGAATGCCCAACTTAATGTACATGACTAGTTTTGATAATATAGACAGTAGAAATGCACATTGGAAAGCATTTGGAGAATCTCCTATCTGGAAGAAATTGTCTACAATGCCTTTTTATCAAAATAATATGTCTGCACTGCATAGCCAGCTACTCAAATCTGCCCCATATTCAGATTATTAATTTTGTTGTACCTTTATTCATTGAGAAAGAGAATAGCCATATTATTTTTATCAATATATCTGTGTTCTACTACAGAAGCGCATGAGTTATTAAAAATTCCTGTGGTATTTCAACATTTTGTAGAACACCAACAAGAAGAACCACAAATTTCTCCTATCCAATTTTTGCAAATTCATTATCTGCAAGGGAATGTAAAAGACAAAGACTATGATAGGGATATGCAACTACCTTTTAAAACAGCTGGTGAGTTCTTTTCTTCATCTTCCAGTGCATTTGTGCCTTTTAGTTCTGCTATACAGATTCACTATCCATCACTACCTGTAATTAAAGTTTGGTCTTTGCATCAACCTTCCCTTATTTTTTCTGCCTATCAAGTGAATATCTGGCAGCCTCCGAAAAGGCTTAGTTTGCTTCCGATTAAGAATTAGGGTATTGCACAAGTTGCAGTTCCAATCAACTTATATTTAATTCAATAAAAATGCTGACAAAAATTATTGAGTTTTCCGTAAGGAATAAACTCATTATTGGGCTATTCATTATTGCCCTAATTGGATATGGTACGTATAATTTAAATAAGCTTCCTATAGATGCTGTTCCAGATATTACCAATAACCAGGTTCAAGTTATTACCATAGCACCCTCTTTTGGTGCTACAGATATAGAAAGATTAGTGACATTCCCTATAGAGCAAGCAAATAACAATATTTCTGGTTTATTAGAAATAAGGAGTTTTTCCAGATTTGGCTTGTCGTTGGTTACCATTGTTTTTGATGATGAAACAGATATTTATTGGGCAAGACAACAAGTAGCAGAACGATTGCTGCAAGTTCAATCGCAAATTCCAGCAGGTATTGGAACACCTCAATTAGGGCCTGTTTCTACTGGTTTAGGAGAGATATACCAGTATGTGGTAAGACCCGAAAAAGGATATGAAGATAAGTATGATGTTACCGAACTAAGAACCATGCAAGATTGGATAGTGCGGAGACAGTTATTAGGGGTGAAAGGAGTAGCTGAAGTAAGCAGTTTTGGAGGTAAGCTAAAACAGTATTCTGTTGAAATAGATCCTTCTAAATTATTGAGTCATAATATTACCATTTCCGATGTTTTTACTGCTTTAGAAACTAATAACCAAAATACGGGGGGAGCATATATTGAAAAAGGGCCTACTGTATTATTTATCCGAACAGAAGGTCTATTGGGTAATATTGAAGACATTCAAAATATAGCTATTAAAAGAAATATTGGTGGAACCCCTTTATTTATTAGAGATGTTGCAGAAGTAAAAATTGGTCATGCTACTCGATATGGTGCAATGACGTATAACGACAAAGGAGAAGTTGCAGGGGCAGTAGTTATGATGCTCAAAGGAGCCAATAGCAATGATGTAATTAAGCAAGTAAAAGAACGTATTGTTCAAATACAAAAGTCTTTGCCAAAGGGAGTTGTAATAGAACCATTTTTAGACAGAACTAAAATGGTTAATAATGCTATTGGTACTGTAGAGAAAAATTTATTGGAAGGAGCACTGATTGTAGTTTTTGTATTGGTGGTTTTTTTAGGAAACTTAAGAGCAGGATTAATAGTTGCTTCCGTTATTCCACTGGCAATGTTGTTTGCCATTATTATGATGAACTTGTTTGGAGTTAGTGGAAACCTAATGAGTTTAGGTGCACTAGATTTTGGACTTATAGTAGATGGCGCAGTTATTATAGTTGAAGCTGTTATGCATCAATTAAGCCATAGTAAAAAGTTTAGTGTTGTAAATAAATTAACGCAGGGCCAAATGGATAAGGAAGTGAATCATTCGGCCAGCAAAATGATGAATAGTGCGGTGTTTGGACAAATCATCATTTTAGTAGTGTACTTGCCCATTTTTACTTTACAAGGCATAGAAGGTAAAATGTTTAAGCCTATGGCACAAACGGTAGCTTTTGCATTATTAGGGGCATTTATACTTTCCCTTACCTATATCCCAATGATGAGTGCGGTATTTTTGAGTAAAAATATAGCCCATCAGCCAACATGGTCAGACCGTATTATGGCCAAGTTAGAAGCTAGTTATAAAAAGGCATTAGAATATATTTTGCACTTCCCCAAAATGGTACTGGGCTTTGTGATTAGTTTATTCATAGTTGCTTTAATTATTTTAAGTAGACTGGGCGGTGAATTTATACCTGCATTAGAAGAAGGAGATTTTGCAATAGATACCCGGGTATTAACAGGGAGCAACTTAACTACAACGGTGGAGAGTACTCAAAAAGCAGCATCGCTATTATTAAAAGAATATCCAGAGATTGAGAAGATTGTAACTAAAATTGGAAGCGGAGAAGTGCCTACTGATCCTATGCCCATGGAAGCAAGTGATTTGATGGTTATTCTAAAACCAAAAGAAGAATGGACTTCTGCTAAAACTTTTAATGAATTGGCCGATAAAATGGGAGCAACCATGGCTGCTGTTCCAGGAATCACTACGGGTTTCCAATTTCCTGTTCAAATGAGATTTAATGAGTTGATGACAGGAGCAAGACAAGATGTAGTCTGTAAAATTTTCGGAGAAAATTTAGACACTTTGGCTGCTTATGCAGCTAGTATAGGTAAAATTGCAGGAACAGTAGATGGTGCAAAAAGTATTTATGTTGAAGCTGTAACGGGGATGCCGCAAATTTTAATTGAATACAACAGAAGCACCATTGCACAATACAATTTAAATATTCAAGACATTAACAAAGTGGTTAATGCGGCATTTGCAGGACAAAGTAGTGGATTGCTATTTGAAGGAGAGAAGCGATTTGATTTAGTTGTTCGTATTAAAGGAGAAATGAAAAAAGACCTAAAAGACATTCAACAATTATTAATTCCAACTCCTTCAGGTATTCAAGTACCCCTTTCGCAGTTGGCAACAGTGGAGATTAAAGATGGTCCTAATCAAATACAAAGAGAAGACGCCAAACGTAGAATTGTAATTGGCTTTAATGTAAGGGGCAGGGATGTTGAAACAATTGTAAAAGAGCTACAGCAAAAAATAGAAAAGAAAGTAAAGTTTCCTGTAGGTTATTATATTACTTATGGAGGTGCTTTTGAAAATTTAAATGCAGCAAAAGCCAGATTAATGATTGCCGTTCCAGTTTCATTGGTGCTCATTTTTTTATTACTCTATTTCGCATTTAATTCAATTAAACATGGGTTGCTTATTTATTCAGCTATCCCTTTATCTGCAATAGGTGGAATCTTTTTCTTAGCATTAAGAGATATGCCTTTTAGCATTAGTGCTGGGGTAGGCTTTATTGCTTTATTTGGCGTAGCTGTGTTAAATGGAATAGTACTTATTGCCGAATTTAACCGACTTAAAAATGATGGGATGGATAATTTAAGAACAATCGTATTAACAGGTACAAGTTTAAGATTGCGACCTGTATTAATGACCGCTTTTGTGGCATCATTAGGCTTTCTGCCAATGGCATTGAGTAATGGAGCTGGAGCCGAGGTTCAACGACCTTTAGCTACTGTGGTGATTGGGGGCTTAATGATTGCCACTTTTCTAACATTGTTTGTGTTGCCTGTTTTATACTTGATGTTCGAAAAGGGATTTAATGCCAGTTTGCCCATCAATAAAGGGGTTGCTATTATGTTAGGATGTTTATTTATGGGTTCTATTTCAATAGCACAAACCCATACTATCCAGCCTATTTCTGTGCAATCTGCGGTTGACTCTGCTTTAAAAAATAATTTGTTGGTAAAAAATGAGCAGTTAAAAATGCAGTATCAACAAATGCTAATTGGAACTGCTGGCAACTTGCCAAAAACAGCATTTATTGGTGAGATTGGACAAATCAATAGTATTTATACTGATACTAGATTAGGGATTAGCCAATCCACTGCTTTCCCTACTGTATATAAAAGAGAACGTACCTTATTAGAAGCAGAATTCAAAAATAGTGTGTTGAATATTGCTATACAAGAAGCCCTATTAAAAAAGCAAGTACAACAAGTGTATTATCATATGGTGTACTTGCAAAAGAAAAAAGAACTCTTGCTTTTTGCAGATAGTTTGTATGCTGCATTTTACCAAAAAGCAGCTTTGAGATTAAAAACAGGAGAGTCTAATATTTTAGAAAAAACAAGTGCCGAAACCTTGTTGGGTCAAATTAAAATTCAAATTCAGCAGCTTGAACAAGATGCTTCTATAGTGCAATTGCAATTTCAACTCTTATTAAATACACACAACAATTATATGCCAGAAACAGGCAGAGGCCCATTATCTCCTTCTTCTTTATTAGACACTGCATTATTGCGTAATCACCCTATTTTGCAAAGTATGCTACAGCAACAATCTATTGCTTTGGCAAATACAGAAGTAGAAAAGAGTAAGTTATTGCCCGATTTATCTTTGGGTATTTTGAATGGAAGTATTAGAGGAGTAGGTGCTGATAATCTTTTTTATAGTGGTAAAAGATTTAATTCTTTTCAAGTAGGCATGGGAATTCCCTTATTTACAAAGGCACAAAAAGCTAGAATAAATAGTGCAGCATTGTCCGAAAAAATGGCTGAATCAAAATACCAGCAAGTAAAGCAGCAGTTAAATACTGAATACCAAACAGCTATTGCTCAGTATGCTAAATTTTTAGCAACGGTTCAATACCTAGAAAAAACTGGATTAAAAAATGCACAAGTGATAACTGAAACTGCTAACAAACAATTAGCTGCTGGATTAATTAATTATTTAGAGTGGGTGCAATTAATTAATCAGGCAACCAGCGTAAGAAGTGATTATACAGAAGCTGTTAGAAACTTAAACGAATCAATTATACAATTAACCTATTATATTCAACAATAAGAATTATGAAAACCTATTTATATATATTATTTGGTGGCTTATTTTTAATAGCCTGTTCTAATAAGAATGAGTCGGAAGCTACTGTTGCAGAAACAGCCACTGCCGATACTTTGGTCTTAACCAACGATCAATTTAAAAATGCATCCATAACAGTTGGTCAAATGCAAGAATTAGAAATGGCTTCACTCATGAAAGTGAACGGAAAAGTAGATGTACCTCCTCAAAATATGGTATCTATTAGTGTTCCTTTAGGGGGTTATTTAAAAACAAGTAAGTTATTGCCAGGTATGCATGTGAACAAAGGAGAAGTAGTGGCAGTAATGGAAGACCAACAATACATTCAGTTGCAGCAAGACTTTTTAACGGCTAAAGTAAAGCAAGTGATGTTAGAAAAAGAGTTTGCCCGACAAAAAGAATTAAATGCAAGTCAAGCAACCAGTGATAAAATGTTGCAGCAGGCTGAGTCGGATTATAAAACTCAGAAAATTTTAGTTTCTGCTTTAGCACAAAAGTTACAGTTAGTAGGCATAAATACAAATAGTTTAACAGAGAATAATATCAGTAAGAGTGTCAATATTTATTCCCCCATTGATGGCTATGTAACAAAAGTGAATGTAAATATTGGGAAATATATTTCTCCTACAGAAATTATGTTCGAATTAGTAAATCCCACCGATATTCATTTGGCATTGAAAATATTTGAGAAAGATGTATCTAAACTATTCATTGGACAACCACTTATTGCTTATACCAATAACAATGCAGATAAAAAGTATGATTGTGAAGTGTTATTAATTGGTAAAGATTTGAATTCCGAGGGGTATACCGATGTTCATTGTCACTTTGAAACCTATGATAAAGTACTAATTCCAGGTACTTATATGAATGCAGAAATTAAAGTGAAGAATCGTAAGGCAACCACTTTGCCTGCTGATGCAGTGGTAAGATTTGAAGGGAAACACTTTGTTTTTAAGGAAGTGGCCAAGCAAAAGTTTGTATTAGCAGAGGTAAATATTGGTGAAACCGAGAATGGAATAACAGAGATATTAATGAACGAAATTGTACCTGCTAACTATGTAACTAAAGGCGCGTACACTTTGTTAATGATGCTCAAGAATGAGGCAGAGTAATTAACTTGCGGATAATTAGCCAATATTATGTTTTATAGGAAAGGTATATTTAAGGGGATTTTAGTTGCATTGCTATTGGTTTTAGCTAATGATGCGATGTCGCAAAGTTTAGACCAGTTGGTAAAGCGGGCTTTAGAGCGAATGGCCACAAAAAATTATCAAGGTGCTATTGAAGATTTTACCCTAGCGTTAGAAGAAACTCCAGATGATGTTAATTTATTTTTGAATCGTTCGATTGCAAAACGAGAATTAAAAAATTATGCTGGGGCAATAGAAGATATTGGCTTCGCTTTGGAAGTTACCCCTTCCGATCCTAATTTATTCTTCAGTAGGGCCTTTATTAAAGGACTTGCTGGAGACGCAGCAGGAGCCATTGAAGATTATAATAAGGCCATTAAAATTGGACCTGCTAACGCCAATATGTATTTCAATAGGGGGATAGAAAAAGAGCACCTCAATAATTTTCAAGCTGCTTTACTTGATTACGATAAAGCGCTATCACTTAATCCTAAATATGGAGATGTCTATTTTAACCGAGGGGTAATAAAAGCAAAACTAAATAATCATAGAGCAGCCATATTAGACTTCAATAAAGCCATACAAATAGAACCAGCTGCCGATTTTTATTTTAGCAGAGCAATTTCAAAAGTTGCTTTGAATGATCACAAAAATGGGTTGGACGATTATAATAATGTGATTGCATTAGACTCAAATGTTGAAAACGCTTTCTTTAATAGGGCACTTTGTAAAATGAAATTAAATGATTTTGCAGGTGCTTTACCCGATTTAGATATTGCTTTAGAAGACAATCAATCTAGCGCCGATATTTATTTTAATAGAGGCGTTGCATTAAGAAGTTTGCAACAGTTTAAAGAAGCAAAGGAAGATTTTGATAGAGCAATTGTATTGAATCCTAAAAATGGGGACCTATTTGTAAACAGGGGATTGATTCATTTAGAATTGGCCGATACAGCTGCAGCTATTGATGATTTCTCTAGTGCTATTGAATTGAATAAAAAGAATGTGGGGGCCTATTTTAATAGAGGAATACAATATGAAAAATCAGGTGACTTTGAAGCAGCTTTAGAAGATTATAATAGCGCCCTAAAATTAGACCCGAAGTATGGCGATATCTATTTTAATAGAGGAGTAGTTAAAGCAGCATTAGGAGATAAAAAAGGGGCATTGGCCGATTATAACACCTGCATTAGATTAAAACCTAAAAATGCAGGAGCTTGGTATAATCGTGGATTATCTAAATATGCAGCCAAAGATTATTTAGGTGCTATTGCCGATTTTAATAAAGTGATTCTTTTAGACCCAGAAATGCCCAATATCTTCTTCAATAGAGGAATTGCAAAAGGACAATTAAAGCAATACGCTGCTGCATTAGCCGATTATGACAAAGCAATAGAGCAAGATTCCGGCAATGGAGATATCTATTTAAACCGGGGAATAGTTAAAGTAATACTTAAGCAAACAGGAGGCGGTTGTGCAGATTTGCAAAAAGCAGCCGCATTGGGCAATGTAACTGCTGTTTTAGAATTAGAAAAGTCTTGCAAGTAATGCTGTTTGTTTAATTAATATACCATTAACATATAAAAAAGTTGAATTTTTTCTCAAAACTGTAATATTGGTTTAAATTTTAATACTTATTAGTCAAATTATTTAAAAATAACTTTTATGAAAAAGATTTTATTGTCGGTTTTAGTGGTTTTTGCTGCCATAGCAAGCGTTTCGGCACAAACAGCTGATGAAGTGATTAACAAGTATGTAGCTGCAATTGGTGGTGCAGACAAATGGAGTAAAATACAGTCATTAAAAGTAGAAGGACAAATTGAAGTGCAGGGGCTAGCCATTCCATTTACCATGCAAGCTGTTCACATGAAAGGAATGCGTGTTGATGCAGAATTCCAGGGTAATGTAATCATTGATATTACCACCCCTACGAAAGGATGGTCTCAAAATCCATTGATGGGTAAAACCAGTTTAGAAGCTATTACCGCCGATGAACTTAAAACTAAAGTGGACGAATTAGATGTTCAAGATGAGTTTGTAAATTACAAAGAGAAAGGTTCAACTGTTGAATATTTAGGTAAAGAAGAGGAAGAAGGTACTTCTTACCATAAAGTGAAATTGACCACCAAGAATGGCAATGAAAAAACGTACTATTTTGACCTTACTACCAACTTAATATACAAAGAAGAGACTACTGTTAAGCAGCAGGGTCAAGAAATGAAGCAGTCAGTTAAATACCTAGATTACAAAACATTGGAGAATGGTATTAAGATGGCTTTCAAGTCTGATATGGGAATGATGATGATGGTTACCAACAAAGTGACGATTAATCCAACTATTGACGAAGCTATTTTTTCTGGAAACTAAATAATTCCAAACATGAGATACTTATTTGCTGTCCTGTTTTCAGGCATAGGCATGTTATTGCATGCACAAAACATTCCTTCTTTCAATACTGCACAATTTCAAGTTATGGGAGCAAGGGCATTAGGTCCCTCAACCATGAGTGGAAGAATCACTGCCATTGAAGGCGCTTATGCAGACGCTCAACTTAATTTATATGTAGGTACTGCTGGTGGAGGAATTTGGAAAAGTCAAAATGGAGGCCAATCATTCAGTCCCATTTTTGATAAGTACAATCAATCAATTGGCGCATTGGCAATAGAACCAGGAAATGCAAGAGTAGTATATGCTGGTACTGGTGAAAGTAATATGCGGAATTCAGTATCAGTTGGTGCTGGTTTATTTAAAACTACAGACGGTGGAAGCAATTGGCAGAAATTGGGATTGGATAGTACCGAACATATCAGCAAAATACTATTAGATCCTTCAGATAAGAAAGTGGTTTATGTATCGGCTCCTGGTCCTTTGTTTAAATCTTCTGTTCATAGAGGTTTATATAAGTCAATAGATGCAGGCAAAACCTGGGAAAAGATTTTGTATATCAATGAAAATACAGGATGCGCAGATATTGCCATTCATCCAACAAAATCGAATATAGTATTTGCATCAACTTGGGAATTTAGAAGAAAACCATTTTCATTTGTTTCTGGTGGTGCAGGTTCTGCACTCTATAAATCTAATGACGGTGGCAAGTCATGGAATAAAATTACCAAGGGATTGCCTGAAGGAAATTTAGGTAGAGTTGTTATCAGTATCAATCCTTCAAAGCCTTCACAAGTATTGGCTTTAGTTGAAGCGGCTACATCTGCCCTTTATCAGTCTAATGATGAAGGAGAAACTTGGACCAAACTAACTGCTGCAACGGGCTTAACAGCAAGACCATTTTATTTTAGCACATTGGTTATTGACCCCAAAGACCCCAAAAGAGTTTACAGGCCTGCTTATGATTTTAATTATTCCAATGATGGTGGAGCAACATTCAGCAATACCGTAATTGGAGGTGTAACTCCTCACGCCGATCATCATGCATTGTGGGTGAATCCATATAATACCGATATGTTATTTTTAGGAACTGATGGTGGTGTTTATTTGAGTTATAATAAAGGAATTACTTGGGAGTTTTTGAACAACTTACCTGTACCTCAATTTTACCATGTAAGTACCGACAATCAATCGCCTTATAATATTTATGGTGGATTACAAGATAATAACAATTGGATGGCCCCCAATACTGCACCAGGTGGGGTTTCGTCTACCGATTGGAAAGCATTAGGTGGCGGTGATGGATTTTGGGTTCAACCAGATGCAGTAGATGAGAAAATAGTTTATGCTGAATCTCAGGGTGGAGAAATGTATCGCATTAATTTAAGAACCGGTTTGTCTACTGGAATGAAACCTAAGAAACAAGTTGGTGAAGAAGACCATCGATGGAATTGGAATACGCCTATTGTAACTGCCAAGTCTAACACGAAGTCTGCCTCTGGAAAATTGCAAAGCAATTTATATGTAGGTGCGCAGTATTTATTTAGATCTAGAGACAATGGAAAAAATTGGGAAAGAATTTCTCCTGATTTAACCACAAATAACAAAGCCATTCAAAATAAATCTGAAAACAGTGAAAGTGTAACTGGAGATAATACAAGTGCGGAAAATCACGGTACCATTTTTACTTTAGTACAACATCCACAAAACGAAAACATCATTTGGGTTGGTACAGATGATGGTAATTTAATGTTTACTAATAATGGCGGTAAAACTTGGGCCAATAAAAATGCAGGTATTGCAAAAGCAGGTGTTCCGGCGCAGGCATGGATAAGTAGTATTGAATTGTCTTCGCATAATCCCAATACCATTTTTGTAACGCTTGATCATCATATGTATGGAGATAATAGTTCTTATGCAGTAGTAAGTAATGATGGAGGAAATAGTTTTACCAAATTTGAATCTGAAGAGTTCAGTGGATTTGCACATATTATAAGAGAAGATCCTAAAACACCTTCATTGCTTTTTTTAGGAACAGAATCAGGATTCTTTATTTCTTTAAATGCAGGAAAAACTTGGATGAGAAGTAAGTACCAAAATTTACCTTGGTATAGTTTGGTTAGAGATATTAAAATTCATCCTACAACAAATGATTTGATTATTGCCACTCACGGACGTGGTGTTTATATTATTGATAATATTCAACCACTAAGAGAAATGGTTCAATCCGATTTAAGCAAACCTTTGTTGTTTTATCCTATTCAACCATTCAAGTATGAATTTAGTGCACAGTATCCTCAACCAGCAGCTAATTTAGTAGGCTATGCTGGTGCAGCTAAATCATTGGCCCCTACTTTTTATTATTATTTAAAGGAGCGTAGTAATGATATTGTTAAGATAGCCATCTACAATGCTGAAAATAAAAAAATAAAAGACATTAATGGATCAGGATTAAAGGGATTAAATAAAGTTTTTTGGACACTTACTTCTAATCCACCACGTGTTGCTAAGGGTGGGTTTATTGCACAATCATCTGTGCAGGCAGCTGGATTTTATGGTCCTAAAGTAGCTGCTGGAAAATACAAGGTTGTAGTAAAAGCAGGGAAAGACAGTAGTGTACAAACTTTAACTGTTTTACCAAATCCTGCAGCAGGCTTAACTGAAATTGCATTACAGAAACTCTATAAGCAAAGCATGCGTTTATTTGTTTTAGAAGAACAATTATCAGTTATGGTAGATACCATTGATAGTAAACTTTCTATTTGGAATAAGCAAACAACTAATGATGAGTTGAGTAAAAAAATTAAAGCACTGGATAGTTTTAAAAGAGAATTAATTGAACTTAATAGAAAGTCCATATTTTTTGATGAACAAAAATTCAGAAGAAGAATAAGTGATTTTTATTTAGATATGGTAACCGCTTTGGAGCCACTTTCTGAAAGCCAAGAAAAAGGTATCAATGTTTTAGAGACTGAAATGAAAGCATACCAAGCTAGGTTTAAAACACTACTATAAATGAGTTAATAATTTTAAAGCCGCAATTATCTGTATGATTTTTGCGGCTTTTTAATTTATATGCGACGAAATATTGCGGGTATTTGCCAATTATTGGTTTTTATCTTTTTTTAAGCCCACTAGTGACACTATTCCTTACATATTTGCGTTTTAGTTAACCGTCTTACTTATTAAAAATGTTTGCCATTGATGCAACATAAATTTGAGTGATGCGGTCATAACACAGGTACAAATCATTCATATATAGGTGTCGAATAATTTTTTTTGAAAATTTTCTAAAGAATTAACAAAAATTTTATTTAAACCAAAAAATGTGTATTTTGTACACGCTTAATAACCAGTAAACTGCCATTTATGAATCTAAGACTGCTTGCTAGGCCCATATTATTGGGTGCCTTCGCTTGTCTGTTTGCCATCTTCTCGCATGCGCAAACAAAAACGGTTACCGGTAAGGTAACTGACTCAAAAGACGGATCACCACTTTCTGGTGCTTCTGTAGTAGCTAAAGGAACTTCAACAGGTACCCAAACGGGTGCAGACGGTTCCTACAAATTAACTGTTCCTTCTACCACTAAAACATTGGTGATTTCTTTCGCAGGTTTTGGTAATGTAGAAGTGAATATTTCTGCAACCAATACGGCCAATGCCAAATTAACATCAACCGCTGATGCGTTAACTGATGTAGTGGTGATTGGTTATGGTTCTAGAAAAACAAAAGACGTAACAGGTTCTGTTGCGCGTGTAACGGAGAAAGACTTTAACAAAGGTCAAATTGCTTCTCCAGATCAGTTGTTGCAAGGCCGTACTCCAGGTGTGTTGGTTACTCCATCAACCGGTGAGCCAGGTGCTGCTGCAACAATCAATATTAGAGGTACAGGATCTATTAGTGGTGCACAAGAACCATTGTATGTAATTGACGGAGTTCCGTTGATTCAAGGTGGTACATTGGGTTCTGCTAGTGGTGTTGAAGGAAGCACAACTCCTAAAAACCCATTGATTTTCTTAAACCCAAATGATATTGAAAGCATTACTGTATTAAAAGATGCATCTGCTGCTGCCATTTATGGTTCTAGAGGTGCAAACGGTGTAATCTTAATCACTACCAAACAAGGTAGAGGTGGAAAAGCCGGTATTTTTAATTTTGGTGCTACAACTAGCATGGCAAACACAGCCCGTCGTTATGACTTGATGAATGCACAAGACTTCTTGTTGGCTGCTAAAAAAGCAAACATTGATGGTGGTGCAGATCCTGTTGCTGCTGGTGTTGCTGTTAGAGGTATTGACAATGGTGCAAGCACCGATTGGCAAGACCAAATTTTCCGTCAAGCAATTTCTCAAAACTACAACCTTAGCTGGGCGTATAGTAACAAAGGAACCACTGCTCGTTTAAGTGCATCTTATGATGACCAACAAGGTATCGTAAGAAACAGTGGATTAAAGCGTAATACCACTCGTGCTAATTTGGGTCAGAAGTTGTTAAACGATAAATTGAAATTAGAAGCAAATATTACTTACTCAAATACAAAGAACCAATATGCGCCATTGTCTAACAATGCTGGATATCAAGGTTCTTTATTGGGAGCTGCTTTACAGTTGAATCCAACTAACCCTGTATATAATACTGATGGTTCATTTTTCCAACCAGGAGATCAGCGTAACCCAGTACAAATGTTGGCTTACTTTGATGATCGCGACTTCGTAAACAGATTCCTAACCAACTTATCTGCTACTTATCAAATTACGCCAAGCTTATCTTATAGAGCTGTGCTTGGTTTAGATAATTCTAAGTCTGAGCGTACTGCATTTGCAGATCCTCGCTTAGGTTCTAACGCATATGGTGGTACAATTAACGTATTCGGTAGAGATTATCAAAATGGTATTCAAGGAAATGGTCGTGTTACCAGACAAAACTTGGAAACCAAGTCTACTTTGATTGAGCATTATTTTACTTATGACAAAACTTTCAACAATGTTCACGCAATCAACGCTGTTGCAGGTTATTCTTACCAAAGTTTCCAAAACAGCTACAAAGGTAGTTTTGGATGGGGCTTAAACACTCCAGTGGTTGCTCCTGGTGACGTGTTTGTTAAAGATTATAGCAAGTTTAAAAACTATGCAAACTTTGTTCCTGGCTTCGACAAAAACGAATTACAATCTGTTTTTGCTCGTGTAAACTACACTTACAAAGACAAATATTACTTAACAGCAACAGTAAGATCTGATGGATCTTCTAAGTTCGGTTCTAACAACCGTTACGGAACTTTCCCTGCATTTGCATTTAAATGGAGAGTTTTAGAAGAAGCTTGGGCTCAAAAAACATTAGGCAAATTGTTTAGTGATTTTAATGTAAGAGTCAACTATGGTAAATTGGGTAGCCAAGATAACTTAGGTTCTTATGCTGCATTAAATCTTCAACAAACATTTGATGTAGGTAGCGGTCCTGTAACTCGTTTCATTCAGCAAGGTAACCCTAACTTGAAGTGGGAAGAAGTTGCTACAACAGGTATTGGTGTAGACTTCACTTCTAAAAATGGTCGTTTATCTGCAACTGTAGATTACTACAAGAATGAGCGTACCAATATGTTGTTCTTTGCTCCAACTCCAGGTGGATTTGCTCCAACCAGCAGTTGGTGGATCAACTTACCAGGTAATGTAATCAACAAAGGCTGGGAGTTTAGTGTAAACTACAAATTGGTTAAAGGAAATAAATTCAACTGGGATGTTAATGCTAACGTAACAACTGTAAGCAACAACGTTACTGGTTTACCAACTCCAATTAATACTGGTGCGGTAAGTGGACAAGGTTTAACTGGAGCTTTTGCTCAAACCTTAACAAACGGAAATCCAATCTTTACATGGTCAATGCCTGTTTTCCAAGGATTTGATGGTAACGGTAACGCACGTTATGCTGCTGGTGCTGCTAACCAATTGGTTGGTACTGCATTGCCTAAAATGTTTGCTGGGTTAACCAACACATTCTCTTACGGAAGATGGAATTTAAGTGTATTCTTAAATGCAGTAACTGGACATTATATTTACAACAATACTGCGAATGCGTTGTTATTGAAAGGTAGCTTGCGTAATGCACGTAATGTAACTTATGCAATTGGTAACGGTCCTGAGAATCCATTTAACCCAGGTTCTGTATCAACAAGGTTCTTAGAGAAAGGAGACTTTATTCGCTTAGCCAACATGAACTTAAGCTATGCTTTTGATATCAAGGGTAAAGCAATAAAGACTTTAACTGCTTTTGCTTCTGGCCAAAACTTGGCATTGTTTAGCAAATACTCTGGAATTGATCCAGAAGTTAACGTAGACAAGAGCATCAACGGTATCCCTTCTCGTGGATTTGATTATACACAGTACCCAAGACCAACTGTTATTACCTTAGGTATCAACGTTGGGTTTTAATAAAGAACAACAAAAACATTGATCAATATGAAAAATTTAATAAAAAGCTACATTATACCTGCCGCGGCAGTAAGTGTACTTGCGATCTCGTCTTGTTCCAAGCTAGATCCAAAGTTGGAGGCGCCAAACTCCATAGCTCCAAACCAAGCTAGTGGCGCTCCTACAGCGCCCTCTATTGCTGCAGTTTACGAGCAATTAAACCAATTAACCGGTGGCCAGGGTAACTGGTTTGGATTGCAAGAGCATTCTACCGATGAAATCATGGGACCAACACGTGGTACCGACTGGGATGACTTTGGTACATGGCGTCGTTTACACCTTCACACTTGGGCTGCAGACCATAACCAAATCAACGATACTTGGAATGGTTTAAATGGGGCATTGTTCCAAACAACTTTAATTGCTGAAACTAAAACAGGTTTAGAAAAAGCAGAAGGACAGTTCTTACGTGCCTACTTCCGTTTTTTAACTTGTGATATTTATGGTCAAGTACAATCAAGACCTGCAACTGCTGCTGCAAATGCAATTCCTGATGTATTAACTAGATCTGCTGCTATTGATGCAATCATTGCTGAATTAGAAGCTGCTGTTCCGGCATTACCTGCATACAATGGTGCTAACCGTGCACAAGCAACAAAAGAAGCTGCTTGGACTTTATTGGCAAAAGCTTATTTAAACAAAGCTGTTTATAAGCAAGACCCAACTAAGCCAGCTGGCCCTTATACATTTGCTTCTGCAGATATGAATAAAGTAATTGAGTACTGTAACTTAGTTGCTGCAAACACTAGTTTAGCAATTGATTCTTACTACTGGGATAACTTCAAGTGGGATAACGGCACTGCATCTTCTGAGAACATTTTTGTTCGTAAAGCAGGTGGTGATGCAAGAGCAGGAAATGGTGCTGGTTTAAGATGGCAGACTTCTCAAAGCTGGCACTACAACCAAACTCCTTCCTCTTGGAATGGGTTCGTTACATTGTCTCAATTCTACGATAGCTTTGAAGGTAACGACGTTCGTAAGAGCGATACTTTGGCTGGTTTCACTAATGTTGTTGGTGCTACAGCAGGACTTTTAGTAGGTCAAGCTCGTGGTCCAAAGACTGGATTAATTGGTGGCGAAATTGTGGACTTAAAAGATCGTTCTGGTAATCCGTTGGTGTTTACTCGTAATGCATCTATTTTCTTTAATGGAGAAGCAAGCGGTATCCGTGTAAATAAGTTCCCACTAGATCCTACTACCATTAATGATGGTGCATGGGGAAGTGCAAATGAGTTTCCTTTCTTCCGTTTCTCTGACGTTCGCTTAATGAAAGCGGAAGCTTTATTAAGAGGTGGTACAGCTGGTGCAAACGGAGAAACTCCATTGTCAATTGTTAACGATTTACGTTCTAAGCGTAGAGCTACTGCTCTTGCATCTGTAACACTAACTTCATTGTTAGCTGAAAGAGGTCGTGAATTGTACTTAGAAGGTCATAGAAGAACTGATATGATTCGTTTTGGTGTATTCAACGCTCCTGTTGAAGAAAGACCAAATGCATCTGATGGATACAAAGCGGTTTACCCAATCCCAACTGTATCATTGTCTTCTAATCCTAACTTGAAGCAAAACTT
>CAZTDV010000016.1:0-61595 GCA_964612195.1 uncultured Sediminibacterium sp.
AAAGCCAGCCAGTTTACAAATATTAATGGCTTCTTGTACATGCGCACTCAAAGCTGTATTATCATCCCTTGTGGCTAAACTGCGCATATATGCACGATTATGGGAAATCGCATTCATTCTGATTCGATCGCCCAATAAAGCCCCACCTGTTTTTTTCTTAGAAGGATCTACCGAAATAACAGCAATCGTTTTATCGGTGTAGTTGTTCAAATATCTTCTAACGATTTCATCGGTAACCGAACTCTTACCTGCACCACCCGTTCCAGTAATTCCTAAAACAGGTATTGATACTGAATCTAAAACAGCTATTTCCGAAGCTCCATCTGAAATTCCATTCTCCACCAAAGTTATTTTTCTAGCAACCGCTCTAATTTCTTTTACTTCCCCTAAATTCAATGGCTGATCGGTATTTGCGTTCCCGTTCAATTCAAAGTCGCATTGCATTAACACATCTTCAATCATGCCTTCTAATCCCATAGTACGTCCATCATCTGGACTATAAATTCTGGTGATGCCATGTTGGTGTAATTCCCTGATTTCCTCTGGCAAAATAGTTCCACCGCCTCCACCAAAAATTTTAATATGTCCACAACCATTTTGATCAAGCAAATCTTTCATGTATTTAAAAAATTCTACATGACCTCCCTGATAACTGGTAATGGCAATACCTTGCACGTCTTCTTCTATAGCACATTCCACAATTTCAGCAACACTTCTGTTATGTCCTAAGTGAATAATTTCTGCCCCTTTAGACTGTAAAATTCTACGCATAATATTGATTGCAGCATCATGCCCATCAAATAAACTTGCAGCAGTTACTATTCTAACTTTATTCTTTAATGAAAACGCCATATCCTATTTTTTAAACTCGGGCAAAAATACTGTATAAATGTAAGGGGTGAACAACCGTTAGTTTTTTATTTGGTCAAAAAAAGGGGCTTTTGCATTATCTTGACATTTAAAGGATTCTTATGCGATTTAAAGTAGCTATAAACCAACAACAGGCCCATCCAGTTATACATTTAGCAGATACCGAAACCGGATGTACGGCAGAAATATTTGCTTTTGGAGGACTTTTAAACGCATTCCATATTCCATTACATGGAACTCATTTCAACTGTATTGATGGATTTGAATCAGTAAAAGAAGCAAAAGAAAAAATTACAACAGCCTTTAAAAGTGCTAAAATAAGTCCATTTGTTTGTAGGCTTCAAAATGGACAATATAATTACAATGGACAATCTTACACAATTTGTAAAAACTATTTAGGCCATCATGCATTGCATGGATTAATTTATGACGCAGTTTATGAACTTGGAAATATTACTGAATCTGAAGAAGCTGCAGCAATTTCATTGACTTATCAATACCAAAAAAATGATCCCGGCTTCCCATTTGAATATACCATTCGTTTACTTTGGGAGTTAAAACCCAACAATTGCTTATCAGTAACTACCTCCATCAACCACCAAAATGAAGGGCCTATTCCATATGCAGATGGTTGGCACCCTTATTTTACTTTAGGAGGTCCAGTAGATCAATACCAGTTACAATTTGATGCCGATACCCAACTGGAATTTGATAAGGAATTAATTCCCACCGGAAAAAAAATAAAAGACAAAAGATTTTTACAAAAACATTCTCTTGAAAACATTTTCTTAGATAACTCTTTTGAACTGATACCAGGTGGAAAATGTATGCTGAATAATGATCAATTACAGTTGGTAGTTGTACCCGATCAAAATTACCCTATTTTACAAGTTTATACTCCTGAGCACAGAAAAAGCATTGCCATAGAGAACTTGTCTGGCGCACCCAATAATTTCAATAATGGCATTGGACTATTGATGTTATTGCCCAATAAGCAATACCATTTTAAAACCAGCTATCAAGTAACCCAATTATAATTCAACCACCGCTGTCATTGAAATCTCAACGTTAACACCCCGGGGTAATCCCTTTACAGCAACTGTTTCTCTTGCAGGATAGTCTCCATTAAAATAAGTGCCATACACTTCATTTACTTCAGCAAATAAAGCCATGTCGCTTAAGAAAATAGTCGTCTTTACAATATGTTCAAAAGACAATTTTGCCTCTTTTAAAACAGCTTCAATGTTCTTCATCACTTGATGTGTTTCAGCAGCAATATTATCTTGTACCAATGCACCTGTTGCAGGATCAAATGCAACCTGACCACTTAAAAAAACAAAGCCATTTGCTTTAATTGCTTGATTATAAGGCCCTATAGGAGCAGGCGCATTTATCGTTTTTACCACTTGTTTAGACATAGAATTTGTTTAATGGAAGCAAATTGCTGCTTTTTAATCAACCTGCCAACCTAAATTTGCAGACTAAGAACATTTATGCAAATTATTATTAGAGCAACAGACCATCAATTCACCGTTTTAGCCAACAAATTAATTAATGGCAAGAATAGAATTAATAGGTATGAATCTACCAATGAAGCAATTCCTACTGGAGATCTATATATTGATGCCAGTTTTGAAGAGGAAGGACCTTGCTTCTCCTCAATTCAAAATAGAATTGTTTTAGTAAATGGAGTAAGTACTCTATCTGAAATGCTGCCCAAAAATTTTGTTCGGTTTAATGGATGGGATGGATTTTTGTCTCAACCATCTTTAGAAATTGCAGGCAATAATGAAGCAGTTAAAAAAGCAGTAGAACTATTGGAAGCAGCAAGTTTACCAACTGTTGTATCTGCAGACGAATTAGGAATGATAGGCCCTAGAGTAGTATCAATGATTATCAATGAAGCCTATTTTGCACTTGCAGAAAATATTAGTACAAAAGAAGAAATTAATACTGCCATGAAATTGGGAACCAATTATCCTTACGGACCTTTTGAATGGTGTGAATTAATTGGCTTTCAGAAGGTTTTAACTCTTTTACAAAGCTTGGCAAAAACAAATGAACGTTACAGTTTGGCACCTGCGTTTCTAAACCACTAATACATGGCTTTACTTTTAAATATTGATACAGCAACTGGTTATGCAGGTGTTTGTTTGAGCAAGGATGGTACGGTATTAGCAAGTCAATCTCATCAACACCAAAAAGACCATGCTGCTTTTTTACAACCCGCTATTGAAGCCATTATGAATGAAGGGGGTTATCTATTAAAAGATATTGATGCAGTAGCTGTTACTGGAGGGCCTGGAAGTTATACCGGCATTAGAGTTGGATTGGCTTCAGCAAAAGGTATTTGTTATGCATTAAACAAACCTTTAATAATGGTTAATACACTAGCAGTTATTGCCAATGCAGCTATTGAAAATATTACCGAAACATCAATAGATAAAAACACAATTTTTTATGCAATGATAGACGCTAGAAGAATGGAAGTTTTTGGGGGGATGTACAACCTTCAGCTATTAGCGATAGAAAATGCAAGGGCTTTAGTGCTTGATGAGTTCTTTTTTGAGGGGTTAAATTGTCATTCTAAAGTAATTTTTTGCGGAGACGGTGCCAAAAAGGTTGAACAATTTACCCTACCAATCAACTATAGTATAGATAATTCACAACATATTGTAAATCATATGATTACGCTTTCTGAAGCCAAATTTATTGCCAATGATTTTGCCAATTTAGCTTACGCAGAACCCCTTTATATTAAAGATTTTTATCACCCAACAAGGCTACAATAAGTGCTGCCGAAAAACTAATTCGAATAACCACCCTGTATACATTACAAAAAAGCTAACTTTGCATAAGTTAATACCCCCAATATTACTTGACATGAACGCAACTATTCAATCAATCTTATTAACCAATGGCGCAGAGCCTGTGAAGGTAGATTTCCTTCAGGCAAAGAAGGCATCTTTGATCCTTCGCTCCATTAACCACAAGCTACGACAGCAAATCATCAAACTATTAGATGAGCATCAAAAGATGACTGTTACAGAGCTTTATGTAAAACTTCGTTTAGAACAATCCGTAGCTTCCCAGCACTTGGCCATTTTACGAAGGGCCGGTATTGTGAGTACTACCCGAGAAGGGAAATTCATTTATTACTCCGTTAATTACACGCGCTTAAACGATGTAGTTGGTTTTGTGAAAGCATTGGTAGATTAATTACCTTTGCCGCAAAATCATTGCATGTTTATAAAACAATTATACACTGGATGTATCAGCGAAGCTGCGTACTATATTGAAAGTAATGGTATAGCCGCAATTATAGATCCAATAAGGGATATTGATGCTTACTTAGCATTAGCAAAAGAACGCAACGCTAAAATCCAGTATATATTTGAAACGCATTTTCATGCAGACTTTGTGAGCGGACACCTAGATTTAGCAGCTGCAACGGGTGCTACCATTGTTTATGGGCCAAGTACCGTAACCAAATATCCAGTTCATGTTGCAAAAGATGTAGAAATTTTTACACTCGGTAATATTTCCATTCAGGTACTTCACACACCAGGTCATACATTGGAAAGTAGTTGCTATTTATTGAAAGATGAAGAAGGAATCAATAAAGCTATTTTCACAGGAGATACTTTATTTGTAGGTGATGTAGGTAGACCAGACCTTTCTCAAAAAGGCAATGATATTACCATGAATGACTTGGCTGGAATGTTGTATGATAGCTTGCAAGAAAAAATAATGCCACTTGCAGATGATGTAGTCGTATACCCTGCACATGGAGCTGGTAGTAGTTGTGGTAAAAATTTAGGAGCAGAATCGTTTAGTACAATTGGAGTACAAAAAGCAAGTAATTATGCTTTGCAAGCTGAATCAAAAGAAGCGTTTATTAAAGCAGTTACGGAGGGATTAAACGCTCCTCCTGCATACTTCCCTATCAATGCCAATATCAATAAAGAAGGGTACACCAACTTAGAAAGTATCTTAACAAAAGCCATGCAGCCTTTGACTGTAAATGATTTTAAAGAAAAAGTCGCTGATAACTTTATCGTTTTAGATACAAGACATCCTGATCAATTTATGCAAGGGTTTGTACCTGGCTCAATTAATATTGGATTAAATGGTCGATTTGCAGAGTGGGCAGGTACTTTATTATCTTTTACACAACCCATTATTTTAGTTACTGAAGTAGGTTTTGAAAAAGAATCTATTGTAAGATTAGCAAGAGTTGGAATAGAGAAGATTGAAGGCTATTTATCAGAAGGATTTAAAGCTTGGCAAAATGCTGGAGAAAACATTGATATGATTATTGATGTTGAGGCAGATGAATTAGCTATGGATATTCCATTTGATGAAAACTTAGTCATTGTTGATGTAAGAAGAGAAAGTGAATACGCTAACGAGCACGTAAAAGAAGCGATTAATATTCCTTTAGATCAATTAACCGATCCAGGAAGTATGGTTAATTTAGACGACCATCACAATATTTATATTCATTGTGCAAGCGGCTACAGAAGTGTTATAGCTGCGTCAATGTTAAAAAGACAAGGCATACACAATATTAGAAATGTAGTTGGTGGAATTGATGCTATTAAAGGTTTGCCTGAGAAGTTTGAATTTGAAAAAGAAATAGCTGCTTTAAACTAAGCTTATTTAATTTCTAATGCACTGTGTTTGGCTAAATCAAAGCTCCATTTCCATCTGCGATGGCTCCAGAGATAATTGGCTGGCTTTAATTTTACCGCTTGTTCTACTTTAGCTGCAAACAACTTTGTTAGTTCGCCGTCTTTAAAAGAAAGTGGATCAGAAGTAATTAATTCAAACTTGATTTCATAATAGCCTCTTCGCACTTTATAAAAGTGACAGAATACCACATGCGTATCATTCAATTTTGCTCCTTTTTCTGGCCCCAAAATAAAAGGCGTCAATCGGTTGAAAAAGGGTACCCAGTGGGCTTTCAAGTCGCTGGGAGGATTCTGATCGGCAGCAAGTCCTAAAGCATATCGATCTTTCACATAACTCCTAAATTGATTTTTGAAATGCTTGGTAGGAATTAATATCGTGCCATTCTTAGCACGCATATCATAAATAATTTTGTCCATCACTTTATTAGATAAGGGTTGATACACCCCAACAAATGGATATAAACTATGTCTTGGAATCCAATGGTTTAAAAACTCCCAATTAAAAAAATGGCCTGCTAATAATTGAACATTTTTCCCTGAGATGTATAAATCATTTAACACTTTTATATTTCCAACTAAGCGCTTATCTGCTTCTTTGGTACTAATCGAAATCATTTTAATGGTTTCAACAATCGTATCAATGAAGTTGTGGTAAAAGTCTTTAGCAATTCTGATTCGCTCTTTATCAGTCTTATCAGGAAATGCAATTAACAAATTATTCAATACTACTTTCTTTCTGTATCCAAATAAATAAAACACCAAAACATATAACCCATCTGCAATAAAATACATTACGCGCCAAGGCAAAAGTGATAATAAATAAAACAATGGATAAATAATATAGTACATGGCCTTGGGGGCTTTAAAGAATAATATTCTGTAAAATAGCACTCTTTTCTTGGTGATCAGTATTATAGTGAAGCCCTCGGCTTTCTTTTCTAAACTGCGCACCTTTTACAATTAAATAACCCACTGTAATCAAATTACGCAATTCGCAAAGTTGAGGTGAAACTTTAGTAGAACGGTATAGTTGCTCGGTTTCTTCAAACAATAAATCCAATCTTTTCATTGCCCTACTTAATCTAATATCGGTTCTAACAATTCCGACATAATCACTCATGATTTGCTGCAATTCTTTGAGGCTTTGTGTAATCAAAATCATTTCCCTCGGTTCTGCTGATCCCAATGCATTCCAATCTGGCAAATTATTTACCAAACTCAATTGATCAATTTGATTGCAGGTATCAATATAACATCTATGAGCAAATACCATAGCTTCCAATAAACTGTTACTGGCTAATCGGTTGGCCCCATGTAATCCTGTACTGGCACATTCTCCGCATGCATATAAATTTCGAATAGAAGTTCTACCCCATTCGTCTGTTTTAATACCTCCACAACTGTAATGAGCTGCTGGTGCCACAGGTATCATTTGTTGCATTACATCAATTCCTATTGATAAACATTTTTGGTAAATATTGGGGAAGTGATGAATAAATTGTTCTTTACCCATATGCCTGCAATCTAAGTAAACATGCTCTGTACCAGTCCGCTTCATTTCATTATCTATCGCGCGTGCAACAATGTCACGAGGTGCCAAATCTTTTCTGTGATCATATCGCTCCATGAAAGCTTCTCCAGCTTTATTCCTTAGTATACCACCATCGCCCCTAACCGCTTCTGTAATTAGGAAAGAAGGCGAAACGCCGGGTTCAAACAATGCAGTTGGATGAAATTGAATAAACTCCATGTTTTCAATTTTACCCTTTGCTCTATACACCATTGCAATACCATCTCCAGTAGCAATTTTTGGATTCGTTGTGGTTCTGTATGCTTGACCACAACCACCTGAAGCCAACAAAACTATCTTAGAAACAATTTTCTCAATTTGATTGGTTTGTAAATTCAATACATAAACCCCATAACATGTAATATCCAAAGTAGATTTAGTAACCAAATAACCCAAATGATGCTGCGTCAATAAATCAACAACAAAACAATGGTTCAATAATTGGATATTGGGCAAAGCAGCCAATTGAGACAAAAGCGCTCTTTCCATTTCCATTCCAGTTACATCTTTATGATGTAAAATTCTGTTTTCGCTATGACCACCTTCTTTTCCTAAACTATAAATTCCTTCTTCATCTTTATCAAATGCCGCACCATAATCAATAATCTCCTTGATTCTTTCTGGACCTTCTTTTACTACTATCTCTACTATCGCTTCATTACAAAGCCCATCACCTGCAATCAGCGTATCTTCAATATGTTTGCTAAAACTATCTCTGCTTGCATCCCATACACCTGCAATGCCTCCTTGCGCATATTTAGTATTGGTTTCATCGGCTTGCGTTTTAGTAATGAGGATGATTTTTTTATCAGGAAATTGCTTACCCACTTTTAATGCATACGTTAATCCTGCAATACCAGATCCAATTACTAAAAAGTCAGTTTGATGCATACAAAAATTTAAATTGAATTAGGCTGGCTCTACCCAAGCGCCATGCTCTTTCAACAGATTAATTAATTCGGAAACGGCAATTTCACTATCAATATTTCTCTTCATGATATCCTTACCCTTATACAAAGTTATTTTACCTACACCACTACCTACATAACCAAAATCTGCATCTGCCATTTCACCAGGACCATTTACAATGCATCCCATGATAGCAATTTTAACTCCTTTCAAATGATTGGTTACATTTCTAATTTTAGCGGTGGTCTCTTGTAAATCAAATAGTGTTCGGCCACAACTTGGGCAACTGATATATTCGGTTTTAGAAATTCTGGTTCTGGTTGCTTGTAAAATGCTAAATGCAGAAGAATTAATAAATTGCTCAACTGAAGTATTACTCAAATAATTACGTCCACTAGTATCTACCACACCTGTATTCATTACCTGATAGCTATTGTTATTCATTCCTAAACAAATACCATCACCCATACCATCTAATAATAATGAACCACACTCAGTTGCATAATGTATTAAATGCTCATCTGCCGTTTGCCAATTACTATCTGTAATAATTATCACTGGATTCTGAATTTGCAGACTCATGAGCTCCATCATCATTCTTCTAATTGACTGCATTGCATTTGCATTGGTACTACTTAAACAAAGTACCACAGTGGTATCATTGGCAAATTCTTCCAAAAATGTATAGTCATTAACAGCTGTAGCATCGTTATAACAATCTACCATTACAAAATTGATGGCATCGCTTTTAATACTTGCTTGAGCATACCCTGACCTATCGTAAATAGGGAAATAACTGTACTTATCTGGGCACTCCTCAAAAGTTGCAGGATAAACAATCACTTTTAATGTCCCTGGTAACGCAAAATCAAGTAGCTGATTACCGGTAAAAATATAGTCGGCAGCTGCATCTCCAATAGTCCATTTATCTGTTGCCTCATCGTACTTGTATGCAATGGCTTCTAAATGTTTGGGAGTGATACTGGGAATTTTACTAAAATCAGCAATTACAACGGGAACTTGGTTTCCGCCTATATTGCTTACAGCAAATGTTTTTCTTCTGGTATAATGAAATGGATCATAAGGGACCTTACTAATGGAAGGAACTAAGCCTTTCGTAACCCCCTCTCTATTTTCAACAGTATATCGTTTAATCAAATCTTTGCAAACAGGAATTTCCAATTCGGGATCTTCTGTTAAACTAACCCTTACCGTATCACCTATGCCATCTTCTAATAAAGTACCAATACCAGCTGCACTTTTAACCCTTCCATCTTCTCCGTCTCCTGCTTCTGTAACTCCTAAATGCAATGGATAACATTCTCCAAACTCTGCTTCCATTTGCTGAATCAATAAGCGATAAGCCTGCACCATCACTTGTGGGTTGCTGGCTTTCATACTTAAGATAATATTATGGTAGTCTTCTGAACGTGCAATACGCAAAAACTCCATAGCACTTTCTACCATACCAATGGGCGTATCACCATACCTACTCATGATACGATCGCTCAACGACCCGTGATTCGTACCAATACGCATTGCCGTACCATGCTCTTTACAAATCAACACCAACGGTGTAAAGCGTTCCCGAATACGTTCAATTTCTTCTAAGTATTCTGCGTCTGTATAATCAATTTGTTCAAACTTTTTCTTATCAACATAGTTGCCAGGATTTACCCTTACCTTCTCAACTATTCTAGCTGCAATTTCAGCAGCATTAGGGGTAAAATGTATATCGGCTACTAAAGGAGTAGTATAGCCGCGTTTACGCAACTCGTCTTTTATATTTTGAAGGTTCTCTGCCTCTTTTTTGGAGGGGGCTGTAATTCTTACCAATTCTGCACCGGCTTCAATACAACGAATGGTTTGTTCTACGGTAGCCATAGTATCCATGGTATCAGTAGTGGTCATGGTTTGAACCCGTATAGGATGACCATTGCCTAACAGCAAATCACCAATTTTTACTTCACGCGTTTTTAGTCTACTAAGTTGAGTTAATGAGTTACAGTATAGTTGCATAAAGTACTTTATGGGGATTATCTTTTTCCTTCAAAAAATCCTTGGTTGCTTAATATTTTTTTGAGTAAAGATATTCTTGCATCAACCAGTGGAATATTAGAAGGAGCTTCCATATTTAATACAAAGAAATAGGGATGTTTGTTCTCCTCAATCCAACCTACCACCCATCCCAGTTGATCTCCTTTTTCATTATAGGTTAAGCCTGTTTTATAGCTCAATTGATAATTGGCATTGGATTCTCTCAACATCATACGCTTAACAATCTCATGCGTTCTCTTTTGAAAAGGCAATTGATTAAAAAACAAGCGCTTCATAATACCCAATTGTTCATCAGGGGTTAACTTGATGGTATTATTTAACCAAAAGCTATCAATAGACTTACCAATAGAATGATTGCCATACTGTAAACTATCTAGCCAAAATTGCATGGTATCTTTCCCTATTCTTCTAGCTACTTCTTGATAATAAGGAACAATAGAATTTTTAAATGCCCTTTCCATGGTTACCGCAGAATCCAACTGAATGGTCATTTTTTCATCAGACACTACACCAGTTTCTATTGCAATTAGCGAGTGAACAACTTTAAAAGTAGAAGCAGGAGAATAGGCTGAGTCTTTGTACCTATTTAAATTATAAATAGTAAAATCACCCGTACCATTATCAAATAGGGCAAAAGTTCCTTTTACTCCTGCTGAATCAAAGTATTTACCTATTTCTTCATTCACCTGCACATTGTTGGGAGAACAAGCGGCAAAAAATAATCCAACATTTAATATCACTAATAATTTTCTCATAATTTTTCTTATTTAATCACCCCTAATTCCTTACCCACTTTAGTAAACGCGGCAATGGCTTTGTCTAAATGTACTTGCTCGTGAGCAGCGCTTAATTGTACCCTTATTCTTGCCAACCCTTTTGCAACAACTGGATAAAAGAAGCCTATCACATATACCCCTTCATCTAATAACTTAGCTGCAAAATTTTGTGCAATTACCGCATCGTATAACATAATTGGAACAATGGGATGATCACCTGGCTTTATATCAAAACCCGCTTCGGTCATTTTTGTTCTAAAATAATTGGTGTTGTATTCTAGCTGATCCCTTAAAGTAGTAGCTGAAGTAAGCATATCTAATACTGCAATTGAAGCACCCACAATACTAGGTGCAACTGTATTAGAGAAAAGATAGGGGCGGCTTCGCTGGCGAAGCATTTCAATGATTTCTTTCCTTCCAGAAGTAAAGCCACCACTTGCTCCACCTAGCGCTTTGCCTAAAGTACCGGTGATAATATCAATTCTTCCCATCACCCCACGGTATTCATGGGTACCTCTTCCTGTTTTACCTAAAAATCCTGATGAGTGACATTCGTCAATCATTACAATAGCATCGTATTGATCAGCTAAATCGCAAATTTTATCTAATTGAGCAATAGTACCATCCATGCTAAAAGAACCATCTGTTACAATGATTCTGCTTCTGCAATTGGCCGACTCTTTCAGCTTTGCTTCAAGGTCTGCCATATTATTATGCTCATAACGGAAACGTTGCGCCTTACATAAACGAACCCCATCTATAATTGATGCATGGTTTAAAGCATCACTTATAATGGCATCTTCTTCTCCAAATAATGGCTCAAATACACCCCCATTGGCATCAAATGCAGCAGCGTATAAAATGGTGTCTTCTGTTCCTAGAAAGTCAGCTAACTTTTTTTCTAATTCTTTATGAATGTCTTGTGTACCACAAATGAACCGAACACTGCTCATACCATACCCATGGGTATCAATGGCTTTATGTGCTGCTTTAATAACATCAGGATGAGATGAAAGACCCAAATAGTTATTGGCACAAAAGTTCAATACTTTTTTACCATTCACTACAATTTCAGGACCTTGCTCACTGGTGATTACCCTTTCCTTTTTGAATAAACCAGCCGATTCAATTTCAGCCAATTCACTGGCAATTCTTGCAACAAATTTTTCGTTCATATTCCATTCATTAGAATGGCAAATGTACTAAAGTTCGGCTGAATGGCTTATTCAACCCCCAATAACTCCACTTCAAAAATAAGTAGGGAACCAGGTGCTATTTTATCGCCTTTTTGTTGATCTCCGTAAGCCAAGTCGGCAGGTACATAAAACTTCCACTTGCTACCAACAGTCATTAACTGAAGTCCTTCCTGCCAACCCAAAATTACATTCCCTAAAGGGAAAGTTACAGGTTCACCTCTTTCAACAGAGCTGTCAAATATTTCACCACTAATTACCGTACCATGATAATGGCATTTAACTTTATTAGTCAATTTTGGTTTAACCGTATCAGTACCATTTTTGATAATTTCATACTGTAATCCACTAGGCAATGTTACAACCCCTGGTTTTTTCGCCATTTTAGCTTGAAATGCCTTACCCGCTTCTCTAGCAACGGTTGATTTTTCGGCACTTAATTTTTGCTGATAATTTCCAATACACAAGTCTAATAACTCATCGGCAATGACCGATTTTTTACCTGCGAAACCATCAGAAATTCCTTTTTGGAACATTGCTGCCACCAAAGGATCTAATCCTTGAGATTTTAAATTTTGAGCTATTCTTATACCCAATGCATAACTAGCACTGTCGGCAGAAGACTTAAAAATTGCAGCCGATGCAGGCACTTTAGCAACAGGTTTTGTGGCTTTTTTAATGTTGGTAGGTTTTTTTGATGGAGTTTTTGTAGAGGGCTGTGCTTGTGCCTGCGTAAATGATACAAATGCACCTAAAACGAATAAACTAAGTATTTTTTTCATTGTATATTTTATAAAGTAGTTGCAAATTAAGTCAAAAGTAATTGAAAGGCTGTTGTTGCTTTGCTAAATTGAAAACGGTTCATCAATTGATCCATCATTGCCTTAATTTCAGCATTACATAAATTCCCTATGCTTCCTTCGTGTGTATGATTTACAGAAGTTGAATAATTAAATTGTCCATTTTCAATAGCATTTCCAATTTGTTGATAAGCATCTCTAAAAGGAATCCCCTGTAAAACCAATTTATTTACTTCTTCTACACTAAACATGTATTGAAATTTGGGGTCATCGGCAATATTGGGTGATACCTGAATATGGCTAAACATCAATTGCATCATTTCAATACAATTATTCAATTCAGTAAAAGCAGGAAATAAATGTTCTTTCAATAATTGCAAATCACGCTGGTATCCAGAAGGCAAATTGGTGGTCATTAAACTAATTTCATTAGGCAACGCTTTTATTCTATTGCAATAAGACCTTGTTAATTCAAAAACATCTGGATTTTTTTTATGCGGCATAATACTTGAACCCGTTGTTAAATCTTCCGGAAAACTAATGAACGCAAAATTTTGATTCAAGTACAAACAAGCATCCATACTTATTCGGGCCAAGGTATCTGCAATATTAGCCAATGCAGTAGCCACAATTCTTTCCGTTTTACCCCTTCCCATTTGGGCATACACTACGTTGTAATTGAGCTGATCAAAGCCCAACAGATCAGTGGTCATAGTTCTATTGATGGGGAAGGAAGAACCATACCCAGCAGCAGAACCTAAAGGGTTTTTATTGACTACTGTGTAAGCAGCTTCTAACATTACTAAATCATCTACTAAGCTTTCTGCATACGCGCCAAACCAAAGTCCAAAAGAAGAAGGCATGGCTAATTGCAAATGGGTATATCCAGGCAATAAATGGTTTTTATAGGCTTCGCTTTTTTGTTGCAGCAATTCAAACAAAGCATAAGTTGATTCAGCTATCGTTTTAATTTCTGCCCTTAAATATAATTTGATGTCTACTAAAACCTGGTCATTCCTACTTCTTGCACTATGGATTTTTTTACCCATATCACCTAGCTTTTGAGTTAGCATCAATTCAACAAAGGAATGAATATCTTCTACTCCTTCAGGAATAGTAAAACCTGGTTGAATCACCAATTGATAAATGGCTTGTAACTCATTAACTAAGGCAAGCATTTCTTGATTGGTTAATAAACCAATACTAGCCAACATTTTAACGTGTGCAATAGAGCCCAACACATCGTAAGGAGCTAATAGCGTATCGAAGTCTTTGTCTTTTCCAACAGTAAATTGTTCTACTGCTTGCGTGGTGTTGGTATTGTTCTTACTCCAAAGTTTCATAATACCCCTTTTAATAAGTTGATATAAAATTCAATTCCTTTTTCAATTTCCAACAAATAAATAAACTCATCTGCTGTATGACTTCTTGCACTATCACCAGGTCCTACTTTAAGGGCAGGGAATGGCATTAAAGCTTTGTCACTGGTAGTTGGACTTCCATAATATATACTCCCTAATGATTCACCTGCTTGCACAATTGGATGATTGGGATTGATTAAAGTAGATTTGATTCGAGTACTTCTTGGTGAAATATTCGAGTTCAAGTTAGCTTTTAAGGTATCTAATATTTCTTCGAACTGATACAGTTCATTTACTCGAATATCAATTAAGTATTCTGCAGAAGCAGGCACCAAATTGTGTTGCTTATTCTCTGTATTAAAAGAAGTAACCGTCATTTTTATTGGCCCTAATAAATCACTCACTTTTTCAAAATGATATTGCCGAATCCATTCAATATCTTTTATCGCTTTATACAAAGCATTTTCGCCTTCGTTTCTGGCAGCATGACCTGCAGTTCCTGTAGCTTTTGCATCCACAACTATAAGCCCTCTTTCTGCAATAGCTAAGTTTAATAATGTTGGTTCGCCAACAATAGCAAAATCAATAGTAGGTAATTGGGGGATCAAAGCCTCTACCCCATTTTTACCTGATATTTCTTCTTCTGCAGTTGCGGCTATAATCAAATTATACGCTAAAGTTGGTTTGTTATAATAGTATACAAAACAAGCAAGTAAAGAAACTAAGCAACCACCCGCATCATTACTTCCCAATCCATATAATTTTTCATCTTTTATCAATGGATCAAACGGATTCAACTGATAGCCACTATTTGGCTTAACGGTATCATGGTGTGAATTCAATAAAATAGTAGGCTTATTAATATCAAAATATAGATTAGTAGCCCAGATATTATTTCCTACTCTATTATATGGGATTTGTTTTTTACTTAAAAACTGGGCAATACATGCAGCCGTTTTCTCTTCTTCTTTACTGAAAGAGGGAATAGTAATCAGTTGTTTTAATAATTCAACTGCTTCTTTATACAATGGTTTTATTTCATCCATGTTGAATGGTTGTACCAGCTTTACCTGTTATTAATTCATCTAAATCTGCAGCGTTTCCAATAATCACTTTAGAAACACCCTGTTCAATGGCAACAAATGCATTGTCTAATTTAGGAATCATTCCAGCAAATATTTGCTGATTCGCTTTAAGCGTTTGATAATAATTAGGATGAATTACCCGAATAACTGAATTTTCATCATTAATATCTAACAAAACGCCTTTTTTCTCAAATGAATAAACCAGTATTGTCTCATAAAAAGTACTCATTGCTGTTGCAATGGATTGCGCAATGGTATCTGCGTTGGTATTCAATAATTGACCATTCCCATCATGTGTTATAGGAGATACTACTGGAACTAAAGCCTGCTGAATAAGTTCATGAAAAAAAGCAGCATTTACTTGATCAATATCACCCACAAATCCATAGTCAGTGCCTTCTGCTGTTTTGCTTATGCGCTTATGCGCAAGAATTGAATTGGCATCGGCGCCTGTTAAACCAATGGCATTAGCGCTATATTGTTGTAATTGAGCTACTATATTCTTATTGATATAACCAGCATAAACCATGGTAACTACTTTCAAGGTTTCTGCATCGGTAATTCTTCTTCCGTCTACCATTTGCTGCTCAATGCCCATTGTGGCGGCCAATCTGGTTGCCAACTTACCACCTCCATGTACCAATATTTTAGCCTGCTTTATTGTAGCAAAATTTTTCAGGAATTTTTGAAGTGAATAATCATCGTCTACAATATTTCCCCCAATTTTTACAATAACCAGCTGATTCATGTTATTGATTTAAAGTATTTAAAATTTGGGCAAGTACTGCTTGAGCAGCCCAAACACGATTACCAGCTTGCTGTGTAACCAAACTATTTGGCCCATCTAAAATTTCATCACTCAGTTCAATATTTCTTCTAACAGGTAAGCAATGCATTACTTTAGCCTGATTGGTTAGCGCTAATTTTTCATTAGTCAACATCCAATATTGGTCTGTATTTAATTGCTGACCATATTGTTCGTAACTACTCCAATTTTTTACATAAACAAAATCAGCGTTGTTTAATGCTTCGTCTTGTTCATGAACAATGGTTGCTCCATTGGTAAATTGTTCGTCTAATTCATACCCTTCGGGATGGGTAATAACAAAATTAGCACCACCCCATGCATTCACCCATTGTGCAAAACTATTGGCAACACATTGTGGCAATGGCTTAATATGAGGCGCCCAAGTTAATACCACTTTAGGCTTGTATGCAGCAGCATTTTTTAAAGATTCTTGAATCGTAATAATATCTGTTAAAGATTGTAAGGGATGCAATGTTGCGCTCTCTAAACTAACTACTGGCACCCCTGCAAAACGAATAAATTGTTTAATAAACATTTCACTATAATCTTCCTCCTTGTTTTTAAGAGTTGGAAATGTTCTAATGGCCAATATGTCAAAATACTGGCCTAATACCGGAGCGGCGTCTTTTATATGCTCCACTGTTGTGCCATTCATCACGGCCCCTTCCTGAAACTCTAATGCCCAACCTTCCTTGTCTACATTAAACACAATGGCTTCCATTCCTAAATTAGCCGCAGCAACCTGCGTACTCAATCTGGTTCTTAAACTAGGGTTTAAAAAAAGCAGCCCTATCCTTTTGCCTTTACCTAAATGCCCATCAAGAAAAGGATTCAACTTGTACAGCAAGGCATTATCTACCAATTGCTGAATATTGGTTACGTCGGATGCAGAAATAAAGTTTTTCATATTTATGCAACAGTGGTTTGTATTTCAATAATAGCTTCTTTTAGCGCTTCTAAAAATTCATCTGCTTGTTTTCTTGAAAGCGCTAATGAAGGCAACAATCTAATCACATTGGGTTTTGCTTCACCAGTGAAAATATTATATTGTTCAAGTAATAATTTCTTTAAGCCTTTCAAGTTTTCCGGAACATCAAACCCAATCATCAAGCCTCTGCCGCGAACGTTTTCAATCCCTTCAATGGCTTTTAATTGATTCATCAAATACATGCCTCTTTGTTTGGCCATACTAATCAAATTCTCTTCTTCCAATACTTCTAATACAGCTAAAGCAGCAGAACATGCTAAATGATTTCCACCAAAAGTAGTACCAAGCATACCATGCTTAGCTTGAATATATGGAGCAATTAAAATCCCTCCTATTGGAAATCCATTACCCATACCCTTTGCCATAGAATAGATATCGGCATTCACTTCAGCAATATCATGTGCAAAAAATTGGCCAGTTCTTCCATATCCACATTGTACACTATCTGCTATGTAAACCGACCCATACTGATCACATAAACTTCTGATCAATTGTAAAAAAGAAATAGTTGCAGGCACAATTCCACCTACACCCTGTATACCTTCAATAATTACTGCAGCAATTTCAGCTCCATATGCTTTAAAACAATCTGCTAAAGCCAATTCATCATTAAAGGGCAGAAAAATAATATTATCTGTTTCATTTACCGGCGCAACAATAGCTTTGTTATCAGTAGCGGCAACAGCTAATGAAGTTCTACCATGAAAAGATTTAGTAAACGCAATTACTTTTTTTCTTCCAGTATGAAAAGAAGCGAGTTTAAGTGCATTCTCATTGGCTTCCGCTCCACTATTACATAAAAATAATTGGTAGTCGGTTTTTCCACTAATCAACCCCAATTTGTCGGCTAATGCTTGTTGTAATGGAATAATAATGGAGTTAGAATAGAAAGCAATTTTTTCCAATTGAGCTTCAATTCGCTTTACCCAATGAGGGTGCGTATGACCAATACTAATGACTGCATGTCCACCATACATATCAAGGTACTGAACACCATTGTTATCCCATACATAAGAACCTTGAGCTCTGCTAATGGTAATATTGTTTAACGGATATACATCAAATAATTTCATAACTAAAAATAACTGGCTTTCAATTTTAATCCGGCCTTTTCGTTTAACCCAAATAATAAATTCATATTCTGAACAGCTTGACCACTTGCACCTTTCAACAAATTGTCTATGGCACTATGAACAACCAACTTATTGCCTTGCTTTTCCAAATGTATTAGACACTTATTCGTATTCACTACCTGCTTTAGATTAATCATTTTATCGGATACAATGGTAAAAGCTGCATCAGCAAAAAATGATTGGTATAAATGTTTTACTTCGTCAAATGGCAGGCCAATTTCAACTATAGAACTTATATAAATACCTCTAGTAAAATCTCCTCTCCATGGAATAAAATGTAATCCGTTTCCTTCTCCACTGGTGCTTAATGCATCACCTACTTGCAATTGATTCAACGATTGGGTAATCTCATTTACATGTTGGTGTGCCAATGTTTTATATGCTTCAATATTATTGGCTCTCCAACTAAAATGCGAAGTATTGCTTAAGCCTTGTCCGGCACCTGTGGAGCCAGTTATACCTGTGGTATAAATATCTGCTAATACACCCGCTTTGGCCAATGGCAATAAACCCAATTGTATGGCTGTTGCAAAACAACCAGGATTGGCAATATTTTGCGCATTTACAATAGCAGCTTTATTTAATTCGGGCAAGCCATATACAAATGTTCGGTCATTAAAAACGGCGCTATCCTTTAATCTAAAATCTTGTGAAAGATCAATTAATTTGATAGATGACGCAATGGTATTTTCTTTTAAGAATTTAGCAGCATCACCGTGACCCATACACAAAAACAACACATCAATATCATTGCTTAATTCAGCAGTAAAAAGTAGCTCAGTTTCTCCTAATAAATCTGCATGAACCTTATACAATGGATTACCCGCATTGCTTGTGCTATACACAAATTGAATAATCACATCTGGGTGATTTAATAAAAGTCTTATTAACTCTCCTCCAGTATAGCCAGCACCACCCACTATTCCAACTTTAATCATTGGAAGCGTTTTTAATATTGTGATAAATAGCGGTTTGGTTTCCAAATATTTTAGAGAATCCTCTTACATCATTACCTGTCCAACCATTATTCATTTCTCCATATTTCCCAAACTTGCTGCTCATTAAATCGAACTCAGATTCAATACCAATGATCTGGAATCGGTAAGGCAGTAATTGAACATAAACAGAACCTGTTACATGCTCTTGTGTATCTTCTAAAAATGATTCTATATTTCTCATAACTGGATCCATCATTTGACCTTCGTGCAACCAGTTTCCATAAAACTGCGCCAACTGATCTTTCCAATTGAGTTGCCACTTGGTTAATACATGTTTTTCTAAAGCATGATGTGCTTTAATAATCACCATTGGAGCAGCAGCCTCAAATCCAACCCTCCCTTTAATTCCAATGATGGTGTCTCCAACATGAATATCTCTCCCTATTCCATAAGGCGCAGCCAAAGACTGTATATATTGAATGGCATGAGATGGATGGGTGAAGTGTTGATTATTAACCCAAGTAATTGCACCCTTTTCAAAATGAATCTTGATTTCCTCTTCTCCCGTTTTGGTAACCTGAGTAGGCCATGCAGATTCGGGTAATAACCCTTTTGAATGCAAGGTTTCTTTTCCACCAACACTGGTACCCCAAAGTCCTTTATTAATAGAATAAGCTGCTTTTTCAAAATTCATTTGAACGCCCTTTTCTTTAAGGTACACTATCTCTGCTTCCCTGCTTAATTGTAAATCTCGAATTGGTGTAATAATTTCAAGACCAGGAATCATGATATTAAATATCATATCAAATCTTACCTGGTCATTCCCTGCACCAGTACTACCATGTGCAACAGCCACTGCATTCATTTTTTTTGCATGTTCTGCAATATGCATAGCTTGACTTAGTCTCTCTGCACTTACACTAAGTGGATAAGTGTTGTTCTTTAGTACATTGCCATAAATCAGGTATTTTACAATACTATCATAATAACTTTTTACAGCATTAATGGTGGTATGTGTTTTAACGCCTAGTGCATAAGCATGTTTCTCAATTTGCAACAACTCATCTTCATTAAAGCCGCCAGTATTTACAATTACACTATGTACTTCAAATCCTTTTTCCTGAGACAAATAAATGGCGCAATAAGTGGTGTCTAATCCACCACTAAAACCCAGAACCAGTTTTTTTGATTGCATGATTGCTGCATTTAAAATTGAACAAAATAATTTTTAGCCGTCTTTTTCCTGAACCACTTCAATAACTTACTCTGCTTCACTTTCATGAAACGTTCGTATAATTTTGAGTTTTGTTTGAAATCGGCAATGGTTTCTGCGGGTTCATAATGATCTGCTGGATCGTAAAGCATAGCAGTACACATGCAATTTTTCCGATCCTTACTCATTAAAATATCGTAGTTAACACAGCTCTTACAGCCAGCCCAAAATTCTTCATCATCTGTTAATTCACTATAAGTAACCGGCTCGTACCCCAATTCACTATTAATTTTCATTACGGCCAAACCAGTGGTTAATCCAAAAATTTTGGCAGAAGGATATTTTTTTCTAGATAAATTAAAAATGGTCTGCTTAATTTGTTTGGCTACTCCACTCTTTCTATATAAAGGAGAAACAATTAATCCGCTATTAGCTACAAACTGTTCATGCCCCCAAACTTCTATATAACAAAAACCTACCCAATTACCATTGGGCTCTAATGCAATAACTGCTTTTCCTTCGCACATTTTATTGGCAACATATTCAGGGCTTCTTTTGGCAATACCCGTACCTCGTGCTTTTGCAGAAGCTTCCATTTCATCTGTAATGGTAGTTGCATAATGAATATCATCAGCAGTTGCTACACGAACAATAATTGACTGTTCCAACGTATTTGTATAATTATAAAGAGTAAAAAGATAGCGTAAAGCCCTAACCAATTTTTCGGAGAAATTTTCACTGATAGGGGCAAGTGCCAGTTGCTCGTCCTATCAGAAACCACGTCGTGGCCTCGGTAATACGATAAATGGTATCAACAACTGTTCCGTTAAATACGAACAGTTGTTAGCGTGTAAATTGAATGTAATGCTTGCTACCATTGTTTCAAATGAAGTGCAAATTTACAATTCTTTGAAATACAAAGGGCAATAAAACTAAAATTCCAGATTAGTTAACATTTACTGTCTAAAATTCCGCATCATTTGCATTCCTTGGCCAGGAGCACCTCTAAAAATTTGCATTGGCCCTCTTTGCTGGTTGGCAGCAGGAGCACCAAAACTTCTAAGGTTATAGGTAAAGCTGATCATGAAGTATCTTTTCAATACAACAGTTGAAACGTCTTGAATAGTATTACCAGTAATATTTCTAGTTAAGCTCTGGTTTTGGTTTAGCAAGTCAAATACATAAAACTTAAGTTCCCCTTCTTTTTTCTTGAATAATTGCTTGGCAATGCTTGCACTCCACAATGGTATATTGGTATTAAAGCCTTCAGCCCTTCCTGTATTTTTAATATACCTGAAATCAGTTGAAAAAACCCAGCCAGATTTAGTATAAATGGTTGGTTCTGCAACAAAAGTTTGGGTAAAGAAATCGCCGTTTTGCTGTGGCTGTAAAGTGTATCGTGCAAAACTAAAACTAGAATTAGACGAGAAGTTCATGTCGAAGCCCTCTTTGATATTGGTTGTCCAAGAAGCATTAAATCCGGCAGTGGTGTTTCGGGTATAATTGCTCAAGTTATTCACTAGGGTTTGACTTTGACTGTTGCTTAAATTAACACCTAAATTGATATTGCTCTTAGGTTTCTTTAAAGGGAATCCATAATTCAAAAATCCATTGATATTATAGGTTCCACTTAAATTAACCGGTCTGGTAAACTGTGCACCATTAGGCAAGTAAGTAGTTGAATTTTGAATGTCGTTTGCGGTAAAGTTTGCATTGATAGTTGCAAAAAATAATTTCTGAGAAACAACATCAAATGAATTGAATAATATGCGGAAAGTATGAATGAATTGTTGCTTCAAATTTGGATTACCCGTTGTAATGTTCAAAGGATTTGAATTGTCAACTACTGGCTGCAACTGTTGTGCAGTAGGCTGACCTGTTCTTCCATTATAAAAAATTCTTAAATTCTTCGTTCTAGAGAAGTCGTAGCGAAAATTCATGGTAGGAAAGAAATTGACAAAGTTCTGTGTAATAGAACTGTCTTTACTTAAGTTTTTACTTATTAAATCTCCGGTTTGAATTCCTGAACCTATACTGAAATTATATTTTGCATTCTGTAAACGATAATTCAATGTTACTCTATTTGAATTAAAAGTATTTTCAAAAACGTTGGTTAAATTAGGAACAACAATATCATATTGACCATTTGCTTTATTGTAGGCAAATGTTTGCGTTCCTGAATTATTTACGTTTGAATTGTAGTTGTAATTAAATTCGAGAATTTGGTTTTTACCAATAGGTTCTGTATAAGAGAAAGTAGCATTCATGGTTTTGCTATCTCTATTGGTTATACCAACTTGGTTGATGGTATCTGCATAAGGGGTAGTAGTATTAAAAAAGTTATTGATAGAATAGTTAGAAGTTGTTCCATCATTAACACTTTGGCCCGGATTAAATGCAATTGAATAAGTTCTTCCTTTCTTTTTAAATCGATGTCTAAATGTTGCTTCCAAACTAGCATTGTATCCACTATTGTTTCTATCAGTAGATGCAATAGAATTATTCAAATTTTTACTGGTACCCCTTGTAGAAAACGTAGTTACATCTGTAGCGGATGATGTTTCTTGAAAACTAATATTAGGTCTTATAATTAAAGAGTTAGAAGAATCAAACTGGTGCTCAATATTGAAATTAATCCGATGGTTCTGATTTTTTGTAACAGAATTATTTAGTTGAGAATTAAAGATGGAAGAATCAGGATTTCCTGGGATTAAATTTTGGGTATAGCTATTTTGTTCGCGAACTGTTTGCATATCGTTAAAGAAATAACTGCCAGACACTTCTGTTTTTTTACCCCAAATATCTTTATAGTTTAAACCAGCAGCTAAAGTTCTAATAATACCTCCACTATTATTAGCAGCGCCGCCTGCACCACCTCTACCGCCGCCTGCAACCACGATGGTTCTTCCACCTCCACCACCTCCGCCAAATAAGTCTTGTGCACCAAAATTTTGCTTGTTAACGTTATTGGCCTGACCCGTGAAAGTAAGTTGACGATCCCCATTAAAATAACTAAGGTTTACGTTATTATCATAACGGCCTTCTTCTGAATCTGATCCCCCTCCTATTACTGCTCTACCAAAATATCCTTTACGTTTATCTTTTTTAGTGGTGATATTGATGGTCTTTATTCTGTTGCCATCATCAAAACCAGTAAAAGCACTTTGGTCATTTAAGGCATCAAAAACTTGAATTTTATCAATCATATCAGGAGGCAAATTCTTGGTGGCTAATTTTGGATCATCTCCAAAAAATCTTTTACCATCTACTAATACTCTTTGTACATTTTCACCCTGGGCTTTAACGGTTCCATCTGCTTCAACCTGAACACCAGGCAATTTTTTTAATAAATCTTCTAAAACAGCATTGGGCTTTGTTTTGAAACTAGAAGCATTAAATTGAACGGTATCTTTTTTTATAGAAATGGGAGATTGTGTAACAGTAACTTCCCCCAAATCATTTGCAGCCAAGCGTAAATAAACGGTTCCCAAATCTACCGATGCATTGGCTTTGGAAAAGTTTATCTTTTTAGAGTAAGCTTCATATCCTTGAAATTTGATCATGACAATCATTTCGCCAAAGGAAATTTTTTCAACTATAAAACTACCGTCTGCTTTGGCTAATCCAAATACATCCAAAGTGGAATCTTTGGCCTCTAAAACGGTAATGGAAGCATCTTTAAGTGCCTGCTTTCCCACACTGTCAACCAACTTGCCCTTTAGGGTAGCTGTACTTTGTGCCATTAAAGCAACACCAGAGAAAATACTCAACACCAGTAATAGTAAACGCATAAATCAATTTTTGAAAGCCCAAAGCTAAAATGGAATCAAGCAAAACACTTGATTAATAATTTTAATGGCAAGCTATCATGATAATGGGAAACAATAAGTATCAAATCGGTGAAAGTCTTAACTGAATAGGTACTCCACGTCTTCTTTAGTTAAAGTCTTTATAAAGCCTTCATCGTCTGTTATTACTTCTCTAGCAAGATTTCTTTTCCGTTCTTGTAGTTTTAGAATCTTATCTTCTACCGTATCAGTACAAATCATACGATAGGCGAAAATATTTTTTGTTTGACCAATTCGATGCGTACGATCAATAGCCTGTTGTTCAACGGCAGGATTCCACCATGGATCAACAATGTACACATAATCAGCAGCAGTAAGGTTAAGACCAACTCCTCCTGCTTTAAGTGAAATCAAAAATACCCTGCAATTATCGTCGTTTTGAAAACGTTGAATGGCACGTTCTCTTTCTGCTACCGTACTACTACCATCAAAATATTCATAATCAACACCTAATTCCTTCATTTTCTCTTTAATTAAGGCAAGCATTCCCAAAAACTGAGAAAACACTAATGCCTTATGATTACTGATATTCTCGGTGATTTCTCTACCCAATTCTTCTAGTTTAACTGAAACATTTGGATAGCGCTCTTCCTCTTTTACAATAGCAGGACTGTCACAAATTTGACGAAGCTTCATTAAGCCTTGCAAAATGGTTAATTGTGATTTTTGAATTCCTTGATTTTCTACAACTCCCAAAATTTTATCTCGGTAATCATTTCTATAGGCTTCATAAATTTTCCTTTGCTCTTGACCCATTTCGCAAAATAGAACCATTTCCTGTTTTTCTGGAAGATCTTTAGCTACTTGCTCCTTGGTTCTTCTAAGTATGAACGGGTATAATAATTTTCGCAAATGATCTTTTTGTTCCTTTTCTCCAAATTTGTCAATAGGTATAGAAAATTCTTGTTTAAAAAATTCCATACTACCAAGCATACCAGGATTCAAGAAATTCATTTGGGCATAAATATCAAAAGTATTGTTCTGCAATGGGGTACCACTTAAACACAATCTACTCTTTGCTTTAAGCAAAGAAGCAGCTTTGGTAACCTTGCTTCCTGGGTTTTTAATTGCTTGACTTTCATCTAAAATAACATAGTCAAATGAAACTTCTAAAAACTGTTTGATATCACTTCGTAAAGTGCCATAGGTAGTTATAATTACATCAAAAGCTTTATTACTAATGCCATCCTTTAACCTCGCACCACCATGATGTATATAAAAACTAATATCAGGAGTGAATTTTTTAATCTCATTCTGCCAGTTAAACATCAAAGTAGTAGGACATACCACTAAAGCTTTCAAGCTTCCATTTTCTGTTTTAAGATGATGTAAAAAGCATAGTGCTTGAATGGTTTTACCCAAGCCCATATCATCTGCTAAGATTCCACCCCACTGAACTTCTCGCAAATAGTTCAACCATTGAAACCCACTTTCCTGATAAGGTCTAAGTACAGATTGTAAATGTGCAGGAGCTGGAACCGGCTTAATTTCATGATTGTCTTTTAGTCGCTCATATTTCTCTTCTAACTGAAAAAACAATTCTTCTTCATCTCTTTGCAAATACAATTCCTCAATTACACTAAAGTGGTATTTGCTGAGTTTCATATTACCCGCTTTACCTTCACCCACCCTAAATAGTAAAGAATATTTCTTCACCCACTCTTCAGGCAAAATACCTAGTGTTCCATCTGTTAATTGAACAAATTGTTGCTTATTGGCCAATGCCTTTTTAACATCATCAACAGTTACTTTTTGTTCACCAAATTGAATTTCAATTTTAGCATCAAACCAATCGGTATTACTACTGATGAATATTTTAGTAGATGGTTTTGCTGTATTAAATCTGAAGTTTTTCAATGCTTCAAATCCAAAAACAGGAATATTCATTTCTTTTACTGCATCTATAAATAAGAAGAACCAATTGTTCTTCAATACGTCTTTCCCTTTTAAAGCAAGTATATTAGAGTCTACAGGACGAACAAAACCAGAATGTAGCGATTCAATTCGAGCAAGTAATTCTTGCTCAGCAGTAATATTTCTATAAATAACCAGCAATCTATCGGCTATAGGAAAAAAGATTTTTTCTTTATCCGTGTGCTGAACATCATAGCCTTTGTAATTAAAAACTGGTTGAAAAAGCAGGTACTCTCCTTTTTCTTTCAAAAGAATTTTTAGTTCAGGCTTAACATCTTTTACTTCTTCTTTCTTAACATTGGCAAAATGAACTGGATAATTCTTGGAGATAGGTAAAATAAAACTAGTCAGTTGTTGAGACCAATCTTGTTCAGAAATAGTCAATTTGCCTGTTGGCAAAAATTGCTCTACCAATAAAATGTCTTCTGGCTTTTTCCAAATATAAAAATTGGCCCCATGTTGAAAAAACATAGGAGACTCACATTCATTGTTGCTTATTGCAATTAATGTTGATGGCAGTTGTACGTTACAACTTACCTCATACTGTTGGTTATTATAATTGATACTGAATTCAGGTTGAATAAAATGATCAGACAAAACTGCTTCTTGCAAATTCTCCGTCACAAACCTTTTACCTGAAGGCAAATAAAATACAAAAGGAGAGCCAGCAAACTCAGTAAATAATTTCTTTAGTTTTGGATGCAGGTATTCATTAATCAGGTGTTTTGTTTCTTCGGGTAATTCATCGGTATGCTGTTGAATAATATTTTCCCAAATACCACTAAAAGGAGAATTGCGATTTAAATACCTATTCACTTCTGCAGACATTAGTTTTCGCAATTGCTGCAACACCATTTTATCGTCTTCTGAAAAAACAGTTGTATTCACAAATTTAGTGAGGTCAATTTTTACAGTCTTGCTGATGAATTTGGTTAATTCCTCATTGGCTTCACCTTGAACTGCTTCAATTTGCACATTGGGATATTGAGTAGGAAACGAAGTAATAACCAACCCGATTTTTAATGAAGCTTCTTGAACTGATTCTGTTTCAACTTCAAATGCAGGTTGCATTTCTAGCGGTCTAGGCTTTGTTTCAACACCAGCTGCTACAGAAACTCTTTTTATGCTACTGTCTAAAACCCGCAAAAAAGGTTTTCCGTCCGTATAAGTGAATTCAAATTTACCCTTAATATCGTCATCTAAAGAATAACCATAAAGCGCTAATAACTTATTCTTTTCTTTATCCCAATTTCTGATGCTATCAAAATAAGCTGCACCATGATTTTTAAATAACTGTAAAAAGACAATTCCTTTATGAACACAAAGCGGATGCTCTGTTTCACTGTTGCAGGTGCAACTCGTATCGAAATTTCTTTCTTCGTTTTTTTGAAGTACTACTTTAAATTGTTCGTTCTCATAATCCAACTCTGCCACCACTCGTTCATTTTTGGCTTCTAAAATAGTGGCTTTATTGGCTCTTAAATATTCCTCCCCTTTTTCAAAAGACTCCGTAGATGTAAGCATCCGGATCAATTTAAGATCCAATAGTTTTATTTTAACTGTTGTATGTTTTTGATCGTAAATGGTTTCTTTGTCGCCCAACAAGTTTTTGTCTAACATATCTTGTAAGTGAAATAAAGCACCTGCTTTATGCCTGCACACTTCAGCCAAGTTATATGGGCAAGAACATCTTAGGGAAATGGTTTTAGGATCTTTAAACTGATTAATATGCACTTTATAAAAAGTACTATAGCCATCGTCTTTTACCCTGAAAATTATATTGCCCATCAGGTCGTCGTACTCAATCAATTCAACATTACCCAATGCATGAATTTTCTTACCCCTACGGATCACTTCTTCCGTACCAAAATTGTAAATATGTTTAATTAAATAAGGTAGTGCCATTGCTTTGCATCAGCCAAAAAAGGCCAATTTGCAAAAGTAAAGGAAAGGAAATTTAAAATGGATTAATTAACCGTAAAATGTGAATGAAATATTTGTTATTCACCAGAAACCTTCACAATTAGGTCACCATTCTTATAAAAAGGCAAAATATTAGCTAAATCAGGGCTTACACAGTATTCAAGGTCTTTTTCCAATCCATACTGCGCCAATCGATGCCAATGAGTAGTATTACGTATAAATCCTTTTAAATCATTTTTATGCAACTGGTACATATTCTCTGCCATTAAACTACTATCGCAATGAATAGTAAAATATGCTTTTACTCTTTCAATTACAGCACCAGCAAATAAAGTATCTTCTAAATTAAATTTGTCTTTCCATGCGGAGCAGCCCAGAATTACATTCTTTTTTTGAGCAATCAAATGACTACAAACTGCTGACAAATTAGGGAAGGATCCTGTTATCACTTCAGCAGCTCCATTTTGTAATGCCATATGTAATAATTTAGTGCCATTGGTAGTAGTAAGCACTAAGGTTTTCCCTTCAATAAATTCACGAGGATATTCTGCTGGTGAATTACCATGCGCTAAACCAGGAATAATTTTACCATCTCTTTCCCCAGCAGTAATTCCACCTGTATTTTTACCAATTTGTATACACTTATCTACTGTATCAACCGGAATAACCCTATTAGCCCCATTATATAAAGCAGTTGCAATTGTAGAAGTTGCTCTGAATACGTCTATGACAACAACAATGCTGTTACTAATATCATATATATCCAATATCCGAGGAGATAGTACCGTATGTAAAACAGGTTTTGTGCTCATGGAGCGCAAATATAGTTCAAGATAATTCTACGGCAGGATCCCAGAATATTTTTTCGAAGTCAACCACCTGATCATCCACTACTTTAACTTTTTCTTTAGCCAACAATTCTTCCATTTTTGTAGGAGTAGCAAAATGCATTTTGCCCGAAAGTAATCCCTTTCGGTTGACAACTCTATGTGCAGGAATAGCTGGTATAGAATGAGCAGCATTCATAGCCCAACCTACCATCCTTGCACTCATTTTAGTACCTAGAAAATGGGCAATAGCTCCATAAGAAGTAACTCTTCCTTTCGGTATTAATTTAGCTACTTCAAAAACTTGTTCAAAGAAGGATGGTTCTTTAGCACCACTGGGTAAAATACTTTTTAATTTTTCAACTGATTTTTTCATACATCAAATGCAAGATACTAATTGACTAAGCCGTGTTTGCTTTTTCTTCTAATAATGCAGAACGCTTTGGCTCAGGAACACAATCATACTCATAAGGGCAATGCCTACAACCATATCCACAACAATGCCCTTTATTCAAGTGATACTCGGCAGTAAAAACCATGTATCCTTTTTCGTCATAATAAAAATCTTTACCCTCAATCAGTTCCCTGTTCACTTATCAGTTGTTTTAAAATTTCATCTTTTTCAATAGGAAGGGGTTGATCTACTTTAAAACAACAATAGTGAATTCTGTTGCTCCCAGCTATATCTAGCCCTTCATAATGTGTTTTAATTTGCAGCTCTGGCTTAACAGAATTTGCAGCATACACATTATCTGAGCTTTCTAACAAATCAAGTTGGAATAAGTTGATTACTGCTAAAGTAAATTGGTAAAGGTCAGGACTATCTGTTTTAAGGTGAACTAAGCCGCCGCTCTGCAAAATAGTCTGATATAAGCGCAGAAACCTTGGATGTGTGAGCCTTTTCTTGAAACGGGACCCTCTTAACTGAGGATCGGGAAACGTAATCCAGATCTCTGCTACTTCCCCAGGTTTAAAATAATCGGTAATCTTATCAATATGCGAACGAACAAAAGCAACATTATTCAACCCGTCGTCAATAGCTGTTTTGGCTCCTCGCCAAATTCGATTCCCTTTTATATCAATACCAATGAAATTTTGTGCAGGGAACATTTTACCTAAACCAACCGCATATTCTCCTTTGCCACAGGCTAATTCAAGGGTAATTGGATGATCGTTTTTAAAGAAATTTGCCCAGCTGCCCTTCATATCCTGCGGATATTCCAACACATTAGGAAAAGATTTAATTGCTTCGAATCGGATGAGTTTTTTTTGGCCCATAACCGCGAAGATAAAGGTTGGATTTAACATTTAAAACAAGCCCGAAATGTAAATGCCCCCTAACTTTGTTGGGTGAAAAGACTTGGATTGATACTATTGTTCTGCATTTACGCTGCTGCCAGTTTTGGAGTAAGCATTAAGCAGTTCTATTGTTGTAATCAATTAAAGTCTACTAGCATTAGTTATGCTGCGGTAGAAGAGAGCAGTTGTGGAATGAAACACAAAATGAAAGACTGCTGCAAAACCAAAGTCAAATTTGTTAAATCACAGGATAGCCATTTTGCTAAAACAGGTTTAACCAGTATGCCTTCTCTTGAATTGCATACGAATACCGCCACTTTTTATTCAAGCTTACAATTGGTCAATTACAAAGGGGCTATTGCAGTACCACAAAGCAATCCGCCACCTTTAGATACTCCTATACCACTCTACCAATTTTATTGTAATTACAGAATCTGATCCCTTCTTCTTTAATTGAATACTACTCATTCTGAGCTAGTATTTATTGGCGTTTTTATACCGCATCTTCTTTATTCAACATAAATTAAACCAACATGAAAAAAACAATCATGCTAGTATTAGCAGGTTTCTTAAGCCTTGCTACCTATGCACAGCAAACTGCACCTAAGCAAGACACTACAAAAGCAACCCATTCTTGCCCAATGCATCCAGAAATTACTGGAACAGAAAAAGACAAATGCAGTAAATGCAAAATGTCTTTAACGCCGATAAAGCAATATGTGTGCCCAATGCATGCAGATATTACTAATACTAAAAAAGATGCAAAATGCAGTAAATGTGGCATGGCATTAAAAGAAACAAAGCCAGCGCATAGTAAGCACTAATCACTATTTCCTGACACTAAACAAAGTGTCAGGAAATTTTTAAAATCGAAGAAGATGAAAAAAAAATATATACTGGATCATTGCATTACTATTCCTGTTTTCAAACAATGCAATCATCGCTCAAAATACAACAGATAAACAGATTGCAGACTCAATAGCCACCACTGTTCAATTCAGGGTAGAAGGTGCCTGCGAAATGTGCAAAGAAAGAATTGAAGAAGCGGCCAAAGGCAAAGGCGTACAAAAAGTAGACTGGGATATTGCGTCTAAAATGTTGACCCTACATTATTTTCCAGCATTGGTAAATATTAATAAAATCAAAAATAGAATTGTAGAAGCAGGGCACGACTTATTGAATAAGAAAGCAAAGGACAATGTATACAATGAATTGCCTGAATGTTGCCACTATCGAGAACAAGATAAAAAAGCGCACGATGCGGAGAATATTAATACCGACGAAGTAAGAGGCATTGTATTAGAAGCCGATAAAAAAGGACAATTCAATCCATTGTATCAAGCTAGTATTAAATGGCTCAATACAGAAAGAGGCGTTCTTACAGATAGCCTTGGATATTTTAGCATCCCTATGACCAGTAGCTCAAACCGACTAATCATTAGTTATATAGGCTACAAATCAGACACATTCACAGTAGAAAATCCTTCTACCTTAAAAGTAATACTAGCAGACGATCAACAACTACAGAATGTAACAGTAACCAATTCAAGAAGGTCAAGTTATATCAGTACCATTAGTCCTATTCGATCGGAGATTATGACAGCAAAGGAATTGTTGAAAGCAGCATGTTGCAATTTGAGTGAAAGCTTTGAAACCAATCCATCTGTGGATGTATCCTATAACGATGCAGTAACTGGATCAAAACAAATACAGTTATTGGGCCTAAGCGGAAACTATACTCAACTCACAGTAGAAAATTTACCTGGGCCAAGGGGATTAGCCACGCCGCTCGGACTGAACTCTATAGCAGGGCCATGGATTGAATCTATTCAATTAACAAAGGGAGTTGGATCTGTTGCGAATGGATTTGAAAGCATTGCAGGACAAATAAACGTTGAATTGAAAAAGCCAGCAGTTGGAGAAAGACTGCTAGCCAATATTTATATCAATGAATTTGGGAAGACCGATTTAAACTTAAATCTTCAAACCAAGTTGAGCGAAAAATGGTCTGCAGGATTGTTATTGCACGATAATTTTTTAAATAATAGCAATATAGATTTTAATAAAGACGGATTCAGAGATTTACCTACAGGCAATCAATTCAGCATGGTCAACAGGTACCAATACAACGATTCAAAAGGTTGGATGGCACAGATGGGCATCAAAGTAATGAAGGACAACAAAACAGGTGGACAAACCAGTTTTGATCCAAAGCAACACCAGAATTCTAATAGCATTTATGGATTAGGAATCAATACCAATCGCTATGAGGGGTTTGCTAAAATTGGATATGTATTTCCACAGAAAGTTTACAAGAGCATTGGTTTACAAATTGCAGCTATTAATCATGAGCAAGATTCTTATTTTGGCAAAACCATTTACAATGCCAATCAAAAAAGCTTCTACAGTAATTTGATTTATCAAAGTATCATTGGCAATACCAATCATAAGTTTAGAACAGGATTAAGTTTACAACACGATAATTACAATGAATTATTTAATACCACCAATTACAAAAGAACGGAAACAGTAGCGGGTGCTTTTTTTGAATACACGTATACTGCGTCAGAAAAACTAAGCATGGTAGCGGGTATTAGAGGAGATAATAATAATTTATTTGGCGCATTTTTAACTCCAAGATTGCATATCAGGTACGAACCGTTTAAAGGAAGTATTTTTAGAATCAGTGCAGGAAGAGGTCAAAGAACCGCCAATATTTTTGCAGAGAATACGGGCATACTCGTTAGTGCAAGACAACTAAATATCATTGGTGCTACTCCAGGTAAAGCCTACGGTCTCGACCCTGAAATTGCTTGGAACAGGGGGATTAGTTTTGATCAATCCTTTAGACTATTCAATAGAAAAGCCAGTTTAGCAATTGACTATTTTAGAAACGATTTTACCAATCAAGTAGTTACTGATTTAGAAACCACTAATGAAATTCGTTTTTATAATTTGAAAGGGAAATCCTATTCTAATAGTTTTCAAACAGAGCTAAGCATGGAACCAATCAGTCAATTGGAAGTTAAATTGGCTTATCGCTTTTTTGATGTTAAGACCACTTACAGCAATCAATTATTACAAAAACCATTTGTATCACAACATAGGGCTTTCTTAAGTTTGGATTATACCACAGGCAATAACTGGAAATTCAATTATACCATTACCTACAATGGACAGAAGCGAATTCCTTCTACCCTAAGCAATCCAATCCAATTTCAAAGAGAAGCCAAGTCTCCCGATTTTTATTTAATGGCCGCACAAATTAGTAAGACCGTCGGTAAAAATAAATCCATGGATTTTTATGTAGGTGCAGAAAACCTAACGAACTTTTTTCAACAAGGGGTGATTGTATCCGCCGCCAATCCATTCGGTCCTTACTTTGACGCATCCCTAGTATGGGGACCAATCAACGGACGAATGCTCTATGCAGGTTGGAGAATGCGATTGAAATAATTAATAATCATTGATATCGTGTTTATGAAATGCTTTATACATTCTTCCACGATCGAACATTTTTTCATTATTCGCAATAAAAATGGTAGCAACGCCATTCCCAATAAAATTGGTAATGGCCCTTGCTTCAGACATAAAACGGTCTACGCCTAACAACAATGCTAATCCCTCAATTGGAATGACTTTGGTGGCTGCAAGTGTGGAAGCCAAAATGATAAAACCACTACCTGTAACCCCTGCAGCCCCTTTAGAAGTAACCATCAGAATACCTATAATGGTAATGATTTGTTCCATATTTAAGGTAACGTCAAATACCTGGGCTAAAAAAACAATGGCCATCGACAAATAAATAGAAGTGCCGTCTAAATTGAAAGAGTAGCCAGCAGGAACCACTAATCCAACAACTGATTTGTGGCAACCCATATGTTCTAACTTTTCCATTAATGAAGGCAAAGCTGCTTCAGAAGAGGAAGTGCCCAATACAATCAATAATTCATTTTTGATATATCCCAAAAACTTCCAAATGCTAATTTTATAATAACGCATTACAGAACCAAGAATTAAAAAAATGAACAATGCCATAGTTAAGTAAACACAAAGCATCAATTTACCTAATGGAATCAAAGTGGCTAATCCATATTTACCAATGGTAAATGCCATTCCACCAAAAGCGCCAATAGGTGCCAACTTCATCACCCAGTGCAGTCCTTTAAAAACGTATTTCGAGCTAAAATAAAACCCTTGCAAAATCTTGTCTTTATAAGCAGACTTACTAATGATAATCCCCGAAACAATTGCCAAAAGCAATACTTGGATGGTAATATTGTCTTTAAAAAATTGTACCCAGGAAATTGATATAGGCGCTCCGCTGTAGGTAGAAATATCCCCTTTATTCACAGCAGCCGTATTTACTCCAGCCCCAGGCTCAAACAAAAAACCAACACCCAACCCAATTAATAATGCAATGGTGGTTACTATCTCAAAATACAGTATGGCTTTGCCCCCTACCTTACCCACTTTCTTTAAATCGCCCATTCCACAGATTCCTGTTACAATGGTTAACAAAATAATAGGGTTAATAAAAAGCTTAATGATATCTATAAAATATTTTCCTAAAGGCTGCATGGCAACGCCTTGCTCAGGGGAAAAATGACCCAACAATATACCCGCAGAGATGGCAAACAACACCCAAAATGTAAGATTGGAAAAGACTTTTTTGACCATGATTTAAATTAACGATGAAGAGAAATTATTGATTTACTTCATTTACAATTGTAACACAAAACTGAATTTCCTCATTGGTTAATTGCATTATCCTAAAGGTTTCTCCGTCTCTATCAAAATAATTATAAACAGTGGCGTATTTTTTAGGTAAACTACCAGTAATCTTTTTAATAAAATTTAATGCAATTAAAAAAGTACCCAAATTTGAAGGATGCGATCCATCAGAATGAAATAAATTCATAGTAGGATTTTTTTTCCTTGCCAATGCCCAACTGTCGCCAACAGAAACTACAGTAGCTCCCGCATCCTTACCCAACAATTGATATACTTCACTAATTTGAGATTGGGTTTCAGGCGTTTTTTCACGGGCCCAAGTACTATATAAATAAGGTTTTGCTCCTTTTGACTGAATATAACTGCAAAATAATTTGCCAAAATAGAATAAGCTATCCTTATGCTGAATGGGCCACATACTATTGTCTTGTACTACAACAATATCAAATTTGTTTTTTGCAATTATTTCTTTAGACTTCAGCCCTCTTTTTCCATTCCAGTGCTCACTCAAGTTAGCACCCCCCACAGTAGACTTTCTGCAAATTATTTTGGTATCCATACTATCGGTAATTAATCCAATCATTTGAGATAGATTATTATAGTACACATAGCTATTGCCCACGAATAATACCCTTAGAGTATCTCTTTGATCAGCAGCAAAAACAGATAGGCCAAATAATAATAAAATAATTGTTAATCCTTTCTTCATATAAATGCCAAGTTAATGAAAGCCCTGCTATTTGTTTATAGGTGTTGCCTCAAATAATGTAGGTAGAACAGCTGGAATAGATTTATTAATATCAATTTCAACCTGCGGATAAATGAATCTTTGAGGGAAACTAGTTCCAAAATTAAAAGGCACTTTAACATTGATATCTGTTTCCTTGAAAGTTCTTCTTAAGTCATTAAAACCTTCAATTTGTCCAATCATAGTAATATATCTTTCTTCTAAAATTTCACGCAACAAGGCTCTATCTTGCGCAATTGCTGGCAGTGTAGCATTTTCCATACCGCCAGCTAAAAAGTCTGCAGCCACATATGGGTCATATCTGAAATTCCCTGGAGTTAAATAAGTAGTATTAATATAAGCACCAGTATTCATATATGCTCTATAAGTATTTAGCCTGGTAAGGCCTGCAGCAAAGCCATTAAGTCTAGTATCTGCTTCAGCCAAAATCAATAAGTTTTCAGCGTAAGTTGCCAAAGGGAAAAAAGTGTTCTGTCCAAAAAATCCATTCAAGGTGAAATTTAAATTAGAGGCAGAATTATAAAAATAATTCCATCTTGCTCTTTCAACAGTTTTTGTATTACTTCTATTCCCAGCTCTTGTTGGATTCAATATATTAACGCCATACATACCAGTTGCATCAATCCAATTCCGACGATCTAATGACAAAAACTGAAAATATAAATTATATGCTCCTCTACTTGATTCATTATGAGGAGCCATAAAATTATTAGCTTGGGTACTAATACCAGTTTGAGCAGCAGTCAAAGCTTTTTGGTATTCACGTGTATGCATGAAATATCTTGCCTTCAAAGTGTTTGCTGTTTGAATCCACTTGGTCATATTCCCAGCAAAATGGATATCTTGAGCTGCAAAACTCACGAAAGCAGTTGAGTTTAGATTAATGATGGCACTGTCTAACAATATTTGGATAGAAGCATAAACAGTAGCTTGAGCATCAAAAACTGGGCTAGGTATTTGGTCGTTTGCCGCTTGACTATAAGGAATGTCTCCCCATAAAGCTGTTGTAGTTCCCAATAAGTTGGCTTCTATCACTTGAGCCACTCCTATCATTCTTCTATTATTCACTTCTGCAGCTTTGGCTTTTAAAACTTTAATATTTTTATATACGCCCGAATAGATACGCTCCCATGCCTGATCAAAATTTCTAGCGATAACAGAATACTGATGATAACTCTGGTATTGTTGCGTATATCCTCTAAAATAACCAGACCACATTCCTGCGAATCTAGCTAAATCTCCTTCTTGAATATTCATATTACCCACCATAATACTGGTGATTATACTATTTGGATCAGAATCCAAAGGGTTATTGGGATCAGTATTAATTCCTTCCACCATTTTATTACAAGAGATGGAAATCATTGCTACCACTAAAATGCTGTATATATATTTTTTCATCTGAATAAATTTTTAGTAATTAGAAATTAAGTTTTACAGTAAAGAGAAAAGATCTAGTAGGGGGATTAACAAAATAAACCACACCTCTACCTGAACCCGAACCAGAAACGTTGGCATCTGGATCATAGCCTTTTACTTTACTAATGATAAATAAATTTCTACCGCTCAACTCTAATCCAATAGAATTTAAACCCAATTTTTGCTTCAAATAATTACTAGTGATATTATATCCAAGATTAATTTCTCTAAATCTTGTCCATGTGGCGTCTTCTAAAAAATTTTCACCCACATTCCCAAACCAACCACCAGGACCAGTATACCAACTCTGATCTAATGCAACATCTGCTCCACCAAAGTTTCCTATATTTCCTCTAAAAGGAGTTCCTGCAGCAATAGTAGTTCCATTGTATCTCTTTAGATCTTTGGTAGCCGTTCTTTCAAATCCAGTAGCAGCGCTAGTGCCATAATCTAATAATACCGCCTCTGTTCCATTAATAACTTGACCTCCTTGAGAATGTTCCATGAGCGCATTCAAATAAAATTGTTTGTATTTAAGATTAAATCCAAAAGCTGCTCTCCACTCAGGATTGGGGTCACCAATTGGAACTGCATTAGGATCAACAGTTGGAAATCCATTTGCATTTAATACTTTGTTTCCACTAGCGTCTCTTTGAAACCTATTAGAAAATAAAATTCCTAATGGATACCCTTCTACTGCTCTTGAAGAAACACCTGCACTTCCGCCTAATGTAATGGATCCAGCACCACTTAGATTAGTCACCAAGTTTCTATTTCGCGTCCAATTCAAATTCAAATCTAATTTCCAATCATTTTTTGCCAATACATTGTAGCCCAAATCGATTTCTACTCCTCTATTTTGTATTGTTCCAGCGTTGGTATAGAATGTGTTATAGCCTGATGCTGGTGATTGAGTAACTGAGATTAAAGCATCCACTGTTTCATTAGAATAAGCTGAAATACTGAAAGAAAGTTTATTATCTAAGAATCTTAAATCTAGACCAGCTTCAATTTCCTGCTTTCTTTCAGGACGCAAAAAAGGATTACCCTTATTTACGCTTTGAATATAAGATCCAGTTCCATATAAAGCTGGATCAAGTGCTCCACCTAATCCATCTTGCCAAGTTCTTGTTACATAATTTGTAGCGGTTTGGTAAGCCTGCGGTTGAACTCCAACTACACCCATTGAAGCCCTAATTTTAGCAAAAGAAAGCCACTTCGCATTTTGCAAACTTTTCAACTGATTAAACTGCCATGCTATATCTGCTGATGGATAAAAGAATGCTTTCTGCGCTAACTGCCCAAATGTAGAAGCTGCTTCTAATCTACCCGTTGCATTAACAAACAATTGATTGTCCCAAGACATTCCAATACTGGTATAACCTGCATTGGTAAGTCTATTTAAATAACTATCCGATACCGTCAAATTTGCTGGAGTTACATTATTAAAATCCCTAGGACCATTGGGTAAAATAAAATTAAGTGCCTGACCTCCAATATTGGATGTTTTAAGACTATTGTAGTTAAATCCAAGTACCATGTTTCCAGCAAGCTTATCAGAAAAATCATGTGTAGCTCGTGCAATTAAATCTAAGTTAAATTGAAACTCAGAGTATTCTTCTCTATCATATCTTCCTGTAATTGCATTAGCAGTAAAATAAGGAAAATAATTGTTTTGTTGATCAGTAAAATAATCAATCCCTGCTCTAGTAGTGAGCGTAAACCAATGTGCTGGCTTTATATTTATTTCAGTAGAATTTATAAAACGATTCACTCGAGATGTATTACTTAACGAATTGATTACCCATAAAGGATTATTAAAACCCGGGTTTGTAGTTGCCCCAACTCCATTTCTGTAAGAACGTTGTCTGTTAGAAACAAATGCACCTCCAGATGAGGTATAATAATTGCCTATATAATCAGTATTGTCAAAATCTGAAGGAGTTCTTAATAAACCAATTAATAAGCCAGCATTATTAATACCTGATTGTAATCGATTAGAATTGGTAAGTATATAGGTTGCTTTATTTGAAATATTCAACCAGTTGTTTAATTGACGACTTGCATTTACCCTAAAACTTGTTCTTCTATAGTCACTACTATTTCTTGCAACTCCTTTTTGATTTAAATCACTTATGCTGATGAAATAATTTGACTTACTATCGCCACCACTAATACTAAGAGAATTATCTAAAAAATGGCCTGTTCTGAAAATAGAATTATAGTTTTTATCATTGAAAGTTTCTCTCGAATTCTTTGCAGTTATAGGATAAATAGTTCTACCAGTATTCCCCACGAAATACCCTCCAGTAGTATTAAATACATCATTTGAGCCAGACCTATTTGCAATTTTATCACCCCAGGTTCTAATGGCATTGGCAGCCCAAACCCCATTATTACCTTGTCCATATGTTTCTTGCAAATCATAAAATGCACTTACTTTATCAAAAGATACTGTTGACCGAAATGAAATATTTGCTTTACCACCTGAACTACCCTTTTTAGTGGTAATTATAATCACCCCATTGGCCGCTCTTGTACCCCATAATGCTGCTGCTGATGCCCCTTTTAAAATTTGCACATTAGCTATATCATCTGGGTTAATATCGTTTAGTCGGCTTTGTTGAACAATCTGACCTCCGGAAGATTCATTACGAGCATCACCACTCACTGGAACTCCATCTAAAACAATTAATGGGTCAGTACTTCTTGTAATAGTACTCTGACCTCTAATCAAAATTTGAGATGCACCTCCAGGATCACCAGAGGAACGAGCTACCCTAACTCCAGAAGATTTACCGGCTAAAGCATTTAATAAACCTGCTTCACCAGAATTGCCTATAGATTCGGAACCAATTCGATTGGTAGCATAGCCCAATTTATCTTTTCTTGTTTCAAAACCAAGGGCATTTACTACAACATTTTCTAAAGAATTAGTAGTTGTTTTTAGTGTTACACTAATACTCTCTTCTTCCCCGATTTTAATTTCACTGGTTTCATAACCAATAAAACTGATAACAAGAGTTTGTTTAACACCTGCAACAGGAATGGAAAAATTTCCATTATTGTCTGAAACCCTTGTAATATTAGTCCCCTTAATTTTAATTGTTGCACCTGCAATGGCAATTTTTTTATCATCCAATACAGCACCTTTTATGGTTCTATTTTGTGCAATTGCAGGAAGAGCAATTCCTAAAGTGAAAAGAATTTGGAGCAGCACCTGCTTAAAAACAGTTGTACATTTCATAATGGCAGCCTTTTTTTGGTTAGCTAAAGCAATTTTCGCTAACAAAGTAGTGAAGGAAACTTTGATTCGGTTTTTTTACCCTTTCTAAACTGTTTTCAAATAAAAAAATGTAATTTCCAAAACGGGTTTTGAATTTCCGAAATTTTCTATACATTGATTTTCAATTAATTATAACTTATTATGCTTAAAAAAGGTAAGGAAGAAATAATTTACTTATTAAATAAAGCCATCGAAAAATTTCAGGCTGATACCGGAAAATTGGTCATTCAAAACACCAATCGCAAGAATTATGAGGAATTGGCTATCATTTTAAGTGAAATAAGTAATCAATTACCTGATACAGCCCATCAATTTGGACATATATCTTATGAAGCCGATCCACAAAAAGAGAAAGCGGAATATCCATTTAGAAAATACGATATCACTGGTGGTCAAATAAAAGATGCATTAATGGGATTAGTTGCCAATCCCAGGCCTTTTTTAGTAGATACCTGCTATATATATCTATATCAAATGGGGAGACAGGCATTTGAACAAAACCCTGTTGATCCATCCTTAGTTACCACAGAACAGCAAAGTGAAAAAGCCAAAGACAGTTATTCTATTTTATCTGAAAATCAGCAATTAAAATTAAAACTGACAAGCTTAAAAAAAGAGACCGATTTAACCATACAAAAGCGGCTAAAATTTTATCGGATGATTTTCTTTCCACTTTGCATACTTTTACTCTTCACCGTTATTTATACTTTTAATTTATACAATACTTCTAAATTAAGTTGGGATTCCATCAAAAACGATTTTAATTTAATACCATATAAAGTATCACAAGCAGAAATCGATGAGTTGGAGGGTGTATGGATTTGCTACACTAGTTCACCCCAAGCCCGACTTTCTGATCCTAATCGTTATCATAAAGTAGTAGCTAATTTGGTAGAAATAAAATACAAGAACGGTTATTTTGCTTACCACAGATACGGCGCAAGTTTTGATCATATAGGTTATGCTCAATTTGAATCGCCCAATTTAGTTTCTATCCACTCTCAAATAAAAAACAACGACAAAACAGTAGAATATCCTAGACATAGTTTACTCAGTCTAGATAAAAAAGAGGAATACCTTAGTGTAATTTCTGCTTCTTGGAATTTTGATGCAGGCGCCAATAATCGTATTATTGGAATTCGTGAAGTATATAAAAAGCTGGGTAAGGGAGGAAGAATAGAAGAAGTGATCAATACCCCAGCTAATGCAAGTTGTCAATGTAAAATTATTAAGTGGCATAAAAGCACTGCATCCACACAATCCTTTTATTTAAAAAATATGTTCTTGGATTCCTTAAAAAATCCAACCCTCTCCAATTTAATTAACGAGAACAGTATTTTATTGAAAGACCCCGAAGCTGGATTAATTCTAAACGAATAGCCGCCTAAAAAACAAAAAAAGCCCCGAATAATTCGGAGCTTTTAAAAATGCTGTAGGGGGAGGGATCGAACCTCCACGAGGCAGTTAGCTGTAGTACAAAGTTCGGTGGTCGACCCCGGTCGCTCAGATATTGCTATCCTTGCGGCTCTATGCTACGTTTATTCTGTTATCCTCACCCCCGAGACAAGAGGGCATGTCTGCCAAAAGTTTCATCACCCCACAGTAAAAAAGAACTAATTTGTTACTTTGATAAATCAAAATTAAGATAAACTTTGTTTAATTAGTTACTTTTCAAACATTTTTATAAAATTATAGATTTTATTTAATAATTAAGGTATATATTTGAATATTATTTAAATAAATGGCCAAAAATGTCTACTAAATTAAATCTTGACAAACTAGATTTTCAGATCATTCAAGAAATGATGGAGGATGCGGAGATTTCTTACGCCGATTTGGGGAAGAAATTATTCGTATCAGGGGGCACCATCCATGTTCGGATTAAGAAATTAGAAGAACTAAAAGTAGTGAAAGGTAAAAGATTATCGGTTGACCTCAAATCGTTGGGCTACGATGTTATTGCTTTTATAGGAATTTACTTGGAAAAAAGTTCTTTATACGATTCCGTGGCAAAGGAGTTGAAAAAAATCAAACAAATTGTTCGATTAAATTATACTACGGGCAACTATAGCATGTTTGCTGAAATTGTATGCAAAGACATTCAAGAATTGCGTTTTGTATTACACGACGAATTACAAAAAATAAAAGGAATTGAGAGAACCGAGACCTTTATTTCTTTAGAAGAAAGTTTAGATAGAAATGTAGTGGTAAGCCCACTCTAAAATAATTGGAATGAATAACTTTAATATAACCGAATTAACCAATGCCGTTTTGAATCGTTGGAAATTCATCGTGGTATTCACCATTTCATCTGTAGCCATAGCTGCTGGAATAATTTTCATGATTACCCCAAAATATACCGCTATCACCAAGCTTTTGCCAGGCAATGCTGTATTGGCCGATAAAGCGCGTTTATTTAATGATGAAATACAACACCTCTATTCATTTTTTGGTTCCGGGGACGACTTAGACAGATTGATGAGTATGGCCAGTATGGATACCAGTCTTAAGCAAGTAATCAATGCGTTTAACCTTATTAATTACTATCAAATAAAAGAGAAAGATGCCGGAATGGAGATGTATAATACCATTCGAAAATTTAAAAAAGACCTGAGTCTGGTAAAAACGGTGAACAATGAATTGGAAATTTCCTACACCCATCAAAGCAAAGACACAGCTGCTGCCATTGTTAATTATATAACCGAACAAACAGCAGCAAAAATGCAAAGCATTTGGAAACAACAATATGAAAAAATTGGCGCACAACTAGATCGTAGTATTGCAGACTTAACGAATCAATACAATCAATTAGCCTTAGAAGCTTCCAGCAATGATGCCATAACCAAAACAAAAATAAATGTAGTCTTAAGCCAATTAGAACAGTTGAATAAAATGAGTATAGAAACTAAAATGGCGGCTTCCACTACACCAGAAGCATTGATTGTTTTAGAAAAAGCAACACCACCCGCGAAAATCAGTTGGCCTGAAAAAGCAGTTGTACTCCCCTTATCCGCATTATTCGGATTCATTTTTAGTACCTGTTTAATTTTAGTTACTGCAAAACCGAAAAGGTTTTAAATGTCCAGCATTATACATTCTAAATGGTTCAACTGGATTGCCATTGGCAGTTTCTTTTTAGGTGGATTATGCTCGCTGCTGATGCAAAATTACTACTGGATGGCATTACCATTTATATTAGTAACAGCCATCCCTTTCTTCCAATTCATTGTTACCAAAACGGAACAACTGTATTGGTTATTATTGATTGTACTTCCCTTATCAACTGAATATAATTTCAAGCCATCTTTAGGTTTAGATCTCCCCGATGAACCTTTGCTGATTATACTTTCCATCACTGTATTAGCTAGTTTACTGTATCAACCAATTTCATTTAGATTCATTTTTGCTTCGCCCATTTTTAGGTGGATCATTGCACTCGTCATTTGGATGTTTATCAGTTTATGCTATGCACCCAACCAATGGTTGGCGCTAAAGTTTATACTAGCTAAGTCTTGGTATATTCTACCATTGGTTGTGCTGACCGCCTTGATACATCAGCAATCAAGCAATTTTAAAAAAACAGCATTGTACTTATGCGTACCTATGTTAATTGTAGTGATACAAACCTTGATAAGACATGCGTTTTACGGATTTGATTTTGTAGCCATTAAAAAAACAATGGGCCCATTCTTTAGGAATCATGTGAACTATTCTGCCATGTTGGTTTGTCTACTCCCTATTGGTTTATTAATACACCATTTTACCCATCCGCTTCGCACCAAAAAATTAATCAAAATTGGATTGGCCATTGCCTTCTTTGGTTTATTCTTTGCTTATTCAAGAGGTGCATGGTTGGCATTAATAGTTGGCATGATTGCTTACTGGTCTATCAAAAAAAATATACTCGGCAAAACCATATTAGTTGGGATTATAACAATCACCATAGCACTTGTTGCATTAATCAACAACAATCGCTTTATGCGTTTTGCACCTGAACATGACCAAACTATTTTCCATGAGAATTTTTCGGAACATTTAAATGCAACCATTGGTTTAAAAGATATTTCAAATGCAGAAAGAATTCATAGATGGGTGGCAGGTGTAAGAATGGTGGCTGAAAAACCTTGGACCGGATTTGGGGCTAATAGTTTTTACATCAATTATCAACCCTATACTGCTGCACCTTTTAGAACATGGGTAAGCAATAATCCAGAACACTCCACAGTACATAATTATTTTCTGTTAATAGCGATTGAACAAGGTATTCCAGCATTCCTATTATTTACAGGCTTTTTTATTTTTTTATTGTTACAAGCTCAGCAGCTTTACCATGAATTTCAAAACAATTATTACCGCGCCATTTCACTTGGATTGGGAATAATCTTACTCATGATTGCTTCACTTAATTTTACCAATGATTTAATTGAGACAGATAAAATTGGCGGATTGTTTTGGTTAGCAACTGGTATTTTGATTAGTTTGAAACACCATCATCAAATTGAAAAAGTAACATTAGCGATTTAAGCGGCATAAAATAGGTATTGACCGATTAAATCCTGTTTTAATCATTAATTAATGAGTTGCCGATAAACACTTAGATAGTTTTGGTATCTAATACAGAAATAGACCAACTACTATGCTCCGTTTGCTACTAACCCCCTTTATTTTAGCTGCTATGTTTTTATATGCCTGGTTCCCAGACAAACCTTCAAAGGAGAAAAATTAATTCACCGTTCTATTCTTCCATTGGTATTTACCAAACTTACCTAGCCAACCTGCTATTACCGTATAAACTATATGAAAGGGTTGCATCAATGGGAAAAGAAGCAATGACATTTCCAGTTTAAAAAATTGCGCAACTGGTAATAAAAAATACAACTCTATCAAAGTTTTGATGGCAATGAGCCAACATGTAAAGAGTAATAATTCCTGGGAGAATATCCCCCCCAATAATCCAAATAATAAGACCAAATTGAATAAATAAACCAATAATAAAACGCCGAATATTTTTTTATCATTATAACTATCCGCTTTACTTGCCCACCTGATTCGCTGTTGAATAAAAGTATACCAATTGGGCATAGGTGCTGTGGTAACAATCATTTCATTGTTAAACAAATAAGCCAATCTATTCGGAAACTGTTTTTTCATTTTATGCATCAACAACATATCGTCTCCACTGGCTAAACGATCAATTCCGTTAAACTTACCAACTTCCTCAAAAGCTTTTTTGCTGTAAGCCAAATTAGCCCCATTGCACATACTATGTGACCCTGCTGATACGGCGGCGGCTGTAATCCCCTGTAAACTCAAAAAATCTAATACCTGAAACTGCCCACTAAATGTTTCATTCAAAGTAAACATAACTGGAGCTGCCACAAACACAGGATCTTTTGTCAAAATCATTGCATTAAAATATAGCAGCCAATTGGGTGGAACCAAACAGTCTGCATCTGTTGTTACTATCCATGAACCCCTCGATTTTTCTACTGCAATTTCAATGGCTTTTTTCTTGTACGAATTAGTGGATTCACCACCTAAATAGTCTTTAAGGTGAATCAACTGAATTTGTGGATATTCCTCGGCAAACTGCTTTACCAATAAAGGGGTATCATCTGTTGAATGATCATCTACCACTAAAATTTCATACAAAGGATAAGGCTGCGCTAAAATACTTTGAATACATTTTTCAATATTGGCCGATTCGTTTCTTGCAGGAATGATGATGGAGAAAAAAACGCTTGGATTTAACTCAGTTGATAGTTGAAATGACTTTAAAGCCTTGAACCAATAACGGTAAACCAGTATAAGGCCGCCATATAAAGCAGCTAAAACCCCACTGATTAACATGAACCAAAACTCCATTAAAGCAAAGAAAACCATTCTTATTGAATCAAGACTTAGTTAAATATGTGCTGGGTCTGCAAAACGGCCGAAAATTCATCAAATTATTCTTGGTAGTATGAACAAAAGAAACCAATTTTGAATTAGTTGCATAACTAACTATATGCCAAACAACCATTTTAAAAGAGGAGAACTTTATAGCGTCATCAATGGGATGGCTTCTACTGCTGTGGCGAGAAGGCTACAGAAGAATTTCCGAAATGCAGGATTAGAAATTACCATTGAACAATGGAGTGTATTGTATCACTTATGGAAAGAAGATGGGTTAAGTCAGCAAGAACTTTGTAATCGTACGTTTCGCGACAAACCCAGTATTACCAGGCTTATTGATAATTTAGAAAAGCAACACTTAGTTAAAAGATTGGCATCGCCAACTGATAGAAGAATTAATCTGGTTCAATTAACGGATGCTGCTAAAGACCTGCAACAAATTACCATTGATTTGGCCAATCAAACCATGGCGGAAGCGTTGGTGGGCGTAGATAAAAAAGACATTGAAACAGTAAAAGCGGTGTTTCAGAAGGTATATGATAACCTTACTTTAACGCCCATAGAACAATTGAATTAAACACTTTAACATACAAAACAATTAACGATGGAAGCCACAAACAAAACAAAAGCCCTTTTGGGCGGAGAATGGATCATCAAGGAAAGCAATCCTCATGAAACTTTCATTCCGGAAGAATTTAATGAAGAGCAGACCATGGTCATGGACATGTGCCATCAATTTTTAGAAGCAGAAATTTTGCCCATTGTAGATCGCATTGACAAAATGGAACCAGGATTGGTAGCATCACTTATGCAAAAAGCAGGTGAGCAAGGATTGCTCTCTACTTCCTTCCCTGAAGAATATGGAGGATTAGGAAAAGATTTCATCACATCTACCATTGTGAATGAAGGCATGGGAGGTGGTTACTCTTTCTCTGTTGCTGTTGCAGCACATACTGGTATTGGTTCTTTGCCCATTTTATACTTTGGTACCGAAGAACAAAAACAAAAATATATTCCCAAGTTGGCTAGTGGAGAATGGAAGGGTGCTTATGGATTAACAGAGCCGAATAGTGGTAGTGACGCTTTGGGTGCAAAAACCACTGCTAAACTAAGCGACGACGGAAATCACTATTTATTGAATGGACAAAAATGCTGGATCACCAATGGTGGTTTTGCTGATGTGTTTACTGTATTCGCTAAAATTGATGGAGATAAATTCACAGGGTTTATTATAGAGCGTGGAACGGAAGGATTTACCCAAGGACCTGAAGAACACAAAATGGGAATCAAAGGTTCTTCTACCGTTCAATTGTATTTCCAAGATTGTAAAGTGCCTGTTGAAAATGTATTAGGTGAAATTGGAAAAGGACATATCATCGCTTTCAATATTTTAAATATTGGTCGTTTAAAATTATGTGCTGCAACATTGGGTGGTGCTAAAAAAGCAACTGATACTTCTGTTCAATACGCTAAAACCAGAGAGCAGTTTAAATTACCCATTGCTAAGTTTGGAGCTATCCGCCATAAAATGGCCGAAATGGCCATCCGCTTATGGGTTTGCGAATCTGCTTTGTATCGTTCTGCAAAATGGATAGACGACAAAGAACATGAATTAGCAGCCAGCGGAAAATCTTTTGCAGAAGCGCTACTAGGTGCTGCAGAAGAATATGCCATTGAGTGTGCAATGTTAAAAGTTTATGGTAGTGAGGTATTAGATTTTGTAGTAGACGAAGGCGTTCAAATACATGGTGGAAACGGCTTCTCTGATGAATACGTAATTTCTAAAGCGTATCGTGATAGCCGTATCAATAGAATTTATGAAGGCACCAACGAAATCAATCGTTTACTTACGGTAGACATGGTATTAAAGCGTGCCATGAAAGGCAAGCTAGACCTAATGGGACCTGCTATGTCTGTTCAGAAAGAATTGATGAGTATTCCTGATTTTGGTTCAGAAGAGGAAGGTACATATGCTAAAGAATTAAAAGCTATTGCCAACTTCAAGAAAGCCATATTAATGGTAGCAGGGGCTGCAGTTCAAAAACTGATGATGCAATTAGACAAAGAGCAAGAAATACTGATGAATATTGCTGATATGGCTATTGAAGTATTCCATGCAGAAAGTGCATTATTGCGTGTGATGAAATTGGCTTCTTTAAGAGGCGATGCTGCAGTAGCTACTCAAAACGATATCATGCGTACTTATTTGTACGATGCAGCAGATCGCATTAACAAAGCTGGTAAAGATGCGTTGAATAGCTTTGCAGACGGAGACGAATTGCGAATGATGCATATTGGATTAAAGCGTTTTACAAAAGTAGAGCCTTTCAATAGCAAAGAAGCTCGCAGAAGAATTTCTGATCGATTAGTTGCAGATAACGGATATAAAATCTAATTGCTTTTCAAATAGCAAAACCCCGTCCTGATTAATCAAGACGGGGTTTTTATTTGTGTATAATAAAATTAAACTACTAAAAAAGGACTTACCTCCGAATCTCCACCCTTGTGCCTACTGGTAATAATTCAAACAATTCCTGTACATATTTATTTTTTGTACTGATACATCCTTCAGTCCAGTTTCTATATTGATCTATTGCGTAATCATCATAGGGAACTGTACCATGAATTCCTATTTCTCCCCCAATTTTTGCATTGGCCGGTATAAGACCCAATGCTTTGCGTTGATTGAATTTCGCATAGCTTTCTGCCGTTGGGTAATCAATCAGCATAAAACGTTCCCACTTGGCATGCTTTCTTTTTCCGGTAATATGAAATACCCCTTCTGGAGTTCTTCTATCTCCCTGGTATAATTTATCTCCCAAATCTTTACTACCAAATACAACAGGATAGGAAGCCAACCACTCGCCAGCTTGATCGTAGATTTTTAACTCGTATTCACTTTTAATGATGTAAACCGAATAGGTATCCTTATCTGCTTTTGCAGGATCAATTACCCGATGCTTTCTAAATGAAGTGATAAGGGTAAAGGCCGCTAAAAATAATATACAGTATAGTGCCCTTTTCATAGTCTCTGATTAAGAAACGAAAATTAACCATTCCAATTGTGGAGCAAATGTTAATTCAAATTCACTTAACAAAGATAAATAATTGAAGCATTGATTACCAAGTACTTAAACGAACCCCAATTGCATAAGGAAACTGTTCAACTCGGGTAATATCTTTCTGCATTTTGTTTAAGCTGTAAGAGCCATATAAACGTATTGGCCCTAATCCTACTTCTCCAATTGCCGCTAAACGGAATGGCTCCATATAGAAGTCTGCCTTCTCTTTTTGCTTTCCTCTTTCAGCACTTATTTGCTTATTGCTGCTAGATATTAAATAACCTGCACTAACCCCAGCACTGAAACTAAATCCCTTGCGCTTATCAGGGGTTGTATTAATATTTATCATAAATGGAACAGTAAGGTATCCAGCATATAATTTATTCTTAGAGAAAGAAATGGAATCATTAAATACATATGGTGCTGGATCATTGTTATAACTAATTTTTGAATCGTATCGGAAATTATACATTTCCAATCCTAACCCGTACTTAAGGTTCAATACATTTTTGCTAATATTTAATTTCTGCATGAAAAACCAAAGATTCACATTAGACGACTTACCCCTATTTAAACGATAGCTATTCTCATTTACAGGACCATCTTGTGGGCGTAGTGTTTTAAAATAAGAACCCGCTTGCGCAAATCCATAATTGGTATTGTCGCGCATATTGGCAAATCCTAAATCGAGTATCCACCAATTAGTACTTAAATTTTTACGCTTAGCAGGTCTACGTTCAACGCGCAATAAATTATAATTATCACGACTGTTTTTCCAAGTCCCCTTTGTATTTTCTTCGGATCCTTTCTTTTTAATGATAACAAAATTACCTACTTTAATGGTATCGGTCTCTTGTGTGGATTGAGCGTTTGAACCCAAGGCAATGCATACCATTGCCACCATGCTTACAATTCTTTTCATGTTTTTTGCTTTTATTTTCTTTGACGTGTATCTTCTTCTTGTTTTGCTTTTGAACGGAAAATCGTTCCTGCTTTACGGAATAATCCGCGCAATTTGTCTTTATTTATTTCTAATGCCCCTATAAAAAGGCTTTTATCTTCATCTATATCTTCTAAAGCCGTATACACTGGTTTAGCATCTTCCAAAGAGCCATCTGTTGTTATTTCAGCTGGTTCAATATTGGCTCCTTGATTATTTTCCACATCATTTATACCAGCAATTAAATTAGTAGCGGGTAATGTTTTTACTGTTTGAACAGGATTTTGTTCTATTCTTGCTATAGCTGGTTCTTCTTTTTTGGGTGTTTCATCATCAATAATAGTGACCAAAGAGTTACTGCCGGTTAGGGGCTCAACTGTAACAGCTTTACTAAAAGATGCTGGCGCTTGAACTGAAGTTTTGGGATCTATTTCTTCTAACCTATTTTTAAGTGTTAGTACATTAGATGTTTCAGTTTTATCGCTATTAATCACTGTTTGAGTGCCCACTATTTCAGGCTGTACCCCATTTATTTCAAGCGGCGTTTTTAATTGACTGGTTGGAGCTATCATCCAAACTGTAGCAATTAATCCAATCACTGCAGCAGCAGCTACATAGCGCATCCAACGCATATATACCACAGGACGTTTCTGGGTTTCTTTTTTAAATAATATCTCTTTATTGTTGAATACCCACTCTTCAGGAGCCAATTGAGTTTGCATTAATAACTCAAATGATGCTTGCAAACTGGGGTGCTGCAACACAAATAATTCTACTTTTTGACAATCGGCTAATGACAATTCCTTATCAATGTATAATAGAAACCAAGACTCATAATTATCAAATGAAATATCATTGGTTGATTGTTTTAACAATCGATCTTTATAGTTGAATATGATTTGTTCTTCTGGTACCAACTTAGTGTCTTGTAATAAAGCTAATTCTTCGGCTAAATCTGGATTGGCTTCTATAAACCGCTCTACAGCTACCATCTCTTCGGGGGAGAGCTCTCCATCTACCCAAAGTAGAAAATAGGTTTCGTAATTATTTCGGTTTATAGTAATCATTATAATACGTTTTCGGCGCTAACCAGGTAGTTTCTTAAAGTTAATCTTGCTCTATGCAAATACACTTTTACTTGACTCTCATTCAAGTTCATAATTTGCCCAATCTCTTCATAACTATATCCTTCATAGTCTTTCAGCATCACCAAACTTTTCTGGGTTTCATTCAAACGGTTTAATGCTTCCATTAAAGTTTTCTTTAACCCTGTGTGTTGCTGATAATGAATGCCAGTTTGTTCTTCAAATTCCTCTTTTAATTGAACCCTTTTATTTTTTCGGATATGATCAATCATTTGATTGTATCCAACAGTAAATAAATAGGCTTTTGACTTAGCTGTTTCTACCTGATCTCTATTTCTCCAAAGCTTCTCGAAACTGGTTTGCACAATATCTCTTGCATCTTCTTCATGCCGAAGATTTTTCACGATAAACCTAAAAAGGCCATCGGCATGGGTATTTACACATTCATTGTACTCAAACTCGGTCATACAAATAGAAACAGTTAGTTGGTTTGTTATTATAATACGTATAGCTGTTTATTATGTTACAGCTTCTATAAGAATAATTTAAAATTAAGCCGAACAATTGGCGAGATCCCTATGAATTGGTATGAATGGGGCTAATTATCCTTAATTGGTGTCTAAATTAAACGCTGCCCAAAATCCCCATTTTACAAAAAGCCAACTTAAGACACTGTAAGAAACTACTAAAACAATCAATGAACCATAAAAATAGGTTTTGCCTAGTTTGGCCACTTTTTTCTGTTTATTGGCTTCTTTACTAAGTAATTCAGTAATAATATTATTGTAAACTCCCCTAATTCTATATAAAAAGTAGCTCAATAAAAAAACAAGTAATGCACCAATTACAAAAGACAACTTAAATGCATTTAGCCATTCCCACATAATTCTATTTAAGTATTCAGGGTCTTTTTCTTTAAAAGTTACAAGGTTGGTATAAATATAGTACCCATAAAATGTGAGCACATTGGCTACCCAAACTATGCCTACCATTAAGGGGCCTTGTGTTTTAGCCAATCCTACCCTTTGACGGTATTGACACCATAAATAATTATGCGAAATAATTGCTCCGAATACCGTCATAGATTTTTAATAAACATATTTCATTAAGTAAACCACTACTCCAGAAACAATTAAGCAACTTAATAAAGAAAGATAAAAATATCGGCCACCTTTTTTAGCCACTGCGTGTTTTTCTTCTTCTTCTAGTTTACTAAAACGGCGTACAATATCTAAGAAAATGGTTTTGCCGCCATATGCACCGAAGCTCATAAAATATACCAAAGCAAGGAATATCAAAATTCCTAGTCGTCCTGCTAACTCCCAATATCTAATAAATGCAAGTACATCGTAAACATCACTACTTTGATTAGTCAACAATAAATACACTATCCCTATTCCAATTAAGGTAAGTACGTTGCATACCCAAGCCAAGCCAACCATATGCACACCATTGGTCTTGACCGCAAGAATCTCCCGATGAGTTCTTACTACTGTGTAGTCATGACAAATTACAGATTCGAATATGTTCATGTTTTGCTGATTCGAAACAATTGGGTGTTTACACTACTAAAGTTACTTTAAATTAGTAAGAATCAGTTTCAAAAAATCAAAAAAGGTAATCTGTTGTCTTTTAATAATCAATGGTCTGCTCTACAATTGTTTCTGGTATTTCCCTCCAACCGTATTGCTGATTTCGCAATTGAGGCTCAAATCCAGCTTCTTGAATAGCTTCCTGAATGGTTTTATAGGTGAACCGATGAGGGGCTCCAGCTGCACTCACCACGTTCTCTTCAATCATAATTGAACCAAAGTCGTTGGCTCCTCCATGTAAACATAGCTGTGCAGTTTCTTTTCCAACCGTTAACCAACTAGCTTGAATATTCTTCACATTCGGCAGAATTATTCTACTTATAGCAATCATTCTCAAGTATTCATCTGGAGTAGTTAAATTATGCACCCCTCTAATTTTGGTTAACAAAGTGTCTACATCCTGAAATGTCCAAGGTATAAATGCTAGGAAACCATTGGCATCAGCGGGTTTCATTGATTGAACTTCTCTAATTCTTACTAAGTGTATAAAGCGCTCTTCTAAAGTTTCTACGTGCCCAAACATCATGGTTGCACTAGTGGTAATACCAAGCTTATGGGCTTCGTGCATAATGGCTAGCCATTCATCTGCCCCACACTTGCCTTTCGAAATTAAGCGGCGGACCCGATCAACCAATATCTCTGCTCCTGCCCCTGGCAATGAATCTAAACCAGCCTCTTTCAATGCTTTTAGCACATCATGGTGGCTCATTTTTTCTAATTTGGCTATATGCGCTACTTCTGGCGGTCCGAGTGCATGTAGTTTTATGGTGGGATATTCTTGTTTTAGCTGGCGGAAGGTAGTCGTATAAAAATCGAGTCCCAAGTTGGGATGGTGGCCTCCTTGTAGCAAAAGTTGGTCTCCACCATATTTCAACGTCTCTTCAATTTTCTTTCTATATACCGGCATTTCAGTGATATATGCTTCTGCATGGCCGGGTATGCGGTAGAAATTACAAAACTTACAGTTGGCAATACATACGTTGGTAGTATTTACATTACGGTCAATCTGCCAGGTTACTTTGCCATGAGGTACTTGCTTTTTACGCAACTCATCTGCTATATGCATTAAATCGGCTAAAGGTGCCTGCTCAAATAGGTGTATTCCCTCTTCTACACTTAAAAAGTCAAAATCAAGGGCTCTTTGGTATAAATTGGCTAATTCCATCATAATTGTATAAGTAACAAAGTTAGGATAGATATGGTTCATACAAATTATTCATCATTTTGCGCAAAAAGCCATTAACTTAACATAGCATGAAACGGGTATTTGCCATATGGGTATTTTCACTACTATGCTTTCAAAAGCTTAGTGCACAGGAAGAATTTGTTCCTCCAGACTCCAAACTCATTACGAAAATTCCATTTTTTCAGTTGAGTGGTGGTATCATCATTTTGAAAGCTCAGCTAGATGGATTTACAGATTCTCTCAATTTTGTTCTTGACACTGGCAGTGGTGGAATCTCACTCGATTCTAGTACAGTTGAAAGACTAAAGTTACCTATTGCGTTAAGTGATAAAACCATTCGGGGTATTGCCGGAGTAAAAAAAGTTTCTTTTGCTTACAACCATTCCCTACAAATGCCTGGTATAGTCGTAAAGAATTTAGATTTTCATATAAATAATTATGAACTACTTACCAGTGTTTATGGTGTTAGGATAGATGGGATCATAGGGTATAGTTTTTTAAGAAGGTATATTGTTCATTTAGACTTCGATAAAAGAATAATGGAAGTACATACCCCTGGAAGATTTAAATATCCAAAAGGAGGTCAACTGCTAAAACCAAATTTCAGCACCCTCCCATTGCTACAAGCAAATGTAGAAGACAGTAAGTCATTTTTAAATCGATTTATTTTTGATACCGGGGCAGGGCTTTGCTTCTTACTATCTAGAGATTATGTAGACGATAGTTCCGTTTTTAAAAGCAAACGAAGGTTTTATCCAACTCAGGCTGAAGGGTTAGGGGGTAAAAAGAAAATGGAAATTGCTGTTATGAAATCAGTGAAAATTGGCAATTATAAATTCAAAAAAGTGCCCGTTCATATATTTGAAGACGATTTCAATGTAACCAACTACCCCATTTTAGGAGGGTTGATGGGAAACGATTTATTGAGAAGGTTTAATATTACTTTAAACTACCCAGAACAAAGCATCCATATTAAGCCCAATGAACATTTTACCGATTCATTCGATTACAGTTATACAGGATTAGGAATTTATTTAGTAGATGGCCAAATAAAAGTAATCGATATTATTGAAGGCTCGCCTGGAGACAAAGCAGGCTTTAAAACAGAAGATATTATTTTTTCAATAGAAAATAATGCTTCTAATAATATTCAGGCTTATAAAAACCTCTTTCAGAACTCTTTAGGAAAAATTAAAGTAGTAGTTCTTAGAAACAATGTTCCATTAATGTTGAACATGAATGTTAAAGACATTCGTAGGTAAGTAAAGATGAACTATTTTGCGTTCCGATACGCATTAATATGATTGAATACAACCGCTTTACCCTAGACAATGGCTTAACCGTTTTGGTACACGAAGACACTGCAACCCCAATGGCAGTAGTAAATGTATTGTATGATGTAGGAGCTAGAGACGAGCATCCAGAAAAAACCGGATTTGCTCATTTGTTTGAGCACTTAATGTTCGGAGGCAGCATTAATATTGCAGATTACGATGAACCCTTACAAAGGGCTGGTGGAGACAATAATGCTTACACCACTAACGATTTAACCAATTATTATTGCCAACTACCCGCACAAAATATTGAAACAGCATTTTGGCTAGAAAGTGATCGAATGTTAAGCTTGGCGTTTAGTGAAAAAAGTTTATCTGTTCAACGAAAAGTAGTTTGTGAAGAATTTCGGGAACATTATATTAATAAGCCCTATGGTGATGTTTGGAAACAAATGCGCGAATTGGCCTATACAGTTCATCCTTATCAATGGATGACTATTGGAAAGGAATTAAGTCATGTTGAAAATGCATATATAGACGATGTTAAACATTTTTTCTTCAAGCATTATCGACCTGTAAATGCCATTTTGGTGGTAGCAGGAAACGTAAAAACAGCCGATATTAAGCATTTGGCGCAAAAATGGTTTGGACCCATTCCAATGGGAGATAAATACATTCGCTGTTTACCTCAAGAGCCCGTTCAAGACCATGCAAGAAGATTAACTATTGAAGCTGAAGTACCATTGGATGCCTTTGTAAAAACCTGGCATATGGATGCACGTTTAAATAAAGGCTATTATACAGCAGATTTAATTACAGAAATTTTGGGTGGTGGTGCTTCTTCTCGTTTGTATCAATCATTGGTTAAAGAACAAAAATTATTTTCCAATTTGGATTGCTATCATTTTGGAAGTCTAGACGCCGGATTATTAACCATTGAAGGTAAATTGGTTAAAGGGGTAGACATTAATAAAGCGGAACAAGCTATTGCAGAACAAATTAGTCAAATACAAGAACAACCAGTCTCCATTGCTGAATTAACGAAAGTTAAAAATAAAACAGAAAGTGTTATAGCATTTGAAGATATGAGCATTATGAGCAGGGCCAGCAGTTTAGCAATGTACGAGCTAATGGGTGATGCTTCCTTAATGAATACTGAATTAGAAAAATACCAAGAAATAAATCCTCAAGATATTGTTGATTACAGCAAACAAATTTTTAGAGAAAGCAATAGCAATACATTACACTACTTGGCTAAATAAAGAACAACTAAGATGTTGAATAGAAAAATACAACCTAAAATAACTGATGCAGTAAGTTTTGATTTAAAACTCAGAACATGTGAGCAATATCAATTAGACAATACAGTGCCTGTTTATAGCATGAATGCTGGCACACAAGATGTACTGATGATAGAATGGGTATTTAAAGCAGGTAACTGGTTCGAGCAAAAAAATATAGTGGCCGGCACAACTAATTTTTTATTAAAAAATGGTACTAGTACCAAAACAGCATACCAAATAAATGATCACTTTGAATTTTATGGAGCATATTTAAATAGAACCTGTTACAATGAAACAGCTTCAATTACATTGCATTGTTTGTCTAAACATATTAATGAGCTTTTGCCTGTAGTAGCAGAATTAATAACTAATTCAATTTTTCCAGAAGAAGAATTGACTACCTATCAACAAAATCAGCAACAGAAACTTTCTGTCAACCTTAAAAAATGCGACTTTATTGCCAATCGATTAATTGATGAATACGTTTACGGATTTCATCATCCTTATGGAAAATATACTTCAACGCTAGACTATGACCAGTTAAACAGCGCTGAATTAGTTGAATTTTTTAAACGCTTTTATGCAGAAGGTCATTGCACTATTTTTACTGCTGGAAAAATCCCATCCAATCTTCAAAGTCAATTAAATAAATATTTTGGTGTATTACCTTTACAACAAAGGGCCATTCCTCATATTCAATACAATTTACAATCAGCAGAAGAAAAGAAACACCAAATCATCAATGATGAAAATGGCGTACAGGGTGCTATCAGAATTGCACGCCCATTCCCCAACAAGCATCATCCAGACTACCAGAAGACACAAATATTAAATAATATTTTTGGTGGCTTTTTTGGATCAAGGTTGATGAGTAATATAAGAGAAGATAAAGGATATACATATGGCATCCATAGTTATATTCAAAACCATATGGGAGAAACTGCTTGGATGATTAGTACAGAAGCAGGAAGAGATGTTTGTGAAGCAACTATTAGTGAAGTATATAAAGAAATGGAAATACTTAGAAATGAAGTGATAGATGAGGATGAATTGAGCTTGGTTAAAAACTATATGCTTGGAACCGTTCTAGGAGACCTAGATGGACCATTCCAATTAATTGCCAGATGGAAAAACTATGTACTAAATAATTTAGACGAGCAATATTTTTACAATAGTGTTCAATTGATTAAATCTACAGGAGCTGAAGAATTGAATGTGCTTGCCAAAAAATACTTAAACCCTGAAGAGTTTTATGAGCTCACAGTGATTTAATAATTAATTGAGCAAGAAAAACGACCTCTATATTACTTGACTAAATAGATAAAGCATTTCATGACCAATTTGCTTACACCTTTCAGCATACACTTTGTCTTGTTGTGGAGTTCCATCTGATAACTTTGGATCTTCGTAAGGCAACTTGAATCTCCCTTCTGCACCTTGCACAATAGGACAAGAAGCATCTGCCTGAGAACAGGTTAATACTGCTCCATATTCTTTTTGAGGATTGGGCAAATTGGTATAAACCTTTGAGAAAGCAATCAGCTTAGGCGTTGACGAGCCGTATTTAACTACATAAACAGGATTAGACGAACTATTTGTAGCAGCTATTTCAAAGCCAATATTTCTTAATGCATTTACTGCATTTATATTAAAAGCAGTCACTTCTGTACCACCAGAATAACAATATACATTTCCTATCCTATAATAAGTGGCAGCTGCTTGAGCCATTATTTGAGAAATATGGCTTCTCCTAGAATTATGCGTACAGATAAAAGTGAGATCAATGTCTTTTGATAACTTTTTCTTTTGGGCTACATATTCACTTATTTCGGTTAATGCTGCTTTCCGCTCCGTTGGAATTTGATTAAAATTATTCTTGGCTTCATCAAAAAATGATTGCAAGCTTGGAAATAAAACAGGCTGTTGTGCTATTGACGACATAACTAAACTATTAACTATTAAAAAAGTAGTCAGGTATTTCACTTGTATAATTTTTTTCTGAACCAAAATGCCATATTAACTAAAGCAATTAATGCGGGCACTTCAACCAATGGGCCTATCACACCAGCAAATGCTTGTCCGCTATTGATTCCAAATACCCCAATTGCAACAGCAATAGCTAATTCAAAATTATTACCAGTTGCAGTAAATGCAATGGAAGTATTTCTTGAATAATCTGCTCCTAATTTTTTCCCTATTAAAAAACTAATGATAAACATTAATATAAAATAGATTATTAAAGGGATAGCAATTCGTAAAACATCCATTGGAATCTCCACTATTAATTGTCCTTTTAAACTGAACATAATAATGATGGTAAACAATAAGGCAATTAAAGTGATGGGAGATATAAATGGAATATAGGTATTGTTAAACCAATCCAAGCCCTTCCATTTAATTAATACATACCTACTTATTACACCAGCAGCAAAAGGGATACCTAAATAAATACCCACTGATTGAGCAATTTCTGCAATAGTGATATTCACGTTCAATCCCTTAACCCCAAAATAAGGGGGCAAAAAAGTGATGAATAAATAAGCATAAAAGCTGTAAAAGAAAACCTGGAAAATACTATTTAATGCCACCAGACCAGCTGCATATTCCCTATTGCCTTCTGCTAAATCATTCCACACTACCACCATTGCAATACATCTTGCCAAACCAATCAAGATTAATCCAATCATGTATTCAGGATAATCTTTTAAAAAGATGATTGACAATATAAACATCAAAATAGGACCAATCACCCAATTCAATAATAAGGAAAGGCTTAATAATTTAATATTACTAAACACCTCCCCAATCTTATTGTAATTCACTTTTGCTAAAGGTGGATACATCATCAGTATCAACCCAATGGCAAGCGGAATATTGGTTGTTCCATTGGAGAGTGATTCTATTGCAACAGAAAACCTAGGAACAAAATAACCAATGCCAACGCCCAACAACATGGCCAAAAATATCCATAGTGTTAAATATTGGTCTAAAAAAGAAAGTTTTTTTCGATTAGCAGCAGGTGCACAATGTTCCATCTGTATATTATTTAACAGCAGCCTCCACCAGGAGTACAACAAGTTGATGAAGTATTATTTTTTATTTCAGGGTTTTCTGTTACTGTAATACCTTTTGGTTTTTCTGCATAAACAGTTACACTAAATATGCCTGCTCCTCCATTATTAAAAGCAGTGATTTCAGTTTCAGATAAATAGTTTTTTAAAATATCATTGGGAATAATAATGGGTTTTTCTTTTTGAACTATTATATTTTCGAACTTGTTCAAGCGAATTAATTCTAAATACACTTCTTTTTGTATTGCACCGGCAACGCATCCTGCATACATTTCAGCGTCTTTTCGTAATGCATCAGGTAATTGACCTACTAATACCACATCTGAAATACTAAAGTGGCCACCTGGCTTAAGTACTCTATAGATTTCTTTAATTACTCCATCTTTATTAGGTACTAAATTTAATACACAGTTGCTTACTACCACATCAGCTGTATTCCCACTTAAAGGCATTTGCTCAATATCACCTTCGCGAAATTCTACATTATTAAATCGTAATACATCTGCATTCATTCTAGCTTTCTGAATCATGGCTGGTGTAAAATCAATTCCAATCACTTTCCCTTTCTCACCTGTTTGCGCCCTTGCAACAAAACAATCATTACCTGCACCACTTCCTAGATCTACTACTGTATCGCCTTCTTTTATTTGTGCAAATTCTGTAGGCAGTCCACAACCTAATCCTAAATCGGCATCAGCATTGTATCCCTCCATAGTTGTATAATCGTCACTCATGATATTATATACTTCGGTACTACACCCACCCGCACCACAACAAGAAGCTTTATTATCAGCAGTTGACTGTGTTGCAATTTCTGCGTATTTTTCTTTTACGATTCGTTTTAATTGTTCATCGGTTTGCATAAAATATATTTTTAAGTTTTTTAAGAATAATTAGCAACAAGATTGTTGTTGCACTTTTAGTTTATTAAACAATTGATTAAAAGAGATATTGAATTTTTCGAAAGCTTTCCAATTGATACAGTAACAACTTCTTGGTCCTTCAATGGTTCCTTTTATAAGACCTGCTTCTTTCAATTCTTTTAAGTGTTGTGAAACAGTAGACTGCGCCAATGGTAATTCGTCTACAATCTCTCCACACACACATTCATTTTTTTGTGCCAATACTTTTAAGATAGCAATACGTGCTGGATGCGATAAAGCTTTAGCAAATTGTGCCAACTCTTGTTCTGCTTTAATAAATTCTTCTAATTTGGGAGAAGCCATGATTAATCGTTTTTATACGATAAAGCAAAGCTATAGATAAATTTTCATTCATCGTATTTTTACGATGAATATTTTTTGATACAGCTATTTTTAAAAGCATGCTACTATATATACTACACTCGTGATTTAAGGTCAAAATCCAGCAATCTCCATTTATCCTTTTTTAAAACCGATTATCCCTTTCTTAAAATCCAAAAAAAACGTAACTAATTGATTTTCAATTAATTATTCAAAACCTAATTCTAAAGTCCACCTATTACCTAAAAATACTTGGTACTATGTGTTGCATAGTACTAAAAAATACCCCATCTTTGTGTTGTCAAAATAAATGATAACAAACGAACTAAAAATAATCATCATGAAAATCACCACCATTAACCCACTTGTTCAACTAAACAAAACCGAGTTAAATAATTTAACCCAAGTGGTAAAAGAGACAATTGCTTCAAACATGAACAATGAACCCAAAACCAAGAAAAGATTTACTGTAGCTCAACTTTGGAAAATTCAACGTTTCAGCCGTATAGCTCCAGTTAAACCAATTCTTGTTTATTAATCCAATAAAAATCTAGGCCATGGATATTCAA
>CAZTDV010000017.1:0-58953 GCA_964612195.1 uncultured Sediminibacterium sp.
TTTATCGGTGGTTAGCCAATTAATAACGTTTGTTGACACGCTGACCATGCGAAAGTACACATAATGTACACATTTATTCCAAATGGCTATTAATATTCGCCATTGATCGCATTTTTGTTCTTATGGTAGTCTCCAACCTTCTCTACTAAGTCGGACGTTACAAGTGCGAAAAGTGTTGATAACTAATTGCCTTATGACCACAAGCCCTATTTCAGGTGCTCCGGTTTATTGCAGCGTTTACATTTTGATCGACAATGCTGGCCAAATGTTGTGGCATGAGAATCTTTTCCTAGCAAACCTATCCACGAGAGGTGTACTCAATACTTCGCGGAGTCACGCAGCAGACCTGCTTTCGTTCACCAAAATGGCTCAACCACTTGGCGGATGGCGCTCGATCACGCCAGCTCAAATGAACGGTTACATAAGGGGAGAATTAGTTCAACGTAGACAATATGCCCCGGCGACGCTCGCTAGGCACATCAATACAATAAAAGCATTTTTTCAATGGTTGAACATTAAAGGATACCTGTTGGACTTGCCCGATTTTGACTGGGCCTACAAACACCTTTATAGGAATGATCAACCAAACAAAACTGCCTACCTCCAATCTCACCATAGTCTTCATTCATTATTTTTGGATCAAAACGCTTTTGAATTAGTCCTAGCTGGGGTCCGATCGAAAGACAGATTCCTCCAGTTAAGAGATGAGATCGTTTTGAAACTTGGATATGAGTGCGGATTACGGGCACACGAAGTACTCAATCTTGATACAACAGAAGTTAGGAAAAGTATTAGTCAGGCAAGGGAAAGGAACAGCGGGTTGTGGGCGACAACCCGAATAAAACTCTTAGGTAAAGGGTCTAAAACGCGCGAAATCTACGTTGGACCAAAGCTAAGCGAAACCATCGCAAACTACATTCAAACCTATCGAACTAAACAAAAACATTGGGAGGGATCGTTAATCTGCAAAAAAAATGGATTACCAATAACCGATGTTAAACATGCAAGCACAGTATTCAATAAAGCATGCCGAGTTTCAAAAATCCCTCGCCACCAACATCAGGGATATCAAAGACTAAGAAAATGCTTCGCCACAAATCTCGTCCAAGAATGTTGGGACGCAGGGCGTGATCCGTGGGTAGAAGTTCCAAGACGGCTAGGGCACAGAGACATTGAGACGACAAAAAAATATGTGCAATTTGAAGCATTGCTTAACAGTCGAAGCAAAGTTCTGTCTGAATTACGAATGCTGGACAGAAGATTTAACGCTATTCAAAGAAATTCAGGTGATTAAATGCGCCCGATATCTCAAACCAAGCTCTTGGGAATGATTAAGAAAAACCAGATAGATCCATCACATTTCGCATCACGCCGTATTTCTAAAACTCAAGTCATAATAGAGGTTAAAAATAAAAAGCGATTTGACGTAATCAACGCCCCAAAAACATTTCCTAATGATGGAACTGTAGAAACAATCCTAACTTTTTTTACTCTACCCGAATATTGTGAACATATCCAACTCGGGGAAAAAGTTAAAAGAAATATAGCCGTAAAGAGTTTCTTTAATTTTATTTCAAGGAATGAAACCAATTGGCGAAAAGGCAATGGCTCGCCTGACTCCTCAGTCAAAAATTTACCGATAAATTGTCCGCAAGAATGGTTCGCACATCTTCAGCAAACGGAAACCGAGAAAATATGCTGGGCAAAAATGACCAGCATAACGAGAATATTGGACTGTACGTTGCGAAAGATCTACGGAAAGTTAAACGCATGGCCGACTGCGCAAAGAAGGATTTACGATGAGTTCAAAGCTCTCACACCCAAAGTCCCAAAAAATGAAAAGCTTCCTCCTATAGGAAAATATTTAGGAATACCGGAAAGCGAGTTTACAAACCGTGAGTTATTGATGGGCTTACGATATGGTGCTATCTGGACTTTAATGAAACTGCAAAGCCAACGCAAAAAATTTCTTTCTAAATCAGAAATTTCAAACATCTTCGAAAATTTCAAAGGCTGCACTGTAGAGAAATTCCATGACACATTTTCTAAACGCAATAAGTTTTCCTATATACATAATTTTCTCGAAGCCAACTCTAAAATATTTTCAACTTTGCACAAACCCAGTTGGATCACAATAACTGAAGATCCCTTACTTCGTGAATGGCAATGTTATACTTGGAAGGAGTTCGGCAATATACTCGACCCTGCCTCACCCAAAGAACTACGCCCGCTCTCTGCCGAGTTTCAATTGGAATTTCTTTCAGGGTTCACCCAATCTGGAGATGCTCTAAGCCTATACCGCGACATAAATGATGTAAGCCCTGAATGGAACGATCTACACAATCCCTTTAAACAAAGAGTTTCAATAACACGTCCCTGCAGATGGGGATTAGATTGGTACGTCCACACTGATATTGAAATTTTGCTCATGTCATGGCTGTTAGCTACCGAAAGAGCACAAACATCTGGAATCATGAACCTAACGTTCGACGACATATATCTTTCAGATTCCCGACCACGAACACTTCAGATTTCAACTACTAAACTACGCAGGACATCAAACACTAAAAAGGTTACTTCACGTGTCGAATCTATTATCTATCGACAATCAGACCCGCCATTTATTGTTTATCAGAATTGGCTAGAGCGTGAAAAATTGGTTCATAATCACTTGCTAAATTATAACTCTAATAAAAAATTCATGTATGGGCCGGAACGTCGAATTTGTGGAACATTAATTACCGCTCGTACAAAGAGTTTTTCACCACGATTAACTCCCCTGGAGCTCATTAGTGTGCCTGGCACCGTTTGGCACAGCACTTTTTTAAACGAAACGCCCTCAACGGGAATGCGTGAAGCTAAAGCATTTATAGCAATCTTAAAAAATAGAATACAAAAAAAAATATCAAATCCAAACGCGAGTGTTACCCTTCCAATATTTACAATTGGTCAAAGCGTTGTATTGGAGCAACAGAGATCCACAAATCAAAGATCGCCATTTAGCTCAGTCGAATCTGAAACTTTGGGTCATAGCGAGGATACAGGAAGAAATATATATAAAAAGGGATTCTGCGAAATAGGCATTGAAGAACTATTGGAACCTGTAAGAGCGTTTGCAAGAAGAGTCGGTGACGACAAAATAAAGCTTGCTTACGATATCGCACAAAGATTGGAGCAATCTCAACGGCAGGTTACATTAGGAGAACTCGAATCTATATGCGGCATCGAAACGTCAACACATACGCAGCAACAATTACTGAATCACTTGGACGAAAAGGATATGCTGACCGTTTCGGGGGAAATTATAAATGGGGACGAAGTTTTAATTATTGAAACCGAATCGACTGCATGCCTCATGTGGGCATATATAAGACATATTGAAAAGAGCATTGTTTCATTACTATCCAGTCCACGCAGTACTCAATCGATTCAATATTTAGCTAAGTTAATTAATCTTCATCATATTTTTGACGGACTTCCTAAACATCTACAAATGACAGGAAAATCTCTCTCCGACGGAATTGACTTCAAGTTCCCACCACTGGAGTAAACTTCAATTATGTTAGATACGTCATTAAGTTTCAGAGCGCAAGAATCCCTAAAAGTTTTGGGATTAATGATAGGGCCACAAAAAATATGGGCCGTCAATGTAAGGCGTTCCAGCTTTACCTTGAGATCAGAAATTAATTGGAGTCAATACAAGTTCGCCTCAGAGCGTAAGATTCTTGTTCAATGCATTTTAATTCATCTTTGGAACGCAGAATCAATTGACGGACTTTACACGATAAGCGAAAACGATCGGAAGGCATGCACAACACTAGCGCGAATAATGTTCACTGCAGAAGAGCTATTCCCAAATAGATCGTTTTGCGAGTTGGATCGAACTGAATTGATAGAATTATGCTTCGCCTCACTTTTTAGAAAATTCGACAGCAACTGTCGCTTCAGGTCCCTCCCCATCAAAGTAGATGAAGCATTGTCATATCAGGTGCTGGTGCGAACCGTGGTAATGATCAACACTTGGTACGCACTTTACGCTGATGGAACCTTAAACGACGGACCTGAATTTCGACTCAGCACAACTGATGTCGAAATCTTGCTTAAAGTGGAGTTCCAAAATCGGGGTAGGCAACTAAGCGAGTGGAAGAACGGACGTTCTTATGGGTCAATACCGTTCGTAGTCGCTCATTTACTTCTAACAGATGCGCTTTCGGTCATTCACTCGAAGAAGAATAAGTATTTACTCGCCTATTTTGCGACAATCAGAGAGAATAATTGTCATGATCTGGTGAGCACCTTCTGGAACAGCACTTATCAAACAAGGATTTATGCGTATAGAAATTCCGGTGATGCTTCACATTTGGAAGAAGTTAACTACGACTCAATAATTAGTGCCAGAACAAAATCTGATTTCATTGAGCCGTTACATAAAAAACTTACAGATGTGAACGGCGACGATGAAAGGTTCACTTTTCCTTGGTGTTCTTATACTGAACTTGTTAATCAGTATAATGAGTTGCAAACCGCTATTTACATTGTTTTTTTATCAGTTATGGGCAAGAGAGGCCCCAGTGAGGTTCAATGTTTTAAAGCTGCGGATATAATTCCTTCCAATTCCGATTTAGGCCAAGATGCGCTAATGAAACCAAGGAACTTTAAATCGAATAAAGGTCTGCAGGAAACTCAAGGGGTTACCAATTTCATAGACGATGTATTCGAAACGTTATTGAGCATGAGTTATATTGATAAAAGCGAAAATAATGAATTTTTGTTTGTCGGCCTTCCAAGTTTGACAGACGTCAGTCGAATCCCGGTTCGACTTTCGACATCTCAAATGAATGTTTCTTTGAATGCGTACTATGATAGCTTTTGCTTACGTATGTCAGAAAAAGTAGACTTTTCCATTAAAGATCTTCACCCCCGACTTAAAAGCCACCAGTTTAGACATTCCTTTGCTGAATTCGGTCTAAGACGTTACGATGGAGCTATTGAAGAATTAATTAGACAACATTTTTGCCATCGCTATAACCACTGGTGGACTAAGCGCTATACCGGGGATAAATTAGATGATGAAAGAGTCCAATACCTTTCAAAGGAATACATCAAAGATTTGGTTCCTCGCATCTTGCGTGATGCAGAAGTCGATCCAGACTATGTGGGCGGTATAGCCGTTTACATTAAGCGTGAGTTAGCACCTAAGATTAGGACAATGAATGCCTCCGAAGCGGAAAATTACTTAAGTCAGATTTGTGATGGTGTTCTACAGATTACTCCTCACGAATATGGTTGGTGTTTGCTACATGAACATTTTCGGAGCGTAGCCAAATGTGCAGATACAAAAGGCAATCCCAATCCGTTAGCAACTAACTCAAGCAAATGCATCAATTGCGCAAATTTTTGCGCGTCCAGAAAGTCACACCTAGCCACTCAAAAGCAGATCGCAATTGCGCACATTGATTTCATAGAATCAAACGTGTGGAAAATGCCTAGTTTGAAAAATGCAAGTATTGCTGCCGTCAGGAATGCACAAACACTGTTTCCGGAACTCAAAGAACTGGGGACCTTCGAATGAGCATACTTGATAGATTTAAGAAAAATCCCGCTCCTACTGCACCCCTGATAGTAGAGCCGGCATGGGTACTTGAAGGAACTCGATCAACAAAGGAGCTTTTCCAAGTTGCCAACGCCGAGGCAGAGCGTATCCGCAGCCAGATTAAATCGGGGGAATGTAGAGAAGTAAAAATCGTATTAGCCCGAGTTGCTAAAGTCGCATCAAAAAGTCGCAGCCTTCTCCACCCACGAAGACAGCCAGAGCTTTGTGATTGGATTGAGAGAGCTAATATTGAATTGGCAGAACTCGCAAAACTTCACACTGAAAACAGACGAAAGCTAAACAAGCTCTCAAAGCGCCAGCTTGAAAATGAACTATCATGCCTTAGGAAACACATCAAGGCTCATTCAGAGGCTGAAATGAGGCTTATAGTAGAGGAATTTTTTTCTTCAAATCTACTTGATGACAGAGATAAATTGGTTAGGGAAAACAGCAGACTTAGAATGGAAAACGCTGACCTAATTGATAAGATCACTAAGCTTCAAGCTGAAAATCGGGGCCACATCTTATACCTCGGTAAGGCACTGAATATACTCACGCCCTCCCAACAGGCATCTTTACTAGAGCTACGTCAGGTTGATACTTAAACCTACTTCAACTAAAAATCTTTCCTAAATTGGTGCATTTCACTGAAGACTCTTGTAAGACATAGGCGCCTTCAATTTGATCGTTGAGGGGGTCTGATGAACGTCATGGATACTGCCAAACGCCAATTGCTCTGAGACCCTCCTTAGCCACAGTCCCCGGCGCTTAACACAATATTGCATGCTGCCCTCTGCTTTCTTCTCCATCAATCATAACCTGTTGTAATAAAACGTAATAGTCCGCTGCTTGATTTAGGTTTATTACGTTGTCTTGACGGCTATAATACTCATTGATGGAAATTCGATAATATCTTCCGTTGTTACGAAAAGTTGATTCGTGTTGGAAAATTTGCGCGGAATGCATTGAGATTTTGCGCGTGGTCAATATTTATTTGCAGTAATTTTTACGGGTTAGTTCTTGCGGTTTTCCGCATAACTGCGGTCGTAGCACCCAATGCACCATATTTTTAAATCCTGTTAGCAAAGAGGGAAATCATGGATAACTATCCGCAACGATCTGCAGAAAATATTATTCCGCTTTCGGTGTCGAATAATTTATCTGAGGCGTTTAAGGAATGGTATTTCACTGAGCAAGTAGAAGACCATGAAATCGCCAGTGAAGAGTGTGGACTTTGTGATCAAGAAAGATTGCGATATAAATTTGAAATAAAAAACAAATATACGAACAAAAATCTTTGGGTCGGATCTAGCTGCATCTTGAAATTTCAAGTGCAGGTATTCGATAACGGTAAGCTGCTTGATGCAAAAGCGTCGAAGAAAAAACTTGATGAAATTAGTCGAAAGCTGCGGCTCGATTCATGTATTAAAGCATTAACTGAACTCGCAGCACGTGAGAAAAACGATAATGCCGCATTCGGAGTTATTAGAAGGATGTGATGTGGATGATGACAATTTATTGATGTCAGGCCCGACACTCGAAGAAAATGTGATGGAAGATTACGAATCGATTGGCCTAACATTGCGCGCCCACCCAATGAAAATTTTGAGGCCAGAAGTTCCCTTCGATAAATGCAAGCGTTTCGCGGATTTGGTTGACTTGAGGCATAAAAGCCATGTGAAAATCGCCGGGATAGTTACTGGCAAGCAACGTCCTGGTACTGCGAGCGGCGTGATGTTTTTGTCTCTTGAAGATGAAACGGGGACCAGTAATGTTGTTATCTGGAATTCAACCCAAGAGTATTTCAGAGCAGAAATACTCACGGGGAAATTGCTTGTTATCAAAGGCACAGTTGAGATTTTAACGGAAGGTGTAAGTGTGCCCGTAGTTCACGTGATTGCAGGTCACATCCTAGACGTTACTGTATAGTCTCGCGTTGAAATCACGGGATTTTCATTAAGGAAGCATATGTTTAGAAGTATGGTATTTGCTGCACTCATGGGCGCATCGTTAGCAGTACAAGCAGGCCAACCAACTTATGGTGACTGAGGTTTTTGCTGACGGCAGGAGCATTGGACAAGCTTTAATATCTGCTGGACTCGCCGTACCATATCACGGGGACAAGAAGGCGACATGGTGTTAAACCGATCCGCGAAATGCACCAATCCTGTTTGACGAGGTCGTACTTAAAAATGCCTACCTGGTGCTTTCAATAGAAGAGGCTTGTAGGACATATCTCACACGAAACTTATCTTTGATCGACTAGCGATCCTGGCTGATAATTAAATAAACTGACATGGTTTACTATGTAGGTCTGACTGTGGGTCGACAGTTAATCAACTGGATGAAATTACTCTAGGAGGAGATATGGGAATTTTAGTGCTTACCTTGTTAGCAATGCTTGTGATCTGGCGGCTGTCGTCAGCAACTTCAGATAAGTAATGTATTACCAAGAAATCACCTTTACATACGTCTAATAATAACCGCGTATCCTGAGCGCACCAGATCAGGTTACTCACCGAATCAAAAGGATTTCGATTTGAAAATCACATGCCTCGCATCGACATTCACCCACGAAATACGATGCTTCGAGTTCACAAGGCCAGATGATGGCAGGTTAATCACTGCATTTTTCCAAGTGATACAGAAGCCAGATATCGTCATCGGCTGCTTTGATGGCTGCGAAGAAGCTATAGAGCTTATAAATAACCCGCCTGTACTTGAAGTTACCAAAAATGTCGTACCACTGCGGCAATTAAAGATTCCGACATGGCAATCTCATCAAGATTACCAAATCTAAATACTTCGTGAGCGATTCCGACTCGGCGCGACGACTGGAAGAAACACAGTGCACTCCCGTTGTATCAATAAATGCAGCTCTACGACCAGCTCACCTACAAATAACATGTGAGATGCTTATGAGTTATTCCAGACTGTAAGATGGCGTAATTGACGCCACTATATTTCGCATGATAAGACTGCTTCTAGCTAGTGGATGGGATAGGTCGCTTAGACCAAGTGTGCGCACCGCAACAGATTGAAGGTCGGAAGCGTGCCCAAAGCGGAAGTTTGAATACAAGATAATCGAGGTTAATTTGAAGTTATTACAGTGGACTCTGTTCGTTGACATGCTTGGATATAGAGAAGCCAATGGTGCTATCTGTTCAGACAAAGATGCTGAAGAATTTATAACATTCATGGAAACAAATAAAAAAATTCTAGATTATTCCAATCGGAGTGAAGTGCAAGAATGTTACAAAGAGGATGAGTTTGATTTGTATGAGTATTATGACATTCATAGTTGCTTTGTGTCTGATTCTATTATTATTACGTATAAACCAAAGGATGTTGAAAGGCTAACGAAAGAAGAAATAAAATTCATGCATTCTGCAAATGCATTATTCATCATTTGCATGAGGCTTCAGACATTGATTTTTCATTGCTTTGTGGAAAAAGGAATATTTTTGAGGGGTGGGATTTCATCTAAATATGCATATATAAAAGACAATTTTGCTGTTGGTGAGGGCGTAATTGAGGCGTATGTAGCGGAAAGCTCAATTGCAAAGAATCCTAGGATTGTATTGCACCCTAGCGTGGAGGAAAACAGGAAGCTGATGGAAAAAATTAAATTTTTGTCAGATTTAATGTACGGAGGAAGATCGATAATTAAAAAAGATGAGGGAGACGGGATTTTATTTTTGGATTACATAGGGTTCGCCTTATCTTCTTCAGATTTGAAGAGCGCAGCAGTTGCCCGGTCCGCCGAAATTAATCCCCTCATGTTTGTTTCTACAAGAATGGTAACAGTGAATTATGTTCGTCGGCATTATGAGAGTCTAAGTAGTAAGCTTAATGACATTAAAAATAGACTAGGCCAAGCTGAAAACGGTTCGAAGGAGTATGAGAAGATATCTGGAGTACTAGAAAAGTTCCTTTGGCTAAAGGAATATCACAACCAAAGCATCGCTGATGTTAAAGAGTTGAGTGCCTACGTCATAGTGTAGACTCATCGTTGACAAACGATTTTCGGAAAAATCAGATAGTATCATTTAGATTACATGTTTTTTTGGTTGTTGCCGACTTATGCTCTTTGCTGTTATGCGCTGTGATCGACCGGTTACTATTTTTCGATGTGTATAGGCTGACCCAGTTGTGCCCAAAGCGGACGCTAGAGATCTATGCTTTATCGCACAGTGTTTGAAACTGGATCATATTCAACACCCATGTTTACATGGAGTAACTTTAATTGAAGATACTAATAGTATCTAAGTGAATCACTTGCGGAAGTCAAAATGGGCCGATCGGCAGACTATACAATTCAAGGTTTCCTATACCAATTTAATCAGACGCTCTCAGAACTACTAAAGGCAGCGGATGACGACATGATTACGATAGAGGGAATCGTGGAAGACATAGAAGTGGCGAGCTTTGCAGGGACCAAGGCAATTCAATGCAAATACCATGAAACGCAAGATAATTACACACCAAGTATTCTATATCACCCATTGCTTCAGATGATGAAGCATTTTAAATCTAATCCGGGCGCGAAGATAAGTTATCACTTGTTTGCGCATTTCCCCAACAATCCTGCTATAAAAATATCGGTGGCCGATCTCAATGCCGCGATCACATCTACAAACAAGAAGTTAAAAGACTTGATTGACGAGGTCAAGGGTGTTGATATCGATGGATTTCTAAAAGTTTTTTCCGTTTTCGTCACCCCTAAATACGACGACTTAGTTAAAGATAATTCCCAGAAGCTTGTAGATATGGGCTTCATTAAGGATGAAGTGGAGACACTATTTTACCCGAATGCAATTCAAATAATTGCCGACTTGAGTATCAAGCACGACATAACTTTTAGGAGCATTACCAAGAAGGATTTTTTGAATTCATTGCGAAAAATAAGAACCACAGCAGTGTCTCAATGGACACTCGCGCTGACGACGCGACAAAAGATTCTGGAGACACGGCGTAAGCAGCTTAAAGGGAACTTAAGCACCAATGTTCGTCTACGTCATTTGGTTGTGTTTCCTGAGTTTTTAGAGCAGTTTGATGATCAGATTGTACTGTTCATAAAATCATTCATCGATAAATATCATTTCAAAGTCTCGCATACTCAGACGCCGTTATTTGTGCTAGATCTTCCGGAAAATGCATTTGATGAGGTTGCGGAGCGACTAGTCGCGAAAGATGTTATACCGAACCATGGGTGCCCGGTAAAAAATTTCTCCGAGGCTTATTTCTTGCGAGAACCAATGGTCATGAAGGAAAAAAAGGAATTTTCTTTAAGGCTTATCCGTTGGTGTGATTACATAAATATCTCGCTTAATTCTAAAGCGGATGATCTATTTGTGATCGGTCACGGGGATATTACGGGCTTGGACGTGAAGGATGTAAATCTAGAGATCCTAGACGCAGAAAATTTTAACGAAATTAGATACGTGATGGGGATAGACAATGCCTATTAAGATTGGATCTGTACTTTCGTGTGCGCCAGAGGCCGTCATTGTTGTAGTAGATGGCATTGAGGCGTTCGAGAAAAATAAATCAGGATTACAGGTTGGCCGCTTCCTAAAGATTGCTCAAGGCAATCATGATTTTACAATCGCCGTCATTCGAAACATTAAAGGTACGAATACCATCGGCGGAGATGGAAAGCCCATCTGGAGCTTTCAAATTGAATGCCAAGCCATAGGCTCCCTGCTTGACGATAAGACATTTGATCGAGGTAGCCTCCTCTTACCAGTGCCGACGGAGCATGTGTTCATTGCAGAAAAAGACACACTCGACAAAATTTTCTCAGTCGATAGCGATCACGATTTTCCGCTTGGCAAACTCTCTATGAATAAAGCCATTGATCTCATGATCAATGGCAATAGATTCTTCAGCAAACATATTGCCGTCGTTGGTTCCACTGGTTCTGGAAAGTCATGTACTGTTGCGAGCGTGCTTCACGACGTTGTTGGTATTGCCCAGCACAAAAACAAGAACAAGGGAAAGCAAAATAACTCTCATGTTGTGATATTCGACATTCATGACGAATATGCAGCAGCGTTTAATCTTGAAAAGGAAGAGTCTTTCACCTTAAGTCGACTCGACATCGATTCATTACAGCTTCCGTACTGGCTGATGAATTCGGAAGAGTTGGAGAGTATGTTCATCGAGAGCAACGAAGCAAACTCTCATAATCAGGTTAGTCAGTTCAAACATGCTGTTATCCTAAATAAGGAAAAGCATAATCCGGGCATACAGGAGGTCACTTACGATACTCCGGTCTATTTTTCGATTAGGGAGGTCTACTACTTTATTGAGAACCTGAATCGAGAAGTTATTGGGCGATTACCCGGGGAGGACAAACCTAAGCTGGCTGACCTAAACCTGGTGACTGATAGGAATACCTACTTCGATAAGATCCACGACTTTGTTGCGAATTCCAGCGCAGCTGCGACCAAGGCGACAAACGGGCCGTTCAACGGAGAGTTTAACAGGTTCGTTTCGCGTCTAGAGGCGAAGCTGGCCGACAAGCGCCTCCGGTTTCTTTTAAATTCGAAGAAACCTGATGGGGAACCGCATGAAACTAAGGATTTTGAGATGTTGATGAAGCAATTCATCGGCTACCTCGACAAAGCGAATGTTACCATCGTGGATTTGAGCGGGATTCCTTTCGAAGTTCTCAGCATCACTGTCAGTCTGATTTCTCGCCTTATCTTCGACTTTTGCTTTCATTATTCCAAGTTGCAGCATGCACTAGGCAAACTCAATGACATCCCGGTCATGCTCGTTTGCGAAGAGGCGCACAACTACGTTCCTCGGGATAATCATGTGGCCTATCGGGCATCCCGCAAGTCTATTGAGAGGATTGCAAAGGAGGGGAGAAAATACGGCCTGAGTCTGATGGTCGTCAGTCAGCGACCCTCTGAGGTGTCTGAGACTATTTTCGCCCAGTGCAACAACTTCATGTCCCTTCGTCTAACAAATGACGCTGATCAAGCGTATGTACGCCGACTCTTTCCCGACAACGCCAGTTCAATTACAGAGATCTTGCCGAATCTCGCTCCGGGTGAATGTATTGTGGTTGGGGACGCCGTTCTACTACCTGCCGTGATCAAAATGCCATTACCGGTTCCAGAACCACATTCCCAAAGCGTTAAGGTTCATAACGAGTGGAATGAACAGTGGCGAGATATTGCATTCGCACAGGTTATTGAACGTTGGCGAAAATAGAAAATAAATAATTAAACTCAAAATAATTTGGAATTACTGTCCGATTCTGGCTGATTTTTTTATTACTAAATAAGCTACCCAATAAGAAAGGTGTGATATGGAAGAGTTCATACATGAATTTGCTGGTTTTGATGGGGTACCATCTAGGTGTCATATACGAATACTTAACGAAATAGAAAAGCCTATAGTTATCATGTGTTCCCAGATGTATGAGAACCCGGGAACATCAGTAACAAATATGGCGGAATATATTGCACTAGATATCAAATCATACTTGGAAAAAAATAATTTTACTTTAGCTTCTGCAATTGCAGGCTATGTAAAAAAAAAGAAAATATCAGAAATGCTTGGAGACCTGATTGACGGTTTAAAAAAATCAGATAAGTATACAATATTTGCGCTTGAATCTATCAAGTTGGCCTTGGAGTATACCGAAAAATATAAGGATCTCAGAAAGAGAACCAACAACTTTATTTGGATCGAACACTATGCTGCTGGAGTAGGCCTTCACCCCAAAGGAAGTTACGCAGTTGTGCGATTTAATGAAGACACGTGGGAGCCAAATTGGGCGTATGTATCTATTTCTGCACTTGCTAAATACACTGGATACTCAGAGGAGCTTTTTGAAAGTCCCGGCATATCAACAGTAAAAATTGGGCAATCGAATAATGAAGTGATTAAAGATTCCGCACTAAATTTGCCGGTCTAGAATTTATGGAACGTGCTATCGTAATCTTTCGCTTTTGGCTCTATCAGAAGTCAGTCTATAGCTAGTGAATACTAATTAGATATGACCGATGGACATCAAAGCATTCCCCCAACGATATTGCTCTTTAAATCTATATCCGCAAAGAATTTGGATTTCATTCGGACAGCATTAGTCTGTCTGTATTATCGTCAACAATTAGCAACTATGGAGTGCAAGATAAATTATTATGACAGGCACTGTTGATTTTATAAAAAAAGATTTTAACTCCACGCTATTTCCACTTAAGACAAATCTGATATTAGCTGAGATTAATGGGGACGAGATAAAGGATTACATTTACAGCAAGATCTTGAACGATCAGCATGAGGGAGATAATTTTCTTTCTCAGCATAAAGTGTTTGCAACAAAACCCAAAGGGCATCTAAGGCGCACAGTTAAACTTGACCCGGTATCCGAGTACTTTATTTATGATATTGCCTACAGAAATAGAGCTATTTTTAGGCCGCAAGTGAGTGATACGCGGCGCAGTTTTGGCTACAGATTTCATGAAGGAAATCACATTCCTGTGCACCAAGCATATTCCGACTATAAGTCTTGCCTTGGTGAGTGCTCCAGTCAATTCTCACACAGTATTCAATTTGATATTGCTTCGTATTTTAACAGCCTTTATCACCATGATTTGTCTCACTGGTTTGCATCAAAACCGAACGTTTCTGGAGTCGACGCCAATGCTTTTGGTAAATTCTTCAGAGAAACGAATTCCGGGAGGAGTGTCGATTTTTTACCTCATGGCATTTATCCCTGCAAAATGATTGGAAATGAGTTTTTAAAATTTGTTGATCTTTCAGGACTCATAAAATCGTCAAGAGTTGTGCGGTTTATGGATGATTTTACTCTATTTGACAATAATCCCAATGCACTTAAGCAGGACTTTATTCGTATACAGCAGCTGCTTGGAAAATTTGCATTGAATGTAAATCCCTCTAAAACTTACTACGACAATAAAGTTGGTGACATTCAGACAACACTAACCGATATCAAGCAGTCCCTAAAGGAAATCATCACAGATTATGAGGAGTTCCCGACGGCCTCTGGTGTAGCCGTTATTGAGACTGAGGTAGAAATTGAAAATAGTTTAAGTCAAGAGCAAGTCGACGGGTTGATGGTCTTGCTAAAAAATGATGATTTGGAAGAATCTGATGCGGATTTGATTTTGACTTTTCTTCGATCTCATAGTGATAGCTTGCTTGAAATATTCCCTATATTGCTCGAAAGATTTCCAAATTTAATAAAGCACATTTATTCTATTTGTGCTGAAATTACCGACAAGAGTTCATTAACCAAAATAATTTTTGATTTTCTTCAATCAGGTACGGATTTGTTGGAATATCAACTTTTTTGGTTGGGTGCTACATTAGAGGATTTTCTTACTGGTGTTCCTCTGTATGGTGATTGCCTTATTAAAATTTACGAGATTACTAGCGAACATAAAATTGCCAGATCGAAAATTCTTGAAATTCCGGAGCAAGGCTTCGGCCTCAAAGAAATTCGAGATGAGCTTTTGAAAACAGGTCAATCAGACTGGTTGTCGTGGTCATCGGCTATTGGTACACGGTCATTACCCGCAGGAGAGCGAAACTATGTTCTTGATTATTTTGCTAAAGGCTCGCCAATGAATTATTTAGTAGCCTCTGGAGTTAAGAAACTATAATTCTCAAAATAATTGAAGGCAACAAGAGTGCTAGGGAGCGGCTAAAACCATCAGTGACATTGTGTTTCTGCGTCTGGAATTAAATTAGGCTCAAAGTCCGCAATTGGCCGAAAACGGTGAAATATGCTCAAGCCTTTTTAACCGGAGTGACCGCTTAAGCTATCGAGGCTAATTCATAAAAAGTCGGATTAGAAGAGGAAAAAATGAGTGATTGGGATTTTCTTCATGATATGCATAATAATGGTTATAGCCCTGAACAAATTGCTGATTCCGCCGCCTGCGGATACAACCCTTGGGAGTGTGAATACATAGACCCAGAGTGGGTTGATTCTCAATTTTCCAACCTCGCAGTTGATGAGCCTAAAAAAAGTGTCAAAAGTCGAGATGGATTTCCATATAACACGTTTGAACAAACGGATATTTTTCACGACCTAATAGAATGTGCTATGCGTCACTTCGATAATACTGGTAGGTATTTACAAATATGGGGAGAACTTGGCGAAATATACGCCGAGATAAAGTTCGGTCTTCGCCGTCATGGTACCCATGAGCCCGGTTCTGATGGCACAATTAATGGAGAACTTGTGGAAGTCAAAACGATTTCCCCAGAGAAAAAAGTGATCGCGTTATTGTCAAAAGCAAGGGAAACTTTGAAAAGTTGTTGATTATTCGTATTGATGAGCACTTTAATTTCGAAGGTAAGCTAGTCGATAGAGCCGATTTGAAAGGTGGTTCAGGGAAATTCCTCCGTGGATATCTCTACAATGGAGACTAAGTTAACTAGCAGGCTATAGTGCAGAAATAGTTGAAGGGGAGAGGAATTCAGCTAACCCTTCTATCTAGAGTCCGCTTTTGGACGTTGTGCGATCTAATTGACCTCAAACCATTTCCAATGTATCGCAAACCGGAAGCTCATCAATTTCGCCTATCGATAAGCATGCGGCATAGCAACCTCCTGTTGATTCGTAATCAGAGCTAGTGTTACGGTACGACAGATATGTAAGGAGATGTACCATTGATATGCTCTAATTCCATTCATAAAAATCTTGAAGAAGCTGAACGTCGCGGGCAATTGGTCTTATGCCTTCTGTCCTGTGAGAGGAGTGTCCGTAAAAATGAATGCGGCACGGTTTTGTCTGAACTTCACAATGCAGGAAAAATTTCGTTAGTCTCAGATATTAACTTAACTGCGATCAAAGCTCTTGAGCCAATTGACTTCTGGTCAGTTGTAAATTCGTTTGAACAGGCCATTCCCGATCTTGATTGCTCGTACCAAGATGTCTTAGTTTTAGTTCAGGCTCTAGCCGAAAAGGCTGGATCAGGTGGCGCAACAATATCGTTGATAAAATGGTGTAACGCAAATCCTGAACAAGCAAAAATTATCATCGAAGAATCAAAATTACTCGATCCAGTATGTATTTCATTTTGTAGCTTTGCCCTTCAAGGCATAGGAAATCCTGACCTTGCATTCGAATTGATGAATCATAAAAACACAGCCGTTATTTCGGCGGGATTGCGCTCTCTCGGAATGTTAAATGTATTAGACTCCGATCTTGCTATTCGAATAATTGACGAGTGCTGTAATTTAATTAAGGTTGAAAAAAACGAAGAAATAAGATCTTCAGCTATCGAAACAGCTTTCAATACGTGGGGAAAAGTCAGCACATTGGAAGCATATCGACAAAAGGAATTTCTCGATGTCGTCATCAACGAAAAAAGTGGTAGCGAAATAATTCAGTTATCCGCTGCCCTGTTCCATCATCAAAAGGCATTGATATCTGAAACTGTCGATCAAATTTTGAGAGCACTGGTGGACGATATTTCAGATCCCGCAGCCGCTCTTCGTTGGCTGGATAGTGCATTACATTCTAAAGATAAAAAGTGGAATTTTACGAATGTATTAGATGTTATTACAGCACAGATTCCAAAACTGAATAGTCCAATCGGCCCAAGTGATCTCTATCATTTTTGCGAATGGGTTTGGGAAGATAAAGCTAACGCGTCATTCCTTTTTTCGAGGTGGTTTGTAAGCGGTCAGGTGAGCCTATGCAAACTTCTCGCAAAAATAGTGGGAGAGAATCGTAAGGGAAGTATTTTCGTTGAGATCTCCAAAATTCATCTTCCTCCCGAATTAAATGACCAGATTTTTTTTGCAAGAAAGTGTGTTGGCTACTTATGGTTTTATGAGGTTACGGCCGCCTCTCTTTTACTGAGTGTCATAAAAAATGGACATAAATCTGCAAGAGAGACGGCGGAGGAACTTTTATACAATCCTTTACTGCTTTGCTACGGTGGTGACCTTCGAAATTTTCTTGAGCAACAAATAACAAACCCTTCAAAACGTATCTCTGATTGTGTTGGTCGCCTCTTAGAGAGGCATGATTCCTACCTCAGTGACCTTAAGCAAACAAGTAGCTTGGTTGAATTTCTGCCCACACCGGAGCGGCGCCGGGCTGCAGGGATGAAAGATCGTGCCTTGAACGACACTATCCAGAAGCAGGCGCATATGAACTCAATTCTTTCACAATTGAGTAGCCGCCAAACACTCTTGTACGGGCGAAAGAGTCTTTGCGTAATTTATGGTGCGGATGGCAGGAAGATACCTACCGTGACTCCTTTATCAGAGTTTTCTTATAGTGCCGAATTGCCTAGGTTATCTGTAGTAGATCCTGTGGGTTTTAACGAGATGTTGATGATTTTTCGGACTGAGAGAAGAAGCCCCTAATGAAGATAATTTTAAAAGAATATCTTGCGTCACTTAAGGAACGTGGTGATTTAGATAAGTCTGTTTTGCCTAACTTGCTGTCTGAAATCGGACTTCGCGTGCTGAACACTCCCATGATAGGTACCAGGCAAAATGGTGTAGACATAGCTGCGGTTGGACGAATAAAAGGAGAAGATAAAAAAAGGTACTTGTACCTTTTTTGTATTAAAGCAGGAAATATTTCGAGAGGCGACTGGTCAACGGGAGTACAGGCTGTTCGCCCTGAGCTAGAGGAGATTAGAGACGTTTATCTGCGGAGTAATATTGCACAAGAGTATTCAAACCTTCCTATCAAAATTTGTTTGTGCTGTGGAGGTGAGCTGGAAGAAACTGTTCTAGTTAATTGGGCTGGATATACCGCTCAGTATACGACGGAAAAAATTACCTACGAAGAGTGGAATGGAGATCGATTAGCTGATCTCATGATGCGATGTCTTCTGGCCAGAGAACTTTTAGACGAAATACCACGTCGGAACTTCCAGAAGGCAGTAGCTATGGTTAATGAACCTCAGGCCTGCTACGAGTATGCTCGGGCGTTTCTCGGAAATCTTTTACTGGAAGATACCCAATCCGAGAAGGAACAGCTATTGAGACTGCGCCAATCATATATATGTTTACATGCAGTGATTGCTTGGGCAATTGAGGTTGATAATTTAGAAAGTACTTATAAGGTGTCGGAGCTTGGCTTATTATTCTGCTGGAATTCGATTCGGAAATCAGAACCAAAAAAAAATCCGTCTAAACAAGATAGGGCTTTGATGTTTATTTTGGATCAGTTCTTAAAACTATATCTTACGACATCAGATAGGTATTTCGTAAAGACCGCATATGCCCACGGTAGTAAACTGCACGCACTTTCCGTGGCGGTGCATTCGAGAGAGCCCGTTGATGTTAATTTGTCGATGTTCGATCTCTTGGGGAGACTGGCAATACGAGGAATTTGGACAAATCTTTTTTCCAAGGCTTTACCTCATGCAGCTCCAGATTTCTTAAGGTCAATGTCAGATGAAACAAACTTTACATTAGATACGATAGTCTCCGTGATTAATTCTAATCCAGTACTAGTCTCGCCAATACGGGATGATCACATGATTGAGATTGCATTAGTAATGTACTTAGCTCGATCAACGCAGTCAGAGGCTCGATTTTATCCTTGGCTAAATTCTATTTCTGATCGAACGACTATTGCACTTATAGCAAACTACCAATATCCCACATGCATGCGAGATTATGCTGATCTGCTTGCGCATCCTGCGAGTGCAGATCAATCGTATCGAGATGAGGCATGCGCTGGTAGCGTTTTATACCCCTTTTTATATGTCTGGTTACGCCGCATTGCTGAACAACATGAGATCACGGAATTCACAGGGCGGTTAAAAAAAATGATACCGAACTGTACGCATCAAGCGTGGTTTCCTGATGAGGATACTGATGATCTTATTTGGTCTGGTGAGACCTACCATGGTATATGCGTCACCGATTTGTCATTTGATAATCAACACGATGGAATAGTAGGTGCTTTAAAAGAGGCAATGGAAGCTTGCGTGGCAATAAGTAGTATCAGTGCGATTAGAGTTGGCCTTATCCCGATGTTCTTAACTGCCTGTAGGCACCATCGGCTCCCCATTCCTCCCAATTTTTGGTGATTTCGATCAAATAAAAAAGATATTTTGAAGGTGCGCTCTTGGCCGTTATGCGATGTAATTGACTCGATCCACAATTTTATATATCCATACCGACTCAGTTGTGCCCAAAGCGGTCCTTCGTAAGTAATAAAATAGTTCTATAAATCTATTTCGTTTTTCAGAACGTTAAATATTCATTACAACAATTCAATCCCAAAACGTTTTACCGCTAGCGCAAACAATAAAAAACAAACCACAGTGATAACAACCGAGGCCGCGAGTGTCGGCCAAAAGCCGATGCGTGGTAACAGCCAGGGAAAGGCAAGGAACATGGGAAGTGTGGGTACTGCATACCAGAAGGTGTACCAGGCGTGGTTGGCAATTTTTTCTGTCGATTGGTTTTCAACGTAAAGCCAGATAAGTGCGAGAATCGTCACTATGGGTAAGGCGGCAACTAAACCGCCGAGCTTGTCGCTCCGCTTGGCCACTTCGGAAATTAACACGACAACGGCAGCGGTAATCAGGTACTTGGTGATTATCCATGACATGGTTATTTTCCATTGTGTAATAGGATAAAAATTGCCATGCGGGTTTTATCCAGCATGGCAATGTTGTCAGTACATGCTGGTTTTATTTCAGTTTTTGAAATTCGCCGGTGAAATTGGCATCGTACACAGCGCCATCTTCAGATGATAAAAGCACGTACAAGGTTTTTCCTTCTGCATCATTGGTAGCGGCAACTATGTAGTAACCATCACCATTTTTATGCAGCTTTACATTTTTAGCGGGAACGTCAGTCCAGCTCGCAGGCAGTTTTCCAAAGCCAAGACCGGCATCTTTTTCGGTTAATTGCGTTAGTGTTTTTTGGGCAACTACTAACGCCGCTGGTTCGGTGATGTAGGAGTGTTGATGATCATCGTGTGCCATGGCCAATTGTGTTGTGCCTAGTACACTGGCCAATAATAGTGCTGCTAATTTTTTCATTGCTGTTTTCCTCTGTGATTAAAAATAACGTTTAGTGTGAGTGATAATCTTCGCCGTCATGCGTGTGCATTTCAGGTGTATGTGTTTCGCTTGCATCTGGCTCCGCGCCGAGATTCAAAGGTTTTTTATAGCCTGAAAGTGGTGATTCCGACTTCGCCATATCTTCATGGATATGCGAGTGATCGTCAGCATTGAGTGGAAAGTCGTCCGGGTACTGCGAGTGTTGGTACCCGTGTAATTGCATCAACAGTAACAAGCCACCCAAAAACATCAGTAATACGTTAGCGGCTGCGCTGAATCTTTTGAAGGATTCGGTTTTACGCCATAGAGTCAAGAGTACAAACATGATACTCAGCGCAGCAATTTGCCCCAGTTCAACGCCGAGGTTGAATGACAGAATTTTAAGTACCAGTCCTTCGTCGCCCAATGGTAATTGTTGCAAACGGGTAGAAAGACCAAAGCCGTGAATTAGCCCAAAGATAAAGACCATCCAGATCAAACTGGGCGAGCGGGTTTGCAGGTATTTTTTAAAACCGTCGAGATTATCAAATGCCTTGTAACAGACAGTGAGTGCTATCACGGCATCAATCAAATAATAATTGGCGGTGATTCCCGCGAGGGTCGCAAACACCAAGGTAATCGAATGGCCGACAGTGAATGCAGTGATTAAAATCAGAATGTCTTTAAAGCGGGTTAGAAAAAACATCACCCCGAATAAAAACAATAAATGATCATAACCACTGAGCATGTGGGTAGCACCCAGCCGCAGGTATTCCAAATAACCCGCATTCAAAATCCGCGCTTGATCTTCTGCCGACATACCGTGCGCAACTGCGAGGCTGCTGGCGAAGGTTAAACAAACTAGCAGTAAAAATTTCACAATAGATTCCTTACATTTCAAAAAAATTAATTGGTCGGTTGCAGGTTATTGTTTACGTTATGGTTTGCATTATTGTTCGGTGACGATGATTCCCGGTGCAGTAATCGATAGAGCGCGGGCAGTACCACGAGCGTTAATAAGGTTGACGACAGTATCCCGCCGATCACCACGGTCGCTAATGGCCGCTGTACTTCCGAGCCTATACCGCTATTAAATGCCATGGGCACAAAACCCAAACCGGCGACTAATGCTGTCATCAGTACCGGGCGTAAGCGCGTGATAGCGCCCTGAATAATTGCATCATCCAAACCGTGGCCTTGCAGGCGCAGGTCGCGAATAAACGACACCATTACCAATCCGTTTAATACCGCAATACCCGAGAGGGCGATAAACCCGACAGCGGCTGAAATCGAAAAAGGAATATCGCGCAGTAACAGTGCTAATAATCCTCCTGTCAACGCGAGTGGCACACCGGAAAAAATAATCAGGGCGTCTTTCCAGGAACCTAATGCCATCACCAGCAGTGCGAGAATCAACACCAGGGTGACCGGTACGACTAACGACAAACGTTTCGACGCGGATTGTAATTGTTGATAGGTGCCGCCGTACTCGATCCAGTAACCCGCAGGAAGTTCGACCTTTTCCTCGATAGTGGTGCGTACCTGATCAACAAACGAACCCAGATCCTGACCGCGCACGTTAGCGGTTACCACGATGCGACGCTTGCCGTTTTCACGGTAGATTTGGTTGTAGCCAATACTCTGTTCAAAATCGACCAGCTCACCCAGCGGTACATAATCCTGATTCGCCAAGGCGATTGGCAGATCGGCCATGGCATCCATATCGCTGCGCAGCTGCTCCGGCAAACGCACAACAATATTGCTGCGTCTATCGCCTTCATAAAATTGCGCCGCGACCTGCCCACCAAAGGCGGTGGCAATCGTGTCTTGCAATTGCTCCAGGGTCACACCGTAACGCGCCATGGTTTCCAGTCGTGGTTGCAGGCTGAGTACGGGAAGACCTGTCGCTTGTTCAAGTGACACATCGGCCGCGCCGGGAATATCGGCGATGGCGTTTTCAATCGCTTCGCCAGTCGCCATTAATTGTTCAAAATCATCGCCGAACACTTTGATGGCCAACTCGGCACGCACACCGGCCAGTAACTCGTTAAAGCGCATTTGGATGGGCTGCAAAAATTCATAACGGTTACCTGGGATGGGAGTTACTAAGGCTTCGAGCTCTGCCACAAATTGCGCTTTGCTTTTGTACGGATCGGGCCATTCGCTGCGCGGTTTTAAAATAATAAAGTTGTCGGCCACACTCGGCGGCATAGGGTCAGTTGCTACCTCTGCTGTACCAATCTTGGCAAAAATGCGCTCGACTTCGGGCATGGTTTTAATTTTGGCTTCGAGCTGTTCCTGAAATTGCAGCGCTTGTGTGAGTGAGGTGCCGGGAATGCGCAATGCATGCATGGCGATATCACCTTCATCCAAATTCGGAATAAATTCGCTGCCCAAGCGGCTCGATAACAATCCGCACAACACCACAAAAATTGCCGCAATACTCACTACACCGACACGCCATTTAATGGAGTATTGCAGCAGTGGTTGATAAAAATAAAACGCGCGCTGCATGACTTTATTGGGACGTTCTTCCAAAGCTTTTTTAAACAAGATGGCCACGGCCGCAGGCACAAACGTTATCGACAAAATCATTGCACTCACCAGCGCAATAATCACGGTAATGGCCATGGGGTGGAACATTTTTCCTTCGACGCCAGTGAGCGCAAAAATTGGCAAATACACGGCGGTGATAATAAAGACACCAAAGAGCGCCGGGCGAATCACTTCGCGTGTTGCGTCAAATACCAGTGCAAGCCGTTCATTGAGTGGCAACTGGCGCGTGCGATTGGCTTCGCTCAATCGGCGCAAACAATTCTCCACAATTATCACCGCGCCATCGACGATCAGACCAAAATCCAGCGCACCCAGGCTCATCAGGTTTGCACTCACCTGGCTTTGCACCATGCCGGTAATGGTCATTAACATCGCAATAGGAATCACCGCAGCAGTAAGCAGCGCCGCGCGCATATTGCCCAACAAAACAAATAACACCACGATAACCAGCAACGCGCCTTCCAGCAGGTTTTTCTGTACTGTGTTCAGCGTTTTATTCACAAGGTTGGTGCGATCATACACAGCGGTTGCAGTGATGCCTTCGGGTAGGCTGCGCTGGATTTCAGCCAACTTTTCACTGACATTCATCGCCACTGTGCGGCTGTTTTCGCCGATCAACATAAACACCGTGCTCATCACCACTTCGCGGCCATTTTGCGAAGCGGCGCCGGAGCGCAACTCCAAACCTTCTTCCACGTTGGCCACATCTTTAATGCGGACGGGCACACCGTCTTGTTGATAGAGCAGCGTATTTTCGATATCGGCAAGTGTTTGTGCCTGGCCGGGAACACGCAGCAACCACTGGGCGCCGCTGTGTTCGATAAAACCGGCACCGCGATTGTTATTGCTGCGTTCCAGCGCCGCGATCACCTGTTCCTGATTCAGTTTTAGCGCGAGTAATTTTTGTGGATCGAGCGCAACCAGAATTTCGCGCTTGTAACCGCCAATCGGGTTGACCTCCACCACTCCGGGCACGCGCAACAATTGCGGTCGAATAATCCAGTCGTGTACCGAACGTAAATCCGTCGGTGTCACCACTGATCCATCGGCATTGGTCGCGCCCGGTTCGGCATCCACGGTGAACATAAAAATTTCACCCAGACCTGTTGCTACAGGGCCTAACTTTGGTGTGAGGCCTGCGGGCAATTCATCAGCAGCTGAAAGCAAACGTTCGGTGATTTGTTGGCGGGCAAAATAAATGTCCGTGCCGTCGTTAAACACGAGTGTGATTTGCGACAAACCATAGCGCGACAGAGAGCGGGTGTATTTCAATCCCTTCAAACCACTCATAGAATTTTCCAGCGCAAAACTTACGCGCTGTTCCACTTCCAGTGGTGTGTAACCCGGTGCTTCGGTATTAATCACCACTTGCACATTGGTAATATCGGGCACGGCATCAATCGGCAGGCGATTGAAATTCCAGAGACCGAGCGCGCACACCGCGAGCACAAGACTGAGAATCAGCGTGCGCCTTTGTAGCGAAAAATTGATAATGGATTCCAACATGATATTTTCCGTATTCAGTAGTGGGCGTAGTGATCGCGTGTTTTAGTGATCATGCGAAGCGCCGGACTTTTCAATATCCGCTTTAATCACAAAACTATTTTCAGTCACATAGGTTGTGCCGGGTTCCAATCCACCCAGTACTTCCACCCAGTCCCCGGCCTCGCGCCCCAATTCCAACATGCGCACTTCGTATTCATCACCAATTTGTGCGTAGACCACAGTGAAATCGCGGAAGGCTTGTAAGCCACTGCGTTTTACCGCGAGCGGCACTTCATATTCATCAATCTGGATCTGCGCCTTCACCATAGCGCCCAAGGGCAAAGGCTGGTCGAGGGTGACGCGAGCGTTTACCGATTGATTGGCATTGGTTTCCAGAGCGATCTGTTCAACGCGGGATTCAAAAGTGGAGTCTGCGAAGGTCAACGTAACCGGCGCGCCGGTTTTAACCTTATTCAAGTGTTCGGGGAAAACGGCCAGTTCGACCGAAACGCGGCTGTTATCCAGAATTCTGGCCAATGTTTTACTACCGGTTTGTTGTCCGGCTTTGGCGTGGAGCGCGGTGAGCACGCCTTTGATCGGCGCTTTAACGGTGTAGGATTTCAGGCTCTCGTTACTTTCGACCGTAAACAGCGCTTGTCCCGCTTCGACGGTTTGCCCAAGGGTGACTTGAACATCGGTCACCACACCATCAAAACGCGCTTGTACATCGCGTTCCAAATTCGGGTGGGGGACGACCTTGCCATAGACGGCGATGGTTTCTTTGAGCAGCGCCGGACCAGCAATTTCTGTGGCAATTTCCAGCGCTTCAGCAACGGCGGGTTCGATGCGGGTGCGACCTTCAAAACTCTCGTATTCCCAGCGGTGTTGGTTGCCTTTGTAGGTCGCTTCGACTGTGACGATAAACGAGTGCGGTTCGTAAATAACGCTATCGCCGCGCAGTGCATCGCCTTGCGGGGCAAAGTTAATCGTATCGATTTTGTTACCCAAGCGAGTCAGGCGAACTTGCAAGCTAAACTCTGCGGGTGCAATCGGTTTGCCATCCACCAACGCCCAGGCGCGGTACTCAGGCGGCACGCCGGTTTCAAAAATAGCGAGTTCGAGAGTAAAGTTTTTGTCGTGCAGCAAGCGGCCATTGTGCTCGCCTTTTTCGACGGCGGGCGCTTCAGCGGCATGGCCATCGCCATGACCTGCACTTGCATTAGATCCGGAATCGCTACAGGCGCTGAGGCCACATGCGGCTACCACTACCAGCGTCAGGGCGCAGGCACAGTTTTTTATCATCGGGTTCATACAGAGCCTCATATTAATGTGTAGTGGAATCAGTTGTTGATGTCGTTGTTGACATCGGGGCCACCGGGGCAATCGCCACACCGGTCAAGCGTTCGAGTTCAATTGCCTTGAGGTGGGCATCAAGGCTGGCCTCAATCAGCGTGTTTTGTGCATCCAGATAATCGCGCTGTACCGCTTGCCATTCGAGATAGCTATAGCGCCCTAGGTCATAGGCGCGGCGGGTTTCTTTAAGGGCGGTAGCGAGGGCGGGCAGGATTTCGGTCTGATAGGCATTCACGATATGCAGGCTGTGCAGCAACTCTTGATGAGTCCCGTATAAATTGGTGTCCAACTGGATCTGCTCGGCCTCACGCTCGGCGCGGTTGAGCGCCATCAAGGCGCGGGCTTCGGTAATCCGGCCTTGCTGACGATCAAACACTCCCAGCGGAACTGCAACACCGGCCACCAGCGCTTGGTCGTCAGTGGCGGCCAAGTGTTTTACCCCGGCGGATAATCGCCACTGGGGTTTGCTCTGTGCCTTCGCCAGCGCCAATTGCGACTCCTCCCAACGCTCGCTGGTGACGAAGTATTGCAGGCGTGGATTCTGGTCGAGGCGACTTTTCAAGTCGCTGTAACTGGCAACCTTGGGCAGTTGGGTCAGCGTTCCTTCTACTGCGGTGAACTCAACCTGGGTTGCGCCCCACTGGGCAGCTAACTGACGCTTTGCCACCAGCAGTTCGTGTTCAATATCCTCATGCTCCAGTAACCGGCGCGACAGTTCTACCTTGGCGCGGGCGCTTTCAGCAGCGGGCGAATTACCGGCATTTACGCGCTGATCAATCACTTTCACCACATTGCGGGCAAAATCGATTGCCTGTTCGGCTTGTTGCAAACGGGTTTGCAGGGCGAGTGCAAGCATGTACAAGCGCGCACTCTTGGCAGCGGCATCCAAACGTTGAATATCACGCTCCACCTCCAGCACCGAGGTGCGTGCCTGCGCCGCATTGACCCGCTCACGGCGCTGTTGTCCTTCCAGCACCCAACTGATCCCAAGCGTGGTTTCCGCACTATCCATACCGGTCAATTCACCACTGCCGAAGGCATCTTCAACCGCTAATGTTAATTCGGGATTCGGCTTTAAACCCGCTTGCTGCACCCGGCCAGCCTGCGCCTCGAACTGGTAACCGAAGGCAACCAGAGTCGGATTTTGCTCCAGAGTTTTGCTAACCGCCTGTTGTAAACCGAGGGTTTGAGCAGGTTTTGTCTGTTCTACAGAGTTTGCCAAGGGTGCAATCAACAGCAGTAGCAGTAGGCCTTTTGGCGCAAAAAACCGATTGCGGATCGGTTTTAAGTGCGTGAGTAGAGGGAAAATCAACATAGTGATGGATTCCAGTGCCGGTAATTAAGGGTGGTAATGCAGAAGGGTTTCGATGCTGTGGTGCAGGCTATTGGCGTAATACATACCGACCGCCACCAGCGCAAAAGTACTCAGAAGAAAACTTGGGATAGGAAAAGCGCGGCCATGATCACTGCCCAATAATTGTTGAATGCGCGCTTCTATTGCGGTGGTGCAAAATCCGCAGGCAGAAAAATCCAGGGCTTGACGTTGATAGCGCAGCGCAAGGCGATTCACTTTGACCAGCGTGGCAGCAACGGTAGACGGATCGCAAAACTGACTGGCCACTTTCGCATCGGCCTGCTGTTCAATCAATAGCTCCAACGTTGCGTAAAGTTCCTGGCGGGCTGAAGGGATAAATACCGAGATAAGCATCCCGAAAAGCGACAAACGCAGCGGGTCGCGCGCACGCTGATGCGCCAATTCATGGCGATACACAATATCCAGCTCGTCCGCAGTCAGTGCACGGTCAAGGGCGCGGCTGATGAGGATTTTGGGGTTCAACAACCCCAGGGTAAAGGCGTTGGGGATATCACTCTCTACCCGATAACAGCCGGTTGCATCGACCTCTGAAAATGCCAGCAGCGTTTGCAGCTGGTGATGGTGCCGGGATCTACGCCACAACATCGCCAGTAATTTCCAACCAGCAACCATCGATAGCAGCAAAACCCCGGCACCTTGCCAACTGAACCAATGGAAGTGACCCTGAAGGGAATGCAGGTGGCCATGGTCAACACGCAGGAATTCATGGCTGAGCGCGGGTGTGAGCACCAAAGTGGCGGCGTAGAGCCCTGCACCGTAGGGAAACAAGGCGATACACCAGAGGAACCTCTGCTTGGCAGCCACATTAAAACAGCTCAACCAGGCCAGTAACCGGGACTGGATAAGCGCCATCAACAGGGCGGCGCCCAACACGCTCAGGCCAACGACCAGCCACAGGTGAAGTAGTAGTCCGCCAGCTCCGGTGATCATGGTGCCTCATCCTTTTTTTGTTGTCGGGATGCTTTGATCAGCGCTTCCAATCGATCCAGATGCGCTTCATCAAGATCGGCAGACAGGCTGACAAACGCGGCCAGCACATGATTGTGGTCAGAGGAGAAATCCTGGGTAACGGTACGGATCAACTCGCCCAAAAAAGCTTTCTTTTCGATAGCGGCGCGATATTGGTAGGCGTGCCCCTGTTTCTCCCGCGCGAGAATCGCTTTTTTGTGCAGCCGATCCAGTGTGCTCTGGATGGTATTGAGGCTACCGCCGCGCGTCTTTTTAAAATGATCGTGAACCTGTTTGGCATCGGCAGTGCCGTGCTCCCACAAGTAATTCAATACCAATTTTTCCAATTCGCCCAGTTGCACAGAAAACGCTCGCTTTAATGGCTTATCAATGTGGCAGAGCTTAAAGCCATAAAAACCGATGCGCAATCGGTTTTTATGGCTGAACATCTATTTTCAAGGCGATTTTGGACATTATGTCGAGTATAGCGGTGGATGTTTGGGGGAAATTCGGCTTTATACCAACAGCGGAAGTAAAAAGTAGAGTCTTTATATTTAGGAATTTATGAAGCCGTATGCTGCAGAAGAACTGAATAAATCAAATTACAATAATTCAGTATTGTTTTTAGAAAATAATTTGGAAGAAGTAGGCGAATCGTTTCCAGCAGTAGAAAAATCAATATAACCAGTGACTGCGGTAAAAATCTGAGAAAACTACCTTTCCTGTCAATTATATTGACGTGCCTTAACTTTCGCTCTTGGCCGGAGCCGCCTGTTGTAAGTTTTGAGCCGATCAAGAATAAAAAACAATTGTCAAAGAATCACAGTGTTTTTATGAATTTTTCAAAACCCGGTAACGCCATATCCTGAAAACATTCATTCACCATTTCTGCGGACAAGTGTTTACGCTCAAGCGTCCAAACACTGGTTGCCCAAATTGCGCCTACTAAATGCTGCACCACTAACTCGGCTCTACTGCTTTGCGCATCACAACCGGGGATTAGTTTAATTTGACGATTAAGCAAATCAGTGAGCATTCGTAAGATGTAACGCTCAACAATAAAAAAATCATCACGCCCCACCAGATCATCATAAAATTTATTATGACTGATGATGTGATCAAAAAAGTAAAAGGTAAATGTCAGATAGCCCTCCCTCGTCGATTCATCCTGACTCACGGCAGATAACAGGTTATCGCGCAAACGATCAATTGAACCCTTCAACACATCCTCTTTACTGGTGAAGTGTGCATAAAAGGTTGTGCGGCCAATATTGGCGCGCTTGATGATGTCTTGTACCGTCATCTTGATATAGCCTTTTTCCAGCATTACCGCCGGAAATACATTCAACACCAGGTCTTTGGTGTGTTGCTGGGATTGCTCCTGGCTACTGGTCATTGGTTTAGCACCTTATCCAAAATGAATCCGAACAAACCGGATATTTTTGTTCTTCGCGGCAGACAAAATAAACATTATCGTGCTGCCTATTCTTTTTAAGGCCACATTTTCGGGTGGACTGGCATCTGCTCTCACTATATAGGGTTCAACTTGCATGTTGTATAGCAATAATTCATCCGGATCCCGTCTGGTATCACTGCGCAATCTATCTAAATCCTATGATTCAGCAGGCTCAGATGTTGTTGTCTTGCGTAATATTAATTTGGATATTTTTCAGGGGGAACGTGTCGCTATTGTCGGTAAATCCGGTAGCGGTAAAACCACACTGATTAATTTAATTACTGGAATTGATGCCCCCACATCAGGCGATATTAGTATTCACGGGCAGTCAATTATTAATTTAAGCCAAAACGCATTGGCGCAATGGCGAGGTAAAAATATCGGCATTGTTTTTCAGTTCTTTCAACTGATTCCTACATTGAATATTCAAGAAAATATTCTATTACCCATGGATTTTTGTAATCAATTTTCACCCGGAAAACGAGCCGCGCGTGCAATGGAATTATTGGATCGTGTTGGTTTGATTGAACATGCCTTCAAATTACCTGCAGCTTTATCAGGCGGACAGCAACAGCGAGTCGCAATTGCTCGTGCAATGGCAAATGACCCTCCGCTATTGGTAGCCGATGAACCTACTGGCAATTTAGATTCAATTAATACTGATCAGATTATGCAACTGTTTACCCAATTGGCTCACGAAGGAAAAACCATTATCACCGTCAGTCATGAGCGGGATATTAGTCAACACGTCGACAGAATCATCACGCTTAAAGATGGAGAAATTGTTACCTCCGAACAGGTGGCAGCATGAAAACGGCTCTGCGCAAATTATCGGGTGATATAAGAGCAACACCAGGACGTTATAGCATGATGGTGATTGCCATAGCATTCAGTTCGGCTGCTATTGTCGCCATGTTGTTAGCCTATATTGTGTTGACGCGCGAAGTGCAGCGCAACTATATGGCAACTAATCCATCGTCAGTACAAATCATAATAGATAAAAAAACCTCAGACGATGAAAAAGAAAATGCTTTGTCAACAATAGTAAAAAATCCCAGTATTGCTGATGCAGAAATCGGCGGACAATTTTATTCAAAGGTTGAAATATCGCCTAATCAATTTGTGACGGCATTGATTTTTGTGTTGCCTGATTTGCCAAGCGTACGAATTAATAAACCCACACTGGATGCTGGCAAATGGCCTGATATCAATGAAGTTCTATTGGAGCGCAAAGCACTCGGTGTAGCGAAAACTGTTATAGGCAAAAATATTCAATTAATTGGGCAGAGCGGCATTGCCCACTCACTAAGGGTGAGTGGCATGGTTCATGATCCGGCTTTAGCGCCTGCCAACACTGAACATATGATTTATGGATATATGTCGAAGACCAGTTTTTTGCATTTACAGGAGCCGGTCGATGCGAATTTCATTAAATTGACCGTCAAACCGGAAAAACAAAGCACTCTGGCAATTGAACCTATTGCAGAAGAAATCCTGAATGCTATTTCATCAATCGTTGATGTGACAGAAATTAGGATTCCCCCCTTGGGGTTGCATCCTCATCAAACCCAGATGGAATCCGGCCTGAAAATGTTACTGTTCTTTAGTTTGCTGGCTGTTGTATTAGGCGCAATCTTAATTGCGACAACAATATGGGGGCTTTTAGCGCAACAAGTGCAGCAAATTGGCATTATGAAAACCATAGGCGCCAGCTCAACACAAATTTTTTCACTCTATTTCATACTGCTCACCATAATTGGCGTTATCGCATTAATAATTGGATTTCCACTCGGCATTTTGGCAGGTAATACTTTTATTGATATGTCGGCTAATTTATTAAATATTAACATTACCGATTATTCATTACCCAAAAGTGTATGGCTATTAAATATTATTTTTTGTATTGGTTTGCCTTTATTGATCTCAATATTCCCTATTCGGGCAGCAGCAATAAAAACCATTAAGGCCGCGCTGGATGATTATGGCATTTCCCATTATTCCACAGAGAAAACCCAAACCGGATGGAGATTTCGTTTTATCTCTCCGCTCTGGATGATGATACTGAGAAATATTTTTCGACGCAGGAAACGCTTGTTTTTTACTTTAATACTTCTGGCAGTTGCGGGTGCAACATATATTTCCAGTCAAAATTTACTATCATCCTGGGATAAGTTAGGCGAGCAAGCACAAGCGTACCGCCATTATCAAATAGAAGCCCGTTTTTCTGATAGGATTTCAACTGACACTATAAAAACAGAAATACAACAAATACCTGGGATTAATCGCGTAGAATTTTTTACACACTATCCCGCCACACCGATTACCGCTAGTGGGTTTGCTATTAAGCGAGTTTACCCCGATGGCGGACACGGAAGTTTAACCTTATATGCAGTGCCCGCCAACACAGGCATGCTCAGTATTCAATTAACCCATGGAAATTGGTTAAACGATAATGTGATCGATTCTGCAATGGATGAGGTTGTGATAAATCAAACTGCATGGCATCATTTTTTTTCGGAAAAAACAATCGGCGACAGGATTGATGTACAACTGGAAGGTAAAAATTATCAATATCGCTTGACTGGAATTATCGCCGAACCATTGAGCGGCGCAAGCCTTTATATTAACCCGCGACCATCACTTAAATCGAATGCAGTGCGCATCAGGCTTGATAAGTCCACTGCATCTTCTATTGATGATTTCGCTGTGCGATTGGAGAAAACACTTAAGCAATCCAATATTCATTTGCATGGAATTTCTACTGAAAATTTTCGAAAAATCAGTAGCAGCGGTCATTTAAAAATAATGGTGTTAGTGCTGGTGATGATTTCGATTACCATGATTCTGGTTGGCTTTATCAGCTTGGCAATTATCATCAGCACCAGTGTCAATGAACGCCTGCGAGAGTTTGCAGTAATGCGCACATTGGGTGCAAAGCACTTAACGATTTTTTCACTAGTCATTAACGAATCCCTGTTGATTACATTATGCAGTTATCTACTGGCATTTCCTATTACAATTCTATTTTCGTTTTGCATGGTACAAGTATTGGCAGCGATTAGCCTGCAACCCTTAACTGTGACCACATCGATCAGCGGATTATTCAATTGGTTATTGATTGCACTTCTAGGCGCAATAATTGCCGCTTTCATTCCCGCACTCAATGCCATGCGCTTTACCATCAAAGAAGCGCTTACCTACTCTTAAAACATATTTAATTAATGGAGATTGTTATGAAAAAATTCTTATGGATTATTGCGGTGGCTGTATCGCTAGCGCTAATTGTTTTTGCGGTATCACAGAACGTTAACCTGGATGAAACGTTTATGGACTTTCATGAATAAGACGCATCGAACTTATTAGCTAAGGGGTTTGCCTACTCTTTTCTGCGCTGCCAGTAAAGGCACCAATAAATCTGGGAATGGGCGCATGCTCTCTGGTTTATTGATATGGGCTTGTATAGTCATTACAAAATCCTGTAGAGTTTGTTACTTATTTGTCATCTACTCTACAAGTTATGAAATGGATACTACTGATTTTATCCCTGCCTACCCAAAACGCGACAGTGCGTATGCGGGTGTGGCGAACCCTTAAGTCCGCTGGCGCGGCCGTATTACGTGACGGTGTTTACTTGCTTCCCCAGCGACAAGAACATCAGCAATTGTTTGATGGTTTGGCACAAGAAGTAGAGGCAAGTGAAGGCTCGGCTTATGTGCTCATCGTCGATACTGAAGACGCTAGCCAATTTAGCAGCCTGTTTGACCGTCGCGATGAGTACGCCAACCTGTTACAGGAGCTGCCCTCGCTAAAAGAATTGGCCGCCCGCTCCCTGCAAGAGGCGACACGGCAGTTGCGCAAGCTGCGCAAAAATTTCACCGCCATCACCGCGACGGATTTTTTCCCCGGAGAAGCCCAGGCGCAAACCCAACAGGCACTGCAACAACTTGAACTTCAGCTCAATCGCCAGTTGTCGCCCAATGAACCCCATGAGCACACCGGCGACATCCCTCGGTTGGACATCAACCTCTATCGCGGGCGGTTATGGGCAACCCGCAAGCGCCCTTGGGTGGATCGCCTCGCCAGTGCTTGGTTGGTTCGCCGTTTTATCGACCCCGAAGCCCGTTTTATGTGGTTGCAAGCACCAGAGGATTGCCCCGCCGATGCACTGGGTTTTGATTTTGACGGCGCCAGTTTCACTCACCTCAATGGCAAGGTGACCTTTGAAGTCCTACTGGAAAGTTTTGGTCTCGACCACCCTGGTTTAGCGCGCATGGGCGCCTTGGTGCATTTTCTGGATGCAGGTGGAATCCAGCCCAGCGAAGCCAGTGGGCTGGAGCAAATCCTGTGGGGATTGCGCAACAGCATTCACGACGACGATCAACTCATCGCCACTGCCAATGGTGTCTTTGATGCGCTATTGGCCGCTTTTACCGATAAGGAAACAGTATGAACAACACTGAATTAACGTCCGATCAATCCGTTGACGCGCCTGCGCCGGTCAGCTTTTGGGAAGCATTTCGTTTCTGGTTAAAACTTGGGTTTATCAGCTTCGGTGGCCCGGCAGGGCAGATCGCCATCATGCATCAGGAGCTGGTGGAGCGTAGACGCTGGATCAGCGAAAAACGTTTTTTGCATGCACTCAATTACTGCATGGTGTTGCCCGGCCCGGAGGCGCAACAACTCGCCACTTACATCGGCTGGTTAATGCATCGCACCTGGGGTGGCATAGTCGCCGGTGTACTGTTTTTATTGCCATCTCTGTTTATTTTAATTGCACTCTCCTGGGCGTATATCGCTTACGGTGATGTGAGTTGGGTTGCGGGTTTGTTCTACGGCATCAAACCGGCGGTGACTGCAATCGTTGTGCATGCCGCCCATCGCATTGGTTCGCGTGCATTAAAAAATAATGTGATGTGGGCGATTGCTGCCGCCGCGTTTGTGGCGATATTCGCGCTCAATGTTCCATTCCCTTACATAGTCATTGCCGCAGCGCTGATTGGTTATTTAGGCGGGCGCTTTTTGCCTGATTATTTCAGCGGCGGTGGTGGCCACGGCAAAGCTGATAAATCTTTCGGCACTGCCTTAATCGATGATCACACACCGACTCCAGCACACGCCATTTTCCGCTGGTCGCGTTTCAGCATGATCTTGATCTCCGGCGTATTACTCTGGTCAATTCCGCTAGCTGCACTCTGGAGTTATTTCGGTTGGGATCACACGCTGACACAAATGGCCTGGTTCTTTACCAAAGCGGCACTACTCACTTTTGGTGGAGCTTATGCGGTATTACCTTACGTTTATCAGGGCGCGGTCGGCCACTATGCATGGCTCACACCCACGCAAATGATCGATGGTCTCGCACTCGGCGAAACCACACCGGGGCCGCTGATTATGGTGGTGGCTTTTGTCGGTTTTGTGGGCGGATATGTGCAAGCCGTATTTGGCCCCGACATGGTATTTCTGGCGGGCGCAGTAGCCGCCACTATTGTTACTTGGTTTACCTTTTTACCTTCGTTTATTTTTATTTTTGCAGGCGCGCCTTTCATAGAAACCACTCATAACGATTTGAAATTCACTGCGCCACTGACTGCCATCACGGCGGCGGTAGTAGGTGTCATTTTAAATCTCGCCCTGTTTTTTGGTTACCACATTTTGTGGCCATCAGGTTTTGATGGGCAGTTTGAATGGATATCAGCACTGATCGCCATCGCAGCGGGCATTGCATTATTTCGTTACAAAATGAATGTGATGAAGGTGATTGGCATATCGGCGCTGGCTGGGCTGGTGGTTTCGTTTGTGGGGTTAAACCAAACGTAACAAACGATGGTTGGTGGCTCGTTGATAATCACCTAATCGGCAGGATAATTCATTAATCATGAACTTCCGCTTTTGGCCGGAACTCGACGTTGATTTGGTTTTTTGCTCAAGTGCGCCCTGAGGTAACCGTTAATGGATCCGGCATGCAAAGTATCGATAGGCTTCGTTGTCTCTGCAGCTACTAATCAGTATTGACAGATCTTCCAGTAAGGAGCTATATTTTGACCAAATTCGATTGTTGCACAGCACTCGTTTTTGCTACCCACCTCAAATTGGCAGCTCAAAAATGGCGCTTTCCATGCAAGTTAAACAGGCTCAGCAAGACCAGCATTTGCGGTCCCTCAAAGAAGCTTCGCCTGAAGAAAAGGCCAAAATTGTGCTAAACAACTCCGGTTTTGCTGCTGCGATACATCGTAATCGTCGATCGGTATCTGTGCGCTTCGGCAGATAGTCGTCACTATCACTCATATCAATGTCCCTAATATATTCCGCGCGATCGATGCTTGGGGAGGGCTACTTTACCTGGCAAATTTACTTTGTAAATCCTATGCAATCGCGGCTCGCGCACTCAAGTCCAAGAACTCACCGAAATTCAAGCGTTGGGTAAAAAGCTTTATCCGCAATGAGAAACTCTTTCTTCCGCTTGCATAATCGCGTTATGTGTCCGCTACTGACCACAAGCTGAGACTGATTTTTCTTGAAATTTTCCAGAATTAAGACGCCTTTCGAAAAGTGATATTTATTCTCTGCTCACCTAATATTGCATGCACGTTGTTTTTGATAGGCAGCACGCCATGGAACCTCATGCGATCGACGCCACCCCACACCACCACATCGCCATGAACCAGCGGTATATTTATTTTTTTATCCGATCTGTCCAAGCCTCCGAATTGGAACGTCGCAGGTATCCCGAGTGAGACCGAAACAATTGGCGCATTAAAGTCTGGCTCATCTTTGTCCTGGTGAAGTGATAACTTGGCTCCAGGTATGTAACGATTTATCAAACATGCGGTGGGATTAAAATCATTGAAACCAGCCTCGCCTGCGGCTGATCGAGCGAGAAGGGAAAATTCATCTGGCATCTTTGGCCACGGTTTTTCGGTAATGGGATCGATGGGGCTATACCGATAACCCCGTCGATCTGAAGTCCATCCGAGCTGACCGCAATTGGTTAACCCTACTGACATCGTAAATCCGCCCGGAGTTGTCATATGACGAAACGGGGAAATGGTTTCGATCTCTTTGATTTTTGCCAACAATTCATTCGCGGCTGCACTCGCGAAGCCTCTTAACACAAAGGCCTCTTCACCAATTTTTTCTCGTGTGGGTGCGTATTCACTTTCAAATAAATCAATCGTGGACATTTCCAATTTCTCATCGGCCTACCGGCCTGTGATCTCCAATTAGATGTTAGGACGTCATTACCCACTCATCCGCATGAATCAAAACTGGCTCGTCTTTCGGCACGGCGTCTTTGTATGTTTTTACTGGCGTGACCGTAAGGTCAGTAAAAATTTTGGGTTGCCCTAATAATTCGGCAATTGCCGGATGGTCAGAGGGCGTATCAGAAAGCCAGAGCTTCAAAAAGTTTGGATCTTGGGGCAGCATAAGCGGAAAGGCGTCGTCGTGATAATCTGTAAAGCGTGGATGCGCGTCGCGCGTAATGACCGCGCAACTGTACCTCCCGTTCTCAAATCGCTGGTACAAGCAACCCATCAACAATGGGCGTTTGCCTTCCACAAAAAAACGTTTTTCCTTCCCCTTGGGACCAATTGCTTCGCCAATTGCTGTGGCGATTGCAATGCCCCTGCGTTGCTCCAACGGTTCTTGCCAGATCTTCAGCTGTAATCTTCTCGCGTTGAAGGTTTGCTTCGCCAGGTTGGGGCGCAGCGTATCCCCTACCTCATCGCACGCGTACCACCATGTGGCGTCAACGGCTTTAGGAACCTTGTTTTCCGTTACGATAAGGCTCTTGATCTGCCTCTCCGGTACCGCGCCCCATGCAGGATAAAAATGTTGGGTGAGATCAGTCTCGTTAAACGGCAGTTCCAGTTGCGGCATGCCTATCAATTCGAGGAATTCCTTCAAATCTTTTGGACCGATATGGCGCCTTAAATAACCACACATGGCTTAACTCCAATTCAATCAGGTCGAAAATGTTCTAAAAGGTTTGGTTGACTGTCCAGTGGTCTGACAGTCTATACTGTATTCATATACAGTATAGTGAGTATCATGAACGAGACGCCACCCGAAATTCCCTCCCCCGTATCGCTTGAGCAGTTGTTGCTCCGGGACGACATGTGGATGGGCCATTCCCAACGCTTCACAACGCGTGCCGCTGTTGAGACGGGCTATGAGGAACTGAACGCTGGGTTGCTAAGCCGTGGGTGGCCTTTAGGGAGTTTAGTTGAGGTCTGCCAACAGGGTATGCAGGGTGAATGGCAGTTGTTTACGCCATCGCTACTTGAACTGCCGGGCCTGATCGTCCTGTTAAACCCGCCAGCGGCGCCTTTCAGCCAAGCCTTTATCCAGGCAGGCATTGATCTGGAGCGTTTATTGGTGGTGACCGCAACTGAGAAAAATCATTTCATTGCCTGTTTTATCGAATTATCTCGGGCAAGTGTCGGGACTGTGCTTGCTTGGCAACCCAATGAATCGATGACCTACACCGAACTCCGGAAGTGCCACTTGGCATCGGCTGAAGGTACGGGCTTGTCAGTGATGTTCCGACCTGCTTCGGCGCAGCAGCAAAGCTCGCCTGCGACCTTGCGTGTGTATGCGCAGATTGTGCCTACCGGTTTGGAGATCACAGTATTTAAACAAAAGGGGCATCTGCAAACGCAACAAGCCAGACCCATCGTGTTGCCACTGCCGGAGAAATGGCAACCGATGTTGCCTTACCATGCACTCAATCAGCATGCACCCGCCACCAAAAAGACTGCGAAGCCACAACGCCTTGCCAGTGTGACTCCGCTGCGAGGTAAGACGTGAGTGCATCAAGCTCACGACTCTGGCTAGCCATCCGATTTTATGACCTTCCACTGACTGCTCTGAAACTCGATGACTCTGTAGAAAAGCCAATAGTCGTTATCCAAAAAAAACGGGTCATCTTTGCCAATGCATTGGCCGAAGAGGCTGGTGCGCAGGTGGGCATGGATATCACCACGGCGCAATTGCTCAGCGGTTGTGAGGTTGTTGAGCGCGACGAAGCAAAAGAGCAATTAGCACTGAGCGCACTGTCCGAGCAGTTCTACCACTTCAGTCCTTACATCGACCGTTATCGTAGCGACGAACTCGCGCAGTCCGGACTGCTGCTGGAACTTTCCAGTTGCCTGAAATTATTCAATGGGCTTAAAGCCATCTCCGACATGGTGTTTACGCACCTTGCACAAACGCCTTACGGTTTTGAATACGGACTCGCGCATTCTGCGAAAGCGGCCTGGTATCTGTCGTTTGGTTACCATGAAATTTGCGGCAACGAAACCAAATCCCTTTTTATCGAGAGATTAAATAAACTTTCGATTGATTTGTTTTTCGATTATCCAAAAGCCGTCGATGCTTTATTCAAGACTGGCTTTAAAACCTTCGGTGATCTTGCGAAGCAAATTGAAGGCAAATCGATCAGCAGTTTTAAGAAGCGATTAGGTGCGGGATTCACTGATGTGCTGTGCGAGATTTACGATATTGACCAAAACTTCCAACAAAATTCCTTGTTTGAAAAACCCCGAGATATCTATCGCCCCGTTGAATGGTTTGAAGAGGAGATACAGTTCGATTATCCGGTGACGAATGTCGAGCAATTAAAACCGGCATTTGAAAGCCTGCTTCAAGACCTCAGCGATTACCTGCGTAAACGCCAGCAGCAATGCCAATATCTTGAATGGTGTATTTCGGATATCTACCGGAAAAAAGAATTCGTTAAAGTGAACAGTGATGAACCCCAGAGTCACTGGCAGCTGCTCTATGACTTGTCACTGATACAGTTCGATAATAAAGAGCTTCCTTTTGAAGTCGATACGGTAAAGCTCACATGCCATCATGTCATGCCGCTGCAAACAAAGAGCCAGATATTGGACTTCGATCAAAGCCGTCGCCGTAAAACAACAAACGACTTCACGGTTACGATTGCAAAACTCAAAGCGAGATTGGGCGATAGCGCCGTTTATAAATTAGGTTACCGCGATAGTCGTGTTCCGGAAATAACCAACGCAATGGTCACGCTTGCAGATAAATGTAACCAGGAGCTACCTGAGGTGCATCTTAAAGCCTTGCGTCCTACATGGCTGTTAACACACCCCGAGCTGATCGAGATGAAAGGAAACCGGCTGCATTGGCATGGTTACCTTGCAACGTTAGTTGGCCCCGAACGGGTTATCGGCAATTGGTGGGAAAAGCCGATAGCGAGAGATTATTTTTTAGCAAAACGCCATGACAATTTACCGGTCTGGATCTACTTCGATCTTTACGATAAAAAATGGTACGTACACGGGGTGTTTGCATAATGCGCTATACCCAATTACACACTACCACCAATTTCACTTTCCTCAGGGGTGCATCACACCCGGCCGAGTATATTTATCAAGCCGCCGAGCTTGGTTATGACGCGCTTGCGATCACCGATGAATGTTCGCTTGCCGGTGTAGTGAAAGCATTCGTTGCGGCAGAAGAAATTGGTTTTAAATTAATTATTGGCAGCCGGTTCCGTTTATCCAATGGAATGGATCTGATTGCGATCGCGCCCTCGCGTACAGCGTATGCCGAGCTGTCGGGTTTTATCACGTTAGCAAGACGGCGTGCAGATAAAGGCTCTTATGAAGCGCACTTTGAGGACCTGCGTTTTCGCTTGCGTAATTGCCTGATTATTTGGATCGCCAAGTTGAGCGAAGCGATTTCCGATGACGTGGCGAATGAATTGAACAATGCGTTCAAAGACCGCTTGTGGATTGGCATCAATCATCAATTGCATGGTGGCGAGCAGCAGGATTTTGCACGATGGCAAGCAATCGGTATTGAAAAAGGTATTCCGCTAATAGCATGCGGTGAGGCCTTAATGCACAGCGCCGATCGCAAACCACTGCAAGATATCGTGACAGCGATAAAGCACAATACACCGATTCAGGACATGGGCACCAAGCTCGAATTAAACGGTGAGGCATACCTGAAATCGTTGCATCAGTTAGCTCGACTATATCCACAAGAATTAATTGATGAAACCTGCGTCATTGCCGACCTGTGCCATTTTTCAATGATCGAACTTCGATACCAATATCCGCGAGAGTTAGTGCCTGATTCGTTAACGCCAATCAACCATCTTCGAAACCTCGTGAACATCGGCAAGCAGCAGCGCTGGCCAGCAGGCGTTCCTGATTGGATCGAAGAGATACTTGAAAAAGAGCTTGGCTTAATCGAAGAACTTGAATACGAATATTATTTTCTGACCGTGCATGACATTGTTAAGTTTGCACGTGAGCAGCGCATCCTCTGCCAAGGTCGCGGTTCAGCAGCAAATTCTGTGGTGTGTTACTGCCTGTTCATCACCGAAATTGCACCCGGCCAGATTGGAGTCCTCTTCGAGCGTTTCATTTCACGTGAGCGTGACGAGCCTCCCGATATTGATGTGGATTTTGAACACCAGCGGCGCGAAGAAGTCATCCAATACATCTACCGCAAGTACGGGCGCGAGCGCGCAGCCATTGCAGCCGTCGTTACAACCTACCGGAGCAAAAGCTCTGTGCGCGATGTGGGCAAAGCGTTGGGGATGGACGAGTCACTGGTAAACCATCTAACAAAGAATATCGCATGGTGGGACCATCGCGAAGATTTGCAAAAACGTGTTGAAGCGATGGGTATAAAAATCGGTAGCGAATTGCTCACCCATTTTTTTAACCTGGTGCAACTTATTTACGGATTCCCGAGACATTTAAGCCAGCATACAGGCGGTTTTGTAATTTCCGAAACCAGAATTAGTGATTTGGTTCCGCTGGAAAACGCGGCAATGGCAAACAGGACAATCATTCAGTGGGACAAGGAAGATCTTGAATCGATGCGTCTGCTGAAGGTCGATGTGCTGGCTTTGGGAATGCTATCAGCGCTGCGACGCGCGATTGAAATGATTGCTACGTATGACCCCGCTATTCAATCAATGCAAGACATTCCGCGTGAAGATCCCGAGACGTATAAGATGTTGTGTCGTGGCGAAAGTGTTGGTGTATTTCAAATTGAATCACGCGCACAAATGGCGATGCTGCCGCGATTACAGCCAAAATGTTTTTATGATCTTGTTATCGAAATTGCAATCGTGAGGCCAGGTCCTATCCAGGGCGATATGGTTCACCCCTACCTTCGCCGCCGCGCTGGGGAAGAGCCTATTACGTTTCCCAGTGATGCGATCAAGGATGTATTGATGCCGACATTGGGCGTTCCTATTTTTCAGGAACAGGTCATGCGCTTATCGATGGTCGCTGCGGGTTTTACCGGTGGTGAAGCGGACGAATTGCGAAGAGCAATCACAAACTGGGGTAAGAATTCCAAGTTACTTACCTTTGAAAGCAAGTTTAAAAATGGTTTGCTCGATAACGGATACACACAGGAATTTGCAGACAGTCTATTCGAACAAGTGAAGGGCTTTGGGGGATACGGTTTTCCCGAAAGTCACTCCGCGTCATTCGCCATTTTATGTTACGTCTCCAGCTGGATTAAGCGGCACCATCCCGCAGCGTTTTATTGCGCATTGTTAAACAGTATGCCCATGGGATTTTACAGTCCATCGCAACTGATTCAGGATGCGCGCCGTCACAGCATTACGATTAAGCCCGTTAACATTAACCGCAGTTTTTACGAGAACACGCTGGAGGCGGACGAAAAGGGAAATCGGGGAATTCGTTTAGGCTTTATATCGGTGAGCCGTCTTAACAAGGAGGATGCTATGTCAATCGAAGTAGCGAGAGGCAACGCTCCCTTCAGCACATTAAAAGACGTTGCGAGACGTACATCGTTAAGCGAGTCTGCATTGGAATGCCTTGCATCAGCAGATGCTTTTCGGGAAATTACCGGTGATCGATTCAACGCGCGCTGGCAAGCCTCCGCGCTAATGCCACATTCGGAATTGCTCGAAGCAATTGATGTGGATGATGACGATTTATTGATGTCAGGCCCGACACTTGAAGAAAATGTGATGGAAGATTATGCATCCATTGGCCTGACACTTCGTACCCACCCCATGGAAATCTTGCGACCTGAGTTTCCTTTCAATAAATGCAAACGCTTCAGCGACTTGGTCGATCTGCGCCATAAAAGCTTTGTACGCATTGCCGGAATAGTGACGGGCAAGCAGCGTCCAGGTACGGCAAGTGGTGTTATGTTTATGTCGCTTGAAGACGAGACCGGCACCAGCAATGTTGTTATCTGGAACTCCACACAGGAAAGGTTCCGGACGGAGATTCTTACGGGAAAATTGTTAATCATTAAAGGTACGGTCGAAATTGCGACTGATGGCGTCAGTGTACCGATCGTCCATGTTATTGCAGGCCATGTTCAAAACGTTAGCGACAGACTCCATAACCTCGCGTTGAAGTCGCGGGATTTTCATTAAGGAAACATATGTTTAGAAGTACATTATTTATTTCACTCATGGGAATGTCATTAGCAGTACCAGCGGGCCAGCCGACTTATGGTGACGTCACAGTAAGTAGAGTAACCACAATTTATGATGGCGATACGTTTAAGGCCACGATAGATAGCTGGCCTGGTATCGCGGGGAAAAATATAGGTGTACGCATATCTGGAATAGATACGCCAGAAATGCATGGGAAATGCAAAAGAGAAATCGAGCTTGCAAGGATGGCTAAGAAAAAAACCGTGGCAATGATTCGATCAGCAAAAAGAATTGATTTAAAGCAAATGCGCCGTGACAAATACTTTCGAATAGATGCAGAAGTATTTGCAGATGGGAAGAGCATCGCGCAAGCATTGATCGCTACTGGACTTGCTATACCGTACAACGGCGGAAAAAAGGCGACATGGTGTTAAACCCAACCGGTAGTGCACTACTAGGCGCCCGTCGTTACGCACGCCTAATCACAACTGCGTATCCTAGATATGAAGCGGGCTGATAAATAGACAGCGCTACGTGACTTCCTTGGTCGTTCTAAAATTTTGGCTCCCTTCTTTGCATTTTATGGAAATTATCGATAATCTCACGCCACCCCTCACAGACAAATGGAGTTGTTATGCTAGTCCTTGGCCGCCACGAAAACCAATCAATCCGTATCCACACCTCTGATGGCATCATAGAAATTCTTGTCACCAAGCTGACCGACAACCATGTCAGGCTTGGCATTGAGGCACCGGCTTCTATAGCCATCTATCGCAGCGAAATAGATCCCTCATTACCCGATAATTTACCCGGTGTGAATTCAATACCCCGTAAGAAAGGTCTGGACGGAGCGACGCAACGCGGTATTAAATTCTTTCTTCGGCACTTAGGTTTATCTACCCGAGGATCGGGATCGCGCATCGATCCAAGCAGTCCGTAACCTTACTTTATCGGCAAAGATCGCGACAGCGAGCCTCATTGGAATCGGCGTTTTGGCGAATCTAAATGAATGGCAGCTTTGCGAGTCTTAGCCGTCATCCGATGTACAAAACCTTGGAGCGCAACTATCGTGAAGGTCGCCTATGTGCCCAAAGCGGTCCTTGGTTCAAATGAAACATGGTATTTTATTCACTGCTAATTGACATCAAACTATGGCCTTTTCGATAAGGATAGAATGTTTTATTCCTCCTATACCTTTAGGTCGAGCTGTGCTATCCAATTTTCTATTAATTCTTTTTAATGTTGCTACGTATTGGTTCTAATCCCCCTAATTTGGTGTGTTGCAGCATGTATTTGCTTTTTATCTGCGGTGGGGATCACATAGCCCATAAAGACTGGCAGAAAGCCCAATCCCAATTTCTCAATTCAAATTCATTAGTCCTTTAATTTTTTGATCGTAGTATTGCGGGTTTTAAACCAGCTCCAACCGAAGCCACCTGCTGCGACAAAGGCTACGATTATTTGCGAGATAAATGTCTCCAGTGTTGGATAAAGTCCGAGCCATTCCACACGAGGGATATCCATGAGCGTCACGCCTAACCATCCGGCCTCTTGCAAAGCCGATACGCCTTTGCCAATTAACACTACTGCAAGCACAACCACCAATATGGATGTGACAGAGAAGAATGTCCCTAGCGGCATACGTGCACTTGTGCGCAACAATACCCACGCGATTACTACCAATAATAATAAGGCCGTGAAAAAACCTGCTATCAATGCGCCGCTATTACCATCCGCTGCTAGTGCGGAATAGAACAAAACAGTTTCAAAAACTTCTCGATACACCGCGATAAAAGTCAGCGCAAATAATGCCCACGCTGAACGTTGCGACACTGCCATAGATAGTTTTTCTTTCAAATAATCTTGCCATTTGCCTGCGCTACTTTTTTGATGCATCCACAATCCGATGCTAAGCAAAACGACCGCTGCGAGTAAAGATCCGATTCCCTCAGTCACTTCACGGTTTGCTCCGCTAATGCCTATCAGGTAAGTTGCGACGACCCACGTCAGCACACCAGCAAGCAAGGCGCTTATCCATCCTCTATGGACATGGCGGAGCACTTCAGGCCTGTCCGTCTTCTTCAAGAAGGTAATCATGCCGATAACAATCAACAACGCTTCGATACCTTCGCGTAAAAGAATCGTGAGCGCACCAACAAACGTTGTCGTAGGGTCAGCCTTAGCTTCTTGCATCAGCTCATCTACTTGCACAAAAAGTTGTTCCAATTGAACTGCCGCCGCGTCAGCTTGCTCAATAGTTCCTTTTGCGACTGCTGAGCGATAAGTGAGCATCGCGGTTTCCACGGCAACCAACAAAGATCCGTTGCGGGTATTTACTATCGGCTCAAGCGGCTCGAATCCATCCAGGTATGCTGACAGGCTCAAACGTGTCGCGAGATTCCGGTCTCCGGCTCGGGCGGCAGCCAAGCTTTCCGCAAGACGCAATCGGGATAACGCCAATCCCACGGGTTTATTTGTTTCTATAACATCGGGGTGACTTCGTAAGTAGGCAGTGACAGAGCGGGCTTTATTGTCTGGTATTGTTTCGGCCAGTGCTGCTTCGGTGACTGTAGTCAGCATGGTCAGATCCGCGAGGCGACCCTTTATCTGTCCATCATCATTCCAAAGATGCTTACCTTGTTCGCGCATGGATTCATCGAAGGAAAGCGTACCGATATAGAATGCGAGTGCCCATCGATCTTCTTCAGGTAGAGCTTTAAAACTTACCATGGATGTACCTTCCACGCCTTGGGAAATCACCTGATATAAAGCCATCAAGCTTCGCGTACGTGCACGTTCTACATGCGTAAATGCAATCGGTTTGGGCTCCAGGTTTTCGGCGAGCGGGCCATCACCGTCGCCGTCCACACCATGGCATGTAGCACATTGCGCTGCATAAAGAGTTTGTCCACGAGTAAGGTTGGGAATAGTTTCTGGAGCTACGGGAAACGGGTAAGCAGTTATCAAAGATGCATTTGCCTGATGTGCAAGCCGGGAAACTTCGATGCTTGCCTCTTTACGCAGGACAGCTGCGCGCAACTCGGCAATCTTTTCGGCAATAGTTGGTTTGGATTCATGCTCGGGAAGAGATTGTAATAACGTGCCTGCATTCTCCGTGAAATCCAGCATCTCCGCGTACTCAGCCTCGCTGATAATGGCACCGTCGGCGACAGCCCCGCTGTAATCGACCGCCACATAATCAAGCAGTTGCCACAGCTGCTTTGCATCTCCCGAAGCGGCAGTTTGCGCAAACGCAGAGCCTGTAAACAGAAACCATATTGCGCCAATACTAGCGATGCGTTTAAGAAAACTTTTTTGATTATTCACTCTTATTTTTGGCTCCAAGTTTAGAAATTAGACGGATATAAATTAGCTCGCTTAAAAGTTCCACCATTGTTTGTGTCACGATAATGGCGGGCAATATGGGAATAGCGCCTGGTACGGCCAACGCCAACGGCAATATGACCAGTGAATTACGCGTACCCGCGCTGAATGCGACAGCTCTGCCAGCAGCTGCTTCAAGTCGCAACAGGCGAGCAACAATCCATCCGAGTAGCGGAGCAATTACCGCGAACGCTACGTACACAGGTATAACTTTTAATGTTGCACCGATAGCGGTTTCAAGTTGAGGTATTAAGGCCGCGATAACAATAAATAACACCAGCGCGGTTGCTGGCACGGGTAGTAAGCCGAGTGCATTGGAAACGCCTTCTCCAACAGGGTTTCGTGCGGCCCATAATTGCACTAGCGCTGCTAATGCGAGCGGAACTGCAATTAACCAGATGAAAGCGTGCACAAATGGGCCGATTTGCACGAGATTTGCCGCAGCCTCTCCCAAAAATATCTTGAGATAAGCGGGCAATAAAAGCATTTGAGCAATGAGTAGTGCCGGAGTTGCTGCCAACAATAACCGGGCGTCAGCACGCCCCAAATGTGAGAAGGTGACAACGTAGTCGATGCAGGGAGTGAGCAATACAAACAGGACACCCAATCTAATCATAGGGTCATCGGGTAAAAACTGGATTAAGCACGCAACGAGTAATGGAACAGTAATAAAATTAGTGATCAGCAATGCGCTCAGGAAGCGAATTCGAGTGAAGGCGCGACCTAAATCGGCCACAGGCACCTGAAGAAAAGTGACAAATAACATTAACGCAAGAGCGGGATTGATTGCGCGCTCCAGCACGCTCATGCCCGGCACCATTAATGCAATTACTGCGGCAACGATGATCGCAACAAAGTAAATTGTGACCTGCTGATTTTCCAGTTTTTCACGAATGTGTTGCATCGTTTATTTCCATGTGTCAAATGTGCGTGGATTAAATAACACAGGGTAATCAATTCCAGCGTTTTAGTGAGGATTCGGTCACAACGTTTAGTACGATGCACCACTCGCTATTTTTAAAACTTCATCCTCTGTATTCGCACCGCGTTCAATATCGCAAGTAGCGCCACCCCTACGTCCGCAAAGACCGCTTCCCACATTGTGGCTAAGCCTCCAGCCCCCAGTATTAATACGATGGCTTTTACACCGAATGCGAGGGAAATGTTTTGCCAAACAATGCGTTTGGTTTGTTTACCGATGGCGATGGCAGTGGGAATTTTGCTGGGTTTATCATCTTGAATAACAACGTCGGCTGTTTCGATTGTTGCATCGCTGCCAAGGCCGCCCATCGCTATACCGACATCGCTCAGGGCAACGACCGGTGCGTCATTAACACCATCACCGACGAACGCAACAGTTTCATTTCGCGCTTTGATTTCTTTTACTTTGTTAACTTTATCTTCTGGTAGTAAATCACCAAAGGCATTCGCGATACCTAATTTCTGTGCGACAAATTGCACTACTGAACTTTTGTCACCGCTAAGCATGGTAATGTTGATGCCCAATTTTTTTAGTGTATCTATCGTTAATTGCGCGTCCTCTTTAATGCTGTCGGCGATAGTAATGTAGCCTGCGAATTTATTGTCGTAGGCAATAGCGATGATGGTATACACAATGGTGGCGGGATCAATATCGTAGGCGACGGCGTATTTATCCAGCAGCCTGAAATTACCTACCAGTAACGCTTTACCATTCACGTCGGCTTTCAATCCATGACCCGATATTTCTTCAACATTGTTCAATGTAATGCTGCTGTCGATACCACCTACAAATTGATGAATGGCGGTTGCTACCGGATGCGTACTTTGGCTTTCTAGTGCGTTGACCATTTTCAGGATTTCATCGCGATTGAACTCAGGGTTGAGGTTGACCTCCTGTACTTTAAAGACACCTTCCGTCATGGTGCCGGTTTTATCCATCACCACGTTTTGAATGGTAGAAATGGTGTCCAAAAAGTTACTGCCTTTAAATAAAATACCATTTCTACTGGCTGCGCCTATGCCGCCGAAATAGCCAAGTGGGATACTAATGACCAATGCACAGGGACAGGAGATCACAAGGAAAATTAACGCACGGTACAACCACTCAGTGAATACATAAGTCTCCACGAATACGTATGGCACCACACAAATCGCAACGGCCAACGCAACTACAATCGGTGTGTATATTTTGGCGAATTTTCGGATAAATAATTCGGTAGGCGCTTTTTGCGCAGCAGCGTTTTGTACTAATTCTAAAATTCGGGACAGTTTGCTGTCGGTATAGGCAGTGGTCACTTTGACCTGTGACACTGCATTGAGATTAATCATGCCTGCCAGAACACTATCACCTTTGGTTTTTGTGTCAGGTTTGCTCTCGCCGGTCAGTGCGGCGGTATTAAATGAGGCGGTTTCAGATAGGAGTTCACCATCCAATCCTAATTTCTCACCTGCTTTGAGTTGGATAATATCGCCAATGCTGACAGTCTCTGCCTTCAGGGTCATCGCTTGATTATTTCGCAACACGGTTACTTCGTCGGGGCGTTGATCGAGCAGTGTTTTGATATTGGTTTTCGCTCTTTTTACTGCCAGGGTCTGGAACACTTCGCCCACCGAGTAAAACAGCATTACGGCAACACCTTCCGGATATTCGCCAATCGCAAAGGCGCCAATGGTGGCAATGCTCATCAATAAGAATTCAGAAAATACTTCACCCTTGGTGATGCTTTCGACCGCCTCTTTCAACACCGGCAGGCCAACCGGCAAATAGGCTGCAACGTACCAGGCAATGCGTACCCAACCGGTAAACCAGGTTTGTGGAAAATAATTATCCAGCACTATCGCCATAAGCAGTGCAACGAAACTCAGTGCGGCAGGCAGAAATAGCCTGATATTGCTACCGCCTTCGCTGGCATGATCATGACTATCATCATCGGTATGCTGATCTTGATCGTCACCGGAACAACTACAGCTTTTCGAAGGGCTATTTTTTATTAGCACATCTGTTTTGTTATTTATTTTTTCTTCTTCTGTGCAACATAGTTGTTTGCCTTGTTCATCATATTCGTGTGTATGTTCCATAGCGTTTCCTTTACTTGAAAATAGTGATAGAAAATGAAGGTTCATATCACAAAAAATCAGTGAGCCTCATGCGGCTTTTTTTGATAGCTGGCTTTAATAATCAATTTCTTCGGGTGGATATTATTGATCACTATTGAAAAATAACCCGCGCGTCGGGTATTCGGCTTGAAGTGAAGATGGCAGGGAGAATAATCAGTGACGATGGTTTTTAATAACTCGCCTTGAGTGTCGAATACCTGAAGTTGTATTTGACCGCACTTCACATGCACTTGCTTGTGTTCGGGCCAAACACCGCCGCTCAAGGTAAGGGTTCCCTTATCGAATTTGGCCGCCGCTTTCATAAGGCTCAAGTGATGCTGCCGAAGTTCCCCATCCTCAAACGCGACTTCAGGCAAAATCACTGACGATGATTGGCAGGCAGTCAGTAACATCCCAATCGATAGCAAAATAATTAATTTTTTAAAAGTAGTCATAGTCAATGCTCCTGTGAAAAAACCGGTTGATGACCGGGCAATCTGTAGCCCGGCCATCGGCTTCCATCTAATCGGCGCAATTAGCGCCAAACTCTGAGCCTCCGAAGAAAACTAATTCTTTGGCTTGGTCGCGCTAAATTTGCTATGAAGCCAGTGATATAAAACGGGTAACACAAACAACGTCAGCAGCGTCGAGGAAATAATCCCGCCGATAACAACGGTTGCCAATGGACGCTGGACTTCTGCACCGGTTCCGGTATTCAGTGCCATGGGTACAAAACCAAGACTTGCTACCAATGCGGTCATCAGAACCGGACGTAAGCGAACAAGTGCGCCTTCCGTCACAGCCAACATCAAATCCCCTTTTTCATGCCAGAGGTCGCGAATAAAAGCGAGCATGACGAGACCGTTGAGTACTGCTACACCGGAAAGTGCAATGAAGCCTATACCCGCCGATATGGACATGGGCATACCTCGAATGGCTAGCGCCAGCACTCCACCCGTGAGCGCCAAAGGCACTCCACTAAAAATTATTAACGCATCTTTTAGTGAGCCAAAAGCCATAATGAGAATGCCGATGATCAGTAACAATGTCAGTGGCACCACAAGAGACAAGCGCTTACTGGCTGATTCGAGTTGCTCAAATGTTCCGCCGTAATCCAGCCAATACCCTGCGGGCATATCCACCTTCTCGGCAATTTGCGCTTTAACATCTTGCACAAAGCCGCCCAGATCGCGACCGCGCACATTTGCGGTCACAACCACCCGGCGCTTACCATTTTCCCGGCTAATTTGTGCAGGTGCCGGAGAAATGTCGATAGTTGCTACCTCAGCGAGCGGAACGTAATCGCCGTTAGGCAGTGGCACCGGGAGAAACTTGAGCTTCTCGACATCGCGCCGCACAGCTTCAGGTAATCGCACGATGAGTTCAAAGCGCCGATCACCCTCATACAATATGCCCGCACTTTCACCGCCAACGGCAGCGGCGACCCAGTTTTGAAGTGTTGACACATTCAATCCATAGCGGCCCAACGCGCTTCGCTTAGGAATAATTGAAAGTGTCGGCAATCCCGTCACTTGCTCAACACGCGCATCGGCCACACCCTCTACCTGGCTCAAGGCTTCAAGTATGTCGTTAGCGGTCAGCACCAGTTGATCGAGGTCATCACCAAACACCTTGATACCCAGGTCGGCTCTGACGCCTGAAATGAGTTCGTTGAACCTCATTTGGATAGGTTGGGTGAACTCATAATTATTACCGGGTAATTCCTCAAGCGATTTTTCCATTTCCTCCACCAACTGCTCTTTGGTCTTATCGGGATTGGGCCATTCGGATCGAGGCTTCAAGATGACGAAGTTATCGGCAACATTCGGGGGCATTGGGTCGGTCGCAACTTCGGCAGTACCTATGCGTGCAAAGACCTTATCTACCTCGGGAAACGACTTGATACGCTGTTCGAGAATTTCCTGCATTTCGACCGCTTGTTCGAGGCCGGTACCGGGGATTCGCATGGCATGTAACGCGATATCGCCTTCGTTAAGTTGCGGAATAAATTCGGATCCCAGCGTTGTGGCAAGCCACGTGCAAATGATGACAAGACCGGTAGCACCGCCAATCACAAACCAACGGAATTTAAATGCCAGCAACAATAAAGGCTTATACATTTGCTTCGCACTGCGAATAGCAACACCTTCTTGTTCACTGATTTTCCCGCTTAAAAAAACCGCGACCGCAGCTGGCACAACTGTGAGGGATAGAACCATTGCGGCGACAAGTGCCATCACGACCGTTGCGGCCATAGGGTGAAACATTTTGCCTTCCACACCGGTGAGGGAAAAAATCGGGATATAAACAACGGTGATGATCGCGACACCAAACAGGCTGGGCCGAATCACTTCAGAGGTTGCTTCGAAAACAACGTTCAAGCGTTCGCGCAGGCCAAGAGCGCCTTCACGTTGTGCGTGTGATAAACGTCGGATAGCGTTTTCCACGATAATCACAGTGCCATCGACGATGATCCCGAAATCCAATGCCCCGAGGCTCATCAAGTTTGCGGACACCCCGGTGTGTACCATGCCGGTTATGGTGGCAAGCATTGATAATGGGATTACTGCTGCTGTGATCAGTGCTGCCCGCAAATTTCCGAGTAACAGGAAAAGCACCACAATCACCAATAAGGCGCCTTCCAGAAGGTTTTTACTGACCGTTGCAATGGCTTTATCGACTAAAGCTGTACGATCATAAACGGGTGTCGCAACAATGCCTTCGGGGAGTGAAGCTTGAATATCAATCAGCCTCGCCGCTACGTCTCGCGCCACCGTGCGTGAGTTTTCTCCGATGAGCATCATGGCCGTACCCAGCACAGTTTCAACACCATCTTGAGTTGCCGCGCCGGTTCGAAGCTCTTTCCCGATAGCGATTTCTGCTACATCACTGATTTTGACGGGAACAGAATCCTGCTGCGCAACAATGACATTGGCGATGTCATCCAAGGTTCCCAGTTGGCCGGGCGAGCGCACCAGTAACTGTTGCCCATTACGCTCGATGTAACCTGCACCACGGTTATCATTATTGGATTCAAGCGCATCAACCAGGTCTTCCATCGACACCCCGAAGTGCAGGAGTTTCTGTACATCTGGCGTAATGTGGTATTGCTTGTTATAGCCACCAATACTGTTTACCTCTACCACACCCTTTACCTGCGCCAACTGGGGTTTGATTATCCAGTCTTGAATTTCACGCAGGGCGGTAGAATCGTAAGGTTTACCGTCTTGCGTTCGCGCATCGGGAGCCGCTTGAACGGTATACATGAATATTTCACCCAAACCTGTCGAGATGGGTCCCATTTCGGGTTCCATACCGGTAGGCAGCACACTTTTCATCGATCCCAGTTTGGTGTTGATGAGGTTCCGGGCAAAATAGATATCGGTACCTTCGTCAAACACCACAGTAACCTGTGATAAGCCATAGCGGGATAAAGACCGCGTATAGGATAGGTTGGGTAACCCTGCCAACGCGGTTTCTATCGGGTAAGTAATCCGCTGTTCGGCTTCTAACGGCGAGTAACCTGGTGCAGCGGTATTAATTTGCACCTGGACATTGGTGATGTCGGGCACCGCATCAATAGGGAGTTTTTGGTAACTCCAAAACCCGATGCCGACGATTAATAAAACAAAACTTAAAAACAGATAGCGCCGCTCGATGGCTAAGCGTAATAGTGAATCAATCATGCTACACCCCTTAGTGTTCGTGCTCGGCTTCTGATTTTTCGATATCCGCTTTAATGAGATAGCTATTTCGGGTTACATACTCTGTATCGGGTTTCAGGCCAGATATGACCTCGGCATAGCTGTCATCTTTTCGGCCCACGATCAAGGGAATAAATTCGTATTTATTACCGTGTTTGACAAAAACCCCGGTGCGCCCTCCCAGCATTTGCAGTGCATCTATTTTTACCGCTACGTCTACGTTAAATTCATCGATAACAATACGTCCTTCAGCCATTGAACCTGGAGAGAGCATGGATAGATCGTTGCTTAGTTTTGCGCGCGCAATGAGATACGGCTGCTCGTCACTGGCTGGGAGGAGGTGCTCAATTTTTGTTTCAACTTTTTGCTCGCCTATGCTCAGAAAAACTTCTTGCCCGATAGCAACAGAGGAACGTTGAGAGGGGAAAATACGCAACTCGGCCCACAAGTTGTCGAAGCTCGAAATTGAAAACAGTATTTGATCTCCTGTCACCTCGCCCGAATTAGCGTGCCGTTGCACAATCATCCCGGCAATGGGTGCGCGGATACTGTATTTCCTCAAACTCTCGTTGGCTTCAACTTCAGCCAGAAGATCACCGGCTGCCACTGTCTCACCAATAGTTACCTGTACCGACGTTACAACACCGGAAAATCGTGCACGCACATGGCTGGTTTGTTCGGGAGCTGTGGTTAATCGCCCATAGGTAAGAATGGTTTGATGAAGTGTTTGTTCGCCAGAGCGTTCCGTCACAATACCTACAGTTTGTGCCATGGTGTCTTCAATTTGACTGGTTCCCTCTTCATCTTCGTGGCCGTGTCCGCCACTCTCCGCATGACCATCGTCACCTTCCTGTTTGCTTTCATGTCCGTGCTCTTCGTCTTCGTGTTTCCCTTCGTGCTTCTCGCCCTCCCCATGGTCATGCCCATGAGAGCCTGACTCTTCAGTGTGTTCATCTTCTTGATGTTGGTGATCGTCGCTCTTCGTTGCTGCACTGGCCATATAAATATCGGCCAAAAACATCACCAATAGCAGTGCCAAAATTAAAACCACGCCCGGAGCGGATTTCAGCAAATTTTTGGATGAAGGTTTCGTTAGATGTTTGTTCGATGTTTTCATGGGTTAACCTCAAAATTCTGTTCGTTCAGGGGGGAGCCAATCATTCGCTCCAACTCAATACGGGTTTCCTGCATGCGGGCAGCGGCCTCTACCAAGGCTTGCTGGGCATCCAGCAATTGGCTTTGCGCAAGGTTTAATTCCAGATAGCTGTAGCGCCCCCGGTCAAATGCATCGGCGGTACTGCGCATGGCTTTTTTTAGCGAAGGAAGGGCCTCGTCACGCAACACATTGACTTCATCAATTGCTTGCCGATTAGCCTCATAAGTGGCGATGAGTTGAGCCTCCAATTGCACTCGCGCGCTGTCTCGTGCGAGTTCAGCACTTTGTTGATTGGCATTAGCGGTTGTGATTGCGCCACCGGCTCTACTGCCTGCACCTAAAGGCATGCTCAAGCCAAGCACGACAGCGGAATCCTCGGAAGCCTGAAGACGACGAACGCCCGCATTCCATTCCAGGGAGGGGCGTCGTTCGCTACGCGCTTGTTGCACTTCGGCTATGCGAACATCTACTTCTTTGGTTAATTGTTCCAAATCCGGATTGCCCGACAGCTTGCCCAACAACGTCGGCAACGGCATTGCCGTTGGAACCGCATAAAGATCGGCTTTTACCGCTGTAAAATCCGGCGAGGAATCTGCCCAATAAGCGCTGAGTTTGACTCGCTCGCTACTCACTGTTTGTCGGGCTTGTTGCAAGGCAATTTTGGAGCGCGCCAGTGCGGCGTTTCCGCGCAAGAGCTCACTGTCCGCCGTACCGCCTGCCTGAACCTGCCTGGTCAGTGAGCTGAGGGTTTGCTGGATTAACTGGTGCGCCTCTTCCTGTAACGCCAGTTGTTCTTGCGCAGCCAGTAATTGAATGAATTGATGAGTCACCGCTGTAATCACATCCAACGTCAGTAGGCGTTGGGTAGATTGCAGTTGCTGTTGGCGGGCGGTAACGAGATTCATGCGCGCATCGCGCTGACCACCCAACTCAATAGCGGATGACAATGAAATGGTCAGTTCGCTGGCATCGGTACCGCTAAATTCTCCGGACCCTGCGACATTCTCAAGATCAGCGCTGATGCGATACTCGGGCCGCAGCGCGGCAGTTTGTTTTTCTCCGGCCAAGGCATTGACCTTAAAGGTATAGCCCGCCAGTTGAGGATTTTGTTGCAGGGTTGCCCGGACTGCCTCACTCAACGTGAGTGTTGATTGTGCAGCTGAGGGCGCAGCATAGGCACTACAGGTAATGGCAATAACCGAGACGGTTAATGCCCGATGGATAAATTGCATAGAAAGCTCCAGCCATATAGGTATTTCCCGGCGCAGCACGTGGACGCACAATGGAAATACACGAATTACCCCTGTCAAAAAAAGGGGCGTTATGGGTAATCAGGCTGGAGTGACGGGAGGCGCGCGTGGCGGCGGGCGTAAACCGATAATACGGCGTGGGTGAGCGGTTTGAGAAACCGGGGAGAAAAATGCGGCTCGTGGCGATACCAAAAACACAAAAACGGCAACCAGTAATAACGCCAATGTTGCATCGAATTTCAGCAGTTTGGCGACAACTGATTGGGATAGATCGATATCCATATCGACATGCGCACTGTCTGCACCATGTTCCTCATGTGTATCGATATTATCGAGATGAATGGAAATAGGAGGTTCCTGACCATCAAAGCAATAGTGCCCGTGCACACCAGCCCAACTAGCCATCAGCCAGAGCAGTGTGGACAACAAAGCCCAATACTTATAACGCAGGAAGTAATTCACGATTACTTATTAGTTCCAGAAAAGTTGGTTGGATTATGGCAGCAAACCAGCGATTGTCTGTAGTGAAGACTGCCATATTATAAAAAGTGGCGCCTCAAATAACAGCCCTGTAGTACTCAGAAACTATGAGGGTCTTCGCCTCTATAAGTTCATACGCTTGCTCACAGTGCGTAGAACTATGAAACAATATAAAGTCTACAGTAACTATAGAGTCAATACCGGACTGTGTATGAAAATAGGTGCGCTCGCAAAACTTACGGGTCTTAGTGTTCAAACCATACGCTATTACGAACACGAAGGGTTGTTGTCTACAGCCCCTCGCACTGAAGGCAATTATCGCTTTTACGATGAGACGGCCTCCCATGATCTCTTCTTTATAAAACAATGCCGGAACCTCGGATTGACATTGGAGGAAATCCGCCAGTTGATCGGTTACTCCAGTACCCCGGATGAAGCCTGCAATAGTATCAATAAGATTATCGATAACCATATCCAGCAAGTCGATGTGCGTCTTGCCGAGCTACAGGAATTGCGTCGGCAGCTTGGTGAACTCAGAACCAAATGTGATGCTCACCAAGCAGTGAAAGATTGCGGCATTATGAAAGAGTTGTTGGAGCATTAATCTAAGTTAATTGCTCGGTTTATTGTTTTACATTATGTTTCTTGTGTTGCATCAACAAATACGCCGCAGGCAATACCAATAGCGAAAGCAAAGGTGCGCTAATCATTCCACCCACCATCGGTGCTGCAATCCGCCCCATGATTTCCGAACCCGTACCACCGCCTAAAAATATCGGTAGCAAACCCGCGACAATCACAGTTACCGTCATCATCTTGGGACGAATCCGCAATACTGCACCTTCCTGAATGGCATCAAGCAAATCCTGCTGTGTTGTTGTGCCCAATTCGATGCGCCGCTGCCATGCCTGTTTCAGGTAGAGCAACATAATCACCCCGAATTCGGCGGAAACTCCGGCCAGTGCAATAAAGCCGACGGCTGTCGCCACCGATAGCTCGTAGTCCATCAGGTATAACAGCCAAATACCTCCGGTTAATGCGAAAGGTAAAGTGCCCATGATTAACAGGGCTTCATCCAAGCGGGAAAAGGTCAGGAATAACAGCACCAGAACAATAACGAGCGTTGCCGGGACTATCCATCGCAGGCGGGCATTGGCGCGTTCCATAAATTCAAACTGGCCGGCGTAGCTAATGCTGGTGCCCGGTAGTAAGGTCACCTCTTGGTTAATGGTTTGTTGCAGATCCCTCACCGTCGAACCCAAGTCGCGGTCGCGCACATCAATGTAAACCACACTGGTGGGACGGGCATTTTCGCTCTTGAGCATACTGGGGCCATCGGTAACTTTGATGGTGGCAATCGTACCCAATGTGATTTGGCTGCCGAGTGGCGTAATGATGGGTAGGTTTTGCAGCTTGCCAATGCTGTCACGCCAATCGCGCGGATAACGCAGGTTGATAGGGAAACGTGCACGACCATCAACGACTTCACCAATATTGTCGCCGCCGATCAGACTGCTTACTACCGATTGCGCCTGAGTGATACTCAGACCATAACGCGCGAGTGACGCGCGGTCGAACTGGATATCAAGGTAACGCCCACCACCCAAGCGCTCGGCAACTGCCGAGGAGATACCGGGGACGGTTTTGGCAACTTGCGCAACCTGTTGCGCAACCTCATCAATATCGGCCAGGTTCTGGCCTGCAATCTTGACGCCGATGGGGCTTTTGATCCCGGTGGCTAGCATATCGATACGGTTGCGGATGGGCGGAATCCAGATATTGGATAGCCCCGGTATTTTGACCCGTGCATCCAGTTCAGCCATGAGTTTTTCCAGCGTCATGCCGGGGCGCCACTGATCACGCGGCTTAAACTGGATGGTGGTTTCAAACATCTCCAAGGGGGCAGGATCGGTGGCGCTGTCGGCGCGGCCCGCCTTACCAAACACGCGCTCCACTTCCGGGACAGTTTTAATCAGCCGATCGGTTTGTTGCAGCAAGCGGCTGGCCTGCTGGGCACTTAACCCCGGCAAGGCACTGGGCATATACAGCAAATCCCCTTCATCCAGCGGCGGCAGGAATTCACTGCCCAGCTGGCTCAGTGGCCAGGCGGTGCTCAATAATATCGCCAGCGCAAAACCCAGAACTGTTTTCGGATGACGCAAAACTCCGGTCAACAGTGGACGATAACCCCGGATCAGCCAGCGATTAATGGGGTTTTGATGTTCCTGCGGAATCCGGCCGCGAATCCAGTAACCCATCAGCACCGGAATCAGCGTCACCGACAGACCAGCCGCTGCGGCCATCGCATAGGTTTTGGTGAAGGCGAGCGGGCCAAAGAGCCGGCCCTCCTGTGCCTCCAAGGTAAACACCGGAACAAACGAGAGGGTGACAATGAGCAGCGAGAAGAACAGTGCCGGTCCCACCTCGGCGGCGGCTTTGGTTAATTCTTGCCAGCGTTGCTCGCCAACAAGTTCTTGCTCGGGATGTTGTTGCTGCCATCGCTCCACATGCTTGTGGGCGTTTTCAATCATTACTATGGCCGCATCCACCATCGCCCCTATCGCAATCGCAATACCGCCGAGCGACATGATGTTGGCATTGATACCTTGATGGCGCATGACGATAAACGCGATCAAAACCCCAAGTGGCAGGGCGACAATCGCTACCAACGCAGAGCGCCAATGCCAGAGGAATAAAGCACAGA
>CAZTDV010000018.1:0-57678 GCA_964612195.1 uncultured Sediminibacterium sp.
CGAACAGGGGTCAATTTACACCGGTATTAGGGGGTCAATTTAACTGGATTTTCCACCTTTTGGAGTAAATCAGGAATTCTATTTACCCCTAATACATAGTAAATTAGACCTTGCTTGTAAAATGGTTCCCCATATAAAATGGCTGTTGCAATTTTCCTGTCATTGATACCTCGTTGGGCAGATCTTATGAAAGAATGATTGGTATGTGTAAATTTAAACACTTCAACCTTCCCAGTTTTTTCGTCTTTTGACTCTACGCTGAAAAGATGTTCCATAGTTTTCTATTTCAATTCAAAATTGAAGTAGAACTTTGCAATCTATTTGCAAGGAAGAATTAACTAAAAAAGATTACCTAAATAAATCTAACTTTTGATTAGGATAATATAAAAAATGTTCAATAAATGTATTTGGACCAACTACATACTTATCAGTCAGTGGTAGTTTTAAATAATAATTTAATAGATTAGAAATCCTTTGTTGTACTAAATTTCTATTCCCGTTATTCAGTATTGATTTAAAATTTATACTTGAACTAGCATTTGTACCTGCTTTTTCTTTAAAAATATTAAAACCAGCTCCAACCTCAATACAAAAATAATTAGTAATTATAAAACGATCGTGTTCTATATCATTTCCCTTTACTCTTGTTTTATCATATTTAATAATAGATAATTTACCAACTTCTTGATTTAATTCTCCTAATAAATTGAAAACTGAATTTATGTTTTCGTGAACCCAAAGACTTTCAGAGTCTACATTTCTTAATTTGGTAGAAAGAAGAGATTTTGTAAAAATTTTAATGTCAATTATTTTACTATTATTATTTTTTATCAGTTGTAAAAGGCATTGCAAAATGTTATCCTTAATCTTTTGATTTGTTTTATTTGCCAACACATAAAGATCAAAAACAATAAGATTCCTAATTTTGTGAGCAAAATAATCAAGATTATTCCAGGATTGAAATATAAAATTGTTATTTAGATCAGTATCTGTTTTAATCGAAAGATTTGCATAATCATGATTACTAAGAAATATTGACCATTTTTTTTTCAATGTAGAATTTGAAATGAATATATAATTAAATTTATTTTGCAATAAATCCTCGTCACAATCTTCTAAAAAGAAAAGTTTTGATACTTGTCCACTATTGAAAAACTCTTCAGTTAGATTATTTTTAAAATCATTGGATATTATTGTAGGATTAATTTCACTTATATAATAGAAGAACTCGCTTATTTGAATTTGATTATTAATTTGATTTAAATCATATAAATTAATATTAACTTCTACACCCCTAATTTTTTTTAAAAATTGATTATAAAAATCAATCATGATTTCTGAATTTAAATCATCACGATTTTCAAATTTTTGTATAAAATCAATATCGAAATATAAAGCAAGCATTAGTTCTTCTGAGATTTACTTAATTTTAAAATTTCAAATTTCAATGAAGCAGCCTCATCAAAGAAACCTGCTCCAAAATCATCAGTTAAGCTGCCATCTTTATTAATATTAATAACCTTAATATGCTTGTCACCTTTCTTGAGATCATTAATAGGATTAAAGTAATAAATTATAGTTTTATCGGTGTCAAGAACCCCTTTTGCTGTAAAATATTGTAATTTTCTAATTAGATACTCGCTGTGTGTTTCAATAATTATACGATTATAGTCCATAAAACTTCTGCCTGCTGAATAACATAATCGTCCACTTTCTTTATCTATACATGCCGCAAGTTTTCCATTTATAAAAGATTGAAATAAATCAGCTAATTGAGACTGAAGTGCTGGGTGAAGGTTACTTTCTGGTTCTTCAATTATATATGTTTTACCCGCATCAAAGTTAATAAGTAGTTTTAAAATAATAGGCAATAATTGTGCTATGCCATACCCTAACCCAGATAGTCCAATATTAGTTCCATTTTGATAAATTGAAATAATATATCCTAATCCAGGAAATTGTTGAACTTTAAAAATATCTCTTAAAGCTTTGCCATCCGGCAGTGTTAATATTTTTAATATATTAACAAGCCAGTATTCTAGATTATCAATAAATCCAGTCTCGTTTGAATTATAAATTGAATCTAATAAATGATAAAATTCAGGATTATTATCATTAGTATAAATTAATTCTTGAGAGGCTCTAATTCCTCCGATAAATTCAAATTTTGAAAAGGTTTGAGAAAATATGTTTTCGTGAATTAAATCAGTTATTTCTGGAATTTTATTTAAATACGCTTCTGTAAAAAAATCATTCAAAATTGTGTCAGGTAGTTTACTTGCTAATTTTAAAGGTAATAAATCTCTAAAACTAGATTGATTACTGTCGACGCTTTCTACTATATACTCAATTGATTTTCCTTCTTCACTATCGTCGTACGTTTTATTTTTCGAAATATGCCCCACATGAGCTATCCCCTCTAGTACCCTATTAATCCTTTCACCTATTAAATCAAATTTTTTAACACCCCTATTATATTCGTAAAAGATGGTTTTTATATCATGAAGATCTATGTGGTTTTGTAAATAATTCATTATTGAATGATAAGCTTCTTTCAAATCAGATTTATTTAAACCAGATAGTTTTTTCGAGATTAAACTCTTATTTAGAATCGATTCCTCAAGTCTAATAAAACTTCGAATAGGCTTTTTATACTCTAATTCAAAGTCACCTTCTTGTTCAAACAACAATCCAAGCTCATCAAAAAGACTAATTTTAAATAATCCTTTAGAATTATAAAATAATTTTACCCTATAGTCTTTTTGGTGTATTTCAGAATAAATATCTGTTAAGCCCTTAATTATAAAATCAAATTCAATAACTTCTTTTTTTGAATTTGAATTCAGTATTGAATTGAAACCACCTAGCTTTAGGTCAGTTTCCATAATCTCAAGTTTTCTTAATCCACTTTTCTCATAAGACCTAACCAATAATTTTAAAGCTTTTATAAAACTACTTTTACCACTACTATTTGTACCAGTAAGAATAGTAATAGGAGAAATCTTAAAGTTGGTATCATTCTCAAAAACCCTAAAGTTATTTATAGTTATTTCAATTATATTAAAGTAACAATAATAGTATGTATATTTTCCCATAAATATTAATAATTAAAATAAGCTATCCATGTAGCTAAAGTTAGATAATTTATAGCTCAATTATTTTAGTAATTAAAAACGTTTGATTTTTTATTTATCCTTGATTTTATAGTTTCTATATGTTGAAAACCTACGCCGGGATCATAAACAGGTGACCCCTTCCTCAACAAATAAAGAATGCGCTCTTCTCCAATTTTTTCAAGCATTGCGAGCTTTCGTTCATAATTCGTTTTTTTCCAGGTCAATTTTAAGATCACAACCAAAAATTCAAAAAAGAACATTAATAAGGTAAATAATGTGTAAACAATTGCCATGTACCTATCGCTAGTTACTAGAGAAAATAAAGCTTTAATTCTAGTCAATAACGCATTTTCGTTAAAAGCTTTTGACATATCAAATCCTGCTTTTTTAACTGCCTCATTTTTTCCCATGTCAAGTAATGCTAGCTTTTGATTTGCAGCCTCTAAGTCTTTCCGAATAACATTTTTAGCTCTTTCTTTCATAATAGTTATAACTCCAACTCCAGCTTGTTTAGATCCTGTTGTTCCATCAGCTTCTGCTATAGCACTATTTACGGCCGAATTGTATCTATTTACTAGATTAGCTACTTCTATTTCAATATTTTGATAGTTGTTATTCAGTTTAAACTGTTTTTCTTCATCTAGCTTTGCCTTTCGAATTGCTTCATTTTTTAGAGTTACAATGCTAATATCAATATCGTTTTTGAAAACAACTTCATCAATTGCAATACTTCCTAAAGCTGCTACAATGAAGCCAATAGAAATCCTAAACAATGTTAACCATCGATTTCCATCCGCCATTATTACTAACTTTTCAACAAAAAAAACTATCAATCCACATACTAATGCTGTAATAAGAGCAGAGATAAATCCCGTTTTTATAACTTCAAACGCAAGTAAAAAACTACTAAATAACCAAATAGTAATTGGCAACATCATAGCTATAGCCATAGCTGTAATTTTCTTTTTACTAGCAGGGGTATCATTTAAAACTAACTGATAATTGTCTCCAGTTAAAAAGCAAGCTGTTTTAAGCATAAAATTAATTTTTAGTTATACAATCCAGTATTTCCGATATATAGTTTTTCTTGTTGAAATCTCTCAACCCCTTTTATGAAACCAATTCTATAAGATTGAATTGCGGAAGAAACAATTCCTTCGTCTTCTATTGACAATATTTTTTCTGTGTCAAGAATATGAACTATCTCTTCGTTTTGTCTTATTCTTTCATTTATTTGAGCTTCTAATCGCTCTGATATACCCGAAATTTGTATCAAGTGTAATTTGAGCTCACCAACTTCAAATCGTCTCAGATCAATAGATTTATCAATAGCGGTTCTAAACTCTGCCCTAATTAACTTTAGTTTACTATTCAAATATTCGGAATCAGGAAATTCGTATCCATCATTACAGCCATTCCACTCAAAATTTTGAGACAGGAACTTTTCAAGCGGATTTGGCTTAATAGCAGTGTCAGGAATGGGTGGCTGATTATCTACAAATAAATCAGCATTGATCAAATTTGGCATTAGCTGATCATTGATGTCTTGAGAGTCATTGTCCATTATAATATCGTTCTGCTTTTTACGACTAAAAAAATTGAAGATTGACATATCCTTAAAAGTTTAGATTTTAAAAAAAGGGATTTTAAATTGATTATGACCTATTGAATGGCAAGAACTACACAATGTGATTAAATACCTATTGCTATAACTCCATGGGTCAACTTTTTGACCTGTGATTTTATTTATATGATATTGACGGTGATGTACTTCTAAATTGTTAGGCTTACCACAGCTTCTACACCTTCTAGAATCGCGAATCAGTATTTCTTCTCGCTTTGTTCTCCATCTATTCGTTTGGAGTTTTTCTAGATATGTAACTTCTTTTATCATTTATTTGATTGAGAAACAAACATAAAATGACTATTTGCAGTCTATTTGCAAGGATTTTATTTTTCAAAGTCTAGGGCTCTAAATAGAGATCAAAATTGAAATTATAATTGTGGTATATTGGTAAATAAATTTAAAGTATGCCAGTAAATAAATCAGCCAGAGTAAGATTTGAAATTATTGATGAGTGTTTACGTAATACGCTTCATAAATGGTCAAAAAAGAATTTATTGGAAGTTGTAAACAAAAAATTGGAGGAAAAATATGGGAGCGAGGCATCTATTTCTTTAAGTCAAATAAGAAATGATTTAAATGATATGCAATCTGAGTATGGGGCACCAATTAATACAATTAAAGAAGGCACATCGGTCTTCTATGAATATGAAGATGTCAATTTTTCTATTAACAAACTTCCATTGGAAGAAGAGGATGTATATAGACTTAGGGAGATTGTAGATATAATGCAACAAATAAAAGGCTTTACGATAGCTAATGAAATTGAGACAATTATTCAAAGATTAGAAAATAAAATAAAATTGAGGTCTAATGAAAAAATACCGGTAATTGCATTTGAAAATCCTCCAACTGCCCTTGGTGCAGAAAACCTTGGCGATCTTTATAATTCAATTATCAATAAACAGCTTCTAAAAATCACTTATAAACACTTTTACGCTCTTGAATCTTATGAAATAAGGTTTAGTCCATATTTTTTAAAAGAATATAATAATAGATGGTTTCTATTTGGTTGGTCCGAAAAAAATAATCGAGTTGAAAATTTAGCCTTAGATAGAATTACTGACATCAGAGTAACTTCTGGAAAATATAAAGAAAATGAATCCTTTAATTCTAATATCTATTTTCAAAATATCATAGGTGTAACTCATACTAATGATGCTAAAATTGAAAATGTAGAACTATTAATTAGTAAAGAACGGGCGCCATATGTATCAACCAAAAGAATACATGAAAGTCAACAAATACTAAAGCAATACAAAGACGGATCTTTACTAATAGGTTTATCACTAATAGTTAATAAAGAATTAATTACTCAAATTTTAGGGTTTGGTGATGATGTTGAAGTTAAAAGACCTAAAAGTTTGCGAATGGAAATTAAAAAAAGATTGGAAAATGCAATAAAGCAATATTAAAAAATTACAAATTCATTTTTACTCCGTTTTGTTTTAACCAATTTTCATGCTCTCTGTAGTCAGGCATTTTTTTATCTAACTCATTCCAAAATTCTGCTGAATGATTGGGATATTTTAAATGTACCATTTCATGTGTGATGATATAGTCCAAAACAGGAACAGGAGCCATTGCACATTTCCAATGAAAGTTCAATCCGTTTTTTGGTGTCCATGATGCCCACCGGTTTTGTAAATCCAACACTTTTAAAGAAGTTGGTTTCTGTTGAAACTTGCCTTCAATTAGTTTCAGTCTTTCTTTTATTTTTTGCTCTGCTTTTTCACGGTAGAAATCTTTAAAAACTTTATCAGCTTTTTGCAAATGGCTTTTATCAAGCCGAAAAAAACCGCCACTGATTTTTAAAGGTATATCCTGAGTATCCTCAATTGATAAACGGTAATTTCTGCCGAGATAAAGAAAAGATTGTCCATTTACATAATTTCGGTTCACCTTTCCCTGATTGAGCTCCTTCCACTTTGCTAGTTTGGCAAAAATTTGGTACTCTTTAGCTTTTACAACAAGCTCAATTTTTTCATCTGTTGCAGATAAAGGAGCTAATACCCGAACTGAACCATTTCGTTCAATAAAAATACTAACTGTTTTTCTACGCTCAGTTTTCTCAATGGTAATATAAATATCTTCTAACTTCATCTTAAATCTCCTACTCTATTTTTTGCCAGCTTCATTAACTCAGTTGCTAATTCAGTTGCTTTTTCTGAAATACCCTCAATACCTGCGTAACGTATTTCATCTTCAATCGACCCTTCAATTGTTTTCTGTTCGGATTTTTTATCTGTCCAGAAATTGTTTATAGCAGCAGTTTCTTTTAATAAAGGCATCATGCTATAAATTAATTTTTTAGTTTTTAGAATTTTGATGCCATCTTCTGAATTCAGGTTGTTCTTCAGAAAATCATAAAATGGTGCTTCCACAATAGAAATGCCTTCCGTTTCCTCTTTTCTACCTTCTGCCATTTCATCTCTTAGTTTGCCCAATTCTTTTACAATTTCCTCCCAATTCTCTTTGTATGCATTAAGGATCGTTTCTAAACGATCTTTGAAACGGCCATAAAGTGAAGGGTCTTTATCCAGGTTTACTTTGATATGCCAACGTATGGCATGTTCCATTTCCGATGCTTTTGATTTTGGTGTTTTATTGAGATAGTCAACTTTGTTTTTAAATTCATCAGAAAGTATAGACACCTGCTGAACTTTAGTATCAATCCCCAATGAAAATAAGTGCTTGTCAATTAGTTTCCGGACTTTTTCAGAAGCCCACTTCAAATCCATCGTTTCATCTTTGTAACGATCTTTTATCCTCCAAAGTAAATAACCCAATCGCTTTGCCTGAATCCAATACTCTGCGCCTGCCTGTGAGTTGAACAACAAATCAAGGCTATCAAAGAAACTTTTTGAATACGTGAGCAGCTCTGCCCTGAATTTGATAACCTTTGCCTGTTCAATACAGGCTTCTGCAAATTCAAATTCTATTGAATCATCAGTAAATCTTTGTTCAAGAAATGTTTTGATTTCAGGCAACTTGTTATCCGTGAATAAATCAAGTATTCTTTTGTACCGGGCTTCTAATACCGGAATTTCTTTATTGATGTCACGGAAAACGGTGAGGAAGTTTTTAAGTTTATCCTTGTCACTATCAGTATAAATTGCCAACGCATCAGACAAATGCTTTGTAACACCAAAATAGTCAACTATCAATCCAAATGATTTTCCTTTTTTAGTTCTGTTTACACGGGTTATTGCCTGAAACAAATCATGCTCTCTTAAACTCTTATCCAAATACATTACCTGTTCAATTGGTGCATCAAAACCGGTAAGTAAGCGGTCGCAAACGCAAATTATACCTATACCTGTTTCAGGCTTCTTGAACTGTTCTCCTTCCAACGAGTAGTCAAAATCTTTCTTAAAATTATTCTTTGCATCTGAATCCAATGCTTCTTTTCTTGCTTTGCTGATATAACCAGGTTCGTTGTTACCCATACTTGAAACGATAGCTGCCACTTTCAAAAACTCCAATTGCTTAATTCGTTCATCATCTCTTTGGTCATCCGGAAAAGCCTTGAGCTCTTCAATCTTAGTTTGAATTGCAATCTCTAATTCATATTTATACCTAACTGCAGCCACAATACTTGATGCCACCACCTGTGCTTTAAAGCCATTTACAAGTATGTCGTCGTAATAATGCTCCACAATGTCTTTGGCTATTTCAGCAATGCGATCTTTTGATTCCAGATAAGCGATAAAAGAACCATACCTGCGCTGTATTTCCTCTCTCTCCTCTTGTGTCCGCTGCTTGAACATGTCTTCAAACTCAGCATCAAACATTTCCTTTTCGTCAATTTTGTCTTTTGAAACTTTACCAATGTATTTGATTTCAACTGTAGCTCTGTCAGCCACTGCTTTGTCAAACTTGTAAAAATCAATCCAGGAAGGTTCCCCATTCTTATCTAATTTACCACCAAACCGTTCATGCGTTTTTATCTCATGCCTCTCCGTAAGCAGGGGTGTTCCGGTAAATCCTATCCTTACAGCTTTTGGAAATGCAGTGAATAAATTATCCCCCATATCACCCCCTTGCGTACGATGTGCTTCATCTATCAACATCAGAATACGATCACTGTCATTGACAGTTTCAAATTTTTCAAACTTTGGTACGATACCTGCATCAATTAATGATTGTGCCGATACATTATTTTGAACTAAAAATTTGTGAATCATCACCATGTTAACATCCCCGGTATCGTTACTCAAATCATGCAGTCTGTTTCTCTTGTCAATAATGTGAACCGGTTCTCCTGTTAGTTCAACCGTTTCGGAAAGTTGTTCTTCTAAATCAGTACGATCTATTATGAAAATTATTTTAAAGTCTTTGAGATCATCGCAACTACGAAGTTTGCGTATCAGGAACACCATCGTTAAACTCTTACCACTCCCCTGAGTGTGCCAGATTACTCCTCCTTTTTCTAAAGGACTGTTCCCTTCCCTCATATTGCGAATAATCTTTCCTACAGCCCTATATTGATTGTATCGTGCAACAATCTTAACTTCCACTCCCTTCTTGATTTCCATGAACAGGGTAAAGTGTTTCAGAATGTCAATTAAGATTTCTTTGTTTAGCATTCCTAATATGAGAACCTCTTGCCTTTCTTCATCTGGAGGATACGCAACTGTTCTGTATTCTTCTGGAAAAATATCAACCCAATTATTATAATAGTCAAAATCTGCACTTATAGTACCTACTCTTGCTTCCCTACCGTGGGTTATGATGCTGAAAATATTATAATGAAATAACCTTTCCTCACCTTCCTTCATTCCATAGTCATCATCCCTGGTATTTGCATATCGTGTAACTTGTAAAAAAGCTTCACTTAATGGCTCAGCTACATCAAAATCTTTTGCCTCCACAACAACTACTGGCAACCCATTTAGGAATAAAACAATGTCGGGAATAATACCCTGTCGGCTTGCACCAGGAGTTAACAACCTAAACTGATTAATGGCAATGAAGGAATTGTTTTTGTAGTCTTTAAAATCAACTAAACGTACTGAAGGGTCCTGCTCACCTGTTATTTCATTTCGAGCAACACTTGTACCTTTTAATAATAGTCTATGAATTTCTTTATTGGATTCATGCAGGCTTTTACCTGAAAAGTTTTGAATTTCAAAAAGAATTTCATCCAGTTGCTTATCCGTTAGCCATTGCGTACCATCCGCAGTTTTATTAATTGCCTTAATGCTATCCTTAAATACTTTAGGCAATAATACTTGTTTAAAGTTATCTCGTAAACTTTTTGATGGTTCCTGCGGAACACCAAGACCCTGATTAATTACCTCCCATCCTAATTGATGGAGTTTATCAAGAAAAGGTTTTTCTACATTTATATATTCAGCCATATCGTTAATTATTAAATTTTCTTAGTTGAATATCAATTGCATTTTCATTAGCCTTTATAAAGTACTTCATTTCAATCTGTCCGAATACATTTACGTTATCGTGACCTGTGAAATAACTACTTTTTTCAATGAAATCTTTTTGATTAAAAAGTAATTTTTCAAATTCAGCCGACTTGCGTATAAGTGGATTCTCGAAATGCCTGGAATAGGATGCACTGATTTTATTTATAAAAAGATTGTCTTTTATTGCTTCAAACGGATGTAATATAATCAGGTAGTCTTTAGCTCTGCTTATTGCTACATTATAAATGTATTCTTTAGAAAGTAAGCATTTAGGGTGTCCTGTAAAATAATAATTATTGGGATTCGAAATGAAGAACACTATATCGCATTCGTCGCCTTGAAAGCCATGTACTGTATCTGAATAAATTTTTAATTTTTCAGAAATCCCATAAGATGTAATTAATTTATTCAGTAAAATGGCCTGAGCTTTATAAGGAGCTATTAAACCAATAGACCAGTTTTCTTTTTCCCCTAAGAGGGAATCAAAATGCTTAATCAACTCAGCAACAAATATGGCACTGTAGGTATGATAAGAACTATACAAGAGTTTGTTTATTCTGAATATTGAATTATCCGCATTTAAAGGTATATCAATAAATGTTACGTTTTTATTGATGAGTTTCTTAAAAGCATCAGGAAGCGTTTTGGCAATTTTCTTTTTACTCTCTCTATCGTGTTTTAATAAACTGCTGTAAGACAAATCGCTAAATAACTGACCTATCTCTTTTACGCTTCTGTATTGCCTATCCAAATTCAGAATTTTATCGCCTTCTCTTAATTTTTGCTCATCACTTCTAAAACTGCAAATACCCATCATCGTATATATATTCTCATCCTGGATGTCTAATTCTTCAAGATCTTTATCAGTAACATCAACTACCGGTGGTATTTGTTTAGGGTCGCCTGCTATAATAAACTTTGCATTGGGATTAAATTTATTGATAGCTAAGATTGCAAAAACAACGTATGGAAGATTAATCATGGAAGCTTCGTCAAATACAACATAATCCCAATAATCCCGCATTCTAAAAATCTTCAAATGTTTATCCTCTTTTTCGTCAATTACTTCGAAGTAAGGAATACGGTGAATTGTAGAAGCCAAAATATTTGTATAATCCAACGTTTCCTTCGTTACAGAATCCTGATATATATCTTCTTCCATTTCTTCTAACTCGGGGTCTGTTGGTTTACCAACTCTCGTAATTGAAATTGATTTACCCAGCTCATTCAATTCTCTTATTTTATTCCCAATTACGTCGTTAGGATCGCCAGTGAATTTCAGTAATTTCTTACATAAAACATCGGCAGCCTTATTTGTAGGTGTTAACAGTAAGTATTTTGTATTATACTTTTCCTTTACCCCATCAGCTATCATACTGCATAAAGTAGTCGTCTTTCCAGTGCCTGGAGGGCCATAAATAAACTGTAATCGAGGCAACACATCATTGATTTCTTCCCATTCATCCATGTTTTGCCTGTTGGTGAAAGCTTTATAAAGCCTTTCCAATAAATCTATGACAGGTGAGAAGCTAATTTTGACCTGTATAACATCACTAAACTTATTAATAGTGGATAGTGGTATTTTTTCCCTACAATAAATTAATAGGTCCTGCCCTTTTTTTGAAACTCCTTCAACATTAATTTTTTCGTTTTGGCTATTTTTTATAACCAACGTGATTTTAAAATCCTCAAAATCTTCTATGTTTAAAGGGATTAGTGAACTTGCACCACAAAGCAAAAAATACTTATCTGAAATTTGATCGTTTATTAGGTACCGTTTGATTTCTTGAAATGAAATTGTTTTTTGGACAGTTGTGCTTTGTTTACTTTCATAAGTTAATAAAAACTCTAAATAGGACTCAAACCATATATAAGAATAATCACTATTCTTTTTTATGGTTTCAATTAAATCTTTTCTTTTCTGCTTTAAATCTTCTTCCTTAAATGCTGATTCCAAGGCTTCCAAATGAGCACTTTTAAACTCCCCTTTACCTGCAGAATTAAGTGCATTATATAAACTCGCTAGCATACTATTCCTCTTACTGATCAGATCATCAATAGCATCGGCCAATTCCTCGTGTTCAACTAACAATGCGGTACTTAAATCTTCCAGTGAAATATGGCTATTATAAAAAAGCTCTTTCTCTCTTTCTTCATGTTCATTAATATAGAATAAACCTTTTGACACCCTACCAATTACTATCATTTCATTAGCGATATCAATTGATAAATCAAATTTTAACTCACTTTCCTTGAATAGGCAGATATTGTTTTCTTTTTTCCAATTGTTATAAAATGGTTCATTATGCTCAATTCTATTGCTTCCGGGCACAAATGACTCTTCAAATTCTAATTCATCACAACTATCCAGAACTTCTGTGTTCAATAAAAGTGATTGCTTTAAAATATTGTATTCATTATAAAGTATCTTCAAATTATGATCTCTTGAATTTTTAATTTTATCGTGTAACAATTCATCAATTTTATAATACAATCCATTGTCTTTTTGTATCACTTCAAAAGAATCGGTATCGCAATAAATTAATACAGGATAATTCTCGCTTTTTATACTTGCAAGGTGATTTATTATTTTTTCAACAATCGAAATCTGACCATTATGCTCAACTCTTTGATAAATTACAGAATTATTGCCTGTGTTTTCAAAATCACCAGATAAACCGTACAATGTGTTTCTTAGAAGTGTTTCATTAAATTTTTCAATTTCAATTTCCGGTGGTAACTCTTTTAGTGTACCAAGCAAATACTTTCTCACTTTTGTAATAGAACTTTCCCCAAAATTGATACCGATAGCTTTAAAGAACTCTTCTTTCTTTGTACCATTTTGCAACCATGTTAGATAATCTTCCGGTAGCTTTTCAGCTTGAACCTGAATACCTTTAAAAACAAATTGATTGGGAGAAATACCTAAATAACCTGCCCAGGATTGATGTGGTTTATTAACCCTTATCTGAGTAGGCAAATTGACCCAGCTCCTATAGAGATATTCAAGCTTTGCAGGTAATAATTCTTCGCTTTCTAAGATCTCAGTTGTACACCCTTTTACAAATAAAAAATGTGATACAATAATATCTTCTTCTCCATCATTATAATTAAATACTTCAATATCATTTAACTGCAATAATGATTGTAACCCATTATAACTTTCGTGTAGCAAATAACTATGTTTTATATGCTTTTCATTCTCCTGCGAATAAATTACTTGCTGCCCTTTTAATTCATACCATTCCCCATTCTGAGATTTTAATGAGTAGTCACTGTATTCTTCTTTGTTGATCTTACCAGAAAGCCAGACAAACAGTAATTGGTGAGCATTCTCAAGTTGCTTTTCATTTAAATTCGCATTAAATTTTGCCACCAAGTCGTCTGTAATCCCTGCATTAGAAACTTTAAATAATTTATCAGCCGCTTTAGGGCTAAGCAGCCCCCTTTTCTTTGCTTCATCATGAAAAGACTGAATCAGTTTTATATTGTCGGCGTTTTCAAGATTTAAAATTTGTGCCTGAGAAAGTGTAATTTTTTTATCCCCGCATATAACTTCAATAGCATCATGGGCACTATCTATGTTTCCAATTACAATTTCCTCGGAATCTTTTGAAATCGAAATTTTGGCATGTATTGCAGTTAACTCTTCTTGTGTTATATCAGTTTCAACAATCTCCCGCAAAAGTTTTAAATAGAGCTCATTTGACTTTTCATTAGTCCATGAGGCATCAAGCGTTGTGTATGTTAACCGGTCTAATAATGCTTTCTTGTCCTCAATCCTTTCGCCTAAAACAATTTCAATCAATTCCAATTCCTGTGTATCGTTATCTTCTTCAAAATTTTCAATCAGATGTTCAACTAATTTTCCATCTGTCAATTCAATTTTGCTTTTAAATGTTTTTAATACTTCAGGAATCAAAACATATTCATCGGGGTAATAGACGTTAATGTAATTTACAATACCAGCCTTTGAAGTGGCAATCTGCTTTTTACCCGAAGAAGAGTCAATAGCATATATACCATCTATAAAAGTGATACAATTTGATCCAAAAAAATCTATGTTACAGGTTTTTGACAGTACTAATAAATTTGTGAGTTGTTCTGCCGAAGCTTCCCTATTTGCTATTGTTGGAATAATAGCTGATGAAGCTAATCCGAAGGGCAGATCTCCCAGATATGGAATTAAGCACTTGTCAGGAATATACACTCCGAAATAGCTTAAAGTTGTAGTTTGAATACTTTTAAAAATATCATCTGCTAACAACAGCAGTTCATTATTAAAAAACATATCATCAACTTCTACTACTTCTGCATTGAAAATAATCAAGCTGTGATTGCCCAATAACGTTTTTGTCTTCTCCGTCCAAGTGCTTTTAGTATAATAGTTAACAATATCATCAAGTACCTCTTTTGCTTTAGTGGGATTAAGGGCAATATGGTTTGCGATTTGTGGCCAAAAAGGATAAATAATATTCTGATATACCTCCTTATTATCATCTAGTAAAAAAGGTTTTAACTGTACATCATATTCTTTTGCATTAATACAAAATTTATTAAGCCAAGATACTTCTGTTTGCAGATATAAGTTCTTAAAGCAAACTGGTGTGGCATTATTATTTGTAAACAGCTTTAATTCTTTTATTCTTTCGATAACGGCCTCGCTGTTAAAAGTTCTGAACGCATTAAAAACCTCGTACTTCTCTGATTTGGATAATTTCAGCAAATTTTCTTCTTTTACTACACTACTGAAAAGCTGTGTCAATTCAGTGTAGCCTTTATGCCTTGTGGCTTGCAATAAGTAAGTTCTGTATATGTCAATAAATTTGAAATCATTCAAATTCAATTTTGTAATTGTTAAGCCTAATTTCAGCAGTATTTCTCTTATTGACTCAAGTGTATTATGAATTAAAAAGTATCCTTCTTTTTCTTTTGCCAAAAAACCGGCGAGTGATAATACTTCGCTATTGGAAAACTCAAATAAATTTAAGTTGAGCAACTGCGACTTAATATTATCTATTGAAGTTTGTTCTCTATCAAAAAACTGCAATTCATTTAAAACATTAATAATTCTTTCTTCCTTATTATTCAACCAGCTATTCAGGTAAACATTAACACCATCATTTTCCAACAAATCAAAAACCGTGTAATCTGAAATCCCTAACTTGTTTTTTGCATTGAAGAGAATACTGACTTCAGCATCTTCTGCCCAATAGAACCAATTTACATTCTCCAGTTCCCAAGCGGCTGTATCAATATCAATTTTTGTCTTTTTAATAAATACCCCGTCTGGATCATTAGCTATTTCAAAAACGTCCGAATCCAAAGATTTACGTACTGGAATGTATTTTTTTAATAGCTCATCAATAGGATCAATATATGGCGCTTCAATCCAAAGCCTGTCCTGATTTAGACTTTTGCTGGAAGTTAATAAGGCTGCATAAAAATTAAGAAACCGTTGGCGGTCATTTTTATTAGCAGAGCTTGAGAGTTTATCTAATTCAACATCAATTTTTGTTACAATTGTTTTTAATAGCCGTTCATTAATACCATCCTCCTTGCTACTGCCTTTATGTAAGAAAGTTCGGGAACTGCCTTTATAAAAAGCGTTTGAGTGTAAAATATAATTGAAATTGTGAACCTCCTCAGATAGCGGAAAGTATAAGTAGAGGTTGGGTGCGCCTTTAAAATAATTGCCAATTTCATTATGCTTTCTAAAACCAAATAATGCTTCAATATCTGCTTCTGCATTTATTCGTTTTACCTGTTCTGGTGTTAAATCTTCATATTTATCTACACCAAACCTCACATATGCATAGGTATCTTGTTCAGTAACTTTATTTATAGTGAGCTTAATGTATTCTAAATCGGGGTATGTAATTGCTTCTTCGTTATTAAGCTGAACTGTACGGAGTACTTTGTCTTTCTTAATAACAGAGTCGGCGGTTTCCTTTAAGATAGCCAAGGCAAATTTTACACCTTCTTTTAAATTATTTTCTGCCAGTTCGGTTTCTTTACCCGATCCTAATTTGATAAAAAACAATGCCCCTTCATAATATGTTTCCTTATTAAGAATACCTTGATTACTTTTTACCCAACGGGATAACACTTCATATTCAGTTTTACTAAACGGTGCAGCTGTAGCCTCTGTTCCATCAACCATTTTGGGAGTTTCTGCAACTTTATCATTTTCTGGCAAACAAGGGAAACAGGTGATCAATATTTTAAATAACCAGGGATTATCATCTGCTATTTTAATTACACCTTTGTCATTTGAAGAAACAGCAACATCTACAGGATCAGGATAAGACGTCTTGGCTAACTCTTCTATTTCATAATTCTTCCAGCTAAATAAAAGAGGTCCTGAATTTTCATTTATCAATTCCTGCAAACCATTGTCTTTACCTACCAGTCGATGAGCCAATTTAAACCCGATGCCAAACTTTCCAATGGTTTGACTATCGGATGTTTTGGTAGATGATCCCACATTTAAAATTGAACGAACACTGTTCAAGTCAAACATTTTTCCGTTATTGGCAACCAAAAGATAATAGTTACCATCAATTTCATCTTTGCCCCAAACCATTGTGTAATGTGTGCTACCTGCATCTACCGCATTTTGTAAGAATTCATAAACAGCCTGCCCGTCTTTTGCCATATCTAGAAAACTCTGTAAAAAGTTTTCAATTCCAGCTGCCGGAGTTCCGTAACCATCTTTATCACCATGATACATGGTAAACCAACCATATCTTTTCTCCTTTAATTTTTCATCAAAATAATAATTGCCAATAAAATGCTCCTCAAGTTCCTGAGAAACTGGTCGTGTTGTTTTGTAAAAACTACGGTACTGTTGAATGTTCTTAATTTTCATAAGGGATTACATCAGTTTTTGAATATTCACAATAACCTTTTCTATAGCAATCGAATCTATTCCTCCTTTTTCACTTTCAGTTGTTGTAAATAAGTTTTCATTCATTTTGAATTTATTTTCTTCATAAAACTTTATTTTCTTCTCCCAATCAGATTTATAACTGGGTATAGACATCATACCTAAATGCTCTAACATGATTAAATCACCAGCAGCGTCAATAAATGTGAAATCAGGTATTCTCTTTTTGCCGCTTTTTCCAATATACTCGCGTTCATATTCAAACTCAATTTCTTTTTCAATCAGCATATTGGCTATAATAACTTCTGATTTACTTCTAACAAGTAACCCTTCTTTCTTTGTTTTATGTATTAACCCTTCAGCAAATGGAACGGAAGATTTTGCTTCTCTTATAGAAGGACGGAATAAATGAGTATTACGCTTTGCTGTTTCTGAGTACTGTGGTTTTGAAAGATTAATTATCCAATGTGGAGCATCTCCTTCAACTAAAAGAATCAATTTCTTTTTTGCACGGGTTAGTGCTGTGTATATTAATTCCCTTGAAATAATTCTACCTGTTTTAGGAATTATAAGGAAGACATAATCAAAATCACTCCCTTGACTTTTATGTACAGTAATGGCATAGGCTAATTCAAGATTTGTATCATCGCTTTCCATATTACCCTGCGATCTATATCCAAATGAAACATCCTCTTCCACACCCGCAAACACAACATTTGCGAATGTTCCGGCTTTTGATTTAGCGATGGACAGTACTATTCCAAGCTGACCATTTGAAAGTTGATATTCTTCATCACCCGGAAAAGCTTTGCGCCATTCATTTATTGTCTGAATTACCTTATCACAATAACCAATTACATAATCTCCAATTTTAGCAGTAGATTTTAATCCTTTTCTAAATTGCTGCTGGAATCTCCTGTTCAGGTTAAAGGAACCCCAAAAAGGCGCTTTAACAGGACTTAATAATTGAAATGATTCTATTTTGCTTGTATCAATACCTCCGTCATTGATTCCTAAAAAAGCATTTAAAGTCGCATAATCATTTTTATCTTTTAATTTCAAAACATCAATCAATACCTGATTCATTGTATTAATCAACTCTTCTTCATCCTGCCAGCATAATACTTTCAAATCATTCATCAGGTTATTATCACCCAATTTCGAGAATATGACATCTGCATTTTTAGAAGGTTTTATTCCTGAGTACCATGATGCTAATGTCAAGGTATCTGAATTTTCGCCTTCTACTGTCCGAACTACTTCTTTCAATCTTGCCAAACATTTTACTGCTGAATAATCTTCATCTTTTTCTTCAAGCAATTCAAGGTGAGCACACAAATCGGCAAAAGGTCTTCCGGCACCAATAGGAGGAAGTTGATAAGGATCACCTACTAAAATAATCCGTTGCACATGTCCCATATCCAATGCCTGCAACAAAGCATATAAATCGTCTTCTGTTAGCATGGAACATTCATCTACAATTACATTTTGCTCACCCTGGTATTTTTCAGATCCGGTAAACTTAGGTTTCATTCGTACCCAATCAAAACGCTTTTGTCGGTTCAAAAACTGGGCAATGGTAAAAGCTTCACTGCCTGCCATCTTTCCCAATTTTACTCTTGCTTTCCCGGTAGGAGCTAAAAGTAAAATGCCGTCTTTCGTTAATTCCTTACATCCAAATAATGCACCCATAACAGTTGTCTTACCTGTTCCGGCAGGGCCATGTAGAATAGAAATTTTTCTGCTTGTTATTTGTTTTAAAGCATCAACTTGGTCGCCCAAGGCAGCAACATGTCTTGGATTTTCGTTATTAAAAACGATTCCATTCGCTTTAATGGTTTTCTGGATGAGCTTATCCCACTTTTCATCAATTGGGTCCAATTCCTTCTTAGCTCTTGCCAATAAGGTTCTTCTGAAATAAGATTCTATAGTTTCATAATGTTTCAACTGCAAAGCATCTATACTATCTGTTTTGAAATGCTCCAGCTTTAATTTCAAAAACTCAATATTGCTTGCTATATAATTTAATGGAACCACAGTGGCTCTCTGAAGATTCAGTGTATTTAAGGATTCAGTAATTTCTAAAACCGACAATAAGGTATCGCCATTTTCAGCGGCCCTCTTTAACATATTAATGATGATGGCTCTTATTCTTCGGGTATCCAATGGAGAGTCAACCAGCTGTGGTTTTTCAGGCATACAATCGCCTTGTATGGCTTTATCAGCAAACAACCCATTATCTATAGTTTCTACTGCAATTGGATAATGTTCTTTATCTCCTGTATCCTCTTCTGAAATAATGTAAGGGTTACTCAAAATATCCGAATCAGTTCCTTTAAAACCCATTCGGGAACGTAGTGAAGGATCAAACCAATTTTTAATTTGCTTTTCCGTTAATTCAAATCTTGAAAGCAGTAGTAATAGTTCTTTTCTTTCATTGGTTTCATTCAGCCATATATCTCTATAATGCGATAAGTCGCCATGATAAGCCCGGTTATTTAAGTTTACTTTTCCATAAATAACGTCTTCCCATGCATCCCAGGGATTGTCTTTTGGAGCAATCTTTTTTTGTTCCCGGAGGTCTTCCTCCAAAGTATGTCCATATTGAAACCCCAATGCAACTAAAGCATTGCCAAATGACGGGAATGGCCCCATGCTTTCCTTTACTTTACCTATCTGCTTATCTATCCACAACAAATGACTATCCCAATGGCCTTTTGCAATACCATGTTCTTTAATTCTTTCAATGATACTCCTCAGTTTACCTAATACTACCAATACAGAACTGTCATTCACCCATTTACTGCCATAAGTAAACTCATCAATCACTTCCTGCCTACTAGCCGTTTCCTGCAGTGTCAATTTTATTTCATCAAGTAAATCATATTTAGTCTTCTTGCCTTCTTTGTTTTTTAATATATAATCCTCCGGAAGATTGAGGTACTCATGGTAAGGCAACAATACCCCTTCGCTTTTCACATCTTCCGGCCTTATGCCATGGGTAATTAGCCGGTCCCATATTGGATAGGTATAATCTGCTGTCGTTTCATAAGTAAGGATGCCTGATATTTTTTTAATTGAACCAATTCCCACAATTAACCTTCTACTATCTTCATCAACTGGATTGGGGCCTTTGATATAAAAAACAGATAGTGAATGATCTTCTTTGATTGGTTTAAAAAAAGTTTTTAGTAACGCATTCTGTGTTTGCCTTGAATAAATCCATGCTGAAGGGAATGGTGGATTTTCATCTCTTGGAATATCTGGATAGGTTTCCTGTATTTCTGATAAATTCTTTTTAAGCATCCACCAGAAAGGGACTGCAAAACTGCTGAATGGAGGAATGTCAAAACTGGTTGCCTTTAATGCAAGATGTGGAATATCTTTCTTATTGGGCTGATTATAGGGATGATTAAACTCTCTTGTATACTTCAAGGCACTCATAAAACCACCACCTTCAGCTTTGCAAGGTGGCAACTCTTTTGGCGTTAATTTATTCCAATGTGTACCTTTAATTTTTTCTTCGGCAGCTTCATCTTTTTCGCCATAAATTCTTGGCAAATGAATGCAATAAGCATTATTGGCTGGATGGTTACAGACAGCGCCGCTCCATTTGTTATCGTGCCAGGCTACTCTTATGGATAAGTGCTTAATCATGATTATTAAGATTTAACTATTATTCCACTCTTTTACCATTCTATCAAATTGTGACCAGCCAATTTTGATTGGCTTCTTAGAATTGCTAGGGTAATATTCAAGACCGCCTTTGGAAATAGTAATTTGACCAAGTTTTGCATCGTTTTGATAGATGTAAAAATTTGCATCAACTTTGTTGATTTCCCTGGTAGGAAGTTCTAAATAAACATTGTGCTTTGCCATGATTAATTAATTAATTGTTTTTTGAAAAATATCCCAAGTGCTAATATCTGGTGTTGGGTAAATCAATTCTCTTGTAATGCCATCCTCCTCAAGACGCTTTCTTATATGCCCAGCTAATTTTTTATTGATATTGAAACATTCACATAAAACATACTCCCCTTCATCTTCTGCATTCACTGCCAATTTATTTTGCTCACTCACTACCATTTCAAAAGGTTTTGCAGGGTCTGCATTCCATGTAAAAACGCCTGCCTGATTCTGTATATTGGTGTTGTTGTTTAAAGAGAAAACAATATCGTCAGGTTTCCCATCGGCAAAATAAGTGGCAGGAAAACTCAACATGTGCTCAATCTTCAACATGTGAGAAATCATACCAGAACCCTTAATTCTTTTTATGTCGATAGCTTTTCTTCCTTTAAAATACTCTTCCATTTCAATTCTCGTTTCTTCATCTTTAGCTATTTGCTTAATTAGAACCTTCAAGGCATATTCCTGTAAATTTTCAATACTTTCATAAATAAGATTCCTCATTCCCCCCTTTTCAAAATTTGATTCTTCAATAAAGTACACACTGAAATAATCATCAATTTCTCTTTTACTCTCCTTATCTTCTAAACCATCCAACCCAAAGAAAAGTGCATTTTGAAACTTATAAGTCCAATCCAATAATGGGGTTGGGCAACCGTGATGTTGTAAAAAACCTAAAACAGCAATATCGTTATCTGCATCATCGTGTTGTTCTCCTAATATCTCCAGGTACTTTACATTAAAACCTGCCCGGCCGTCTGCTACCATTTTTTCAAGTATTGCTTGATAACTTGATACTTTTTCAGGGAGCTTATCTGCTATCCAATGCCTTTGCAGTTTACTATACAATCGCCACTTAGCTTCCCGCTGGCCTCTGAAAAGAAAATCAGTTTTAGATTTATACTCATCATATATTTTATCAAACTGTTCTACTGTATCAATGTTTTCCTGGTCGAAGCTATTAGATTTTTGTAGTGTGGATTGATATTCAGAAATGTAATTCGTCGAATAAAATGGCGAATGCATTTGACTGGCCAATATGCCAAGCATAAATGAATTGACAACTGTACTTACTGTATCGGGGTCTACCTTTCCATCAGCATTAACTTTTACTTGTTTAAGATGTTCCAAAAGCAGAATGCTTGGGATTTTCTCGTAGCCTCCATTATCTAAATACTCAAGTGTGAGTTTTATTTTAAGGTCAAGATTTGATATTTCTCTTTTAGCCATTCAGCACCTCCTCTTTATCGTTTACACTTACCTTCTTCTTTCCACTCAGCAAATCACCCATTAAACCTGACTTTATTTGTTGATGTTTACTCAAATATGCAATCTCACTATCAATCTTTCTATCAATTGCTCTAATCCTTTCGCCAATTGCATCTGCTTCATTTTTGTTTTTTGGAATAGCAATGTTGATATTATTAATTTGCTGTTGACTGATCATCGGCACTCCGGTTTGTGAGGTTAAAAGTTCGATTTGCCTCTGGCCAATAAAACTGCAAAGCTGATAATAAAGAAAAAAATTATTAGTTCTGATGTTATTCAACAAAACCATGCTTGGATTAATAGTGGCATCACCTATCTCTTTGTCAATTATTACAATTTTTCCAATTGTGCCTCTTTGAACAATAAGAATGTCACCGAATCGAACCATTATCTCAGGAGACTCCAAATACTTTTCCATTGATAAATGGATAGGCTTTGAAAGGTCAAGTTTGTTTTCTTTATCAATTGCAGCAGCTCCTAAAGCTAACGGACCAGTTTTTCTTAAATCTGTAACTGTATATCCCTTCCATCCAACTCTACCATTCACTTTTGCTAAGCCCTCAATTATCTTTGCATCCCATTCTTCTGGTATCCATCCCAACTTGCTCTCCTTATACAAGCCCGGAGCATCCTCATATTTAGCTCTTAGTTTGCCAGTTTTTAAATCAATACCACGGGTAAATAAATCACGCAACATTCCCTGCTTAATGGCTTTGTATTTTGCAATAGAGGCTAGTGTTTTTTCTATTACTGCATCGCAGGTGGAAAGGATGGTAGCGATTTTTCGTTGTACCTCAATGTCAGGGAACTCAACCTCTGCTTCAGAAACATCATAAGTTGACAAATGTTTTACAGTTGTTGCAGTTGTTTTTTCCCAAACATTTTTTAGAAAAGGAAATAAGAAATAGTAAAAGTATCCGATGTTTATTTTTGCCCCTTCTTTTTGGGCAACTTTCATTATTCGCTGATTTAATAATGCCTTTCTTTTGTTTTTCCATTTTACGATATGAAAATCGCCGTCCATTCCAATAAGCACATCTCCTTCATCAATCAAAAATTCTGCTGAATAGTCTCCTTTATAGAATGTTTCAATTTTGGATGCAAGCAGGTCTCGAATTCGTATTAATGGAAAGCCTTCGCCATCAGAGTTAAAATGGGCAGAGTTAAATGGAAATCCCGGTATGATCTTAATATGTCCTCCAATTTTTATCTTACTCATAACCCAATTCTATTAAAAAGCTGTTTAACAATTGGGTTTCTTTTTCCCTATCTGATAAAATGTTGTGCAGAGGAAAAGTGTATTTATCGTGCAGATTTTCTACCGCCAGCAATAAAGCCCTGCTGTGATTTTGCAGGTAACCATTAATAGTATTGTGCAGAGTAGTCTTCCATCTTTTTACAATCAGTTCTTTCGCTTCTTCGGGAGTAATTTTCAACCTTGCACTATCCACCAATACCTGTTTACGGTCCTTTATTTCCTTAATGGTTTTCTTACATTGCTTCAATTCTTCTTCCAATTCGGTATGTTTGGCAAACCGGTCTTCGCCTTCTTCAATCATAATATCCAGGCGTTTAATTTCTGCAAAGTAGTTATCTGCTTCTTTTGTCAATTGCTCAATTTCACCAGCCAGTTCCGGCTGCTTTTTCAATGCCTTTTCATTTGCCCCAACCCGCTTTTGCAGGTTTTTATATTCCTTATCGGCTTCTTTGCGCTCGCCTTTCAATGCTTTCAAGCCATCTTTATGTTCTTTCAATTCTTTGTTACGCCACACTTCATAATCATCTTCGTTCCAAACATCATCTTCCAGTTCATTCACTTCTGTAAATAGAGCTTGCAATTCATCTCTCCGGGCTTCGTTTTCTCTTAGTTCTTTTAAAACTTCCGGGTACTGACTTTCCAATATTTCATCATCGAGTATCAGTTCGGCATTCCAGCCACTGGCGGCTACACTTTTCAAATCAGTATTTAACTGGCTCCAGTAAGAAGCCAATGCTCCCCTGCCCTGGTAATTATCCAGGATCGGCTGTTGCCCAGTTCTTATTGATGCAATAGCAGTTGTAAAGCTTTCCGAAAATTTGCGATAGAGTTCAAACACGTTTTTATTTACGGGCAGGGCTTCTAAATCCGGCACTACCTCACTCCACCATTCATTTAATTGTTTGCCGTATTGTTCCTGTGTGGCTTTTATGAAATTGCTTTCATCAAACAGTTTTTTGATGTCTTCTTTTTGTTCAATGATTTCTGTAAACTTTTTGTAGCCTTTCTTTAATGAAATAAACAGGCTTTCATCAAGGCCAGGATAACATGCAAACTGGTTGCCCATTGCTTCCACTTCACTTTGTGGTATACCGCCCTGCAAATGGGCATGTACATCCTGGGGCTCGGCAGGTGGTGCATTGTCAACAAAGCGGCGAATATTCAGATTGTATTCTTCCTGTTCCAGGTTATTCAATTCATCTATAGCGGCATTTTTACCCACCAGTATACTGTACTTGTCAATTATTTTTTTATGGCGATAAACAAAAGCTATTTTCTCAATGTCTTCCGGCCTTAGTTTATTTTGGTTTTTACCTTCCTGATATTCCCTGTCGGCATTAATGAAAAATACATGATCTCTAAGGTGTGCATCTTTTTTATTTATTACAATTACAGAAGCACCGATACCGGTTCCATAAAATAAACCGGACGGCAAACCAATTACTGCCTCTAGATAACACCGTGGACTTTTAGAGTCGCCATTAATAAGCCATTCACGAAACTTTTTTTCATCACCACCACGAAACAACACACCATGCGGCATAACCACAGCCATTCTTCCTGAATTATTAGTACTGGCCAGCATATGTTGTACAAACATAAAGTCGGCTTTACCTTTATTCGGCATCCAGAAGTTGAAACGTTCTTTAAACTTCATTCCATCCCTGGTATAGTTTTGTGAGAAGGGTGGATTGGCAATTACTATATCAAAGGTTTTTAATTCGCCTGACCGATCTTTATCATAATGCAAGGGATTCATCAAGGTATCTCCATTCACAATGTTGCTGTCGTAAATATTATGGAAGAGCATATTCATTTTAGATAAGCTCCATACAGTACCGCTTTTTTCCTGTCCGTATAGTGAAAGATTTTTGGCACTACCATAGCGGCTTTCCACATAATTTTTACATTCAATAAGCATTCCGCCGCTTCCCACAGTAGGATCATACACTTCTGAATCAGCTTCGGGTTCCAAAATATTTACCAATAGCCTTACTACTTCATTTGGAGTATAGAATTCTCCGGCTTTTTTACCAGCACTGTCCGCAAAGTATTTAATCAGGTATTCATAAGCTGCACCCATTAGATCAGGAAATTCCAGGTTATCATCCGTCAATTTTTTCTTATTGAATTCACGGATCAATTCCCTTAAATCTTCATCGGTAATTTGTTTGTTGTTTTTACCTATGCTCCGGTTGAAGTTGATAGATTTTAAAACACCTTCCAACTTGTCGAGGTTAGCATCTTCCAAGGCAGCAAGGGCAACATTCAAATGATCGCCGATATTTTCCTGCAAATCTTTAATATAATTATACTGCTGTTCTTTCCCTTCATCATCTAAATAAAAAGTGGGGTCGCCATCTAATTTTCTCCAACGTGCTGCCAATGGAACAAAGAAATCATACTCTGGCGCATTCTCTCTTTCAAGTTCGCCATATATTTTTTCGGGATCTTCCAATCCTCTTACCTCAGTCAGATTTTTCCTTCGTTTGTCACGATGTACCTCAAACTGGTCGTTTACTCTTTTTAGAAACAGCATGGCAATAATGTATTCCTTGTATTCGGATGCATCCATATTACCACGTAGGCTTTCACAAGCTTCTTCGAGAAAGGTTTCTAAACGGGAAAGGGATAGTTTATGAGTTGCCATATATTAAACTTCTTAGTAATTATTTTTTTTCTGATTGATATGCACTTTTCTTATAAAGATGCATCGTTCTTTCGTTTGTATTATTCGATGTTTTAATTATCCTTATTTCATCTCCAATTTTATAGCCATTATCATTAAAATGTTTACGAGTTAATATTACATCAACACAATAATAATTACCCTCTACGTCTTGATTAATAGGGCCAGAAACAAACCTTAAATCCAAGCCAGCTTCAACAGCTTTAAATTTTGATTTACTAATCTCAACATCATAGTTGTTATCGATATAGTATTTAAACCATAGTAGAACATCTAATAATTGATATGTAATACTTAAAAGCAAATAAGGAGAATTGATTTGTTCAATAAATCTGTCTATCTCAGCCCTGTGGGCTGCTGGTTGACAAACTGCTAAAATACTTCTAACATTGTCTGAAATAATCTTTGGAAAAATTGAATAATCTAATTGATAACCTTTTTCAATGCCACCTGAAAGAAATTTACTGGATTCATTTAATGCTACTGAAGGCTTTACAAAAACATCTGGCAATATTCCATATTTATTGCACGCAATAAATAAATCGTCCATTATTTTTCTTAATGGAACAAAATATAGATCCGGATTAGTAAAATCATTCTCTTTGTTTTCATTTTTCAGAATGGAAAGTAAATGAGTACTGCCTTGTCCTCCAATATATTTATCATTGCATACATCAAATACACGTTGATATTTATGCCTGATTTGGGTGTCTACCTGTTGGTCTGCCTCATGCTTAATTGCTTTAAACAATTCTACAACATCCTTGGGGCTTGTTTTATCATAGCATCGAACCTTATTAGCAGCAAGTAATGAATTCTTACCTTTTATAAACTGGTCTTTACCTGAAAGTACAAACCAAGGAAACAGTTTTTTTGACTTTAATTCATTAATCCTGGCTATTGCCATTCCTATTCCAAATACATCCTCGGTTCCAGCCACCTGGCCTTTTCTCTCGAAAAACAAACCATCTAATAATATTGCATCATAAATAGAAATATGCTTCTCTAATACTTCAAATGCTTCTTCAAATGATGTATAGCCATCCAATAATAAACCCTCACCTTCAGCATCAATTATAAACGGTATCATATCCTCATCCTTGTGCTGGTCATCTACCCATAATATTTTATAAACCTTATTCATAATTATGGATTAACTATTGGTATTGAAAATTCATATTTTGTTATAAACTCCGTTGTAAAATCATTAGTTACAATATCTAGTGTACTAAAGCCACTATTGTGATATCTAATTATCTCGTTAATATCAAAACCTCCTATACCAGTATTACCAGTAATTCCTGCAAAAGAGTTCTTCCGTATAAACTTCTCCAATGTGTAATTTTCAGGAAATGGCTCGCCATTATTAGCCACTTCAATTTTTAGTACTGGCTGTTTTGGTTTTGTAATATTAATGGAATTATATCCGAGAATATCTTCTAAAGAAAGACTAAGTCTGAACTCAAGCTTGTATTTTTTAGACTCATTTATAAATGCATGCATATTGGCATTCTCCACAATATTATTTAAAGCAATCTCTAAAAGCTCTTGATTTGAGTTAATGAGTAATTGTTTGCCGTATGTAATTTCCAAATCAGGGTTAATATCAAGATTAATCTCCACATTTACTTTTTCAACAGACTTTATCTTTTTAATATACTCCCGAATAAATTTAAGAAAATTAATTTCTTCTAACTTATAATTAGTAACATCAAATTTCCTTTCGTTATTTTTTAAAAGTGAATGTATAAGCGCTAAGTTTGAATGAATGGAATCAACAGAATCTTTCAAAGTAACATCCAAGCGTTCACTAAGTTTCATTTTTTTCCAGTCTTTATCGAGTTTACTCATTGCCTTCTCAATATTTCTCAATGATGAACCTATATTTAAAAGCGGTTTACCAAGCGAATGTTTAACTGAAGCAAAATTCTCATATGCCAAATTACCTAAACCGTGAGCCAAGGCATTTCGTTCGGCTTCCAGAAGTTTCATCTTAACCTCTGCCTCTTTAATACCAGCAATTTTTGCTCTTTGTTCTTCCAAACTTGGAAGGTTAATTTTTATACTTAAAAGATCATCACTTTTAATTATTGGGATAACCTCGCCTACCCGATAGGATTCTAATTGCTCTATAACATTATCTGAATATAATTCGTTAACTAAATACCCAATATCGCACTTAATTTCATTCACTACAAAAACCAGTGTATCTGGTCTTGTGTATATCGGAACACCTGAATATTTGAAATAAGAAGGTTTTAACGTCTTCCATCTACTTGCAATTAATAGGCATGAATTTTCGATTTTTTTGCTGTTAGTAGGTACATCGGTATCTTCAATGTTATCTAAATCTATTTGGTACACCGATGCATTATCCTTTAAATCCCGAACCCTGATAAACTTTCCTTTATGGCCTTCAGGCACTATATTTCCTCTAAGAAGTGTTCCCAAATCGCGTAAAGGAACACCATCATAAATCTTTTGAAAATAGCGAGAGACACTTAGGTTATACTCAAGCTTTCTTATTTGATTGATAGTAACTATTCTAACATAATCAGACTCTTGATCTTTACTTAGGACTGAAAGTAATGCGTAATCATTTAGTCTTGTTTCTCTAGGGCCTTTTGATTCAAGGTAATTTTTAGCATCGACAAACTTAACAACTCCCGGCATTCTCTTAGACTTGTTAATTACCAAAATAACCAAAGGCATACCTGTATTTAAAAGTAAACCACCCGGAAGTGCAATAATAGATTCAACTAAATCTGATTCAACTAAATGTTCACGTAATCGTCGCTCTGATGCTCCTCTAAACAAAAAGCCATTAGGAAGAATAGCGATTAGTTTTCCTTTATGAGTTAATGAAGAAATTCCTTTTTCAATTAGAAGTTGTTCTGCAGTTCTATATTTAGGGTAGACTTCCTGATAGTTGTTACCCAACTTTAACCCATAAGGAGGATTGGATACAACAAGATCAAATTTCTGATGGTCGTCTGGCCAATGTAGAATTGAATCATCTTTAACGTATTTTGATTGAGCAGATCTTTCATATGCAAGAAGTCTAAGAGAACCAATGGCCCAAGTCGTATAATTTATTTCCTGCCCAAAATAACTTTGATCTTCATGAAGAAATACTCCAAAAGATGCAACACCTGCAAAGGGATTAAAAACCGTAGAATTTGATTCAAGGTCAGCTAAGTTGCAAACCAGCCTTGATAATTCAATTGGCTGAATAAACTCACCGCCATGACGACCCTGAGACTTTGCTAACCGATATAATACGTTATCGAAAATATCCGAGAAGTGATGTTTCAGTTTATCAATATTTATACTGAAAAGCACATGAATAATTTCATTTAAAGCTCTATTGCTTAAACGCTTTAATGTATGATCAAAAGCTCCATAAATCTCAATTATTTGATGATGATTTTCTGCATTAGATTTTCTAATACAATCTTCAATGGAATACCTTACCTCGTGAGGCGTAGAGTTGATAGCATTATGTAAATAGCCATCTTTGTATATGGTTAAAAGAAAAAGAATAAGATGATAGTCTTCCGAAGAAATAGGTTCACTTCTAAGCACATCAAAAACCGACCACAATTTATTTGTGATTGTCTCTACCGGAATAATATTATCTAATTTCAATTCTTTCATCATAAGTCAACTATTTGATTGACGAAGCAAAGATGAATAAAATGTGTGCAGCGTATTTGCATGGATTAAAATTACTACTTAAACTTTAGAGCCCCCTCAACACCCCCAACAACTTCACCATCGCCCAAGTATCCATTTTACAATATTCTAGTAATGCTTTTCGGGTGCGCTCAACATCATCTGGGTCAATCGTATTTTTCAATTGATAAAATGCAGTACTCGCATCGCCGCCATTACCAATGGTTAAATCATTGTAACTCAACTCAGGCACTAATGCTGGCAATACATACTTGATAGAATAAGAGTCTTCCATTTCAGGTAAGCGATAATCTTTTCTAAAAGGCTGCATTAAATCTAGTAATCGATCCAATACTTTTTCAACTGCTTCCGTGTGTTGTGGATGCTCGCGCATCAACTCTTTTAATCGGGTGGCTTCAAAACTTTTATTATAAACTAATATGGTGCCTGCATCACCCAATACATTTAGCAAGCTTTCTAAAAATTCCAAACTACTGCTATGCGTTCCTTTGGCTAAATAAGCATAGTGTGCTGGCTCTGCTCCAGGTACACTTTCTACATGTACTGAATATTGAAAACAAACTTGCCGGTATGGCCAGTGTCCATCATACTCTGGTACTGCTGCACTCCATGATTCAAAATCAATATGATAAATAGGATACTCAATTTGTTCAACAAATGCTTGTATTGCTGCTTGGTTAATATAGGGTTCACCATAATCAGGTTCCTCAGTCTCAATCCCCTTAAAACAAAAGCCTTGAAAGTCGCATGGGTAGGGCTTGTCGCAATGATCACCCACTTCTACTTGGGGCATGTCACTCTTATTTTGCAGCATTTCTTTCAGGCTCTCCCCCTGGGTATGAATAAAATCCTGCTCTAATAAAATATCCTCTAACACAGAAGACACTGCAAACAGTTCTTGAATATTTAAATCGCCTTTGCGGATATATTGATTATTCAAATGGATAATACTAAAATCGGCCAGCTCTAATCCTGCATGGGTAATCACATAATATTGAAATGCCGCATCGGGTATATGTTGTGCTTTTACAGAAGTAGTACTCTTTACTTCATAAGCATACCATTGGTCATTTTGCTTTACCAAAATATCTACCGCACACAATAGTCCTTCATATTGAAATGCCGCTTCATAAATCACTTCATGTCCCTTGGCTATATACTTCGCTGTATCGGCTACTGACTGCTGATAAGAGAAGCTGTCTTTTGGCCGCGCGTCTACTCCCCCTGGAAACAATTGCTCTGCCAACTTTCCTATATCTGTTCCTTGTTGAAATACCGCTTGCTGTGCTTCATCCATTTCATCCTTTAACGCTGGCTTGTATTTATGCAACCACAAGCGCTTGGGGCACTGGCAGCCATACATAAAGGTTGACTTAGATAAGATATGTTTGGGTGGCTTTGGCATTTTATTTTAATTCAAACAATATTTTATCCGGAATTTGTTTCTGTGCTGCTGCACCCATTTTCTTTAACTCTTCTGCACGGCCCACTAAATTGCCTCGGCCCGAACTCAATTGCCCCATGGCTTTATCATAAGCAGTCTGTGCATTTTTAATTCCATTGCCTACCGATTCCATGCTCTCTAAATACAAGACAAACTTATCATACATCATCCCCGCTTTCTCGGCAATCTCAATGGCGTTTTGATTTTGCTGTTTTACTTTCCAGAGGTCTGCAATAATTTTTAACACCGCCAATAAATTGGTAGGGCTTACCAACATGATATGTTTATCATAAGCATACTTCCAAAGATTGGTATCTTTTTTAACCGCTTCTAAAAATGCTGGCTCTATTGGAACAAAAAGCAATACATAATCCAATGCCTTGGCGTATTTGGGATAGTTCTTTTTGCTCAGTCCATCAATATGACTTTTAATAGATGCCAAATGCAAATTCAATGCCTTGGTTCTTTCTGTTTCATCTTCACTGTTTACATATTGTTCCCAATGCACCAACGAGACTTTGGAATCAATAATAATCGTGCGTTGATCGGGATAATACACCATTACATCAGGCTGTAAGCCACGTCCTTCCTCGTCTTTAATGATAATACCGCCGGGGTCTTTAATAAATTCTTGGGTTACAAATTCGCGGCCCTTCACGAGTCCACTGTGCTCTAGAATACTTTCTAACAGCATTTCTCCCCAATTGCCCTGCGTTTTATTATTCCCTTTTAATGCCGATGTTAAATTATTGGCTTCTTGGCTTACTTGTTGGCTCATGGTAATGAGTCGGTCTATCTCGGCTTTTAATACATGTCGGTCTTTGGCTTCCGCTACATATACATCGTCCACTTTTTTCTTGAATTCGCCTAGTTCTGTTTTAAGGGGATTAAGAAGCTCTCCAATTTTTTCCTCACTCTTGGCACGCATTTGCTCGCTATTGTTGAGCATGACTTTATGGGCTATTTCTGCAAACTCTAATTTTAATTGAGTGCTTAATTTATCGCTGGCTTCTTTGGCTAGTACCAATGCTTGTTGGCTGTTCTCTAACTGAGTCTCGCTTTTGGAGAGCCTTTTCAACAACTCTTCTTTCTCCGTTTGCAGTAGGGCACGAAAACTCAATTGCTCTTTTAATTGCAATTCTTTTTGCCTTAACTGTTCTTGCAATACAGTTAACTGCGAGCCAGTATTGGCTTTTGCATAAAATAAGGTGGCTAAAATGGCTAACAATACCACTGCTCCCCCAATAATAAATACCATCGGCTCCATATTAATTGTTTTTACAAACAAATATAATTGTGGTGTCTACAACCTATTTGCAGACTAGTTTATTATATGTACAAATTGGGGAGGGATCTTTATTTATACTGAGCAGCCATTTCTTGCACAGTAGCTTTGATTCGGTCTTTTAAAGTTTGGGGTTGAATTACCTTAACCTCTTTTCCGTAAGAAAGTATGGTCATAATTAATTCAGTTGTAATATACACATGATATTCTATTTCTACAAAATCGGCATTCTGTTTTAACAACTTTTGAGAATGATGCAAGGGTTGATTCAAAACAAAAGGTGCTTGATACGCAGTAAACTGCAAGACTACTTTTTCTGGCTTTGCTTCGTGTATCTGTGTGATACCAAAGGAGTACTTAAAAAATTCGTCGGGATCAAATCCCTCCACTTTGATATACTCACTATTACTATTGCTGATTTCCTTAATTCGATCAAGGGCAAACATCAATAGATTCTTTCCTCTATCCGAATAACCCACCACATACCAGCAGTTGCGATACTCTTTTAATAAATGCGCAGAGAACTGGTGCAGCTTGGGCTCGCGTCCATACCCTTGATAAGTGATGGCCAATGGTTGCTGGTGTATAATGCTTTGCAACAATTGCTCTAAGTAGGGGCTGTCTTGTGGTCGCACAGGTTCTTCTACTTGTAAAAACTGTCGTTGCGATACGCCTATGATTTTACTGATTCTATATCCTTCAATTACTTTATTAATGGCATTCTCAAACTGCTGAAACAATCTGGTACCGCGGATTTGCTGCAATAGGGCAGTGGAAAAATCCAATGCTTCCCGCTCTTCTTCGGTTAATGGAAACTCTGAAATAGAAAAATCGGGTTCACTGTAATAATAGCCACCTTTCTGTTTATGATAAGCAATAGGTGCCCCATAAATATCTTTCATCGCTGCCAAATCTTTGTTCAACATAGAAATGGAAATGGCTTTTTCTAACTGGCTCTCTACTTTTTGATGAATCGATTCCAAACTTGGATAGGGGTGCATGCTATTGGTTAAACATCCATCAATAATTCTATAACGCAATAAAGCCGATTTGTTTTTTGGCATATCCCCCTTTTACAATCTTGAAATAAAGCTTACTCAACCAATAGGTTGCAGACTGCTCTTTTAGTTTTACATCGTCAATAGCCAGGTTAGGGTATTTCGGGGGGGATAACTTCCTGTGCTATTGGCTTTATAACTGTAAAATAGTGCTTTGTTTTGATTAATCCCAGCCACCTAATTTTGCAATATGAGTTTAGAACTAGGTATCTACAAAAGAGACACTTTAGACAATGCATTGGAAGATGGATATTTTAGAATGGGCAATGATATTTTTACCACCAATGAAGTATTTGTTGGCAACTATAGTAAAAGCGCAATCTATGATCCTGTCTTTTGGTTAAGGCTCAACCTAAAAAAAGCCAAAGAAACGTCTACCACTAAACGAATTAGAAAAAAATGTGCGAGATTCTCATTCACCATTCAAGAGGCTGAAATCTCCGAAGAAATAGAAACACTCTACGAACTATATTTAGCCAGCGTCAATTTTGACGGCTATCCATCCTGCAAGGGTTGCATACCAGAAGTAAATACGCCTGAAAGTGTTTTTGATACCTATATGATTAACATTTTTGATCAGGACCAGTTAATTGCAGTTGGTTTTTTTGATAAGGGTTTAAAATCATTGATGTCTGTTCTTCACTTTTATCATCCAAGCTACAAACGCTTCAGTTTGGGTAAATTCCTGATGCTGATTACTCGGCAATTTGCAATGGAATGTAAAATGGATTTTGTTTATCCTGGTTATTTTACCATTGACGGCACCAAAATGGACTATAAAATCTTCCCTCAAAAAGAAGCCCTGGAAGTCTTTCTTTCGAAAGATAGATCTTGGGTTCCTCTTGAAAATTATACCAAAGCTGAATTAGAAGACTATTATTTTAAGCAAGTCCTAGGTATTGATTTCGAGGAAATGGGAAACGAATTCCGAGAACCAGAGAATGAAAACTAATTTTTAAATTTAGATATAACACTTGTTAAATGAACAAACAATTAATCATAGAGCGAATCTTAAAAGCTATTAATCAGCTTCCTGAGGACAAAGCTGAAGAGATATCAGACTTTGCAGATTTTGTTTTCAAAAAGTATGAAGAACAAGAATTAATCAAAGGCATTCAAAAACTTGCTTCAGAAAGTACCACTTTTGATTTTCTAGAAACAGAAGAAGAACTTTATACCGTTTCCGATTTACAAGTTGTGTACAATGGCTAAAAGTGATATTCTTCTAAATAAATTAATAGTTTATAATTATTCTGAATCTCGTATTGATAAATACACTTTTAATCAACATACCATCGATGTAATCCGCCTTCAGGACATGACCCTCTGAAAAGCTTTGGTTCGTTAAAAAACCTTTTATGCGCTTTGCACTTTGAACACTCATAATAGGTTCCTATATATTTCTCAATAAATCTATAAATAAACCATCCTATTACAAGAATAATTGCATAAATAAGATATTCAAAAAAGCTCGTATTGGATTTTGTATTTTCTTGAGAGCTTACATTTTCATTGCTACTTTGTTTTTCTAAAAACTTTATAGAAATAAAACCTACCGTTTCATCTGACATGGTAACCTTCGCCCATTTTCCATCAAATCCAATTACATCAACTTCTTGTCCGCTATTTAATGAACCAATAAGTTCATACTTTGATCCTGGGCCACTTCGAATATTTACATCCTGTTTTGCAAAAAAGACTTCTGCATGTAATCCATTAATTATAAAAATTACTACTAGTGTGAAAAGCAACTTTTTCATTAGCTTGACTTATAATAATGTGTTTTAAAATGAATTAAGACAAAAGTTGACAAATCGACCGAATCTAACCCAAATATGATTGCCGCCATTTGAACATTTAGTTTCTAGGGGAGTCGTTGATATCATCCCCACTCCAGTTGTTGTTTGTTTACCACATTTGGAGCATTGCCATTTTGTTGCTGCCATTTTTAATTTTTGCTAACAATTTATCTAATAAAATAGTAAATATTTCAAATCTTATTTGAAACCCCTTAAAAACTTCACCAAAGCCACTGTTTTTTTCATGAAAGCCATTTTTGATATAGAATTTAGTTTATTTAAAAACTCTAAAGTTTAATTTCATATTGAATTTCCCTTATTTAATATCACTATATAAAGTGATTATAGACTAAACATAAAATATTCAATTAAAATTGAATGATAGATAATTCAGTAATAGTTTGCTTTTTGAGAAACAGAAGAAGAACTTTATACCGTTTCCGATTTACAAGTTGTGTACAATTTTCGATAAAATCTCCTCAAATTAGCCCTTAGCTTTTATTCCAACTTTTTCACCCGATTTACATAATTAATCTAAAATATTTTCCATAAATATCAATAATTCGCAAAATAATTGCCAATTTTAAGCAAAGGCAATTTTTAATGGAAAATTCTAACCCGGTTGTTTTGTCCGAAATCCTCTTTGGATCGGCTAATCCTGCCGAATCCAAGCGCATTCAACAATTGGTTCGCAAGGGGCTGGCTTATAAAATTGCCCCCCGTGTTTACACGACCAACCTTGCGGATAATACGCATGCGATTGTAAAAAGAAACTGGTTCAGAATCATTGCTCATTTATATCCGGGTGCGGTACTCAGCCATCGATCGGCGCTGGAATGCAAACCTACCCCTACTGGTCATATTTTTATAACCCATGGGTATACCAAAATGGTGGAATTGCCGGGCCTCACCATCCATTTGCTCAAAGGCCGGGGTCCCATTTTAGACGACCGTCCCTTTTTTGAGCAGTTGTATCGCTCTCAAGATGCTCGGGCTTTTTTAGAAAATTGCACGGGTTCTCGCAAATCAGAAGAAGCGGCAAAATCACTAAAAACGGTCGAAATCAGTCAAAAACTGGCCGATTTGCTTCAAATTCACTCAGAATCGGCCCTAATTCGGCTAAAAGAGCAAGCCAAGGTTTTGGCACCCATGCTTGGTTTAGAAAAAGAATTAACCGTCTTGACCAAGTTAATTAACGCAGTTCAACAACAAGCCCTCGCAGCTAAAGCCAACCCCTCTAGCGGGCTAAATAGTTATTTGGGTAAACCCTTCCACCTACCTAGCGTAAAATTATTGGAAGAACTCTACGGGCATTTAGCGGGAAACAATTACCCCCAATACCCCGATCAAAATTTGTCTACTGCTACTTTTCAGCACTTTGCTTTTTTTGAAAGCTATTTTTCTCAGTTCATCGATGGCAACGAATTTGAACTATCCGAAGCCCGTCATATTATTGAAACCGGAACAGTAATGGGTGGAAGAAAAGAAGACGGAGAAGACCTCTTGCATACCTACCAGCTCGCTTCCAACAAAAAAGAAATAGCCACCTGCCCTAAAACGGCCCAAGATTTCATTCAACTATTACAGAAACGCCATACTTTTTTAATGGCCAGCAGACCCAATAAGCATCCGGGGAAATTTAAAGAGAGCAATAACCCTGCGGGGATTACCGAACTAGTGCCTTGGCAATTGATTGAAGGAACACTGATCAAAGGCTTTGATTGGTACGCTTTATTGCAAGACCCTTTTGCTAAATCTATTTACTTATTATTCTTGCTTTCCGAGGTTAATCCATTTGCTGAGGGCAATGGTGCTTTGGCTCGGCTAATGATGAATGCAGAATTGGCTTCCAAAAACTTGACTAAAATCATGATCCCCATTGTATATACCGATGCCCATCAATTGGCGCTAAATAAAATCTCCCAACACCAAGACTGTACTGCTTTTATTCAATCGATGTTGAATATTTATGCGTTCAGTGCTACTGTGTTGGGAGATACTAAAAATGAAATGGAGCGTTACCTCCGTTCTGCTCATGCGTTTTATTTACCTAGTCAAGGCAAGCTTCGCTATTGATATACCCGAACATAATCAATCCACATTTTTTGTGGAAAAATGCTGTCGTCTACACCCTTTTGTCCGCCCCAGTTTCCGCCCACTGCTATATTAATGAGCAAATGAAAGCGTTGATCAAAGGGCCACTCGTCTACATTCTTGTGTGAATTCTTAAATGAATTGTACTGCTTGTTGTCTACATAGAATCGTATTTCTTCAGCATCCCACTCAATACTGTACACATGAAATGCGGTAGACAAATCCTTGAAATTCATTCCCAAAGTTTTTTGTGTTCCCTTCATTCCATTGTATGCATTGGTATGTACCGTTCCTAATACTGAGTCGGGCCAAAATCCTACATTTTCCATGATATCGATTTCTCCACTATGCGGCCATCCGCCGTATTTCCAATCGGTGGGCAACATCCATATTGCTGGCCACATGCCACGTCCTGCGGGCAGTTTGGCTTTTACGTCTATGCGTCCATATTTCCAATCGCCTTTGTTTTTGGTAACTAAACGTGCGCTTGAATATTTAGCGTCGGCCACATTTTCTTTATGTGCTTCTACTACCAATAGTCCATTTTCTACTCGGGCATTGCTGGTATTTTTAGACGTATAATATTGCAATTCATTATTGCCCCACCCACAGTTTTGTGGACAGCCTCTTCCTACATCGTACCCCCATTTGGTACTATCGGGTAATCCTTTACCATTGAACTCGTCGGACCATACTAACTTTTTGAATGGCTTCGCGGAAGATTGTGCAAATAAAATTGAACTCGATGGTGCTGAAAGAAGCACCAGCAGGATGATTAAATACCTGCCGATGCTAGTGCTTGCTTGCTTCATAACTGTACTACTATTGATAAACCCTAATATAGTCAATTTCCATAGTGGCATTGTTGAAGCCGCTTTCTACTGCTCCTCCAAATGTGCCGCCCATGGCTAGGTTCATGATTAAAAAGAAATTTTGATTAAATGGTAAGCTCGAAGTATTTGCTACGGTATGAAATACATTTCCATCCACTAAAAACTTAATAGATGTTGCATTCCATTCCATCGTATAAATGTGAAACTCGGTAGTTGCATTGGTAATATCTCTTGTGCCGCCGTCTGCATTACCACCAAACCTTGCGGGGTGGTGCACGGTACCATAAATTTTATTCAGCTGTGATCCCTTATGCTCCATAATATCTATTTCGCCGCAGGCTGGCCAACTTACAGTGGTAATATTACTTCCCAGCATCCATACAGCTGGCCAGGTTCCTACTCCCACGGGTAGTTTGGCTTTCACTTCTACTTTTCCGTATTTGAAACTGAATTTATTTTGGGTCAATATTCTTGCACTCGTGTACGCACTTCCACTGAAATTTTCTTTGATGGCCTTGATTTTTAATGTGCCATTCGATACAAATGCATTGTCTAAGCGATTGGTATAATATTGTAATTCATTATTTCCCCAACCTCCTGAACCAGTGCCTATATCATATCCCCATTTGGAGGGATCAGGCGCGCCGTTTGCATCAAACTCATCAGAGAATACCAGTGACTGCGCTACGGCAACCGTTATCTGTGTACTTTTTGAAGCGGTTTGTCCCGAGCTGCTTTTTGCAATAACGTTTACGGTATAAGTGCCGGCTGCTGGATATTTATACGTCACTATCCCCGAAGGAACGGTTTGAAAAACCCCATTGCCAAAATCATAATCGTAGGTAGTTGCATTAGTAGCTGTTGCTGTGAAAGCCACATTACCACTGTTGTCGGTACTTACCACTGCATTCAGTGTAAGATTGGTCGGCGTTACTACGCTAGGCGCAGATTCTTTCTTGCCGCAACTAAGCAGCAAGAAAGATCCGAAAGTTATCACACTTAAAATATACTTCATCACCTATTTTACTTTTAATTTTTGGTACCAAGAGTTTCCGTCTATACCAATATTTCTTAAGCTTAATTCGGTTGCAGAAATAGCCAATATTTCATAGCTGGTTCCACCTGTTCCAAAATTGATGATGCCATTTCCTGGTACAGTAAATGCAATTCTAGTTGAATTTGCTGCTGTTGATCCTGTGCTTGCATCCATGAAACTTAATTTTCTTGGTGCTGCAATACTCATGGCAAAACAAGCGTCTCCGCCACTAAATCCGTAGAATGCACTGGCTGCGCCAATTGCAAAAGACTGTCCCTTGTTATCAATGGTCATGGTGATATTGTTATTCGCATCCTTGCTAAAACTAATTTCATCATCATACGCACAGGCTTCTCTTGAATCAGGAGTAGCTGCATACCAAATAGGCGCAAACTCGTTCGCTGGTCCTACTCCAAAATGTCCTACAGCTCCTTTATCGGTTACCCATGTTTTTGAAGTACCACCTGTTAATGCGGTTACAATTGCAGTGGGTATTTCAAATGCTACGAACACGGTGATTTTTTTGCTGATGGTACTAATGCTTCCACCTGTACCAATTGCATTCACTACAATCGTGAATTCATTGGTTCCCGGTGTAGTGTAACGGTAATTAATTTTACCTGTTGGTACTACTTGTGTTTTACCATCACCAAAATCAATATTATACGTAATGGCATTGGTAGCTGCTAGAGTAATAGCAACATTACCTGTTCCATTTCCATTGGGGTTACTTGCATCAACACCTGCAATAACCGTATTTAAGGTTAATCCTGTTGGTGCTTTAATAGCACCGAAATTGTATTCTGTTTTTGTACAGCCTGTAATTAGCAGCACTGCAGCAACAAAAAACGCAGACAGGGTAGTTATATTTTTAAACATAATACTCGTTTTATTCAATTAAAAAAGATTGATATCATCAAAATAGAAAGTGAAATTGCTACTACCATCTCCTACAGTTCCCAATTCAAAAATCAACACGATTTTATGGTAACTATTGGCGGTATTAATAGCGCTGAAATCAAAAGTGAGTTCCTCCCATCCGTTTGCAACAGTGGTGGTTACTTCCTTCTCAAAGTTTAAGGCACCATTGGTTGAATTTTCTACTTTCAACAACACTTTAGCACCTACCCTTGGAGAATACACTTTCATTTTAAACGTCTTCTTAGCAAAATTGATAGGACCGCCTAATTCAATGAATGAACCACCCCAAGGTTGGCCTGCACTCTTGATCATTCTTCCTACTTTATTGCTGGTATTGATACCTGTCTTATGTGGATTATCAATCACTGTTGCACCACCTCCATCAAAATTGGTGAATGTATAAGTAAGCGCAGTGTTCTCAAAACTCAATGGCAATGATACTCCTGTCACCACATTGGTGCTTAGGTATTGCACATCATCCCAATAGAATATTTTTCCACTTCCTGCTGTTCCAAAATCAAAGAAGATAGAAGCTTTATTATAACGATAAGCTGCATTGATTGCCGCAGTTCCTGCTGCTGGATTAGCAAAATCAAAAATCAATGTTTCCCAAGTATTAGCAGCAGTAGTAGTTGCTTCTGTTTCCACAGACTTGGTAGGATCTGCAGCGTCTTCAATTTTTAAACGAATCTTAATTCCTGCTGCTGGTGAATATACTCTTACACTCATTTGAGAAGTAGTAGTAGTAATAGGCAATGCTCTTGCAAAACCAGTAGCTGTTCCTAATGTAGTACCCGCCCATGTTTCTGCTCCATTGGGCTTAGTGGTCTTCATTACTTTATTGGCTGCATTCGTTGGATCGTTTACTAATTCAGACAAATTGTTTCCAAAATCTGTAACTGTATAATTGGTTCCAACTACATCAAACGATACCGGCCAATCAATTTGATTAGATGGCATGGTAGCCGCTAAATGAATATCATCAAATAAGAAAGTGAAATTAGGTGAACCATCACCTACTGTACCTAATTCAAAAATCAATACAATATTATTGTACACATTAGCTGTGTTGATGGTACTGAAATCGAATCCAATTTCTTCCCATGCATTGGCTACAGTAGTAGTACGCTCTCTTTCAAAAGCAATTGCACCGTTACCCGCATTCTCTACTTTCAACAAAACTTTTGCACCCACTCTTGGTGAATACACTTTCATTCTGAAAATTTTGTTGGTGCTAAAGTTCATTGGCGCACTCATTGGCAATACCGATCCGCCCCATGGCTGTCCGGCGCCTTTAATCATTCTACCGACTTTATTGCTAGTATTAATTCCTGTTTTAAAAGGGTTATTAATTACGCTTGAATTACCGCCATCAAAATTGCTGAACGCATAATTAATGGTGGGTGATTCAAAAGACAAAGGCAATAACACAGGATCTACAATCGTAACGGTTTTAGTCACTTCTGTTTTAGCAGCACCACCACTTAATGCTACAATTTTAACGGTAAAAGTTCCAGTGGTTGTATACACATGGCTTACAGTTTGTCCTTCGTTAAAATTAGTAGGTACTTCATTGGCAACGTCTCCATAATACACTTGAAAGAATGTTTCATACAAAGCTTTTGCACCCACATTCACTTTAAAGTTATTGTTGGCATCTATAACTGCTGTTGCTTCAACATTTTCTGGTGCCCTAAATGTTACTGTTAATTGCTGTGTAGCTTCTTTTGTTTTTCCTGAAACGTTGTACGCTACCAACTTTACATTGTACACACCCTCTTTATAAATATGGGTGGTATTTTTTCCTGCCAATACTTTAGCAGGAGCGGTGGTGGCGTCTCCATAATATACATCATAAGACACCGCACCTTCTCCCTGGGGGGTAATTGTAACTAGTCCTGTATTGTCTTGGGTAATCGTAAACAATGCGCTCAATTTATCTGGAACGCTAGCAGATTCTACAAAAGAAGTATCGGTAAACTCCTTTTTGCTACAACCGGTGAAAAGCAATCCCACCAGTACTGCGCTGAATAAAAATTTTATTGATTTCATATCATTTTTTTTGTGGGTTGATTAATAGCCGCTGTTTTGTGGTAAGCCTGAAATTTCCACTTCTTGCTGAGGTATTGGAAATACCTCGTGCTTGCCTACTCTAAAGCCAGTGATTTTGGTTGCTGCCTGACCTGTTCTTACTAAGTCAAAGAAACGATCTCCTTCCATAGCTAATTCTAAACGGCGCTCATTCCAAATGGCATCTCTTAATGCAGTACCCGCTCCTGAAAAATTATTCGTAGTATTTCCAAATGCACGCTCTCTTACTCTGTTTAAATAAGATAATGCTTTTGCATCGTTTGGTGCAGCTGATCTATTGAATGCTTCTGCAGCCATTAACAACACATCTGAATAACGAATGATGCGGAAATTATTGGTGTAGTTCAATTCAATTTGACCTGATGTTTCACCCTTACGTGGTAAATACTTTTGATTGTATAAACCAGTGTTTTTAAATGGAGCTACTTGATAAGTAATATTGAAACTTGGATTCGCTGCTTTATATGCTTCCATGTCTAAGATGGTTACATTCTTTCTTTGATCGCCTGCAGTATAAGCTGCTGCTAAGTTTGTAGTGGGCAAATTGGTGCTCCAACCTGCTGCATATGGCATAGCGCCTGATCCATTTAATCCTCTAACACCACACTGTTGTACAGCATAGTTTCCTTGACCTCTTGTTGCACCACCCCAGTTATAATAAGGAGAGTTATTGCTGTACTGAATTTCAAAAACAGACTCTGGTCCATTTTCTCCTGAAGCTAAAAACATAGAACCATAATTAGATACCAATGAAAATGCATTGGCGGTAATCACTGCTTCTAGTGTAGTTGCGGCTTCAGTAAATTTATTCTGATACAAATAAACTTTACCTAATAATGCTTGTGCAGCGTACTTAGTAATTCTTCCTTTTTGAACTTGCACCGCAGGTAAAGCAGCAACTGCTGCTGTTAAGTCTGCTTCAATTTGTTTATACACGTCTGCCTTTGCTGCACGCTTCAAAGATTTTGAATCGGTTAAGCCCAAACGCTTGTCTACAAACAATGGAACATCTCCAAAAAACTTTACTAATGTAAAATAGTAGTAAGCACGTAAAAAATACACTTCACCATATAAAGCATCCTTACCCGCAAAGTTTACAGCAGCTCCAGCAAGGTTGGTTGTTTTATACTGCGTCATATAATTGGCGCGGTTTACACCTTCATAAGCACTTACCCATAATTCTTGTAAAGTACTGTTGATAGGCGTATGTGTGTAGTCGTCTATTTGTTGTAAGCTTAATACATCAGATGCATTTTCGCCACCAGCTACTGCATTGTCCGATGCAATTTCACCCACTACTACTGCTTGATTCAACCACTGCAAGGGCGTGTACACGCTTACTGCCATGGTTCTATAATCTGATTCAGAGCGTAAGTATTCTTTTTCGGTTATTACAAAATCCTCTTTAGGATCGTAGTCTACCCACTTTTTGCAGGAGACGCTAAGCATGGAAACCATGGCCAAGCTTAGAATAGTATAATTGAACTTTTTCATTGTTGTAATTTGTTTTCGTTAGAGTTTAATGTCTAATCCTACAGAGAAGGTTCTTGCTTGTGGGTATGCGCCACGATCAATACCTGTATCTAAAATTCCTCCAGCTATTTCAGGATCAAATCCAGTGTACTTGGTGAATGTGAATGCATTTCTAACCTGTACATAAACCCTTAATTTGCTGAACGCTTTTTTAATAGTAGGTGAAGTGAATGTATATCCTAGTTGAATATTCTTGATTTTCACAAATGAACCATCTTCTACATAACGATCATTTACTCTAATATTACTATTAGCATCGGTAAATGAATAACGAGGATATCTTGCATCATTGGTAGAACCTTCGCCTGTCCAACGAGCCAATACTTCTCTTGATTTATTAGAGTAGTTGGCATTACGCTCATAAGCTTTGTAAATATCATTGCCTATTGATGCATAAGTAAACATGTTGAAATCGAAGTTTTTATAATCTAAGCTTAAGTTCCAACCCATGGTAAACGTAGGGAACGGATCTCCAATTTTAGTACGGTCGTTTGCGTTAATCACGCCATCACCGTTAATATCTGCAAATTGAATATCACCTGGAACGGCTCCTGCTTGTGTTGGGGCTTTAGCAATATCTGCTGCATTTTGAAATAAGCCTACTGTTTTGTATCCAAAGAAATAACCAGGAGTTGCTCCTTTTTCAAATACAGTCACGTTTTGGCTTTGTCCATTAAAATAGAAACCGCCTAAAATTTTTGCAGTACCATCATCGTTGGTAGCTGTTACTTCATTTTTAGCAGTAGTGAAAGTTAAGCTGGTATTAAACTTAAGGTCTTTACCAAAAATATCATTGTAGCTAATGCTTAAATCTAAACCACGTGTACTGGTAGAACCAATATTAGCAGTAGGAATAGGCACGGTACCTAAATACATAGAAGCAGAAGGAGTAAACAACAATCCGTCTACATTCTTTTGGAAATAATCAACCGATACGTTTAATTTTCTTGAAAGAAATGCCGCATCAAATCCAAAGTTGGCTTGCAATTGTTTTTCCCAACGCAATGCATTATTTGCAGCAGACGCTACAGTTGAACCAGGATAAAATACATCTCCAAAATTGTATCCATTACTGTTAGCAGTAGGACCATAACTTGGACCACCTGTTACAATTGAAACGTATTGAGGATTTACATTTTCATTTCCGATTGATCCATAACTACCACGAATTTTTAAATAGTCTACTACTTTAGATTTAAAGAATGACTCATTAGAAATCACCCATCCTGCAGAACCTGATAAGAAATTAGCAAATCTGTTCTCCGATCCAAATGCATAAGAACCATCTCTTCTTAAAGTTAAAGAACCTAAGTACTTGTCTTGGAAATCGTAGTTAACACGTCCAAAATAAGAAAGGTTTCTTCTGAAATATTGATAGTAATATCCATTGATGGCATTGCTATTGGTAGCATTGTTATTTCCTGTTGCTGCAGTAAAGTCTGCAAAATCCCATGAGTTAAATGGAACATCTTGTCTGCTTGCACCTGCTGCATTTCCTGATGTTTTTGCAACCGCCATACCTACTACGGTTTCAAACTGGTGATCGTTTTTGATCTTGAAATTGTAGTTCGCGTAGGTTTCCCAAGTCCAGTTAAAGTTGCTGGTCTTTTCATGAGATACACTATTGAATCTTCCTGCAACAGTTGATCCATCTGCATTCATAGAGTTGTCTACGTTTTGAGGACCATAAAATACCAATGGATTAAATCCTTTTGCATTGCCATCGTATTTGGTATAACCAAAACGAGTAGTCAACTTCAAGTCTTTCATGATATCATACTGCAATTCAAACTTTCCGTAGATTTTTGAACCAGTATTTTTATTGTAGGTATTTTCTAATTTGGTTAGGGGATTATAAATCTCCGATAACAACAACGTACTAAATCCATATTGACCCACTGTGTTTGGAACAGTGTTCATTACAGAAACGGTAGGATCAAAATTGATGGCACTACCAATAATAGAGTTGAATGAATTTTCTTGAACACCTCTTCCTGAAAGTGTAACCGCTGTAGTGTTGATCAACAATTTTACTTTAGAACTCAAATCGAAATTCAAGTTTGCGGTAAAGTTACCACGGCTAAAACGGCTCTTGCTGTCTCCACCCACTATACCACCTTGGTCTACATATCCACCACTTAAGAAATAAGTCATTTTATCGCTACCACCTCTTGCCGCAATGGAATGCGTTTGGAAAGATGCGTTTTTAAATACTTGGTTTTGCCAGTTGGTACCCACACCCACTTTACTTAAATCGGAAAATACCACTGGACCACCAGCTACTGTACTTCCTTCATTAATCATAGCAGCATATTCTGAAGCATTTAAAACGCCGATGGTATTAATTACATTCTGAACACCATAGTTACCATTGATAGTGATATCGGTTTTTTGGTTTTTACGACCAGACTTAGTAGTAACAACGATAACTCCATTACCGCCCTTTACTCCATAGATAGCGGTTGCCGCTGCATCTTTTAACACGTTGATTGATTCTATATCAGCTGCATTAATAGAGTTAAAGTCGGTCAATGTTTGTGGTACTCCATCTATAATGACCATTGGATCGGTACCAGAGAAAGAAGGAATACCTCTTACTAATACGGTTGGTTTTGATCCTGGGGTACCATTTTGAATCACATTTACCCCTGAAGCTCTACCCTGAAGGGCTTCTTCTGTTCTAACGGGCTTTAGTTTTTCGATGTCTTCACTTTTTACGGTAGAAATAGCACCTGATACTTTGGTGATTTTTCTGGTACCATAACCAATTACAATAACATCGTTTAAGGTATTGGCTGTGCTCAACTCCAAAGCAATACCCAGGGTTACTGGTCCATTGATGGTGTTTTTTACAGATTCAAATCCTTCAAATGATACTACCACCACAGCGCCTTTGGCAACATTGATGGTAAATTGACCTTGGGCATTGGTTTGGGTAGCCATAGTGGTACCCTGAACAATAACTGAAGCGCCGGCCAGTGCTTCCCCTGTAGTTTTATTGGTTACTTTACCGCTAACAGCAATTTGCTGCGCCAGTACCTGCTGTAGAAAACCACCCATAATGAATAGGAGGCATAGCAGTAGAAATCTTAATCTCATAATGCAAGCTTTTTGGTGAATGAAATGCAGTCGTTTTAACAACATAAAAATATTTCACTCTACTTCAATGAAAGAATAACTTGCCCCTACATTACTACATCATGATTTCTAAATGATTGATTTTAAACAAAATGGAGTACATCAAAACTACATCAAGCTTTTTTTGTTATATTCATCATACCATTTTTACCGCTTGCTGAAAAAATTCACCATATTCCTTTTATTCCCCTTGGTTGTAGGGGCGCAGAATACCATCGGTTTACCCGAAATAATCAACTATTCTAAAAATCAGTACAATGCTGGAGCCCAAAACTGGGATATCCGACAAGACAAACAGGGGGTAATTTACCTAGCCAATAACGAGGGGTTGTTAACTTTTGATGGAAAATCATGGCAATTATACCCCTTACCCAATAAAACCATTGTTCGTTCGGTCCTGATTGGAGATGATGGTAAAATATATGTAGGTGGTCAAGACGAACTGGGCTATTTTTTACCGAATCGTTGGGGGAAACTGGTTTTTACCTCATTAATTAATGCAATTCCCTCCTCCAATCGCAATTTTGGGGATGTTTGGGACATTGTTTTGTTCAAAAATGGGGTCTATTTTAGAACATCTAATACCATTTTTAGATTTTTAAACGGAAAAACAAGCGTTTTCACTGCTCCAGGAGAGTTTGCCTACCTAGAAAGAGCCAATGACCAACTCATTGTGCATGATATTGAAAAAGGTCTGCTCTTTTTTGAGAAAAACCAATTGCTTCCCCTTGTACCCGCTTCTTTAGTGGCTAGTTCAACAGGAAGTCTCCAATTACCCAAGACCGACGGGGTTACTTCCATTTTACCGATTGGTGAAAACAAATCATTGATAACCACCCTTAAAAACGGGTTATACTTGCTTAGTCAAAATCAACTAACAAAAATTAATTCGGCCAATAATACCCTATTTGCCAATGAACGTATTTATGCAGCTACCAATGTAAACAGCGAATGGATTGCCCTTGCCACTACCAATGGTGGGGTGTATATAATTGATCATAGTGGAAATATTATTCAACGTTTTGCTAGAACAGAGGGTTTACAAAACAATAATATCCTCAGTATTTTTTTAGACAAGGAAAAAAATCTCTGGTTAGGACTCAATAATGGTATAGACTTTATTGCGAACAATAGTGCCATCAAAAATATATCTCCCCAATTAAATGAGGAATCTGGCTATACCGCCATGGTTCAAAATAACCAACTCTATTTGGGTACCTCTAATGGATTATTTGTGGTTCCCCTTCAACCCGCCAAAGACCTCAGTTTTAGCAAAGGAAATTTTTCATTGGTAAATAATACGCGTGGACAAAACTGGAATTTGCAACAATTCAATGGCAAATTATTGTTAGGTCATCATGAGGGTGCGTTTGAAATAAAAGGAAATACAGCTGTACCTTTTTCTAATTATGCAGGATTTTGGAATTTTACCCCTTACCGTACCGGGATTATAGCTGGTAACTACAAAGGCTTGCTCAATATAGACGGAACGGTTCAAACACCTATCCCCAATTTCAATGAGTCTTCTCGTTTTATTGCAGTAGATGCCGATTTAAATACCTGGGTATCGCATCCATATCATGGTGTGTTCAAGATTGATAGTAATCAACAAGTAACTACTTATGGTATAAAACAGGGCCTGCCTTCTAATTTAAACAACCATGTATTTTTAATTAAAAATAAAATAAACCTTGCTACTAGTAACGGAGTTTATCAATACAATAAAGAAACCAACTTATTTGAACCCGATGGTTTTTTCTTAAACCTTTTGGGCAACAAAAGCATTCGTTATTTAAAAGAAGACAAAGAGGGTAATATCTGGTATATACATGAAAAAAATGTTAGTGTAATTGATATGTCGGTAGATCAACCGCAATTAATTGATATCCCTGAATTAAAAAATAAAATGCTGAGCGGATTCGAAATGATTTATGCCGTAGACCAGCACAATATTTTTTTAGGGGGCGAGCGTGGATTCTATCATATCAATTATAAAAAATACAAACAAAATACCCCGCAACTTTCTGTTCAGGTAAGGTCTTTAAAAATTGGAAGCAATTTAGATAGCATGGTATTTGGCGGATACTTTAATCGGCTCGATTTACCGGCTATTCAATTAGAAGAAAGTATTCCATTAATCAATTACGATTTTAATAGTGTGCAAATTGATTTTGCTGCATCACTTCACGGATATCTAAATAACCTTGAATATAGTTTTAGATTAAAGGGATTAGAAAACAGTTGGTCTGCTTGGAGTCATAGAACAGAAAAAGAATACACCAATCTTTCTCCTGGTAAATATATTTTTGAAATTAAGGCTCGCAACAACTTAGGAAACGAGTCTGCTGTTGCCAACTATAGTTTTATAGTATTAGCGCCATGGTACAGAACCGGTTGGGCTTATTTTGTTTATGGTCTTTTAGCCATTGCTGCATTATTTGGTTTATACTATTGGCAGAAAAAGAAATTCATACAACAACAATTGCGCTTTCAAGAAGAACAAAAAAAATTGGTTTATATACACGAATTAGAATTGAGTAAAACAGATGGGGAATTGGCAGCATTGCGCAATGAAAAACTAGAAGCAGACCTCAATTTTAAAAATACCGAATTGGCTTCCTCGGCAATGCACTTGGTTAAAAAAGGAGAGCTGCTTACTAAAATTAAGACTGAGTTAAATCAGATCACTAAAAAAATAGACAACGAATACGCCATTACCGAGTTAAAGAAAATGATTAAAACATTGGGCGAAGACGAGCAGCTAGATGAAGAGTGGGAATATTTTACCAAACACTTCGATAAAGTTCACAGTAATTTTATTGTATCACTCAAATTGATTCACCCCAATATCAGTAACAATGAAATTAAGCTCTGTGCTTATTTACGCATGAACTTAACTACCAAAGAAATTGCACAGTTAATGAATATTTCGGTAAGAGGAGTAGAAATAAGTCGTTATCGTTTAAGAAAAAAACTAAACTTGGCTACCGAAGTGAACCTCTTCAATTACCTTATTGCAATTGGCAATGAAGATGCTACTGAACAATAGTTTATATTTGGACTAAACGACTACATTATGAAAGAGCAAAACTTTAAAAATCACTCACAATTGGTATTTGGATGGCATGGTCTTACTTTTTTCATCCTTCTTGCTGCACTGGTTGGATCAACTGCCAATCTCTTTCACGCACCAGCAGAACATCATTATGCAGCAGCATTAATTAATATAATCACTATTATTTGTTGTTTCTTCTTTGCTTATGTACGCATATTTGCGCTAAAAGCGCAAGACAGAGCCATAAGAGCCGAAGAAAACTTGCGTCACTTTGCTTTAACAGGTAAACTATTACCAGCAGGTTTAACGGTTAGTCAAATTGTGGCATTGCGCTTTGCTTCAGACGAAGAGTTTCCTGCCTTAGCCACAAAAGCTGCAGCAGAAAACTTATCGAATAAAGCTATTAAATTGGCCATTCAACAATGGAGAGCAGATTGGTACAGAGTGTAATTCAAGTTCAGGCCGGCTCACCATATCTTTGTGGCGTTACTACTATTGCTTCTCGTAGAATCTCCAGTTGGTTGTAAAATCTTCCGTTAATGGTTGCTTGGTTAAAATGGCTCTCACCATTTCTACTGGCATGGCATTCATTTTCATCACTGCATCATGGTATTCCTTGTAGCTCATTTTTTTGGTGTCTACCAATTCTTTCTTTAATGCATAAAACTGGCGGCCACCTGTTAAATAAGCTAATTGATAAAGTGGAGGATAAGCTCCAGTGAAAGATCTTCTTACTTCTCCTTCAGCATTGGCTCTTTCATGACCTACTCTGTCTACTAAAAAGTCAATACATTGTTGAGGGGTCCATTTACTGGTATGATAGTTTAAAGAAAAAATTATTCTTGCACAACGATGCATATGCCAGAACAACATACCAATTCGGTCTTCAGGTGTTTTAGCAAATTGCATATCCCATAAAATCAATTCCCAATACAATGCCCAACCTTCACTCCAAAATGGTGTTCCAAAATTTCTATACGTCCTGTTTCGTTGGTTAACAAACTGTTGCAAATTATGTCCGGCAATTAACTCATGGTGAACTACTGCTTTAGAGAAATGTGGATTATTCCCCCGCATGCTCATCATTCTATCTGCATAAGTCATGGTATTAGTAGGATAAGAAATAATAATATCCGCACCCCCTAAAAAGAATGGAGCAACCAACTGTCTTTCAGGGCTCATCATCATCATGCCCCAAGTTTCTTCGGCCAATGGTGGAATGGTGATGAGCTGATTTTTCTTTAGAAAGTCTATGCTTTCATTGTAGAGTTTTAAAATTAATTCTGGTTGTTTGCCTTCGGGAACATAGGTGTTTTTTACTTTTTCCAACGCCACTTTCCAATCATTTCCAAATCCCATTTCTTTAGCAGCTTTTAACATTTCTGCTTCGCACCAAGCAAATTCTTTATTGGCAATATCAATTAATTCCTCTGGCGTATAAGGAATCATTTCATTTTTTAATTGTCTAATCAAACTCTCCCGACCAGCTTGTACACCAACAATGCCGCTTTTATCGGTTGCGGTTAAAGTACTATTGGCTTTAGATTTAAATGCACTACTGTATGCATTCAACGCTTCATCTAAAGACTTTTGTGTTACTGGCACCCACCAACTAAACAAAGGGTCGTACCCATTGTAAAATTCAAAAATACTTTGAACCGTATTGCGTGCATTATTAATAGCCGCAGTAGCAGTTGCTACTTGGTTAGGGTCTATTGAATTCGTTTTCTTAATTTTTTCTTGCAACTGTTTTACTTGATCAATTAAATCATTCCATTCTTTTGCAACTGCTTTTGCATCTGGTTGTGTTCCTCTTCTTCGTAGTTGTTCTAGCGCATAAATTTTATCGGTAAAACCAACCCAACTAGCTACTTTTTGTAATGCAGCTGCATCTAATTGCAATTGTTCTAATCTGCTAGCTAGGTCTCTCTTGAATAATATATAATCTGCCTTACACTCTTGACTTAAGTTTTTAAAATTGACTGCTGCCAATTGTTGTTGGTAGTCTTGTACTAATTTTTGTAAACGGGTATTTTTTTCTGGTGATCCAATACTCCAGTCTGCTCCAAAACCTCCTCTGCTATTATTAAGGGCAGGACTATAGTATCTATTCAATACCCTGCTATCTGCATTAAATCGTTGAATTAATGCAGGCATTTCCTGACAGGGGATCCATTCATTGGTAGAAACCTGTGCATCTACAATTGCTGGGGTTGCTACTATTGCTGCTGAAAAACTTAGTGCTAATAAATATTTTTTCATCGGTTTGTTTTAAACTTTATCTCTATTTATATAATTAAGTGGTGCCTTTAAATAACTTGAAAGCCGTGTGCATAAGGATCATCATCATCTATAATAATGGTATTGTATCCGGTTACCCTTGCCCATCCTTCTATTCCTGGAATAATAGCTGGCCGCTCATTTACTGTTGTTACTGCTTCAATAGTACCGTTAAATATTGATCCAATTATACTTTCGTGTACAAATACATCTCCTTGTTTTAATAAACCCTTTGCATACCATTGTGCCATTCTTGCAGATGTTCCTGTACCACAGGGAGAACGATCAATGGCTTTGTCACCATAAAAAACGGCATTTCTTGCAGTAGCTTTTTCGCTAATTGTTTTACCGGTCCACAATAAATGACTTAAGCCTTTTATATGTTCGTTTGCTGGATGTACAAATGAATAATGCTTGTTTAAATAAGTTCTACATTCTCTACTAAAACTAATTAATTGGTCTGCGGTAAAATGCTCCAGGCCTGCAAAATTTTCTTGTGGATCTACTATTGCATAAAAGTTTCCACCATAAGCTACATCTACTTTAATGGTGCCTAGCCCACTGCATTCAACTAATAAATCGGAGGCATACAAGAAGGCGGGCACATTGGTTAGTTTTACCGAAACTACTTTTTTACCTTCTTGTTTATATTCAATCAATACCAATCCTGCTGGAGTTTCAATTCTAAGTTTACCTGGTTGTTTTGGTTGAACCAATCCTTCTTCAATAGCAATGGTAATGGTTCCAATAGTTCCATGTCCGCACATAGGCAAACAACCACTGGTTTCTATATATAGTACACCAATATCATTTTGTGGATCACAAGGCGGATATAATATACTTCCACTCATCATATCGTGTCCGCGTGGCTCAAACATTAACCCTTTTCTAATCCAATCGTAGTCGCGCATAAAATGTAATCGTCTTTCCATCATTGAATTGCCTTCTAATAAAGGGCCTCCACCTGCAACCAGTCTTACTGGATTACCACAGGTATGTGCATCTATGCAAAAGAATTTTTTATGCGCCATAATTACTCAATAATCTATTTAGTCAAACGGATATTTACGCAACAGCTTCAATAGTCAAAATCCCATTAACCAATCTTAAAATTCCCGCTTCGTTGTTATTTCGCAAATACAATGGTAGCAATGCTTCTGGACAATCTTGGTAACAAACCGGCCTTGCAAATCTTCTAATGGCTTCAGGCCCTACAGAAGTAGTTCTTGCATCCGTTGTTGCAGGGAATGGTCCACCATGTACAATAGCATTGCATACTTCAACACCAGTAGGTACATTATTAAATATGAGTCTACCTACTTTTTGTTGCAAAGCATCAACCAGTTGTTGGTGTTGAATTAACTCTTCGGTTGATCCATATACCGAGCCTGTTAGCTGTCCTTCCATGGTTGCAATTGCTGCATATAGTTCTTGCTGATTTTTACATACTACCAATAAACTACAAGGCCCGAATATTTCTTTTTGTAATGATGGATTAGCCATAAAATGTAGGGCTGTTGTTTGCAACAAAGCTGGAGTGGCTTGAAATACTTCAGACAGTTCTGATCCCTCAAAAAGTATTTTTACATTCTTTGTATTCACCAATTGTTTTTTATCGGCATAATACGTATTACATATTTGTGGGTTCAACATAGTGGCTGGTGAAACAGCCGCCAATGCAGTAGCTAATTCAGCTGCAAAGGATTGCGTTGCTTCATCGTCCAAAGCAAAAATTAATCCTGGACTAGTACAAAACTGCCCAACACCTAAACAAATTGAACCTGCTAATGCTGCTGCAATGAAAGCCGTTTTTTGAGCCAATAATTCAGGTAGCAGTATTACTGGATTAATACTGCTCATTTCTGCATATACTGGAATGGGGGTTTTCCTTTTTTGTGTTGCTGTGGTATATAATGCCATACCGGCTTTGTAAGATCCTGTAAAACCAATGGCTTGTATTCTTTCGTCTGCTGCTAATTGTTGACCCAATATTGGGCCAGTTCCAACTAAACTCACAAATACCCCCTTTGGCATTCCTGTTTTTTCTGCAGCACGCAATACGGCTTTTGCAACCAATTCGCTGGTACCCAAATGCGATTCATGGGCTTTAACAATCACTGGGCATCCTGCTGCTAGGGCAGAAGCGGTATCACCTCCAGCCGTTGAATAAGCATAAGGAAAATTGCTTGCCCCAAAAACCAATACTGGACCAATGGGTTGTAGTATTCTTCTTAAATCGGCACGGGGTAAGGGTTGGCGTTCAGGCATAGCAGTGTCTATCACTGCATCGCACCATGAACCATTCCTTAATAAATTCGCATACAGTTTTAATTGAGTACAAGTTCTTCCTCTTTCTCCATTTAACCTTGCGAGTGGCAAAGCTGTTTCTTCATGGGTTTTTTCTAATAACGCATCTCCCAACTCCATAATTTCGTCAGCAATTGCTTCTAAAAATTCCGCTCTTTCAATAAAAGTTTTTTTTCCGAAGGGGATTGAAGCCGCTGCCGCATCCTGAAGTACTTGTTCTACTTCAGCTGCTGAAGAAATAGGAAAAGGGGTTGGTATATATGCGCCTTTTAATGTGCTAAATGATTGTAAACTCGTACTCATAATTTTTTATAATGATCGGTAGTCTGGTAAATTTGGTCGTTTAGCCAAAGCGCTGGTAATGATATTATTAACCTTATTTAACTCTTCTCCTGTTAGTGGAAGTCGGGGCGCTCTTACATGCGGAGATCCAATACCAGTATGGGTTGCAGCCAATTTAATATATTGCACCAATTTAGGATGAATATCTAATTCTAATACGGGCAAGAACCAACGATAAATGCTTAATGCTTCTGCTAACTTTCCCGCTTTGGTTAACTTATAGATTGCAACTGTTTCTTCAGGGAAAGCATCTACTAAACCAGCAATCCAACCATCTGCACCCAAACAGAGTTCTTCAAATGCCAGCGTATCTACTCCGCAAAGGATTTTAAATCGATCCCCAAAACGATTCTTCATTCTGGTTACATTAGAAACATCTCTGGTAGATTCTTTTACTGCTTGAATATTCGAATGTTCCTTCAATGCTTCAAACATGTCTAAAGTTACTTCTATCTTATAATCTACTGGATTATTGTAAATCATAATTGATAAGGAAGTGGCTGCAGCTACCGCTTTAAAATATTGAACAGTTTCGTTATCGTCCGACTTATAACGCATAGGTGGTAACAACATGAATCCATCTGCACCCGCTGCTTGTGCTTCTTTTGTAAATGCTACTGCCGCTTTGGTGGTAGACTCTGCAATATTTAAAATAATGGGAAACTTCATGGGCGCAATTAGTTTGGCCCTTTTTAAAAGCATGATTTTTTCTTCGTTCAATAAAGTACTTGCTTCGCCTAATGATCCCCCAATAATCACTCCTTGAACACCTGCATCAATTTGTGCTTGAAGGTTTTTTAAGAACAATTTTTCATCAATGCTTTCGTCGGAATTAAAAGGTGTTAAAAGTGCGGGATATACACCTATCCAATTGGGTGTTGCCATTATTACTGTTTTTGGTAAACAATTTAACCAAAACTAATGGGCTAGTCCAAATTATTATACCAATATCTTTTATTGCTTATTTCAATAGGTGAGAAAGGGTTCCATAGTCTTTTGTAAACGCAATAATATTATTGTATTGCTTAAACTCATCTGGAGTATGCATGGTAGTAATTGCCACCGCTTTCATTCCTGCATTTGCGGCTGCTTCTACTCCTTTGGGGGCGTCTTCAAAAACAATACAGTTAGCAGGATCTACTCCTAAATCAGCTGCCCCTTTTAAAAAAACTGCTGGATCGGGTTTACTTACTGGCACATCAAAAGCACTTACTACTGTAGAAAAGAAATGGCGAATATTTAATTCATCTAACACAAAATCAATATTAAATGGAATAGCTGCAGAACCAATACCCATAGGAATTCCAGCAGATTTGGCTGTATGTAGAAATTCCATTAAGCCATCAAGGGGTTTCATATATGGTCGGTAAAGCTCTTGGTATTTTTGCTCTTTAGCCATTTCAATTTCGCTTACTTGTGCAGGACTAAATGTTCCTTTACCAAATATCCGATCTAATAACTCTGAGTTTTTACCATACATTTCTGCAGCAACTTCTTCAAAACTCATTTTGGCCCCCAATTCATTTACTAATACATTATACCATACTTTTTTGTGGTATGCCATATCGTCTACAATAGTGCCATTTAAATCGAATAGGAATGCCTTTGCCATTCTTTAAATTTGTGGCAAAACTAAAATAAAATGATTAGAACTTATTTGGTTTTCCCCTTGTATCCTGTTGCTATTTTAAACAACAATTTAAGGTACTGTTTTACTGAGTAGGCATTTACTTGAAACTTCAATGCATCTTTAGCAACAATCAGTGCTTCTTCCTTATCATGATTGGCATGCCATTGTCTATGGGCTAAATTTGCAAAATAGAAAGCATAGTTTTTACGAGATGCTTTTTCTGACTCAGCTCTCAAATGTTCAGGAAGATGTGCAATATTGTACAATAATGTTTTTTCAATATCTAGAAAATTTTTCCTGTTCTTAAAAGATTTTGCAGTTACATTTTCATCGTGGTTTCTGTATTTGGCTAATACTTCTGGATGATAGGCCACTGGATACTTGGCGGCAATTCTATTCCACATTAACCAGTCTTCACAGCAATGAACCATAAAAAATGAACCTAAATCCTCATAAGTACTGCGCTTTACTACTTTGGCAGGAGGTTCTAGCCATTGACGAATTGCAATTCTTTGTTGCCAATTTTTCAATATTCCCCTTTCTTCACCAACAGGTGCGTTTGTCCATACAGGAATACCCATATCATCTACTACTCTCCAATCTGTACATGCCGCCCCTGCTTCAGGAAAATCAATGAATAATTGGGTGATGGCTTTATAAAAACCAGGCTCTACATAATCGTCTCCATGTAAAATATGAACGTATTCTCCAACAGCTCTATTAATGCAGGTTTCAAAGTTTCTAACATTGCCCACATTTACGGGTTGTTTATAATATCCAATTCTACCTTTTCCAACCCTTTCAACAATTTCGGCTACATCACCTTCATTACTAACATCGTCTACTACTTCAATTTGCATTCTGTCTGGTCCAAAATCTTGGCATAAAACAGAACGCAAGGTTTGCTCTAAATAGGCTAAACCGTTGTAAACAGGAATCATTACAGACCATTGTAACCG
>CAZTDV010000019.1:0-3961 GCA_964612195.1 uncultured Sediminibacterium sp.
AAATCGATACCGACAAATTTAACAACGACCGTAGCAAAGGCTCTGGTTTCGTTGAAATGGCTGATGATGATGCAGCTCGTGCTGCTATCGCTGCTTTACATGACACTGATGTTATGGATCGCAAAATTGTTGTAAACGAATCTACCCCTCGCCCAGAAGGCGAAAGAGGCGGCTTTAAAAAGAAGCCTTACGGTGGTGGTGGCGGCGGAAGTCGTGGCGGCTACGGTGGTGGCGGCGGCGGTAATCGCGGCGGCGGTGGATACGGTGGCGGTAATCGCGATCGTGGAAACGGCGGCGGTGGTGGTGGATACAACAGATATTAATCTAATTAACCTACCGACTTATAAAACTCGTTCTGTATTCAGAACGAGTTTTTTTTATTCTTATATTTAAAATATGAAACAGCAAGAACAGTTAAGTAGTCCAATAGCAGGTTGTATGAGATGGGGAAAATGGGGAGCTAATTTTTCAACCGCTGCTTATAGAGCAATGATTGAAGAGTGTTTAGCTATAGGCGTTAATAGTTTTGATCATGCAGATATTTATGGTGATTATACCACAGAAGAAGAATTCGGTGATGCATTAAAAGAAGACAAAACATTGCGTTCTCAAATAAAATTGATTACCAAGTGCGGTATTCAAATGGTAACTGAGAATAGGCCAAACCATAATATCAAATCGTACAATACTAGTAAAAAACATATTATCCGATCTGCAGAGCAATCTTTAAAAAACTTTGGTACAGACTATTTAGATGTTCTTTTAATTCATCGTCCAGATCCATTACTTGCTCCAGAAGAAGTAGCAGAAGCAATCCAAACTTTACAAAAACAAGGAAAAGTACATGCATTTGGTGTATCTAATTTTTTGCCTCATCAAGTGAATATGTTGCGTAAATGGGTACCCATTCAATACAATCAAATTGAAGTATCTATTATTTGTACTGCACCTTTTAATAATGGAATTTTAGACAATTGCATTGAAAATGAAATTACACCAATGGCATGGGCGCCATTAGGTGGTGGATTGCTTACAGATGATTTGCATCCACACTTTAGAAGTATTACGCATGCTGCATCATTATTGGCAGAAAAGTATGTTGCTGGATTGAACGAAATATTAATTGCATGGTTAAACACTCATCCGTCTAAAATTCTACCGGTAATTGGAACTACTAAATCAGCCCGATTGGCACAAGCAAAAATTGCAGCTTCCATCAAACTAACCCGAGAAGACTGGTTCTTAATGATGAAAGCTGCAACAGGAGAAGATGTAGCTTAATATTATTTATCAGCAATAGCTGCAATGCCTGGCAATACTTTTCCTTCAAAGTATTCCAGCATAGCACCACCACCCGTACTTACATAACTAACCTGATCAGCAAAACCAAACTGGTTTACGGCTGCAACGCTGTCACCACCTCCTACTAAACTAAATGCCCCATTAGCAGTTGATTCAGCTACTGCAATTGCAATGGCTTTAGTTCCTTGCTGAAATTTTTCCATTTCAAAAACACCCATCGGACCATTCCATAAAATGGTTTTTGAACTTTTAATAGTTGCAGCAAAAGACGCAGCAGCTTTTGGTCCAATATCTAGTCCCATCCAACCATCAGGTACCTGATTGCTCTGTGCTATATTAGTATTAGCATCAGCAGCAAAATTGTCTGCAACAACACTGTCTTCAGGTAAATGAATATTCACTCCTTTTGCTGCTGCTTTATTTAAAATATCCAATGCCGTACTTAATCGATCTTCTTCGCAAAGACTTTTTCCTATTTGTCCTCCTTGCGCCTTCATAAATGTATAAGCCATTCCACCGCCAATGATAATATCTGTTGCTCGTTCCAATAAGTTTTCTATAATTAAAATCTTATCGCTCACTTTAGCTCCACCAATTATTGCAGTAAATGGTTTAGCAGCTTTATGTAAAACCAATTCAGCTGCCTTTACTTCACCCTCCATTAATAAACCAAACATTTTTTTATCTGCGCTAAAATATTGTGCAATTACTGCGGTTGAAGCGTGGGCCCTATGAGCAGTTCCAAAAGCATCGTTTACATATACATCTCCTAGCTTACTTAATTTTTGGGCGAATGAAGCATCGCCTTTTTCTTCTTCTTTATAGAATCGCAAATTTTCTAATAATAAAACTTCGCCAGCTTTTAAATTTTCGGACTTATCATATGCTTCTTGACCTATGCAATCATTTGCAAATTGAACCAATACTTCTTTATTCATTGCATTACTCAATAGCGTTTGCAAATGACCAGTAATATGTATCAATGAACTTTTAGTTTCTGGTCCATCTTTTGGCCTACCCAAATGACTCATTAAAATAACAGAACCACCGTCTTGCAAAATTTTCACAATTGTTGGTACCGCAGCCCTCATTCGATTATCGTCTCCAATAGCATAGGTTTGCTTATCTAAAGGCACATTAAAATCAACTCTAATTAAGGCTTTCTTTCCTGAAAAATTAAAAGCAACAAAAGGACTCGTCATAAAAAATTATTTAAAGGCAATTTAACCAAAAAACAAAAGCCGTCCCGAAAAATCGAAACGGCTTTTAAAGCTATTATTGAACAATTATTTGCTGATTAATCCTGCAAAATATTGTACAGTTCTTACTAACTGACTTACATAACTCATTTCGTTATCATACCAACTCACGGTCTTCACCATTTGAGTATCACCAACAGTCATCACTTTTGTTTGAGTTGCATCAAATAAAGAACCAAAATGGGTTCCAATAATATCTGAACTCACAATTTCATCTTCATTGTAACCAAAGCTCTCATTAGCAGCAGCTTTCATTGCAGCATTTATTTCATCTGCAGTTACCTTTTTACTTAAGATGGTAGTTAATTCAGTTAAAGAACCAGTGATGGTTGGAACACGCTGTGCACTTCCATCTAACTTTCCTTTCAATTCTGGTAATACTAATCCTATTGCTTTAGCAGCACCAGTACTATTTGGAACAATATTAGCTGCAGCTGCTCTAGCTCTTCTTAAATCTCCTTTAGGATGCGGAGCATCCAAAGTATTCTGGTCATTGGTATAAGCGTGAATAGTGCTCATGATACCAGTTAAAATACCATATTGATCATTCAATACTTTAGCCATTGGAGCCAAGCAGTTGGTGGTACAAGATGCACAAGAGATAATGGTTTCAGAACCATCTAAAATGGCATGATTTACATTAAATACCACAGTTTTTAAATCACCTGTTGCTGGAGCAGAGATAACCACTCTTTTAGCACCTGCTTTAATATGCGCTTCTGCTTTGTCTTTATCGGTAAAGAATCCTGTTGATTCTATTACTACATCAACACCATGCGCGCCCCAAGGAATTTGAGCTGGGTCACGTTGTGCATATATTTTTACTGTTTCTCCGTTTACTACAATTGAATCATCTGTTGAAGTTACAGTGGCATCAAAACGTCCTTGTGCACTGTCGTATTTTAATAAATGTGCCAATACCGCTGGACTGGTTAAATCGTTGATAGCAACCACATCTATACCTTTCATATTGTAAATCTGACGAAATACCAAGCGACCGATTCTTCCAAAACCGTTAATAGCAACTTTTACTGTACTCATTGATAGCTGTTTTAATTTGATTAATTAGCGTTAGGATGGCAAATTTACAGTTTCTAAAATCAATTTGCGTAATTTGATAAAAAAGTTTGGCAGAAAACAATTTGCCTCTTATTTTTGCAACCCGAAAGATAAAACCATGGCCGGTTCGTCTATCGGTTAGGACAGCCCCCTTTCACGGGGCAAAGACGGGTTCGATTCCCGTACCGGCTACAAAGCCCTCGAACGAAAGTGAGAGGGTTTTTTTATTTGCGAACGTGCCGAATGCATTCGGCTAAGTGAGTGAATAAAAAAAACCAGCAGCGGCGTAGCCGATGCGAGGGCTTTGGGTAAGGCCACCATTGGGGAAGACATTTCGAACG
>CAZTDV010000019.1:4061-54860 GCA_964612195.1 uncultured Sediminibacterium sp.
AATCCCCAACACACAAAGTGTGGCCGAGGAAGTCGGCGCAACGAAGTGTAGCCGATGCGAGGGCTTTGGGTAAGGCCACCATTGGGGAAGACATTTCGAACGAAGTGAGAAATGGCAATCCCCAACACACAAAGTGTGGCCGAGGAAGTCGGCGCAACGAAGTGTAGCCGACAATCCCGTAGCGGCTACCAAGCCCCCATTTTCTATATTTAGTTAAAGGGGATTTTAGGCTTTTTTAAGCCTTTCAAAAAAAACTTGCTTATAGGTTTCTGATATGTAAACCTTATGACCACTAATCTTAATTTCATCTCGCTCAATGGTATCAATTTTATCGATTGCAACCATATAGGATTTATGCACTCTACAAAATAATTTTTGCGGCAAACTAGCTTCAAATTCTTTAAAAGTTTGTAAGGTCAAAATTGTATTAGAAACCGTATACAATTTTCTATAATCTCTCATGCCTTCTATAAACAACAGATCGGTGTAATATACTTTTTCCAATTTATAGGAAGTTTTTACAAAAAAATACAAGGGGTCCTCTCCTACTTTTTTCGATAAATTTATCTGTACTTTTTCTATCGCCTGCTTAAATCTTTCGAAACCAAAGGGCTTTAATAAATAATCTGTTATATTTAGTTCGTACCCTTTTAAAGCATACTCATGGTATGCAGTAGTAATAACTACCTGGCAATTTAAATTAGTTGATTCCAATAATTGAATTCCTGTAATTCCATCCAATTGTATATCAAGAAATACCAAATCAATTGGGTTAGTTTTAATATAAACGAGTGCATCTAAGCTGTTTTCATAAATAGCCTTTAAACGCAAATAAGGAATTTGTGTTATATAGTTTTTTAATCGCTCCTGAGCCAGTGGCTCGTCTTCTACTATAATACAATTAATCTGCATACTGAATTGTTAAACTCACCAAATAATGTTGGTTGCTTTTGGTAATCAATAATTCATGTTGTTGTGGATATAACAAATTCAACCGCTTCTCTATTAATCCATTACCTAATCCCCCATAAAGTTCATTTTCAATTGCATTGGATCCAATTGAATTTTCGCAACTAAACCTAATTATTTTATCAGTCAACTGCAATTGAATTTTAATTCCAACTCCATCTTTAGCAAACCGAGCATGCTTAAAGGCATTTTCAATAAAAGGAATAAAAAGCATCGGTTCAATAGAAATAAAATCAACTACTCCTTCAACGGCATATTGAACAAAATCAGGATTAGCATGCCGTATTTTTTGCAGGTCAATATATTGAGTGATATAATCTAGCTCTTTAGCAAGTGGTATTTTATCTGTTTTGGTCTCATACAACATAAATCGCATAATTGCAGAAAGCTTATTGAAATACAGCGATGCTTTAGGCGGATCTTTTTCAATCAATACATCAATATTATTGAGTGTATTAAATAAGAAATGGGGGTTTATTTGAGATTTTATTAAGTTTAATTCCATTTCAAAGTTTTTCTGGCTTAAGCTTTCTTTAATTTTTATATCATTGAACCAACTTATAAAACCCCGAATAACTAAACCAATAATGCCATTTACAAAAGCACCGAAACTCATTACACCAAGAATAATGACCATAGAAAAAAAATCATTCCTTAGGATAAATTTTGTTCCAAAAACAGAAGGCAACAATTCTACAATTGCGCCAATAATAGCAGCAAAAATGGCTACTACAAAACTCATCAAAGCAAATAACCAGTATTTTTTTTTGCTAAGGTATCTATCAAATAAAAAGCCATAAAATCCATAAAAGCCAATCAGTCCTGGTACAATGGCAAATCCAAACATTAACCTTACCCAGAATCCAAATCTACCAGGATTTTGTTGTTCTAATGTTGCATTAACTGGAAGCAACATCAAGAAAAAATAAAACAACATGAGCAGTAAAATAAACATAATCCAATAAAGCACATGTATGCTAATGATTAAAAATCGATGCATAGCTTTTACCCTTTTTCCTTTTTGGTAATATACAATATATAGCTAATAATAATGACGATAATAAAATAAGCGAGAGCCATTTCTATGATTGGTATTGGGCGCAATAATCTTCCGCTCAATTTTAAATAATATAATGACCCGTGAGAATAGGGCAGCATATAGCTGTATTTCCAAGCAAGACCTGCAATGGAAGCAACCCATAAACCCAATCCTACGCCAATTGATACTAAGAAATTCTTAAACTGTAAGCTAACTAAATATTGAATGGCAATAATTGGTAAACTTGTAATAAAATAAAGTAAACTATTATAAAAAATATCCTTCCATGGAATGTTGGCAATGGGATAATGTGCATCGTCAATAAATAAGATTGGTATAATGCCTGATAAATAGGTACCCAAATTAAAAAGTAAAAAAAATTGTAAAAGCATTACCACAATTACAGATAGTTTAGCTAAAAATAAATTGGTAAACGTTTGTGGACTTGTATGCAATTGTTTCCATGTATTATTTTTAAACTCTATTTGAGTAACCAAACTAGTGGATAAAATAATCCCTAAGGGCAACAAAAACATAGCAATAGATTCCCATGAATTAAGCCAATGATTTGTCCAATACTCCTTCTTTAACAAGGCAGCTCTTGTTGCACTTGAACGATAAAGTGCAATCGCAATCATGATAGCAGGAGTAAAGAAACCGCCTATTATTACAAGCCAAGCTGCTAGGCTTCGTTTCTTTTTAATCCATTCCCCTTTAAAACAATGTATAAAATTCATATTATATTCTTTAAAGATTAATAAGGTCAATGAAAATTGATTCAAGGTCGTTTTGGTGATGGCTTATTTGATACACTTCAATATTCTGTTGAACCATTTGTTTATTGAGGGCGGCAATTTGTGCTTCCTGTATTTTAGGTAATATGATTTTTTCATGATCAAGGACTGCTGGAAAACCTGCTGCCTCTAACATGTTTACTGCAGCAATATTATTATTGGTTTTAATTTGAATTGATGCACCTAAATTTTGTTTGGTTTGCAATTCTGATAGCTTCCCTTGAAACAATATATTGCCCTTATTGATGACGCCAACATGAGTGACTATCTTTTCAATTTCTGACAACAAGTGACTAGAAATTAAAATAGTGATATTTAATTCTCTATTGATTTTTTTAATTAAGTCTCTTATTTCGATAATCCCGTTTGGGTCTAACCCATTGGTGGGCTCATCTAAAATGAGAAGGCTAGGATTATGCAATAAAGCAACCGCTATACTAAGTCGTTGTTTCATTCCCAATGAAAACTGTCCCGCTTTTTTTTTGCCGGTATTAGAAAGGCCTACGGTATTTAATACATCCAAGATTCTTGATTTTGGGCATTGATACAAAACTTGTTGAATACGCAAATTTTCTACAGCAGTAAGATGTCCATAAAGAGAGGGAGATTCGATAAGTGAGCCAATATTTTGGAGTATGGAAATTCTATTTTCAAAAAATGGTTTTCCAAAAATGGAAATTGTTCCAGCTTGCTTTCGCAACAAACCAAGGATTAAACGAAGTGTGGTTGTTTTACCAGCTCCATTGGGTCCTAAAAATCCGTAAATAGAACCGGTGGGTACTTGTAGGTTCACTTTATTCAGCACTTGTTGTTCCTGCGAGAACCGATAAGAGAGGTTTTGGGTTTCTATACAATACATAAATTGATATTAGAACCTAAAACTAATACCAGCATTTTCTTTTTGTAATATTAATCCACCAAATAAAAAAGGTTTTCTGCAAAATGACCATAAGAGTCTGCAAAATGAAATTATTTCTAAAATAAAGTGTAATGACAAAAGCAGCATTTTATTTGAAATAAGCCTCTTATTAAAAAAGAATAATATGAGAACTTCTTTCATTGCGTTATTTATACTTGGGCTATTACAATTATCGTGTACCAAAAAAGACGATTTAAATACAGCAACATTCCAAGTGAAAATTATTAAAGAAGTATGCAATGATGCAATTGTACAGTTAATTGATACTAGTTATAAACAATATACTGAAAACGGCTTTGCTTTTGAAGGTAAAACCTATGATCATGTTTTTTTCACTAGATTCAGTTGCGAAGACCGAACAAAAATGCAAACCCTTACCAGTGATCTTACTGGATTAGTTATAACAGTTAAACTACTCAGTCAAGCTAAACCTGAACCCGATTGTGGCACTTGCGCAGCAACAGTAAGCAGCAGACCATCTAAATCTCAATTTATTGAGGTAGTAGGATTATAACCGCTGAGTTGCGTAATTTTAACCCATGTGTTATTACAACTCATTAAAAATTCCACCCAAAAAAAAGATCAAACTAAAAGGGAAAGAAAAAGAAATTCCACCTGTGGATATTCAAGTTCAGTCTGGATTTAGTTATGCATCATGGCCAATCATTATTGAAGATAACGCAGGTGAATGGCATCCAGAATTGGCTCATTGGGAATTCATCCCTTGGTTTATACAACACCTAGGTGAATTAGAAGAAAGTAGAAAAAAATATACTACCCTTAATGCTACAGCTGAAAAATTATTTGAAAGTAAACTTTATCAAGCTGCTGCAAAAGCAAGAAGGTGTTTAGTATTGAGCACAGGGTTTTATGAATGGAGGCATTATCAAGGAGAGGAAGATAAAAAGCCTATTGCCTATCCTTATTTTATTAGTAGCACAAACAAAGAAGAACCCTTATTCTATATGGCGGGTATATGGCAACCATGGACCGACAAATTATCTGGAGAAATGATCCATAGTTTTGCTATAGTTACCACAAAAGCAAATGGCTTGATGCAAAAAATTCACAACACAAAAAAAAGAATGCCTACAATCCTTCCTACAGAATTAGCAGAAGAATGGATTGGCCCATTAAGAGAAAATCGAATAAGAGAACTCGCAGCATATCAGCTTTCCAATGAAGCATTAACTGCCCATACCATTGCAAAAGATTTCAATAGAGGGGTCGAAGATCCTCAAGTAACTGTTGAATACAGTTCTTTACCTTCATTATAAACCGTGCCTATCACCAGCAACTACATCCAATACATGTAAAACTTGTGGAAACAACGCTTCCATGTATTCTGTTGCTCCGGATAATGACCCTGGAAAAGTAAGTACCAATGTTTGGTTGATTAAACCCGCTACACTTCTAGACAACATTGCATATGGCATACGCTCTTGTCCGTACCGTCTTGCCGTTTCCATTACACCATCCAACTCACGATCTAATAATGGCTTAACTGTGTCGGGGGTAATATCTCTTAAAGAAACACCTGTACCTCCTACCATGATTAGCAATTGTATACCATCGTGTGTATTGGAAAATACTTGCTCTTTTATGGCTGCAGCTTCATCGGGTATTACTTTATAAATAGGAACTGCTATATTCAATTTATGCAGCGCTTCAATCACTGCTAAACCCGCTTTATCTTCTGCCTTCTTTGCAGAAACGGTATCGGAACAAACGATGACTGCAGCTTGTAAACCTTTATCTAGATAAGACTTTTTATCGGTCTTACCTCCTGTTTTAGACTTCAATTGAATATGCTGAATTTCTACATTTTTATCAATGGGTTTCAGCATATCATATAAGGTTAATGCTGCAATAGATGCCCCATGCATAGCTTCTACCTCAACACCCGTTTTATAGATAGTATGTACTTCAACCTCAACAATAATTTTCAAATCAAGTATATTGAATCTCACATCAGTATATTCTACTGGTAGTGGATGACAGTCTGGAATTAATTCACTGGTTTTTTTAACACCAAATAAAGCAGCCACTTTAGCAAATGAGAACACATCCCCCTTTGGAACCTTGTGTTGCTCTATTGCATTGATTGTTTCCTGCTTAGAAACTAGAACAGTAGCTTCAGCAATAGCTTTTCTAAGTGTATTCGACTTATATGTGATATTTACCATGATTAATTATTTTGTTTCCATACCGAACTATTGTCTTCACAAATTTCTTTTCCCCAAATAGGCAATTCCTTTTTTATGGATTCAACCATTTCATTACAAGCATCAATAGCGTCTCTTCTATGAGCAGAGGAAGTAAATACAAATAAACAAATTTCACCTACTGCCACCCTGCCAAGGCTATGATAAATATGCATGCAGGTCAGAGAATATTTAGCAAAGAATGATTCTCTAATTTCAACCATCTTTTCCATTACCATTTCCTCATATGCAGAATACTCAATAGCAGTAACTTTTTCATTATTAATTTCATCTGCTCGCACTTGTCCTAAAAAAATACTATGAGCACCAATAGTTGTTTTGGTTGAATGCTTTTGAATATCTTCTGCTATTTTATGTGCTGGTATAGGACCATTAACAAAAATAGAAGTGGGTTTTTTATTGCTCATTACTTACTTTATTAAAATAGGCGGCTAATCCCCCCTTTAAACTATATGTTTCAACTTGCCTATGCAATTTAATTAATTGTGCCGCATAAACACTTCTTATACCTTGATGACATATCACATATATAGGCTGGGCGGGAAGCAAATGAATAGATTCTTTTAAAATAGACATAGGAATCTGTGCATGAGAAAAGTTGATAGCTGGATATTCATGCATCTCCCTTACATCAAGAATAAATATATTCGGATCATTTTTTATTTCGAGAAACTGAGACATATCAATTTCATCAATATCAATTTCCTCTAAATCATCTTCCATAAAATCGCAATCAATTTGATAGTTGTAGCTATTAATAAAATGATTGTCAATTAAAGGAATTCCTTCGATTGCATTCATTTCAATTTCAAACCATTGAGCAGTTAAGAAATTATAGGTAAGAAGTCTATTCAACAAAGGCTTACCTAATTGAGTAATTAACTTAATTGCTTCAGCTGCTTGCATTGTACCAATAATACCAGGCAAAACCCCTACCACTCCTGTTTCTTCGCAAGTGGCTATTTCATTAGCAACAGGTTGAACAGGAAATAAATGGCGATAATGGATAGGAGTACCTAAATCAATTGCAACATTAAAAAGGGCCACTTGCCCTTCATAACCAGAAACTGCACCAAATACAAAAGGCTTTTTTAGCCATACACAAACATCATTGATTAAATATTTAGCAGAAAAATTGTCTGTAGCATCTATAATTAAATCATAATTAGCAATGACTTCAATAGCATTGCTTTTATTCATGGCAAAAGGATACTCTTCAATTTTTATAAAACTATTTTGCGCTTTCACTTTTTTGGCTGCAACTTCCACTTTCAATAAACCCAGTTCATTCTCATTAAACAATAATTGACGATGCAAATTGCTTAAACTGATTTTATCAGCATCCATTATACCAATCGTTCCAACCCCAGCCCCTACAAGGTATTGCAAAGCAGGACAACCTAATCCACCCATACCCACAATCAAAACCTTGGCTTGGCTCAGTTTTTCTTGTGCTGCAGAACCAAATCCAGGTAAAATCATTTGTCTGATATAGCGATCATTTGAATGCATATTATCCTCCTGAGAAAGGCGGCATCAATGCCACTGTATCTCCTGTTTTAATTAAGGTATTAGCTTGAATCATTTTCTGATTTACTGCTATAAAATATTTTTTATTCTCGATGGATGGGAAGAGCTTAACTAATTCATTAATCAAAGATTGTGTATCACTACACCCCTCAATGATTATTTGATCTGTATTGGTGATATCAATTATAGACCCAAAGAAAATAACTTGTATTTCCATAGTATTATTTTACGAACAATAATTTTGTAGCAGCCACAATTAACACAGTTGCTAAGATGAATTTCAACTGATTAGATTGCAATTTTTTGGACCCGAAATAAGCGCCTAACCAACCTCCTACTAAAACAAAAACAATTATGGTGTAAGTAGATTGGTCTAATGAAAACCCCTGTTTTAGTTGGCCCAACATTCCAGCTGCTGAATTCAAAAATATAAAAATTGCGCTCAATGCAGCTGTTTGCTGCTGATTAGACCATCCCATTAATAACAATAATGGTGATAGTAATATTCCTCCTCCCATCCCTACCATTCCAGAAATAATCCCAATTATTGCACCAGCTAAACTCAACCAATACCATTTAGGCGCATGGTTTGAGCTATTAACTTTATTTAAGAATAGCATTCTAATTACAGCAATTAATAAAACAATAGCTAATATTTTTTTGTACACCCCCTCTGAAACTGGCACTATACTTCCTATGTAAGCAAAAGGTATTGAAGTGATCACTAATGGCCAAAGCAGGGTAGATTTAAAATGCTTGGCTTTATAAAAAGATACAAAAGCAATACAAGAAACTAATAAATTCAATATTAGAGCGGTAGGTTTAATAACGACTACGTTAAAGTTAAATAAGGCCATTAATGCCAAATAGCCACTAGCTCCTCCATGCCCAACTGTGGCATATAAAAATGCAATTACAAAAAAAGCAAGGCCATAAAGAATGATTTCTTCCATTTTAATAGCTTTAAAATAAATGCACGGTTACCAATTGTTCTTTATAAAAAAATGACTCTTCTGATGGTAATTCTACCCAACAATTTGCATTAGAAAAAGCCCCTACTTGGTAAGAAGCCTGCGCAGGTAAAATAGTTACCATTCCTTCTTTAAAATAAGCTTTTAAGAAAAAATCCAATCCAGGCTTCTTAATAAATGGTGTTGTTAATTGCGCCTTTATGGCTGTAACTGGTTTTTTCCCTTCCATTAATTCAATAGCAGGTTTTACATATTGTTGAAAACAATGTAACACAGAACTTGGGTTCCCCGGCAAACCAAACACTAATTTTTCATGATGATTTCCAAAGAACAAAGGCTTTCCAGGCTTTTGTTTAACTCCATGAAATAATTCATTCACTCCCTCTTGTTTAGCAGCTTCTGCAACAAAATCATAGTCTCCAACACTTACTCCACCAGTAACTAAAACAATATCAGAATAACTTAATGCATTCCTTATAGCTGTTTTAGTTTCAATCAATATGTCTTTGACATACAGTATCGATAATTCATTTACTCCTGCCAATTGTAATGCAGCAGCAAGCCCAATTGAATTGGACTCGTACACTTGCCCAAATGCAATTGATTCTCCTGGTTTAACCAACTCGTTACCAGTAATAATTAATGTTACATAGGGCGCAGAATAAACCAAAACTTCCATAATACCTAAACTAGCCAACATGGCTAATTGGTATGGATGAAAACAAGTACCCTTGGCAATAACCAAATCATCCTTTTCAACAGATGAACCAATAGCTCGAATATTCAATCCATGCTCGTTTGTTTTTTGTACAACTTGAATGGATTCACCATCACTAATTACCCATTCTTTTTGTATAATACAATCTGCACCTTTTGGAACTGGACCACCAGTAAATACTTTAACAGTATATGCTTCTTTTAACTCCAATTGTTGGGATGAACCTGCAGGTAATTCATCTTGAATGGGCATGATTGCATCAATGTATTTTAATTGAATAGCATAACCATCCATTGAAGACTGCGTAAATGTAGGCATCGAGATGGGACTAAATATATCTTCTGCTGAAACCATACCTGCAGCTTTAATCAATGGGATCCGAACAATGCCCAATGGCTTTGCCTTAGAATATACCAATTGTCTTGCTTCGTTTACAGTTATCATATTATTTAATTATCCTCCAATTGCAATCATACTTCTATTATGCAATTCACTAGTATCAATTTTTTCAAAATCTTTAGAAAACTGGCCACCCAACTCTTTGTGCTTACTGGCAATTGAGTTTTTTATTAATGGAAGTATATCAGCACCTTCTCGTAATGGTGTTAATAAATCAGTTTCAGAAGATGAGAATAAACAATTTTTTATTTTCCCATCAGCTGTTAGTCTTATTCTATTACAGGTGCTACAAAAAGGTGCACTCATAGTGCTAATGATTGCAAAGCTTCCTTTATGTCCTTCTATTTTGTATGGCTTACTGGTGTCGTTGGGCTCATTTTCAGTTGCTGAAATATTGTATTGTGACCCAATTAATTCCAACATTTCAGGTAAGGTTACCAACTTATCGCTGTTCCATTTATTTCCATCAAATGGCATGAATTCAATCAACCTAATTTGAATGGAGGTATTTTTTGTCCACTCTATAAAATCCAATATTTCCATTTCATTCATACCCTTAACAACAACCATATTCACTTTAACCCTAAAACCATTTTTCAACAACAAATCAATATTATCTTTTACAATACCGAACTGGTCTCTACGTGTTAATAATTGAAACTTTTCCCGCTTCAAAGTATCTAAACTGATATTGATAGATTTTATCCCTGCATTCTTCAAATCGTCTATAAACAAGTGAATTCGAGTAGCATTGGTAGTAATTGTTAACGCTACTCCTAATTTACCTAAAGCCTGAATAATTTCTGCAGCGTCTTTTCTAACCAAGGGCTCACCACCAGTCAATCGTATTTTTTTTACTCCCTGCTGTACAAATAAAGTTGCCATTGCAATAATCTCGTCCTTTTGCATTAATTGCTTATTAGGCATAAATGCATAATCTTCTTCGGGCATGCAATAGAAGCAACGCAAATTGCAATTATCCGTTAATGAAATTCGCAAATAATCGTGTACTCTATTATATTGATCAATCAATATCATCTTCAATTAATTCATTGCAAAATCGTTCATAGTCTTCCACTGTATCAATATCTAATTCCCCTTTTTCAAATTCAACGGTTTCTAGATCAGTTGGGAATTGCTGCAATATAACACGTGCGCCCTTATCACCCGTTAAATTATAAATATGGGTAAAATAAGCCGAGCTCAATAAAACCGGAGTTCCCATAATTCCATTGTAAAAAGAGGCTATTATTCCCTTTGCTGTTTCTTGCTGTTTAATTATTAAGCTACGCAGAATTGAACTATTTAAAAAGGGTTGATCAGACACTACAATTATCAAAAAGTCTAAGGAAGGGCAAGCTTTTAACATAGCAGTAAGTCCAACCTGAATTGAACTACTCATCCCCAGTTTATAATCAGGATTATGAACAATGCTAACGTTGTTGGTATTTATTTCAGCTCGAATTAAATCATGATAATGCCCAGATACTAATTGAATTATAGTTGGTTCAACTGATTGAATTTCTTCAATTAAATGAGCCAATATGGTTCTATTCTTAAATGGCAAAAGCATTTTAGCCATCCCCATTCTAGAAGCTTTTCCTGCAGCCAATATCATTACTCCCCATTTCATATTGAAGCATGTATGGGTGTATTTTTCAACTTTAAATGTTGAGGTTGCTTGCCTTCAATTACCGCCATAATCTCTGAGCAAACCGACAATGCAATTTCGGATGCAGTTTCTGCACCTAGGTCTAACCCCGTTGGACCATAAATATGATTCAGTTGTGCATCAGTAAAATAAACACCCCCTTCTGCTAAATCATTTAATAACCTATCGCGCTTAGCTGCTGGACCTAATAAACCAATATAGGGTAAACTATAATTGTTCAATCCCGATAACATATCAAGGTCATAATTATAATTGTGGGTCATTAAAACAATAGCAGTTCTATCATCAAATGAGAGTTGACGCAATACTTCTGCAGGTTTACCAACTATAATTCTATATGCTTGACCAAAGCGGAGTGCATTTGCATGGGTAGGTCTCCCATCCACTACAGTTGTATTCCACCCAATTAATCTTGCCATACTTTCTAAAGGCATGGTATCATTTCCTGCACCAACTATAATCAGAGAAATAGCTGGTGCTGCATATTCTACAAATAATTCTTGTTTACCTTCTTCTGTATCAATGGTTAAATGTTCCGATTTTTTATTCTCCAATACTTTTTCAAATACTGGCGTTAACCAATCAATATATTTTACTTCAATAGATTCTGTTAACATTGTTCCCCAATGATTTCCATGATCTTGATTATATCCCGTAACCAATATGGATGGTTTACGAGATGCATTCATTTTCTGAAAATATTTTATAACAGATGCATTCTGAGAATCAATTGGCTCAAACAGAATTCGCACAATACCATTGCAACCCAGCTGTACCCCTAATTTTGCGTCATCTTCATCAGTAGTATCATATACCACTAACTTTTTTTTCCCTTGATTAATAGCTAAGGCAGCTTTTCTGAGGGCATCGCCTTCTAAACAACCTCCACTAATGGCTCCTGTAAAACGGCCGTCTTCAGTAACCAACATTCGAGCACCAGGTCTTCGGTAAGACGATCCATCAACATTTACCACAGTTGCTAATGCCATTTTAAGACCTAACTGAATCGCCTGTTCATATGCTTGAACTATATCACCAAATTCTTTCATGAATGAATGGCTTAAGGTCTTAATTGTTTTACTTGCAAAGGAAGAATTGGTTTTACATTTTTATTGCCCCAACTATTGTTGATATAATTCAGCACATCGGCAATTTCTTCGTCGGATAAATAATCTTGAGCAGGCATCATTCCATTATATACCACTCCATTTACTTTTATTTCTCCAGATTGACCTTTTAATATAACTTCTATCAAATCCTTAGAAGGGCGTTTTAAATAATCAGATTTGGCCACAGGAGGAAATGCGCCTTCTAATCCTTTACCATCTTCCATATGACAATTCATACAATTATTAGCATATACTTTCTTTCCATTGGCAATACTTTTTGCCATATTTGCGGGTTGAATAAAGGCAAGAGCTGCAACTACAAAAAGCAATAATCCCCCCAAAATCACTCCTCTTTTCATGCTTAAACTATTTTATTGATATCAAAAGGCAGCCTTCTAATTCTCTTTCCGGTAGCTGCAAAAATTGCATTACACAAAGCTGGCGCAAAAGGTGGTAAACCTGGTTCACCCACCCCTTTAATTTTGCTTCCCCCATTGGCCAAAATATGTACTTCTACTTTTGGCATTTCGTTGATACGTACCAACGGATTATTATGGAAATTAGATTGAACAGTTGCGCCCTTATCAAAAGTTATTCCTCCTTTTATTGCGGCTGTTAAAGCCATAACAGCTGCCCCTTCTACTTGAGCACGAGTATTATCAGGATTAACCACTGTTCCCAAATCTATAACAGCATATACCTTTTCTATTTTAACACCTGTTCCTTTTTTTGATACTTCAATTACAAACCCTGCTTGACCAGCAAAGAATTCATATTGTGCTACACCTCTTCCCCAACCTGCAGGTAATTTTTTATCCCAATTAGAAACTTCTTTTAGTTTGTTTAAAATCTGTTTGGTATCAGAATCTTTAGTAAGCATTTCTAAACGAAATGCCAATGGATCTTTTTTTGCAGCAACGGCCATTTCATCTAAGAAACATTCATGTGAAAAAGCCAATGTAGTGCTGGTTACCGCTCTCCAAGCTGCTAAAGGAATATGCACATAATGATGAACATATACGTTCTTCATATTAGCTATTTCATATTTCTGCTCACTTATTCCCTCTGTCATAGTACCATCTGCCTTAGTAATATCATAATCCTTCTTCATGTCTAATGTAGGGGAGATTACTTTATGTTGAAATGCAATGGCTTTACCATTTGCGTCCAAAGCTCCCTTCATTGCAGAAAAAGTTAATGGCCTAAATGGTCCTTGTTGGGTATCATCTTCTCTACTCCAAATTGATTTAACAGGCTTACCCACTTTCTTACTCAACTGAACCGCTTCATGAATATAATCTGGATATAATCTTCTTCCGAAACCGCCCCCATTAAAGAACACATTCAATTTTAAATCTTCTTGCTTAACACCATAAATTCTAGAAAAATCATTCATCACACTTCCAGGAACTTGGGTAGAAGTCCAGATTTCTAATTTATTCCCCTCTTGCCAACTCGCTAAACAGTTCATTGGTTCAATAGGTGAGTGCGAAACAACTGGTGTTTCATAAAATGCAGTTAATTGAGTAGGTGCTTCAGCAAAAGCTTTATCAAAATCTCCTTGCTTATGTTCAACAGCCCCTTCTTTTTTGGCAGCTTCTCTTATACTTTGCTCATAATCCTTAGAATTAAAAGTTTCATTTCCCTGGTGGTCCCATTTAATTACTAAAGCTTTCCTTCCTTGTACAGCCGCCCAATAATTTTCTGCTATTACCGCAACTCCTTCCGATTTATAAATACCATGAATTCTTTCACAAGTTTCCACTGCAATAACTCCTTTCACTTTTTTAGTAGCAGTTGCATCAAAGCTGATTAATTTACTTCCAAATACTTTGCAGCGCTCAATGGATGCATATACCATACCTGGTACACTGGCATCAATTCCAAATTTAGCAGTCCCATTTACTTTCAATGGAACATCAGGTCTTGGAGCAGATTTACCTAATATTTTAAAATCTTTTGCATCCTTTAATGTTGGATTTTTAGGTGCTTCTAAACTTGAAGCTGCTTCTGCCAATTCTCCATATCCCAATTTTTTACCAGTTGGTCTATGTATAACAGTTGCATTTTCCGCATAGCATTCCGTAACAGGAACATTCCAATTCGTGCTTGCCGCTTTTACCAGCATCTCTTTAGCCGCAGCACCTACTTTACGTAAATTGGTATAGTTGGTTCTAACAGATGAACTACCCCCAACAAACTGAGCAGGGCCGTATTTTTTTTCTCCGCCAGTTTGTTTAATAACAATTTTATCCATTGCTACTTCCAATTCTTCTGCTATTAAAGCAGGAATAGATTGGTAAGTACCCTGACCAATTTCTGGCTTAGTATTAAATATGGTCACCAGCCCTGTTTGATCAATCATCACCAGCGGCGATAATTCAAAAGAAGCTGTTGAAGTTCCTAAGTTTTCTATGACAGATATACCATCTGCTTTAACGCCCAAGCCCATTACCAAGCCTGCTCCAGTTAAACTGGTAAGGCGTAAAAAGTTCCTACGATTTATTTGACTGTTTTGCTGATTCATTGCTTAATTTTTTTTGAATTACTTAATCATTTCTGCAGCACGATGTATGGCACTGCGTATACGTTGATAAGTTCCACATCTACAAAGATTGCCCTGCATTGCTGCATCAATATCAGCATCAGTTGGATTGGGTTTGGCTTTTAGTAAAGCAGTTGCACTCATGATTTGTCCTGATTGACAATACCCACACTGAGGCACTTGTAGTTCTACCCAAGCATTTTGAATAGCTTCAGTTATTTTATCTTTCATCCCTTCAATAGTCGTAATCTTTTTGCCTACTGCTGCTGCAACAGGAAAACTACAGGATCTTACCGGTTTCCCATCTACATGCACAGTACAAGCACCGCACTGTGCCATACCACATCCAAATTTAGTTCCTGTTAATCCTACCATATCTCTGATAGCCCACAATAAGGGCATATCTGCACTAGCATCTACCTGGTAAGGGGTGTTATTAATATTTAATGTTATCATGGCAAATAATTTCAGAATGAAGTTAAGTTTTTAATCTAATAAATGCGTTTCATGCATATCTGGTATAATTACTTCTTTGAAATGCTTTCTTCTTAATCGAGCAGCAAAATCAATTTGGACATCGTGTTCACCATGCACTAAAAATAATTTTCTTACAAGTTCTGGATTTTGGCAAGATAAAAATTGACATAAATCTTCATAATCACCATGTGCACTCATACTTCTCATTACACCAATCTCTGCATTCACAGGATAGAGTTCACCAAATATTTTTACTTCTTTTTGACCAGCAGTTAACCTTCCTCCTAAGCTGTATGGATCACAATATCCTACCATCAGAATAGTCGTTCTTTCTTTATCAATATTCTTCATGATATGGTGCTTCACCCTACCTGCATCTGCCATACCACTAGCAGAAATAATTACACAAGGGGCATCATTGTCATTTAATTGCTTGCTCTCTTCTACAGTTTTAATAAACTTCAATGTTTTAAAATCAAAAGGATCATGATCATGCTCCATTATTTTCTTAACCCTTTTATTATAATTCTCAGGGAATTGTTTTAACAATTCAGTTGCTTCTCTGCTTAAAGGGCTGTCTACATATACAGGAATAGCTGGCAATCGATTTTCTACTTCTAATTGATTGAGTGCATATAATATTTCTTGTGTTCTTCCTACACTAAATGCAGGAATAATTAGTTTTCCTTTTTTTTCAACACAGGTATGCATCATCCATTTTAAAATAGTATCGGTAATTCCAAAAACCTCATCGTGCAATTTATTTCCATAAGTACTTTCTAAAATTATATAGTCGGCTTGATCAAATGTTTCTGGTGAACGAAGAATTGCGTCACTGTATCTTCCAACATCTCCACTAAACGTAATTTTATTTGTTTTACCATCCTCTATCACTCTTAAATGAACGGCTGCGGAACCAATAATATGTCCTGCGTCTGTAAAACAGATAGATACTTCATCGTCAATTTTAGTCCAATGATTGTAATGCACAAATTTAAAAAGTGTCAGAGCAACAGCCGCATCCTCTAAATCATATAAAGGTTCAAAAGGCGGTAATCCCTTTTTTGCTCTTCGTTTATTAATAAATTTTGTATCATCTCTTTGAATGATTGCAGAGTCTTCTAATAAAATTTCTGCCAATGCCTTTGTTGCTGGAGTTGCATAAATAGTTCCCTTAAATCCTTCTTTAACCAACTTAGGTATTAATCCAGAATGGTCTATATGCGCATGCGATAATATCAAGTAACTAATTTCAGCAGGTTCAAATCCAAATTTTGCATTTAGCTCTTCGGTATTTTTACCCATCCCTTGAAATAACCCACAATCTAATAATACTTTTTTACCACTCTTTAAGGTGAGTAAATGTTTAGAACCTGTAACGGTTCTAGCGGCACCATGAAAAGAAATTTTCATAACTATTTCGATTTAAAACTCCAAGTAATATAAAATTCTGCAACTACTTCATCATTGGCATTGGTACCAATTGATTTGCAAATAATTGTTTTTCCTTCTTTGCTTTGAATGGCAGCATCAATAGCTTCAGCAACCATTAAGCCATCAGTACAAGTAAATGAAATTAACCCTGTTGCTTTTTTTACAAATTTTGCTTCAAGCCCTACCACCAGCATACTTACCGATGGACTTCTTTTATATGTTTGGCCTACAGGAAATAATCCAGTACTCATTTCAGCGGCCATTGCCTGAACAGCAAAATACATCGACTTAAATGGGTTTTGGTTAATCCACCCATGCTTTACTAAAATAACGGTTTTGGCTTCATCAATATATCCCACTTTCAATCCCGCAACAAACGCGGCAGGTAGTTTTACTAATTTAAAAAAAGCAAAACGTATAGGGCTTGTAATGATTTTTTTGAAGGCGGGGAACTGAGAATTCATCTCTCAATTTAACCAATATTCAGTTTACAACAAGAGTGCCGCCAATAAATAATCAGCTAATAAAATTAAAATGCAACTTACTACCACAGCGCTTGTACTCGCTCGACCAATTTCAAGGGCGCCTCCTTTAACATAATAACCATAATAGGCTGGAACACTGCTAATGATAAAAGCAAACGTGTACGCCTTATATAAAGCAAAGTTGATGTTAAAGAAATTCAGGTTCTGTCTTAACCCAATATCAAAGGTATCGTTGGCTAAAATACCCGCTAGTTCACCGGCCGTTCTTCCACCCCAAATACCAAGTACTGCAGAAATGACAATCAAACAAGGCACCACTACTAATGCCCCCAAAATTTTAGGGAACAACAAATAAGCTTTGGTATTAATCCCCATAATTTCTAAGGCATCAATTTGTTCACTTACCCGCATATTTCCTAGTTCACTGGCAATTTTACTTCCAACAACACCTGCTAATACAATACTCACCACAGTAGGAGAAAGCTCTAATATCATACTGTCTCTTACAATTTGTGCAATGGTACTTTGTGGCACCAATGGACTAACTAATTGATAGGCAGTTTGAATAGTAGTAACTGCTCCTAAAAAAAGAGAAATGATTATTACAATGGGTAAAGCACCCATCCCTATTTCTACGCATTGATGCATGAATTCTTTCCAGTACATTTTAAAGTTCTCTGGTTTAGAAAACATGCCTTTCAGCATCAGTAAGAACTTACCTAAATGGGTGAAAAAATTCATATAATAAAGATAGGATTATAATTAGTTAGTCGTTTTCTTGTTTTTTCTTCTGCTTTTCCACCATGAACTTCTTTGAACTTCTTCTGCAGTATCTACCCTTGTTTTCATTTGAGCATCAACTACTGCAACCAGTGCCATATTGATAATATTTCTGACACTACTACCCAACTGCAACACATGAACTGGTTTTTTAAGTCCTAATAAAATAGGACCAATGGCATCTGCACCTCCCACTTCCTTTAATAAATTATAAGCAACATTACCAGCTGTTAAATTCGGGAACATCAACACATTTACTTCTTGTTCTACTAAATCACTAAATGGATAATTATCTCTAAGTATTTCTTTATTGAAGGCAAGACTTCCTTGCATTTCACCATCAACAATTAAATTAGGATCTCTTTGTTTTAGTATTCTTGTAGCTTCTGCAACCAATCTTGCTTCTACAGAGTCGCTACTTCCGAAATTACTATAGCTCAACATGGCCACTCTCGGGGTTAAGTTAAAGCTTCTAACTTCCTTGGCTACCATTTGTGTAATATCTGCTAACTCTTCGGCCGTTGGATGAAAATTTACGGTTGTATCTGCCAAAAACAATGGACCTTTTTTGGTTAACAATAAATACATACCTGCAATTTTCTTGACTCCCTCTTCCGTTCCTATTATTTGTAATGCAGGTCTAATTGCTTCCGCATAGTTTTTGGTTAATCCCGACAACATTGCATCTGCGTCACCTGTTTCTACCATCATACAACCAAAATGGTTCCGATCTTTCATCACTTTCATACTTTCGTGATGGTTAAACCCTTTTCGTTGACGTTTCTTAAAGAACAGCTCTCCATAGAATTCTCTTTTCGATTCCATTGCATCACTTCTTGGATCTACAATAGGAATATCGGATAAGTCTATGCTGTTTGCATCAGCAATTCGATTGATTTTTTCTGGATCACCTAGTAATATTGGATAAGCAATTCCTTCATCATAAATGATGGTTGCAGCTTTTAATATTTTTAAATTATCAGCTTCAGCAAATACCAAGCGTTTAGGATCTCTTCTTGCTTTATTACTAACAACTCTAAATAGCTGGTTATCTAAACCTAATCGCTTATTTAATTCTAACACATAACCATCCCAATTCGTGATGCTTTTTTGTGCAACCCCACTCTCCATTGCTGCTTTTGCAACAGCTGGGGCAATAGTACTTAACAATCGTGGGTCTAATGGTTTTGGGATGATATATAACGGACCAAAACTCATATTGCTTTGGTTATACGCTAAGTTTACAATATCGGGCACAGCTGTTTTTGCTAATTCCGCAAGCGCACGAACGGCAGCCAATTTCATGTCTTCATTAATTTGGGTTGCTCTAACATCTAATGCCCCTCTAAAAATATAAGGGAAACCCAATACATTATTTACTTGATTAGGATAATCGGATCTTCCTGTTGCCATGATAATATCTTTTCGAACAGCAACAGCATCTTCGTAAGTAATTTCAGGATCTGGATTAGCCATGGCAAAAACGATGGGGTTTTTAGCCATTGATTTAACCATGTCTTGAGTAACTACATTACCAACACTTAAACCTAAAAAAACATCAGCATCTTTCATTGCTTTGGTCAATGTCCAATCAGATTTTTTTACCGCAAACTTTTCACGCCCCTTACCTAGGTCTGTTCGCTCTTGATGCAATACTCCATCTTTGTCAAATACAATAAAATTTTCATGGCGTGCCCCTAATGCTACATACAGGTTAATACAAGCCATAGCAGCAGCACCTGCTCCATTAATTACAAAGCGAACTTTATCAATTCGTTTCTTTTGTAATTCTAATGCATTCAACATTGCTGCACTACTAATGATAGCAGTTCCATGTTGATCATCGTGCATCACTGGAATCTTCATTTGCTCTTTTAGTTGCTGCTCTATAAAAAAACACTCTGGGGCTTTAATATCTTCCAAATTAATTCCACCAAATGTGGGCTCTAAAGACTTTACTATCTGAACAAATTTCTCCGGATCTTTTTCGTTGATTTCAATATCAAAAACATCAATGTCTGCAAATATTTTAAACAATACTGCTTTCCCTTCCATCACTGGCTTACTAGCTTCAGGACCAATATCACCCAAACCAAGTACTGCAGTACCATTGGTGATTACACCTACCAAATTCCCCTTTGCAGTATACTTATAAATATTTTCAGGATTTTCTTTTATTTCTTTACAGGGTTCTGCAACACCAGGACTATATGCCAATGAAAGATCCCTTTGTGTTTTTGCTTCCTTGGTAGGAATTACTTCAATCTTACCCGGTCTACCACTTGAATGATATTCCAATGCTTGTTCTCTACGTAATTTAGATTGCTTATTATCAGACATAAATATGTATCGTTATAAACTATTTTGTTAAACTAATTCCTAAATAAGCCATCATACCTGCCCCTATTTCAATGGCAGATTCATCAATATCAAATTTAGGAGTATGTACTTGATGGATGATTCCTTTTGATTCATTGCGAACTCCGAGTCTAAAGAAACACCCAGGTATTACTTGGGTATAATAGCCAAAGTCTTCCGCCCCCATACGCAACTCCGTTTCTTCTACCTGTTGCTTTCCCATATAATTATTAGCCAACTGCCAGGCAGCTTCTGTAAAATCAGGATCGTTGTCTACGGTGGGATAACCAATATCAATATGTAAATCAATTTCTGCACCCATGCTCTCTACTAATCCAATCGCTTGCTTGCGAATTAATTCATGGGCTTTATAACGCCATGTTTCATCCATTGCTCTAAAAGTGCCCATCAATTTTACTTCGCTTGGAATTACATTTGTAGTATTTCCTCCTTGTATAGAACAAATAGATAAAACAGAAGGAGAAATAGGGCTATTATTTCTAGAAATAATTTGTTGTAAGCTCACTATTAACTGAGATGCAATTAATACGGTATCTGCAGTTAAATGAGGCGCAGCTGCATGACCTCCTTTGCTTCTGATAGTAATGTAAATTTCATCGGCACTTGCCATAACACGCCCTTTTCTAAAACTCAATTTACCCACATCTAAACCAGGATGAACATGCAAAGCAACTATACCCGCAGGTCGTGGATTATCTAAAACCCCTTCCTTAATCATATAACTTGCCCCACCCGGATTTCTTTCTTCACCTGGTTGAAACAAAAGCTTTATGGTTCCCTCCCATTCAGCTTTTAAATCATTTAAAATGCGGGCTGCTCCTAATAATACGGTAGTATGCACATCATGCCCACATGCATGCATTATCCCTTTATTGATAGATTGATAGGGTACATCATTTTCTTCTTGTATGGGAAGCGCATCCATATCTGCACGCAATGCAATAATACGCGACGCTGAATTGTTTCCTGTAATAGTTGCCAAGATTCCTGTGGTAGCTTTAATTTCAAATTCAATTCCCATTTGGGTTAATTGTTCTTGAACAAAAGCAGCTGTTTTAAATTCTTGGTAACTCAATTCTGGATTGGCATGCAAATGATGTCTGATGCCAATCAGTTCGGGTGCAATAGTATGAGCGAGAGCTTTAATTTTTTCTTTTAACATGCGAATTGATTAACTATTCTTGTTCTTCCTCTGGAGGAGTATATTCTATAGTATCTTCTACTATATAAATTCCTTTTGGAAAAAATTTACTGATTTGATTTCTGTATTTTTCTGCATCTTCTTTTTTTAAGAAGTTGCCAATTCTAACTTTAAAATTGGGAGAGTGAAAAAGTGTGTAAGCTTTTTGTTCTGGGAAACGATTCATTAAATCTGTTTTCATTTTATTAGCATCATCTCTTTTAGCCGTACTGATTACTTGTAAGCGATACCCTTTGTATAATCCAGCACTAGTCATCATGGCAGTTCGCTTATTAATTTGACTTTGCTTTGCCACTAATATATCTAAACGAGCATCTTTTACCATAATAACGGTATCTGTTGAACAAGCAAAAAGGCTTGGACAAACCAACAGACTTATGAGTAATAAAAACATACCAGTTTTCATTGGGTAAATATAAGGTTAATACGTTGCGTTATTGGCATTTGGTTCTCCATTTACAATAGCTAAACTAGCACTACAACCTAATCTTGTTGCACCAGCTGCTACCAATTCAGCAGCAAAAGCATAATCTCTTATCCCTCCAGAAGCTTTTATTTGAACTGCCTCTGGTAAATGCAACCTAAACAACTTAACTGCCTCCACCGAAGCCCCTTTTTCAGCATAACCTGTAGATGTTTTTAAAAAGTCAATTCCAGCTACGCCGTATAATTCACAACATTTAATAATTTCATCATTGGTTAAAATACCACTCTCAATAATGATTTTAATGGTTTTATTTTTAGACTTCACTACAGGCATGATATGATTTAACTCATTGGCCAAATACACCCAATCTTGGTTTTTAATTGCACTTATATTAGCAACAATATCCAATTCATCTACCCCATCTACCATAGCTAAAACAATTTCAGCCAACTTTGCTTCCACTGCAGAATAACCAAAAGGGAACCCAATTACCGTTGCCACTTTAACATTTGTACCAACTAAAAATTCTTTCGCTTTTTTTACAAAGTTGGGGGGAACACAAACCGCTGCAAACTTGTATTCAGCTGCTTCTTTACAAATTTGGGCCACTTCAGACACTAAAGTGGTTGGCTTTAAAATAGTATGATCAATATAAGTAGCTAAATGCATAAACTCAATTTAGGCAAAGATAGCAAATACCGTAACTACGGTATTGTTACAGCTGTTAAAAAGCGCTTCATTCGCATAAAATAAATGATCATGAATAAGTACTTATTAACCCTCTGCTTTATTACCGCTTTATTTTCAGCATCTGCACAAAAAGGTATGAAACCTAGATTGGGTGTTTATATTGGGATTGCCAATCCTAAAGCAACTGAAGTATTTGGACAGTTTTATAAATCAAAAGGGATACAACCGAGGTTAACCTTAGAATATAATTTCTTAAACCTTGGATATACTGATAAAATGTTTGTAAAAGTGGCTGCAATTGCAGGATTAGAGCCGCAAAACTTCAGAAACCAAACTACTTTTCTAACGAATGTAACCATGACGCAAAAACCCCTTGGAGCAAGAATTTATCCATTTGCTTTTAGAAACGGATTTAATCCAGACGATCAAAAGGAAGTATTCAAAAATGCCGGATTCACTAATCTATTCATCATTGGAGGAACATGGGCGTTTAGTGGCTTGTATGTAGAAGGAGGTATTTCTCCAGGTGTAAAATTGAAAGAAGAAGGTTATGCAGATGTAACGAGATCTCCTCAATTTTTTGGATGGGGGGTATCACTTGTAGACTTTGATGACGAAGACAATAAAGTAAAATTTAAGTTTAATATTGGTACTAGAAAATATACCTGGACCAATGCAAGCAATACTACTTCACAAATAAAATCTTTCTGTATGGATTTTGGAGTAGCATTCCGACTATAAATTGATCCTTCCCATACAAACAATATGTTCCTATGAGTAAATAAAAAAACCGATGAAATTTCATCGGTTTTTTTATTTAAAAAGGATTCGTGTAATGATTGATTGACGCTACTGTTTATGCGTCCTTGCCATGACAAGATTTGAACTTCTTGCCGCTACCACAAGGACATGGATCGTTTCTGCCAATTTTAGGGCCAACTTTAACGGGCTCTTGTTTTACAGGGGTAGGATCATAATAATCATTTTCATTTGCACCATATTCTTGACCAGCAGCATCTACTTGGTCTTTATTGGCGCTTAACTTACTCATATCGGTTTTTTCTTGTCGACCTTCTTGTAGTTCATCACCCTCAGCCAACGGAATTCCTGCATGACATAAGAATTGAACAATTTCTCTGTTTACTTCACCGTCCATTTTTCTAAACAATTCAAAAGCTTCCATTTTGTAAATTACTAATGGATCTTTTTGTTCATAAGTGGCAGTTTGAACGCTTTGTTTTAAATCGTCCATTGAACGCAAATGTTCTTTCCATGCATTATCTATAAAAGCTAAAGTAACAGTTCTTTCTAAAGAGTGTAATAATTCAGCACCATTCGTTTGTAAGGTTTTTTCCATATTAGCTAAAGCCTGAACCTGGCGTTTGCCATCAGAAAATGGAACAATCACATTGTCAATATGAGAACCTTGTTGCAACTTAATATTCTTAAATACAGGAACAGATTGAACCATCATATCCTGCTTTCTCTTTTCGTATTGCACAATAGCTTCACCGTATAATTTCTCCGATAATTCATTGGCGTTGGTTTTATTGAATTCTTCAAGCGTTATTGAAGTATCAATTCCAAAATTTACAATAGCCGCTAATTTAAATTGATCGTATTCGTTTTGCTCTTTAAAAGAAACAACCAAACCTTCTGCCACTGCATACATTGCATTGTCTAAGTCTAATGCTAATCTCTCTCCAAACAAAGCATGGTTACGTTTGCTATAAATTACAGTACGTTGTTTATTCATTACATCGTCGTATTCCAACAAACGCTTTCTAATACCAAAATTGTTTTCTTCTACTTTACGTTGGGCTCGTTCAATAGACTTGGTAATCATACCAGCTTGAATCACTTCCCCTTCTTTATAACCAGCGAAGTCCATCACTTTGGCAATACGTTCACTACCAAACATGCGCATTAAATCGTCTTCTAATGAAACAAAAAATAAAGAAGAACCCGGATCACCTTGACGTCCGGCACGACCTCTTAACTGACGGTCAACGCGTCTTGACTCATGTCTTTCGGTACCTAGAATTGCCAAGCCACCTGCATCTTTTACGCCAGGTCCTAATTTAATATCGGTACCACGACCAGCCATATTGGTAGCAATGGTAACTGCGCCTGCTAATCCTGCTTCTGCTACAATTTGTGCTTCACGAGAGTGCTGTTTTGCGTTTAATACATTGTGTGGAATCTGCTTTTGTCTGAGCATTCTACTCAATAATTCACTCACTTCAACAGAAGTTGTACCTACTAGTACAGGCCTTCCTGCTTCGCGCAATAAAACAATCTCATCTATTACGGCACCAAACTTCTCCCTTTTTGTTTTGAAGATTTTATCTTCTTCGTCTTTTCTAATTGCAGGAACATTGGTAGGTATACTAACCACATCTAATTTATAGATATCCCATAATTCAGCAGCTTCTGTTTCAGCAGTTCCCGTCATACCACCTAATTTGTGGTACATTCTAAAATAATTCTGTAAGGTTACGGTTGCATAAGTTTGAGTAGCCGCTTCAATTTTCACATTTTCCTTCGCTTCAATAGCTTGGTGTAAGCCATCTGAATACCTTCTTCCATCTAATATACGGCCTGTTTGTTCATCCACAATTTTAACAGCACCATCCATCACTACGTATTCAACATCTTTGTCAAATAAAGTATAGGCTTTTAATAGTTGTTGAACGGTATGAATACGATCTGCTTTTACAGAGTACTCATTAATTAATGATTCTTTCTTCAACAACTTTTGATCTGCCGGTAAGCTTGCATCATTGTCAATGGCTGCGAGGCCTAGGCTAATATCGGGCAACACAAAGAAATGAGGATCTTCACCTTGACCAGTAATTAATTGAATTCCTTTATCGGTTAATTCAACAGAATTATTTTTTTCATCAATATAAAAATACAGCTCTTCGTCTGCCTTAGGCATTTCACGCTGTTGGTCTGCTAAATAATGATTTTCAGCTTTCTGTAATTTAACCCTATTGCCAGGCTCACTTAAAAATTTAATTAACGCACTATTTTTAGGAAGACCACGATGTGCTCTGAATAAAGCCAAACCACCATCTTTTGGATCATCATTTCCTTCGGCAATTTTTTTCTTAGCTTCTGTTAAAAACTGTTGGGTTGCTCTTTTTTGTGCATCAACTAATTTTTCAATTCTAGGTTTTAAAGCAAAGAATTGTTGTTCTCCTGTTTGGTATCCAATTGGACCTGAAATAATTAAAGGAGTTCTTGCATCATCAATTAAAACGGAATCCACTTCATCTACCATGGCAAAATGGTGCTTACGCTGAACCATTTCTTCAGGGCTATGTACCATATTATCTCTTAAATAGTCGAAGCCAAATTCATTATTGGTACCGTAAGTAATATCTGCCAAATAAGCTTTTCTTCTAGATTCACTATTGGGTTCGTGCTTATCTATACAATCTACGGTTAAACCCAACCATTCAAATAAAGTACCATTCCACTCACTATCACGTTTGGCCAAGTAATCGTTTACTGTAACAATATGAACGCCTTCGCCCGCTAATGCATTTAAATAAGCTGGTAAAGTAGACACCAAAGTCTTACCTTCTCCAGTTGCCATTTCAGCAATCTTGCCTTGATGCAATACCGAACCTCCAATTAACTGTACATCGTAATGCACCATATTCCAGGTTACTTTACCGCCAGCAGCAGTCCAAGTATTATTGAAAATAGATTCATTTCCTTGAATGGTAACATACTCTTTCTTAACACTAAGGTCTCTATCAAGTGCTGTTGCTTCAGAAACCAAGGTTTCGTTTTCTTTGAATCTTCTAGCCGCTTCTTTAATTACTGCGAAAGCTTCTGGCTGAATGATTGCTAAAGCTTCTTCAATTTTTTTGTCGCGGTCTTTGCGTAGTTTATCAATATTCTTATAAATGGTGTCTCTACCATGAATGTCCATTTCGGGTAATGCTTCAGCAGCGGCTTTCTCTGCAGCAATCTCCGCATCAATCCCCTTTAAATGGTCTTGAATTCTGGCTTTAAACTCCACCGTTTTATTCCTCAACTCATCATTAGTCAATGACTGATATTGTTGAAAAAACTGATTGGTTTTTTGGATGATTGGCATCAACTGCTGTACATCTTTCTCACTTTTACTACCCCCGAATAACTTAGAAATGAACTTCAACATATTTTTAATACTCTGATATGAAAAAATTTAACAGTCAAACAGCGTGCAACAATTTTATTTTAGTCAATTTGGCACCCTGAATTAGAGCCGCCAAAGGTAAGGTTTTGATTTTAGAAGCAAATGAAGCAATTAACTATTCTATCAACGGTTTTTTTAAGCCTCTTAATGGCATTCAATACTATAGCTGCACAAAGTCAGGAATTGAATGAATCCAACCCATATAAGATGCAACCACTTATTCAAGACACTCTTCCGCTTAGTCCATTAGACAGCATAGTGATCATTAGCGATTCAATTGCTGCAGACAGATACAATAAAAACAAATCTAATATGACCATTCTGGCAGCTTGGGCAGGGGTTAATATTATTCAGGGTAGTATTTCTGCCACCAATGCTACTGGTTCAGGAGTATATTTCTTTAAAATGAACGCCTATTGGAATATTGCAAACCTAGGAATTGCCAGTTGGGGGCTTATTCAGCTAAGGAAAGAGCTAACCCGAAAATATACCTATCCCCAAAATCAATTAGCACAGCAAAAACTAGAAAAAATACTCCTACTCAATAGCGGCTTAGATTTGGCCTATATAGCAACTGGATTTTTATTAAAAGAAAATGGGAATAGGCTGAACAACCTAAAAACAACTGGATATGGCAATAGCCTATTACTTCAAGGGGCATTTTTATTGGTATTTGACTTGGTTCAATACGGAAACCACCGAAGGAATGGCAAAATATTAGAGGGGCAATTGTCTAAACTTCAAATTCATGCTAGCGGAAATGGCATTGGATTGCGTTTACCCCTTTAAATAATCCATTAAACTTATTGGAATTTATAGCCTTTTCAGCTACTTTTGCAACCCGTTAGATTTAAAATTTAAACCTTACAAATGGCAGGTCAATTAAAAGAGGTTAGGAACCGAATCAAAAGTGTTCAAAGTACTCAGCAAATTACCAAGGCAATGAAAATGGTGAGTGCGGCTAAATTACGCCGTGCGCAGGACGCAATTACTCAAATGCGACCTTACGCCCAAAAATTGCAGGAAATGCTCAGCAATATTGTGAGCAGTATCGAGGGTGGTACTACTTTGGCATTGGCAGAGGAAAGAACAATAGAGAAAGTATTATTGATTGTGATTACTTCAGACAGAGGTTTATGCGGAGGCTACAATGCAAATATTGTAAAATTAGCAAAGAGCACTGTTTCAGAAAAATACAGCAACCAATTTAATAAAGGGAATGTTACGGTTTGGAATATTGGAAAGAAAGGATGGGAAAGTTTAAATAAAGCTGGATACAATACCGATGAACGTTTCAAAGACATTTATTTACATTTGAATTTTGAAGCTGTACAAGAAGCTGCTCAAGCAGCCATGAAAGCATTTGAGCAAAAAGAATTTGATGCAGTAGAAATTATTTATAGTGAATTTAAAAATGCAGCTACTCAGGCTTTCGTAGCTGAGCAATTTTTACCAATTCCCAAAGTTGCACCAAAAGCAGGAAGCAAGAAAGCAGATTTTATTTTTGAACCTGCTAAAGAAGTATTGATAGCAGAATTAATGCCTAAAATCTTAAATACCCAATTATTCAAAGCAGTTTTAGACGGAAACGCCAGTGAACATGGTGCACGTATGACCGCAATGGATAAAGCAAGCGAAAACGCAAACGAATTACTGAAATCATTAAAAATCAGTTACAACCGTGCACGTCAAGCTGCTATTACAACTGAGTTAACAGAGATTGTGAGCGGAGCAGCTGCATTACAAGGATAATAGCCAATACAACCATGGAATTAAGCGAAATCATACCACATATAGAAGTGCTCATTTTTGCCAGTGAAAAACCATTGACTTCATTGGATATTGTAGAGCTCATCAATAATAGTTTTGGATTTTTAGAAGAAAGAATTTCGTTAGACCAAGTAGAAACAGCCGTAGAAGGAATAAGAGAAAAATACGATGCAGAATTTTATCCATTTGAAGTTAGAGAAAGTGGCGGTGGATGGCAATTCCTTACAAAAAAAGACTACCACAAAACCATAGCCCAATTAAACGGAGACAAATTTTTAAAGCGCCTCTCCAATGCAGCTTTAGAAACTTTGGCTATAATTGGATATAAGCAACCAATTACTAAAGGAGAAATTGAAGCCATCAGAGGTGTAAATAGCGACTACTCTATACAGAAATTATTAGAGAAAGAATTGATATTAATAAGTGGAAGAAACGAGCAACTCCCTGGCAAGCCCTTGGTTTATGCTACTTCAAAAACTTTCATGGATTATTTTGGCATTAATAGTGCAGCTGATTTACCTAAGATTAAAGAAGTATTAGCCGAGCAAATAGTAGAAGGTACCATTATAAAACCAGAAGACTTTACCGATAATCAGATTGCCAATGCAATGGCCCAATTACCTTCTGATGATGAAATAATAGAAGGTGATGTTTCCGACTTAACGGTGAATGAAGAGGGAGAATTGATCATTGCTGAATTGAATGAATCATCCGATATAGAATCTGCTTCAGAAGAAGCATCAACTGATGAATCAGCTAATGCAACAGATGATGATTCGGATAATTTATCAAACGATGTTGAAGACGAGAATAATCCGCAATAGTTGGATTATCTTTACGCCATGTCTTTAACTATTTCCAACGAACAACTTCAAGCAGCTGCAACACAATATGGCACTCCATTGTACGTGTATCATGCAGAAAAAATAACTGCTCAATACCAACAATTACAAAAAGCATTCGAAGGGGTTTATACCCGTTTTTTTTATGCATGTAAAGCACTTACAAATATCTCGGTATTAAAACATATTCAATTGATTGGATGCAATATTGATTGCAGTTCAATTAATGAAGTTTATTTAGCACTAAAAGCCGGGTTTAATCCAGAACAAATTTTGTACACCAGTAATGGTATTGCTTTTGAAGAAATTGTAGCCGCAGTAGAAGCGGGTGTTTCTGTGAATATAGACAGTTTAAGCAACTTAGAAAAGTTTGGTAAAGCATATGGAAGCAGGTACCCAGTTGGTATTAGACTGAGGCCCAATATAATGGCGGGAGGAAATTTAAAAATTTCTACAGGGCACAATGGAAGCAAGTTTGGCATTCCATTAGAGCAGTTGGATGATATTCTTGCATTAAAAAATCAATACCAATTGCGCATCAACTGCCTACATGTACATACAGGTAGTGAAATAAAAGATGTGGATGTTTTTATTAAAGTTGCAGATATATTTTTTGAATTAGTACCCCATTTTCAAGACTTACAAGTATTAGATATGGGGGGGGGATTTAAAGTACCCTATCAAGCCAATGAAAAAGGAACAGATATTCCACTATTGGCTAAAAAAGTAGGAGAAGTGTTGAAAAAGTTTGAAGCAACATATGGCAAAAAATTTCAAGTTTGGTTTGAGCCAGGTAAATATTTGGTGAGCGAGTGTGGTTATTTAATTACCAGCGTGAATGTGATAAAGGAAACTCCATCTGTGCTATTTGCTGGCATTAATAGTGGGTTTAATCACTTAATACGTCCTATGTTTTATGAAGCATACCATCCTATAAGAAATATCAGTAACCCTACTGGACCATTAAAAAATTATGCGGTAACAGGAAATATTTGTGAAACAGACAATTTTGCTTGGGACAGGCCTATTAATGAAATAAGAGAAAATGATTTAATAGTTATAGACAACGCAGGAGCTTATGGTTTTGAAATGGGAAGCAATTATAATTCAAGATTTTTACCCGCACAGGTTTTATATAAAGAAGGTCAAATGCACCTTATAAGAAAAAGAGATACCATGGAAGACATACTAAAAAATCAGATAGCGCTCAATTAACAACAATTCATTAGTTTACATTACCATGATTACGCTAAAAAATATAAGTAAAAGCTTTGATGACCGAGTAATTATTCAGGGAATTGATGCAATAATGGAAAGCGGCAAATGCAACTTAATCATTGGTTCAAGTGGAAGTGGTAAAACGGTACTTACTAAATGTATTGTAGGTTTAATTAAACCCGATGAGGGAAGTATAGAATTTGATGGCGAAGACTTGTTACTAATGGATGAAAAAACCAGAAAACAATTGCGTCAGCAAATTGGTATGCTTTTTCAAGGAAACGCTTTATTTGATTCAATGACTGTGCAGGAAAATGTAAAGTTTCCATTAGACATGTTTACCAATTTAACCCACGGGGAGAAATTAAAAAAAGTAGATGAGGTTTTAGAAAGAGTTAATTTAAAAGATGCCCATAAAAGATTCCCTGCAGAAATTAGTGGAGGCATGAAAAAAAGAGTGGGTATTGCACGTTCCATTGTATTAAATCCAAAGTACTTATTTTGTGACGAGCCCAATTCAGGATTAGATCCACAAACATCTATGGTAATAGACAAACTGATTAAAGAAATAACCACCGAGTACAAAATGACAACTGTGGTTGTAACCCATGATATGAATAGTGTAATGGAAATTGGGGACCATATTTTGTACTTATACAATGGAAAGAAACAGTGGGAAGGATCTAATAAAGACATTATTTTTAGTAAAGACCAACTACTGAACGACTTTATTTTTGCTTCAGAGTTTTTGCAAGATGCCAAACAAATGCGTATGCAAGAAGCTGGCAAATAAACTAAATCAATTAATTAAATTTTATGTTACGAAAGTGTTTTTTGGCTTTCTTGGTTTCTGTATTGAGCATATTATTTATTCAGGCACAAAGTCCTATAGACAATAGGCCTGGGTATGTGAAAAACCCTGCTTTACCAACATTCAAATTAATTTTAACAGACAGCAGCTTATTTACCAATAAACTGATTCCAAAAGCAGCATTTACATGCATCGTTTATTTCAGCCCAGATTGTGGTCATTGCCAATATGAGGCAGACCAAATGATACGCAGTATGGATAGTTTAAAACAAGTACAGTTTATTTGGGTTAGTTATAGAGATTTCAATGATATTAAAGCATTTGGGAGGAAGTATCAATTTGACTTATATCCAAATATCATTATTGGAAGAGATCCCGATTATACAATACCTGCATTTTTCCAGGTCAAATTCACTCCTTTCGTTGCTTTATACGATGAAAACAAGCAGTTTTTAAAAGCTTGGGAGTCGGGTGTAGAAATGCCGGAATTATTACAATTTATTCACAAAAAATAAGGCTACTGCACGTACCTTTGCACCACTTAATTTAACCACTTTAAATAATGCCGATTATGAAAGTTACTGTAGTAGGTGCTGGTGCTGTAGGAGCAACCTGTGCCGATAATATTGCCCGTAAGGAATTATGTACTGAGCTGGTATTACTAGACATCAAAGAAGGATTTGCAGAAGGCAAGGCCCAAGACATGATGCAAACAGCTGCTTTACTAGGATTTGACACTAAAATTACCGGAAGCACCAACGATTACAGTAAAACTGCTGGCAGTAATGTGGTAGTGATTACTTCAGGCTTACCTCGTAAACCAGGTATGACTCGCGAAGAATTAATTGGCACTAATGCTGGCATAGTAAAAGGTGTTTGTGAAAATATTTTGAAGTATTCACCTAACGCTATCATTATAGTAATTAGTAACCCAATGGATACAATGACCTACTTGGCATTAACTGCAACGGGCTTACCAAAGAATAGAATTATTGGCATGGGTGGTACATTAGATAGCAGCCGTTTCAAATACCAATTAAGTCAACATTTAAATTGCAGCCCTGCAGATTTAAATGCATTGGTAGTAGGCGGACATGGAGACACTACAATGATTCCATTAATTCGTTATGCTACATGGAACAGTGCTCCAGTAACTGATTTCCTTTCTGCTGAACAACAACAACAAATTGTAAATGATACCATGGTGGGTGGAGCAACACTAACTAAACTCATTGGTACATCTGCTTGGTATGCACCAGGTGCTGCCGGAGCTGCATTGGTTGAAAGCATTGTTAGAGACGAGAAAAAATTATTTACTTGCTGCGTTAGCTTAGAAGGAGAATATGGTCAGAACAATATATGCTTAGGCGTTCCAGTAACAATTGGTAAGAATGGTTGGGAAAAAATCATCGATCTTAAATTAAATGAAGAAGAACAAGCTGCATTTAATAAGAGCGCTGATGCGGTAAGAAGCATGAACGATGTGTTGAAAACCTTATAATTATTTGATCCACTGCATTGCCATTGCTGCAATGCTTGCGGTATCTTGTAACTGCATACAATTAAAATGCCCTTTGGGGCATTTTTTTTTGCCATAATTACTACAAGGTTGGCAAGATAAATTAGCAACAATAAAATTATGGTAGGCAATTCCATTGGCATGGCTAAGCAGCTGTTTTGCACCATAATATGGCTCAACTGCTAACTTTGGAGATGTTCCCCCCCAAATAGCCAATACTTTTTTATTAAAGGCACAAGCAATGTATTGCAGTCCTGTATCATGCGATATTACCAATTTTGCCTGTTTTACTAAATCAGCAGACTCATGTAATGAAAATTTACCGCAAGCGTTATAAATTCGAATGGGGTCAATACTTGCAATTTCATGTCCTTCTTGCTGGTCTTCTTTACCTCCAATTAAAATAATGGGGTATTGAATTTGAGCACAAAGTTGCTGCAACTTAGGGATGGGTAATTTTTTGGTTGCATAAGAAGCTCCAATTACAATAGCAATATATCCAAACTGATGAGATGCAGGTATATCAGTTATTTGAATGCCTTTTCCTTCAGGAATAAAATAGTCAAGACCTTGTTCATCATTTACTACACCAAGTGCAGCTAGGGCGTCTAAGCTTCTTAGGGTAATATGTCTATCAGGCATTTGATTAATTCCAAAACGTGTAAGTAACCATTTCTGCCTGCTTAACTTATGATAAGCATATACAGGAACTTTTAATTGAAATTGAATTAACCAAGACCTGAAATTCTTATGTAAATCTATAATGAAATCAAACTGTTGGCTCATCAATTTTGGAACAAGCTCATTCAGATTATTCTTAAAATAATGAAACTGGTCTATATATGGGTTCGCTTCTGTAACCGCTTTCATAGAGTGCTTAGTCAAAAAATGCACTTCAACATCAGGTAGTTGTTGCTTTAAACACCTAAAAACAGGAGAAGCTAAAACAATATCACCTATTGAAGAAAAACGAATGACCAATATTTTTTTTGTTGAAGCTTCCATGGTCGATCAATATTAATTTAGGTATGCTTTTCAACAAAATCTAAATCTTTATGAAAAGTTTCTTCAGTAAAATAGAAAGCAACCAAAGTAATAAACATAATTATAAATCCAGTAATGATTCCACTCTGTATTAATGACCAGCCCCAGGATTGTTGAAATAAATTAAGGAACATTAAGTTAATCAGCGGCAATGCTCCCCTTACCATATTAGGAATAGTAGTTGCAGCCGTTGCTCTTAAATTGGTGCCGAATTGTTCTGCACCCATCGTTATAAAAATGGCCCAGAAACCAGTACTAAAGCCCAATAAGCCACAAATTAAATACATGGAAGCATCGCTGTTATTATAGCTGCTGTAGAAAAATACCAAACAAGCCATACAGAGTAAATAAAAAGAGAGTAATGCTTTTTTCCTACTCTTAAAATATTGACTCACTAATCCAATTAAAATATCTCCAATGGCAATTCCAACATAAGCGAACATAATTGCTCTGCCACTTTCTATCTTGTTTTCACCATACAATGCACCTGCAAATCGATTACTCAGATTTACTAATATCCCAATTACATACCATGTAGGCAATCCAATTAAAATGGCCAACAGGTATTTTTTAAACCGCTTTTTATTATTAAAGAACATAAAGAAATTTCCTTTCTGTATGCCCACTTGTTCTTTTAAACTATGGAACATGCCACTTTCAGTAACAGAAATGCGCAACAACAATAACCCAATACCCAATCCTCCTCCAATCATATAACATAGTCTCCAATCGTTGGTAAGTTTGTAAACAAAATAAGCAAACACTGCTCCAAACAAACCAATTCCTGCTACCAGCGAAGTTCCTACGCCCCTTTTCTCTTTGGGCAATAATTCACTCACCAATGTAATACCAGCACCTAATTCGCCCGCTAATCCAATACCAGCAATAAATCTGGCCCAAGCATATTGATCTACTGTTTGCACAAATCCTGTTGCAAAATTTGCAACAGAGTACAATGCTATTGATCCAAACAATACACTCAACCTTCCTTTTTTGTCTCCAATGGTACCCCATAATACCCCGCCAATTAATAACCCTACCATTTGCCAGTTAATAATTTTAGTACTAGCTGCAATCACTTGAACACTATCGGATAATTGAATGCCAATACCTGCTAAACTTGGCTCACGAACAATGGTAAAGAGTAATAAGTCGTAGATATCTACAAAATAACCTAAGGCGGCTACAATTACAGGAAGAGAAAATATGCCATATTTTTTAGCCGTCATATTTATTACTTCTTTTTATTAAAAACCAATTTCATAATAACCGGCGCAGTAGTAACTGCTACAATTCCTAGAACAATAATTTCTAAATGATCTTTTAAATCAAATCCAAATTGGGCCAGTATCCATTTTTGCAAAAAATGACCAGCAAAAAGCATACTACCTACCCAGGCCACACAGCCTATCACATTAAAAAAGCTAAATTTCTTTTGATCCATTTGAACTATTCCTGCTACAATAGGCGCAAAAGTTCTAACAATCGGAATAAAACGAGCAACGATAATTGCACCACCACCATGCTTTTCATAAAACTCATGTGCCTGTTGCAAATAGCGCTGTTTAAAAAACATATTTTCTTTCCATTGGTACATAGCGGGACCTACTTTTCTACCAAACCAATATCCAGTTGTATTTCCAATAATACCTGCTGCAGAAATAAGCATCATGATCAACAATAAATCGAAGACTTCATTACCTGTTGGTATAAACTCGTTGGCTAAATTTGTACTGTAAATGCCGGCAACAAACAACAAACTATCTCCTGGCAAAAAGAATCCAGCAAACAATCCTGTTTCGGCAAATACCACAAACAAGATCAACCATAACCCACCATGTTCAATATAAAACTGAGGTTGCAATAAATTGGTCCAATGAAACTCTAATAAAATTTGCATCAACATAAGACTACATTAATTCAGTTTATGATTGCAGATCAACTGCTCCTTCTTCTTGTAATTCTCCCTCCCATTTACTTACCACAGTAGTTGCCAAAGCATTTCCTAATACATTGGTACCAGTTCTAAACATATCGCAAAAATGATCAATAGGCAAAATTAATGCAACTCCTTCTGGTGGAATTTTAAACATTGCGCAAGTAGCCAATACAATAATTAATGAAGCCCTTGGAACTCCTGCAATACCCTTACTTGTTAACATTAACACCAATAACATGGTAATCTGTTCGCCAATTGGCATATGAATTCCATAAGCTTGTGCAATGGCCAAGCTGGCAAAAGTCATATACATCATGCTTCCATCTAAATTAAAAGAATAGCCCAGCGGTAGAATAAAAGAAACTATGCTTTTTTTACAACCAAATTTTTCTAATTCTTCAGTTAATTTCGGAAACACCGCTTCACTACTAGTGGTACTAAATGCTACTAATAATGGGTTGGCAATAGCTTTCAATAAACCCTTCAATCGCTTACCTAAAATGATATATCCCACGGTACATAATAGCACCCATAACACGGCAATGCCCAAAACAAAATAGCCAAAGTATATAAAGTAAAAACTAAAAATACTCAACCCCTTATCTGCAACAACTGCAGCTAGTGTACCAAACACACCAAAAGGGGCAAAATTCATTACATAACCAACAATTTTTAAAATAATATGCGCAACAACATCAAGGGCATTAATTACGGGTTTTGAATAAGGGCCAAGATTAGCAGCAGCTACCCCAAATAATATGGAGAATACTACAATTTGCAGAATTTCATTGGTTGCCATGGCTTCAAAAATGCTTGAAGGAACCACATGTTCAATAAATTTTTGCAAAGAAAATTCAGATGTTTTGCCCATCAAATCTTTTAAACCTGCATTATCCGCTTGCGATAGGTCTATATAAGACCCCGGCTGAAAATAATTAACCAGCACCATTCCTACTAATAAGCTTACCAATGAGGCGGTAACAAACCATAACATGGCTTTACCTCCTACTCTACCCACTGTTTTAAGATCCCCCAATTTAGCAATACCCACAACCAGTGTACTGAATACCAATGGAGCTATAATGGTTTTTACTAATCTAATAAATATCGTTCCGAGGAGCTTGATGTTTTTAGAAAACCCACTAATGGTTTCCGGAGCGGCATTTTCATGTACAATATATCCTGTAATAATTCCCAATACCATGGCAATCAGGATATAAATAGTCAATTTATTCTTCATCCAGCAAAATTTGAGTTGGCAATATAGCCGTAAATTGAATATAATACCTATTTTGCCAGATAATTTAAAACCAGAACCCAATTAATAAAACTATGAGTTTATTCAGAAAGAAATCGCTTACAGCGATGCTGGCCAATGCAGCCGATTCTACCAATGGTTTAAAAAGAACACTTGGTGCAGGAAATTTAATTGCGTTAGGTATCGGAGCCATTATTGGAGCCGGTTTATTTGTTAGAACAGCTGCTGCTGCAGGACAATCTGCAGGACCTGCTGTTACCATATCGTTTATTATTGCAGCTGTAGGTTGTGCTTTTGCTGGTCTTTGTTATGCAGAGTTTGCTGCAATGATTCCTATTGCAGGTAGTGCGTATGCTTACTCTTATGTTACATTAGGAGAGTTAGTTGCATGGATTATTGGTTGGGCACTAATAATGGAATATGCATTGGGTGCCGCCACTGTATCTATTGCTTGGAGTGAATACCTCAACAAACTGCTTGGAGGAAGCATACCCTATGAATGGTGCCATTCCCCCTTTGAAAGTTTTACCGACTCAGCTGGTGTACTACACCAAGGAATGATCAATGCACCGGCATTATTGGTTTTGGGTCTAATCACTTTATTGTTGATTAAAGGAACACAAGAATCTGCCGTTGTAAATGCAATTATCGTGTTTATTAAAGTAGGTATTGTTTTATTATTTATTGCAATAGGTTGGCAGTTTATAAAGCCAGAAAATCATACACCATACATGATTCCAGAGGGAACTGCTGCTGTGGTAGACAGTGCAGGTAAGGTAATTGCCGACTATTCGCCATTCAATAAACATGGATGGGGCGGTGTACTTGGTGGAGCTGCGGTGGTATTTTTTGCATTCATAGGTTTTGATGCGGTATCTACTGCAGCACAAGAAGCAAAAAATCCTAAAAGAGATATGCCGATTGGTATTCTAGGTTCTTTAGTAGTATGTACCATATTATATATATTGTTTGGACACGTCTTAACCGGAGTTGCCAATTGGAAGGATTTTGTTGATCCAGAAAAAGGACGTGAAGCATCTGTAGCGTATGCTATTTCTACATATATGACTGGTTATGGCTGGTTAGCTAAAGCAGTAACTATTGCCATTTTAGCTGGTTTCTCTTCGGTAATTTTAGTAATGTTAATGGGACAAAGCCGTATTTTTTACTCAATGAGTAACGACGGATTAATTCCAAAAGCATTTGGAGAATTACACCCTAAGTTTCACACACCTTATAAAGCCAATATTATTCTATTTGTTTTTGTAGGATTATTTGCCGCATTTGTTCCTGGTCATGTGGCCGGAGATTTAACATCTTTCGGTACCCTATTCGCATTTGTACTGGTAAGTATTGGTGTTTGGGTATTAAGGGTAAAATCGCCTGAATTAGAGCGTCCTTTCAAAACGCCAATGGTTCCTTTGGTATCATCATTGGGAGTTATTGTATGTACTTCAATGATTTTTGTATTAGATGCCACTACTTTAAAAGTAGCATTTGGTTGGATGGCATTGGGTTTAATTGTCTATTTTGTTTACAGCAAAAAGAGAAGTAAACTTCAAAACCCAAGCGATATAATACCAAAAGCTTCCGATTTTGAGAAGCACTAAATAGTTGAACTTATTTATATCAAAGCCTCGATGCAAATCGGGGCTTTTTTTTCACTAATTTTGCCATCCGAAAACAATTATTATGGGAAGGATTTTTGAAGTACGTAAAGCAAGTATGTTTGCCCGTTGGGATAAAATGGCCAAGAATTTTACCCGCATTGGTAAAGAAATTGTAATTGCAGTAAAAGCATCAGGACCAGATGTTGCTACGAATCCTGCATTAAGAAGGTGTTTTCAAAATGCCAAAAGTGTGGGAATGCCCAAGGATCGAGTAGAAGCAGCTATTAAGCGTGCAATGGGTAAAGATACCAGTAACTATGAAGAAATATTGTACGAAGGATATGCTCCACATGGCGTGGCATTATTAGTAGAAACAGCTACCGACAACCATGTAAGAACAGTTGCCAATGTAAAGAGTCATTTTAATAAAGGTCATGGCGCCATGGGTACCAACGGCAGTGTAAGTTTTCAGTTCAAAAAAATGGGCGTATTTAAATTAAAAGCAGAAGGCCAAGATTTAGAGGAAATGGAGTTAGATTTTATTGATCATGGTTTAGAGGAATTGGGAGAAAGCGAAGACGACAACGGCAATCCAATCATTGTATTACGCTGTGCATTTGCCGATTTTGGTAAATTACAAAAAGTATTAGAAGATAAAAATATCACTCCCATAAGTGCAGAATTAGAATGGATTCCAACGAACACTGTACCTGTTACAGATGAACAAGCTGAAGATGTATCTAAACTAATTGAAAGACTAGAACAAGATGAAGACGTTAATAAAGTCTTTCATAATATGGGATAATTTATTGAACTTTATTATATGGAAATTTCATCTAATACAAACCCTGTTATTTTATTTGACGGGGTTTGTAATTTATGTAATAGCAGTGTACAATTTGTAATTAAACATGATCCTAAAAAGCAATTTCGTTTTGCTTCTATTCAGGGGGATTATGGCCAACAAGTATTAAAGCAGTTTCATTTACCACCAAACGCGCTCAACTCATTTATTCTATATAAAGACCAACAAATATTTACTCATTCTACAGGAGCATTAATGGTTGCAAAGCAGTTATCAGGAGCATGGCCTTTACTCTATGCATTCATTATTGTACCGGCTTTCATTCGCAATGCAGTCTATCAATTTATTGCAAATAATAGGTACAAATGGTTTGGAAAAAAAGAAAGCTGTGCAATACCAAGCCCTGAACTCAGGTCATTATTTTACTAGTTAGCTAAGTATTCTACCTTAATGGTAATGGATGCTGTTTTTTCTTTAGAAGTTGTATTAAATGACCCACCATAACTGTAATCTTCATTGTCGTTTTTACCGGTGATTTGAAAAACACCCATATTGGCTTTCTTAAGAGAACCAAGATTTACCGCAGAACTTTTTGCAATCGTTTCAGCGCGCAACTTAGCATCTTCAGCGGCTTTTGCCAATAAATCAATTTTCAATTCATTTAAACGACTATAATAATAACTAGGTTTATTAGAATTAAATTCAATTCCTTTTTGCAATAACTCAGTAACTTCTCTTGATACTTTTTCAACCAACTTTATTTCTTTAGAATCTACTTTAACACCACCAGTTAATGTATATCCACTAAATACCGATTTGGAAGTACCATTCGGACCATTTTCGTAGTTGAAATTTTTAACAACATCTACTGCCAAAAAAACCATACTAGAATCGGGAATACCTTTTTCTTTTAAATAGGCTTTAATAACAGCTTCATCAGATTTTATTTGTGTATACGCATCTTTTAAATCATAGCCCGATCTACTGTATTGACCTTTCCAAACTATTTGATCGCTAATAAAATCTTTTTCAGCTAAACCAGTTACAATAATGGTTTCAGTACTAATAAACTTATACTTATAGGCATTACCTATAATAATTGCAGCAATTAAAACGGAAAGGGCAATTACGATTGAATTAATAGATGTTTTCATATTTTATATTTTATTCGCTCATCATTTCATGAACAACCCTAATGATGTCTTCGGCATTTGGTTTACTAAAATAATCTCCATCACTTCCGTAACTTGGCCTATGCGCTTGAGCTGTAAGTGTTCTAGGGCTTACATCCAACCACTGAAAAGCTTTTTGACCTTCAATGACTTGGTTGTACATATAAGCAGCTGCACCACCAGGTACGTCTTCGTCTACAAACAAGATTCGATTGGTTTTCTTCAATGAATCTAAAATCATATGATTGATATCGAATGGCAATAGAGTTTGTACATCAATTACTTCACAACTAATTCCTTCATTGGCTAAACGCTCAACTGCGTCTTGAATAATTCTTAATGTAGACCCATAAGATACAATTGTTAAATCGTCGCCAGCTGTAATTATTTCAGGTATGCCCAAAGGAACAGTGTACTCTAATAAATTAGCAGGCATTTTTTCTTTTAATCGATATCCATTTAAACACTCTATAACTAAAGCTGGATCATTAGAAGATAATAGGGTATTATACATTCCTACAGCTTGCACCATATTCCTAGGCACACAAACATACATTCCTCTTAAAGCATTTATAATCATTCCCAAGGGTGAACCACTATGCCAAATGCCTTCTAGTCTATGACCTCTTGTTCTTATAATAACCGGACAACATTGTTGACCTTTTGTTCTAAAATGAGTGGTAGCAACATCATCACTCAATACTTGTAAACCATACAACAAATAGTCTAAATATTGAATTTCTGCAATAGGTCTTAATCCTCTTAAAGCCATACCCACCGCTTGTCCCATGATGGTTAGCTCTCTAATACCCGTATCAAAAATTCTATCACGCCCATGTTTTTCTTGCAACCCTGCAAATCCCTGATTTACATCACCAATATAACCTACGTCTTCACCAAAAGCATATACTTTATGGTTCTGTGTAAATAATGCATCAAAGTATTTATTCAATACTTCAAACCCATTCACCAAAGGTGCATCAAAAGAAATCAACGGTTTTATTTCCTGAATTTTTAATGCGCTTTTTGCAGTTTGATTATACAAATGAGAGTTGTATAATTCCTTATTTAGGTTTAGTAATTCTTGGTAATATAATTGCACATCCTGAGTGGAAGGAGAGTCAGGGGCTAATTCTATGGCTAATGACAATGTTCTTAAAATATCTCTTCTTAATGGTTCTTTGTTTTGCAATAAATCGTTGGCCATTTTTTGCAAACGATTGTATTTATCCATATCGTTTACTACCAACTCTTTCAACAAAGTAGCCGCATTATCTGCTTGTTCCTTTATTGGGTTAATGTATTTTTCCCATGCACGCAACCTACTTTCTCTTACTAGCTCTTTTGCTGCGGCTTCCAAATCAGCAATTTCTTCTTCATTGCTCAATTGATTTTCGAGCATCCACTCTTTCATTTTTTTAATACAATCCCATTCTTTTTCCCAAGCCAATCTTTCAGGAGTTTTATATCGCTCATGGCTACCACTGGTTGAGTGACCTTGAGGTTGTGTAACTTCTTCTACATGAAACAGCACAGGAACATGGGTTTCTCTTATTCTTTGTATACCTTCTTCAAAAGCCTGACAAAGTCCTGCATAATCCCATGCTTTCAATTTATAAATTCTGATACCATTGGTATCTTCCATTTTCTCTAAGCCTTTTAATGCATCAGAGATAGAACCCTTGGTAGTTTGGAAATTTTTTGGAACTGAAATACCATACCCATCATCCCATACAAAAACCGCCAAAGGCACTTGCAATACTCCAGCAGCATTCATTGTTTCCCAAAAATGTCCTTCACTGGTACTAGCATCCCCAATAGTACAAAAACAAACTTCGTTTCCGTTATGGCTTAAATTTTCTAACTCTCTTAAATGAATGCTCTGTCTAAAACATTTTGATGCATAGGCAAGTCCTAATGCTCTGGGCATTTGAGATGCCGTAGGAGCCATATCTGCAGAAATATTTTTACGATTAGCAAGGTCTAACCAATTTCCATTATCATCTACCAATTTGGTGGCAAAATGCGCATTCATTTGTCTACCAGCACTAAACGGATCATTCTTAACATCTGGATCTGCATAGAGCTGAGCAAAATATTGTTCTACACTAGAAAGCCCAGCTGCAAACATGAAAGTTTGATCTCTATAGTAGCCACTTCTAAAATCGCCTGGCTGAAAAAATTTAGCCATAGCCAATTGAGCAACTTCTTTACCATCTCCAAAAATGCCAAACTTGGCTTTTCCGGTAAGTACTTCTCTTCTACCCAATAAGCTTACTTCTCTGCTTATCACAGCAGTTTTATAATCTTCTAGGATGGTATTTCTAAAACCTTCAAAAGACAACATATCGTCTTTGTATTGTAATGAAGTAGTTGATTCCATAAAACAAAAATAGGATTAGGAACGGAATAGACTAACAATAATTAGTTTAATTGGAAATTAACGGGTTAATAACTGTTAAGATAAACTTTAAGCAATCAATTTCAGTACTTTTACGGTCTAAATTTATGCGAATGAAATTTATACTCGTCCTTATTGCATTTTTAGGCATTTCGTTTGGCGCTACTGCACAAGAAAATGAAGCAAAAGTGTCTATTAAAAACGAAACCTATAATATGGGTAAAGTAATATTTGGTAAACCGGTAGAATATTGGGTAGAAGTAACCAATACCAGCAAAGAAACCCTGAAATTAGAAGGTGTTAGAGCTGGCTGTGGCTGTACCACACCAGATTTTACCCCAAATCAAACATTTAAACCAGGAGAAACAGTTAAGATTAAAATTCAGTTTAATGGATCGGTATTAGGAAAGTTTACCCGCTTCACCGATATTTTTATATCAGGAGGCTTGATTAAACAGACTAGCTTTACTGGAGAAGGCGTTCAATAATTATTGTACTCACTTAAGAAAACAACATCATATGAAATCATTTTTTTTATCTCTTTTTTTATTAGCAGGTTTAACTGCATTTGCTCAAAACGATATTAAGTTTAATAAGACTACCCATCAATTTGGTAAAATTAAAAAAGGGGTACCTGCCACTTTTGTATTTACTTATACCAACAATGCTGCTAAGCCTGTTGTTATTGAATTTGCTAATGCAGAATGCGGATGTACTAAACCTGTTTACAACCAAGCACCCACCCCAAAAGGAAAAACAAGTACTTTAAAAGTAACGTATAATGCAGAAGCAGTAGGAGTGTTTAAAAAGCGAGTAGACGTTAAGTTTGCGCACTCTAATCAACCCTATATTTTAACCATTGAAGGCGAAGTGGTAGAAGCTAAAAAATAAGCTTCTTGATTCAATCCATATTTTAAATTTAGCTATGTTAACCATTAGTAACAGAGGCAACGCTATGCCTTCCTCACCTATTAGAAAACTGGTTCCTTTTGCAGAAGCTGCTAAAAAAAGAGGCACCAAAGTATACCATTTAAATATTGGCCAACCTGATATTGAAACGCCAAAAATGGTCTTAGACGCTGTTAGAAACAGTGATTTTAAAGTATTAGAATATAGTCATAGCGCGGGAAATGAAAGTTATAGAAGAAAATTAGTTGACTATTACGCAACTGTTGGCATTCATGTAAATCACCAACAAATCATTATCACAACAGGTGGTAGTGAAGCCATACAATTTGGCTTTATGGCATGTTTAGATGCAGGAGATGAAGTGATTATTCCAGAACCATTTTATGCTAACTACAATGGATTTGCAGTAGCTGCAGGTGTTCATGTTGTACCAGTAACTTCTTCCATTTCTAATGGATTTGCCTTGCCTCCCATTGCAGACTTGGAAGCAAAGATTACTGCCAAAACAAAAGCAATTGTGATTTGCAATCCAAATAATCCTACCGGGTATTTATACAGCAAGGCCGAGATGGAACAATTGAAAGAATTGATTTTAAAATACAATTTGTATTTATTTTCTGATGAAGCATACAGAGAGTTTTGTTACGAAGGTGAGCAAGTAAGTGCCATGCATTTAACAGGGGTTGATGAACATGTGATTATCATGGATACCATCAGTAAAAGATACAGTGCATGTGGAGGAAGAATTGGGGCCCTAGTTACAAAAAACCAACAAGTTTTAGACGCAGTAATGAAATTTGCACAGGCTCGATTAAGTCCTCCAAGTTTTGCTCAAATAGCCGGTGAAGCAGCAATTGATTTGCCTGCTGATTATTTTGACACCACAAAGGCTGAATACAAAAAAAGGAGGGACCTAATTGTAAAGCGATTAAATGAGATGGATGGGGTATTTTGCCCGAATCCAGGCGGAGCATTCTATGCAATGGCTCAATTACCCATAGATGATTCAGATATTTTTTGTCAGTGGTTATTAGAAGAATTTAGCTTTAAAGGTCAAACGGTCATGTTGGCCCCTGCAACAGGGTTTTATGGCACACCAGGACTTGGAAAAAAAGAAGTCAGATTAGCTTATGTATTAAATATCAATGATATAGAAAGTGCAATGGATTGTTTGGCAGAGGCATTAAAAGTATTTCCAGCAAGACAATGATAAATATATTTATTTTTATAATATTATTAAATTGTAAATTTTTTGTCATTTTTTAGAATAAATAACTGAAAAAATACAAATTAATATTTTTTATATTTGATATTTCAATCAAAACCTTGTACATTAGCAGTACGAAATTATTACAAACGATCTCTATAATGGCAAGCAATCGAAAAACCCTTCGTTTCTACGAGGGGTTTATTTTTTGAACACCCAAGCTGCATGTGGAATATTTAATCCGTCTTTGCGTTAATAGGAATGTGAAACAGATGCACTTAAAACAATTAGTCCCAATCTTAATACCCGTTTTACTCTTTCAGGCAACCAACTCCGGATTTGCCCAGCAATATCATGCTATTCATGGCTCACCATATGCAGGAGTTAGTGGGGCTTTTAATAACCCGGCTTCTATTGGAAACAGTTTACATAGGTGGGATTTTCAACTCTTTTCAGGACAAACATCTATTTACACAAATACTATTTGGGCGCAGTCTTTAAAAAATGCAGTTACCAATAGAACGGGTGATTATATAAAAGATGGATTTCTAACTAGAAACTTTAATACCAATTCAGACCTTAGCTTAATATCTGCCATGTATCGAATAAATAAAAAGCATGCAGTTGCTATTGCGTTTAGAGGGAAAATGTATAACCATATTTTTACCAATAATTTTAATATCCAAGATACCAGCACTAGTTTAAGAAGTTTTTTTAAACTGAATAGAACAACTCCATTTTTAGAAAGCAAATCAATACATGTTGGATGGGCCGAGTTAAACTTAACCTATGCTGGTGCTCTTCTAGAAACTGATAATAGCAGATTAACTGTAGGAGCAACATTGCAGTTTTCTAAAAGCTTATTTGGCGGATTTACTAAAATGAATAAAGCAATATTTAGAGAAAATATTAATGGGGCAGATACTAGTTATACTAATACCAGTGGTGTTGGTGAATATGGTTATTCTGCCAATTATGATGTATTACAACAGTTTGGAGCAACCAGTGCTACTATCAAAAGTTTTATAAATCAAGCAAAATCTGCAATCGGATTAACGGTGGGAATTGAATATTTAAACTACGACAATGAAACCTATTTAGACAGGCGTAATTATAGTGGCAGAATGTATAACTACAAAATAGGATTCAGCATAGTAGATATTGGGGCTCAAAAATTTAATACCAGCGAATACACTGGTAGATTTTCCGAAAACAATAATGGTATTAGTGATGCTGCCATTGCAAGGGCATTCAATGGTGTAAATAATACTAGAGACTTAAGAGATTCTTTGGCGGTAATTTACGACTCTGTACAAGTACTACCAGCTCAGTTTACAATAGGAAATCCAACTAGGGCAATCCTCAATTTTGACAAACAAATCAATCCTCATTTTTTTGTAAACACGCAAATGGTCATTCATTTAAGTAACTCGAAAAACGCTTTAAAACAAAAAAGTAACGATTATAGTTTTCTTACTATAACACCAAGATGGGAAACATTAAATTGGGGTATCTACATGCCCATACAATATACAAGGGATGGCCAAGTATGGACAGGCCTTGCATTAAAAGCAGGCCCAGTGATTGTTGGAATACATAGGCTTGGTATATTGAAACAAGGTAGCTTACTCAATGGGGGTGGATATATTCTTCTGAACATACACCCATTTAGAAAAAAAGAAATGAAAAGTAGAATAGACTGTTTCGATTAAACTATTCAGCACTTTGAATATTACCAGCTTGTTTACCCTTTTTACCATCTGTAATTTCAAAAGATACTTTTTGTCCTTCTTTTAATGATTTGAATCCTCCCATATTAATTGCGGAGAAATGGGCGAATAGGTCTTCACCACCATCATCTGGTTTAATAAAACCAAATCCTTTTGCGTCGTTGAACCATTTTACTGTACCGGTAGGCATATTATTGTATTTAGACTTAAATATACTAAATAATATTTAAGCGTGAATATTACAATATATACATCTAATAGTGTAAGGCTTTAGCCATTGAATTGAAGGTTCTTTGTGCAAATAAGTTTATGAAGTCAATTCTACTCCTTTTTTTGTTGAGCTTTTTATTGCCTCAAGAAAATAACGCACAAATAAAAGTAAATGTCAATATTGGCAGTCAGCCTGTTTGGGGACCTACAGGTTATGACTATGCTAAGTTTTATTATCTACCAGATTTAGATATGTATTACGATGTATACCGTCGTGAATATGTATATAATGAAAACAACCGCTGGATTTACATTAATCATTTACCAGATCGATACAGAAACTACGATTTATTCAAGGGATATAAGGTGGTTTTTAAAGAAGATAGGCCATTTGAGAATCATGCTGTTCATATAAACAAGTACAAAGGCTTTAAAAACAATCATCAACAAACAGCCATTATTTATAGTAAAGACAAGAAATACTATGTCATCAAAGGACACCCAGGAAATAATAGAAATAACGGCAACAAGGGAAACAAAAAGAATAAAAAAGATTAAAAATATGAAAAAACAAATGTTGAAATGCTTACCTATCATAGCACTTATGCTAGGAAGCGCAGGAACAATTAAGGCTCAAGAAACAAAAGAAACTACAACAACCGAAATAAATCCACCGCTATTTTCTGGTAACGAAGGTTTTAGAAAATGGTCATTTGGATTAAATGTTGGTGCTTTAGCTCCATTTGCCGCAGTTGGTGGCAGAAATGATTTTTCTAAATGGCTTCCTAAATTAGGATATGGTGCATCAATTAAATACCAAGCATCACATGCATTTGGGATTCAATTAGATGGTGTAATGGGAGACTTAGCTGCTAATAATGACAAGTTAGTAAACGGCCAAGTTCCTGTAAGTCCTTACCGTTCATTTATAACTAAAATGAATTGGTCTGCAAGCTTAAGTGGAGTTATTACTTTAGCTAATATAAACTGGTCTCAAATGCGCACCTCTGTTCAACCTTATTTAAGTGCAGGTGCTGGCGCAGTAAGCTATACGCCAAGAACAATTAATAGTACTGGCATTTCAGAAGGATTGCTACCTAAAGCAACGGATATTTCATTTTTTGTACCAGTAGGATTTGGTATAAAAATGAATTTGTCAAAATCAGTAAATCTAGATTTAGGATATACTATGTCATTTGTTGACAATGATAATGTAGATGGTTACTTTAAACCCCCTTATGCTACAGACAAATATTCTTATGGACATATTGGGCTTGAATTTGCGTTAGGCAAAAAAACCAAACCACAACTAGCCACTCATAATCCTCCTGCTCAAATGAATAGAGAGTTAAGAGCAGCTGATGCTAAACTTTCAGCGGAGATAGCTGCAGGACAAGAAAACCTTAACAGAAAGATTGCTGAGATGAATGCATTGCAGGCAGAACTAGCCAAAATGAAAATGGATAGTGATGGAGATGGTGTATCTGATTATTTTGACAAGTGTCCTAATACAGACAGATCAGTAAAAGTTGACGGAGCAGGTTGCCCATTACCTGTAGTTGTTCCTTCAAAAGACACTGTAATAAGAATTACTAATAACTATGTTATTACTGAAGAAGATCGCAAAATTGTAAGTGAGGCAATAAGGAATCTTGAATTTGAATTTTCAAAATCATCTATCAGAAATCGTTCTTTCCCTTACTTAAATAGGGTTGCTGAAATGTTGACTCAAAAAGGATTTAGTTTAAAGTTGGGAGGTCACACTGATGCAATAGGATCTAATGCAGCTAACCTAACCTTGTCAAAAGACAGAGCAGAATCAGTTAAAAACTATTTAGTATCCAGAGGAGTTAATATTGGAAAGATTGAAGCGGTTGGATATGGAGAAACTCAACCAGTAGCTAGTAACAAAACAGCTGCAGGTAGACAGAAGAATAGAAGAGTAGAATTTACTTTGTATTAATCAGGCCGTAATTAGAACAGGAGTATAAAAGAATCCCGGCCATCTTAATTGATGGTCGGGATTTCTTCTTAAAAAGAATAAATTATTGAGGTAGTGTAATTTTAAACTGGGTACCAGTTCCCAATTCTGAACTGATTAACAATGTTCCGTTTAACTCATCTATTAATCTTTTAACTAAAGACAAGCCAAAGCCATATCCTTTCTCACCGGTGGTTCCACTAGAAGAAGTTTTAATCCCTTTCATAATATCATCAATCTCTTCATTAGATAACCCTACACCAGAATCAGCCACTACAATTTCTAGGTACTGACCATTGGGTGTTGTGTGAATATTTAAATCAACAAATATTTTCCCATTGTTTGGCGTAAACTTAATTGCATTAGTAATTAAATTACCTGCAATTTGTAATAATTTATTTTTAGGAATGGGCTTTTGCTCCTGCCCTACTTTTATTTTTAGCGCTAAGTTGATATGTTTGTTTGCTGCTTGAGGGGTATACAATTTCTCCAGCTTATCTTTAAAACTGAGTAAGGTAAAATCACTTGATTGAACTACATTTTTTGATTGTAGATCTTCCGCATTTAAAATCTCCGTTGCAAGGTCTAACAAAGAATTGCCTGCACGATGAATCAATTTCATGATTTCCAAAATATCATCCAGCTTTTGACCTTCCCCATGTTCTGTTACCATTTGGGCTAAACCAATTATACCAGAGAGTGGTCCACGAATATCATGGGCTACTTTTTTATTGTTCTCACTTACTTGATTTACTTTAGACTTTAAGCTTTGAATATATTTGATGGTGGTTAGTCTATTCACCACTTCTTTTGCAACAATTTTTAATAATTCTACTTTTTCAGGAGACAATTCTTTTGCTGTAGTATCTAAAACACAAAGCGCACCTAAATTATACCCTTCAGCAGTTGCTAATGGAATACCAAAGTAATATTCCAAATTAGGGTTTTCAACTACATAAAATTTGTCTTTGAAGCGATCATCAGAAGATAGACTCTTCACTTCAAAACCATCATTATTAATGATGGTATATTGGCAAACAGAATCCTCTCTACTCATTTGTTCCAATGGTAATCCAAAATTAGCCACTGTCCATTGGGTATAAGTATCAATTAAATTAACCAAAGAGATTTTAGTACCTGCAATTTTTGCAGCCAATTCTACCAAATCTTTTAATAAACTAGCAGTATCTGAATAGTCTATATCGTATTCCGTTAAAGCCCAAACTCTTTCATCCTCATTCTTGGGAATAGGTTGTTGCATATTAACTATTGGTTTATGCAAAAATAACGTAAGAAACTGACGAAATTGTATTGTTTGTAATGATTTAACGTCTTTAAAAACAAAAGGGGGCCGCCTATTGCTAGACAGCCCCCTTGGTTTGTTTAGATTATTGGCTTATTTGATCTTCATCAAC
>CAZTDV010000020.1:0-54431 GCA_964612195.1 uncultured Sediminibacterium sp.
TTCCCCCCAGCGCTCCGTACCGCGGCCCGGATTCCTTCAACTGGTGGACCGGGAACTGACCATCAATTCCTGGCTCCGCTGGGGCCGGGTGGAGACTGAGATGGATGAACTGGCCGGTGGGCTGTGGGTGTTCGAGGGGGCACAATGAAAGACGCTCAGGATTCAGGACGAGACGTGAAGTTTACTGGGGAGTATGTGTACCCCAAACGTGAGAGATGGTCGGGTATGAAAGATGCACTGTTCATCTTCGCCTGCGCCCTTCTGCTGGCCGTGGCCATCGGTTTCGGTGCAGCCATGGTCAAGCTGGGCCCGGCGGTGGGAGAGGCCTTGGCGGGCTTCGTAGGCGGTTTGGCGGGGGCATGTCGATGAGCTGGGAAGACGTGCATCAGGAGGTAATGCGGCAGGCGGTGGAAGTTAAGAGGGCAGGCGGTACTCCGGAAAGTCTATACCTTGGGGTAGACGCCTACTTCGCACTGAGAACCAGGCCAGACGCGATGGGGTACTGGACAACTGACCCCGACGAGTACTACGGACTGACCGTCTACCAAGTTTATTTCCCCCGCGACCACGTTCGCGTCGTGTAGGAGGTGAGAGATGAGTGTTGAAGAGCTGAAACGGGATGCGGCGCGGTATAGGTGGTTACGTGACCGCGTGTGCAACCAGTTGTTCCTGTCCAGGGACGAGGGACATGCCACGAACTACACGACGGCGCGCGAGTGGATCGAACAGTATGATCCGGAATCGTTCACGGACTGTGACCCTTCCGAGGTCGAGAAGATGAAGGAGACAAACACAGTCTGGAGGCTGCAGGTTTACCCGCATACCCCGGTAGGGTTTGACTTGTGGCACGGGGCGAGCCTCGACCGCGTTATTGACTCTGCCATGGATGAGGAGGTGAGAAATGAGGCTTCATGAAGATCGGTTCAAGGACATCGGCGCCGGCGTGATGATGGGGTGCCTCGGGGTCGCAGTGCTGTGGGTGACGGTGGCGATGACGCCGACGTTGCTCGAAGGTTTGGCAGAGTGGATTAGGAGGATGCTGGGGTAGCAGAAAAGAAGAGGCCACCAAGGAAGGTGGCCTAAATGCGACGTGGAGCCGTTCAGACAAACAATACATGAGGTGGAGCAATGGTCAAGTTTCTGATGGTAGGCGCGCTGATTTCGGTGCTGGCCGGTTGTGCAACGTCGACCCCGCTGGGCGGCAACAATCACGTCATCGAATGCAACGGGGCCATGCAGCCCGTGGCGGCCTGTTTCAAGAAAGCGGCACAGGTCTGCCCGCGCGGGTTCGACCTGGCCCCCTTGGAGCATTCTGGGGGCATGCTGGGAGGTGTGGTCGACCAAGGAGGCGGGTTCGGTACGGCGCTGTCCAGCGTGCACAAGTCGATCATCGTTTCTTGCAGGGTGTAGCCATGACTTCCCTCGATTACGCGTCGGCGTATGTAAGCGCAGGGTGGGTGCCGATACCCCTGCGAATCCCCGGCGAAGCATTCGTCACGAAGGAAGGCCCGCAGATCGCAGACGGCAAGCGCCCGGCGATCCGCTGGCGCGCCCTGGCTGACTTCGACAGCCCACCACCGGAAACCCCCGAGCTGTTACAACATTGGCGATGGATGCATCCTGAGCATGGTGTGGCGCTGCTGCTGCGCCCCTCCCAACTACTGGTCATCGACTGCGATTCGCCCGAGGCAATACAGGAAGCTATAGAGAACACGCAAACGCCATGCCAGAACATCGTATTGACAAGACACGGGATGCACCTGTACTACCACCGCCCGGAAGGATGCCCGGCCCTGAGAACGGTGCAGCGGGGCACAAGCAAGAAGATCGACATCCTGGCCGATGGATTCACCGTCGCGCCACCCTCGGTGCATCAGTCGGGGTTCGTCTACCAGTGGCACAGTATCGGCCCCCTCCAGGAGGCCCCAGACTGGGCTGTAGGGCTGCTGATGGCGATCCGGGAGCGGTCTTATGTCTCCGCCGGCGTGGACCCTTCCAGCCAGTCCCCTATCCGGCTGACAGAGGAACAAAGCTGGGAGCTATTCGTGCGCGACCGACGGTCATACCACTACATAGCGGGTAGAGTTCGCCCCGAGGACCGCAGCCGTGCGATTTGGTTGGTAACGAACTGCTTGATCCGTTTGAAGTATGACGATGCCACCATCGCCAATTTGCTATGGTACTCCGCTCCCCTTAACGAGAAGCCAAGGGAGCGAGGGATCGCGTGGCTGGGGGACGAAATAGCCAGGGCTCGGCTGGAAATCACACCAGACTAAAAGGGGAGAACCCATGCGATTAACAGCCGAGTCCACCACCATAGTGAACAGGATGTGCAACGATTTCGTGATGCTCAGCGGCAAGTCGGCCGAGGCTTACCATGTAGCATCCGGGGACAGGATGGGTAGGGAGGCACACCTGCAGTATTGCGACGGGCATTACGGCGAGCTTGAAGTCTTCACCACCGACAAGGATGGAAACGAAACACTCGAGAAGGTAGCGGCCGGAAAGGCGTTCTGGGACTGGAAGCTCCCAGGCAAGAGGTACGCGCGGCGTGTTGTGCTGGAGCCAGGGGCGGCCCCAGATCCTCAGGTTTTCAACCGCTGGGACGTCCTGAAAAAGGAGATGGTCCAGCCAAACCTCAGCGCCACGCTCGACGATGTCGGCATTTTCATTCAGCACTTGATGTTCATCTCCGACGACGACACCGTAGGCGTGACATATTTCCTCAACTGGCTGGCCGAGCTGTACCAGCACCCGAGCACCAAGATACCGACCGCCATCATGTTTTACTCGCGGTTTTCACGCATGGGCAAGAGCATGCTGCACCGGGTGCTCTCGCAGGTATTCGGGCCCTCGATGGTCGCCAACTGCGCTGGCCATGAGCTGCACAAAAACTTCATGGATGCCATCGAGGACAAGCGGCTGGTCGTGCTCAATGAGTTGTCCCGATCGGACAAGGCAGACAGCTATGAGCGGTTCAAGAACATGATTTCAGAACCCGACCTGCAGTTCGAGGGCAAGGGCCGGGCGTCGAAGCGGGTGCGGAACATCGCGCATTTTCTGTTGACCACCAACAACAGTGATGCCCTCCCGCTGATGGAGCACGACGGTCGTATCCTGGTGCTGCGATGCGAGGCCAGGCGCCGGCCCGATGCTTACTACCGGCAGCTCGGCGAGTGGATGGACACCATCGGACCCGCCCTTCTGGCCGGCGTTCTGGCCAAGTGGACTTTCCCAGCGGACTGGGACCCGATGGCGCCGGTTCCGCAGACGGACGCGGTACGTCGCACGCAGAAGGAGTCCCGGAACAAGGTGGAGCTTTTGTTTGAGGAACTTCTTGGGCAGGGGGAAGCCCCCTTCGACAAGGATTTCAGCACCGCCGGCGAGATGGTGGAGGACATGAACCGCCTGCACCCCGGCAACTGCAAGGGCCTGAACCTGTCCAACGTGTCGGTGGGCCGGGCCCTCAAGTCCTTGGGCGCGGTCCAGGTCAAGGTCAACTGGAGGAAGCAGAAGAACGGCATGTATACAACCTCGGTGCCTTACGTGTGGCGGAACAAGGAGGAGTGGACGTACGAGGAGGATGGTTCGGTAACGGCATCGAAACAACTCACTGTCTGGTACGCTGAGAACCGGAAATGAAAAACACGACAGCAAAGCATGTAGTGGGGTTGTCTGGGGGCAAAGACTCGACGGCGCTTGCGCTGCGGTTAGCGGAGGTGGAGCCACGCCAGTATGAATACATATGCAATGAGACTGGCGACGAGCTGCCAGAGATGATCGACCACTGGAAAAGGCTGGAGGACATGCTCGGGAGCCCGATAGTCCGGGTCAGGAGCGAGCGGGGGCTGATTGACGAGGTGCGGCACCAGCGGATGCTACCGTCCTCCCTGCGCAGGTGGTGTACGCGGGTTCTGAAGATAGAGCCAACGATTGCATACATGAATTCTTTGCCAGACGACTCCGTTCTGTATGTGGGGCTTAGGGCCGATGAAGAAGCCAGGCGGGGGCTGTACGGGGAAGACGTAACTGTGCGATTTCCCATGCGGGAGTGGGGTTGGGGTGAAGCGGAAGTGTGGGAGTACTTGGCGTCCAGAAATGTGTGCATCCCACCGCGGACAGACTGCGCGATCTGCCCTTATCAACGGCTCGGGGAGTGGAGAGATCTATGGCGGAACCACCCGGAGCGGTGGATAGCGACGGTACAGCTTGAGGACGAAATAGGAGCCACTATACGCTCACCCGGACGGGACACATGGCCAGCCGACTTGCGGAGCTTGGGAGAGGAATTTGCCAAGGGTAGAAAGCTCCGGGAGTACCGCCGGTCGACGACTTGCCGTGTGTGCTCGCTATGATTTTATTTCTCGACTACGAGACGTACTACGCGGACGATTTCAGCATCAAGAAAATCGATGGCCGTAAGGCCAACCGGACTGAATACCTTCATGATCCACGCTTCCAGTGCCATGGTATGGCGGCTTCGATCGACGGTGGCGACGACTTCTGGATCACCCGGAGCGATCTGCAAGCCTTCTGGGATGACGTGTCACCCCATACCGATGCAGTGTGTGCGCACAACGGGGTTTTCGACCATGCGATCACCGCGAAGTACTTCACCAGTAAACGATTCTTCCTGCTCGATACCCTGAGCATGGCTCAAGGCTGGCTTGGCGCGCAGTTCCCGAAGCAGAGGCTGAGCCTCGATGCTCTGACCAAGTTCTATTTCCCGGATGACCCATCCATGTGGAAGCAGGAGGGGGGCCTGGATCCGTCGAAGGGCAAGGTCACCTTGAATGCTGAGGAGGAGCGTCTGACCGCGGCCTACGCCTGCCAGGACAACAAGGGCTGCCGTGGCCTGTTCCAGAAGCTGCTGGCCGAGCCCTACCCCTGGCACACGGAGCTGCACAACATCCACATCACCTTGGCCATGGCGGTCTACCCGGTGCTGATGATGGACAACATCAAGGCAGCGAAGATCCATGCCCACGAGTCGAGGATCAAGGCGGAGACGGTGCAGCGCCTCGGGATCACCCGCGCCGATCTGCGCTCCGGCGCCAAGTTCGCGGCCATTCTCGAGTCACTCGGGGTGGACGTGCCCATGAAAGAGTCACCCAAGAAAGAAGGAGTGATGATCTATGCCTTCGCCGCGAAAGACCCTGGCATGGTGGAGCTGCTCGAGCACGACGACCCGCAGGTTCAAGCTGTTGCGGAGGCGCGGGTGGGGGAGAAGGCATCACAGATGGAATCGAGAGCTGCTACGTTTGCACGCCTCCCTTCGCCGCTACCGGTTCCGATGCGGTACCACGGGGCGCACACAGGACGCCACGGCGGGGAAGAATTCAACCTCCTGAACCTCAAGAGGGGCAGTGACCTGCGTGGGTGCATCAAGGCGCCGCCGGGGCACAAGCTGCTGGTATCGGACCTGGCACAGGCGGAGCTTCGGCTAAACATGTGGTGGTGTGGGCAGGATGACGTGCTGGAGGCGCTGGCTGCCGGGCGGGACATTTACTGCGAGCTGGGCGCGACGATCTTCGGGCGCCCCATCACCAAGGCCGACGAAGCCGAGCGATACGCGTCGAAGCAGGCCGAGCTGAGCTGCCAGTACCAGGTAGGCCATGCCCGGCTGTTCAAGGAAGTCCGCAAGGAGAAGAAGGCCAGGGAGCTGATGGATGAGGCGCTGGCGCGAAAGATCGTCAAGACGTACCGGGCGACTCGCACGAAGGTAGTGGAGCGCTGGGGAGTGTTGCAGGATCGTTGTATCCCGGCGCTGGCGGGGCGCGACGCCCCGATGGAGGTCAACGGGGTGCTGTTCGAAAAGGGGCGGGTGGTGCTGCCTTCAGGCCGGCCCATCTGGTACCATGATCTACACAGGAATGACGAGGGCGAATGGGTTTACACCTCCCGCGACAAGCACCGTACCAAGCTCAAACGACTGTACGGTGGGGCCCTGATGGAAAACATCATCCAGGCCATGCAGTTCGACGTCTACATGTTCCACGCACGGATTCTCGATTCCGAGGGGATTCCGCTGGCCATGGGTGTGTACGACGAATCCGGGTTCGTGCCACAGGAAGCGGAGGCGCTGGCCTGGCAGGAGCGGGTGGAAGAGGTTCAATCGATGACGCCGGATTGGTGCAAGGGAGTGCCGCTGAAAGGGGAAGGAAACCTCGGCATGACGTATCAGGAGGCGAAGTGATCAAGGTGGTGGGTGGTCGACGGGTCAACTGCTGCGATTATTGCGGGCAGCCCGAAATCCCAATACCCCATGCGGACGGCGCAACCGTGCCCTGTCGGTGCGCGGGGGCGGAGAAGGCGGCGGCCAAGGCACGTAAGCGTCGGGCCAAGAGAATGAAGAAGGAGGTAGCATGACTAGAATGGTTTGGGGCATAAGTAAATTCAGAGACTGGCAGCGCTGTGAAGCGATGTTCGTCGCCAAATATGTGACGAAGGAGTGGAAGGATTTTCCCTCCCCCCAGATGGAGCGGGGGCGCGAAATCCACAAGGCGTTCGAAGACGGGATCAAGTACGATATCCCGCTGACCGACCATGCGGACAAGGCAGTACACGCATTTGAGCCGCTGCGAGCTTGGCTATACGGGCAGAAAGCGATGAGTTCCTTGGTGTTGGCAGAGCACAAGCTGGGCATCACCCGGAATTACCAGCCGACGGACTTCTTTGGTGGCAAGGACCTATGGGTGCGGCTGGCGCTGGATGTGGTGGTGGAGACGCCAGACAGCGTCCTGGTGATCGATTGGAAATCGGGCCGCTATAAGCCTGAGCACCGGGAAGACGCAGCTTTCTACCAAGCCTGCGTGCGGCATGCCTTGCAGAAGCCCACCACGGTGCAATACCACTTCATCGATGAGCCGGCGAGCAGCTTCGCTCTGCCGGAGATGATCGCCAGCACCGGGGCATTGGCCGGGTGGATGAAGCGCACCAACACGGCGGACGCTGCTCTGGCAGCCGGCAAGGCAGATCTGATGCCTGGCCCTCAGTGCCGCTGGTGCGGTGCCTTCAACTGTCCTAAAAATGCCAATGAGAAACTGAAATGAAACGATCAATAGAGCGCTACCAGTGGACCAAGCTTGGGATGCTGAAAAATGACAATCGCATGAGTGACTGGATAAAGCTTGAGGACTACGGTTCTGCTTGGGTTGAAAACTTGGAGCTGAAGCGGGTTGTAACCAAGCTCGGCAAACGCCTGAAGATGGTGCAGCAGGCGAACAACATGCTTGCCGCGCACAATCTGACGCTGGTCACCCTGATGGCGGATCGCGGGATCAACTGCGAGCGGATCATCCGGGGCGACCGCGCGGAGGCCAAGCTGGCGAAGGTCGCCGCGGTGATGGGTGAGAATGGCACCATGACACTTCACGAGTTCATGGGGATTATCTATGCAGAATGACCCGGCGGTAGTGCAGGCACGGATCGACAAGCTGCTGGCACGGATCGCCACCATGGAATCGGAGAACAGGGAACTCCGGGGAACCATTACCCACATGGAAGATCGCATGAAGGACAAGGAGAAAAAGCTACAGGAAGGCCTCGTCTGGCTGGCGGAGGTCACCATGGCACGCGAACAACTGGCAACAGAAGTCGAACGACTGAGAGCAGAGAAGATTGCGCTGGACGCGCACATGGACGAGCTGCGGGCAATCCTGCTGAAAGACAACGATGCCCAGACGGTGCTGGACGCACTGCGGCACATGACACGGACGGGCAAGAAATGATGCTCGTCGCCCCGCTGGTGGAAAAGCAGGAGATTGTCCCGAGGAAACATCAATGGGAGTCCCTTGAGTTCCTGCTGGGCAATCGCCGGCTTTTCAACCTGAGCGCCTGCGGTTCGGGCAAGACCCTGCCGGCGGTGATGGGCATCCAGGCACTGTACGCCGGGGATGCAATCCGCCGGGTGCTGGCGGTGGCCCCGCTGTCGGTGATCCGGGCGACGTGGGTGGATCACATGGAACGGTTCGCCCCCGACGTGCCGGTGATGCTGCTGGACGTGGCGGGAAAGCGGCGCAAGCTGGCGGCGGAGCTGGAAGGGTTCGAGGGGCTGGTGCTGATCAACCCGGACGGGATCAAGACCGTATTCCACGAGCTGAAGGAGTGGTGCCCGGAGCTGGTGGTTATCGATGAACTGAGCGGTTATTTCAGGAACGCTAGCACCGACCGCTGGAAGTCGATTGCTGCGCTGGACGCGATCTGCAAGCCGGCCATGTGGGGGTTCACCGGGACACCGGTCACTAACGACCTGATGGACGCCTATGCGCAGATCCTGCTGGTGAACCCCAAGGCCCTACCCCAGACAAGCACCGGGCGCCCTATTGGTTTTCTGTATTTTCGTGACATGCTGTGCACACAGCCCTACCCGAGCGTGTGGGTGCCCAAGAAAGACGCGCTGGAGCGTGTCTACGGCATGATGCAGCCCGCGGTGCGCTTCACCCGTGAGCAGGTCATGGCGGACCTGAAGGAGCCCATCAGGATACGCAAGGACATCCCGCTGACACCGGAGCAGAAGAAGCTCCACGCGGCCATGATCGCTCAAGGGAAAGCGCAGTACGGCGACCAGCAGATCAAGGGCACGGAAGCCAATGCCCTGGCCACGAAGCTGACTCAGATCGCCACGGGCAGCGTCTACGATTCGAAGGGCGAGCCGTTGCATATTCCGGTCGGACCACGCATCGAAGCGCTGTTCGACCTGCGCCGGGAGGTGGAGAATACCCCGCTTATCATAGCTGTGCCGTTCGTGCATGTCGCTCATCGGCTACAGGAAGAAATCGCTGGTAGGGGGTATGCAGTAGAGGTTATTATTGGTGAAGTGAAACCGGGAGAACGCAACGACATCGTGGAAAGGTTCCAAGGGGGCAAGGTAGATTTTCTCCTGTGCCACCCTAAGACGCTTGCCCACGGCGTTACACTTCATCGGTCGCACACGATTGTGTGGTTCGGTCCGCTGTACGACCTGGAGCTGTACGCACAGTTGAACGACCGGATCTTTCGGTACGGGCAGAAGGAGCAGCCCTTGATCGTGGAGTTCTGTTCGACCCCCGGAGAGGCGAAGATCTACTCGGCGCTCCGGAATAAGGAGAAACTGGCAGGACGCTTCCTCGATTTATTTAGCTGAGGGTATGCAATGAGCGTAGAAGAAAGGCTGGCCGACAAGATCGAGCGGCGGCGTGCAGAAAAACGCGGGTCCCGCATAGTCTGCGCCCACCAGCGACTGACACGGGCTCAGATTATCGGGGACGGTATATGCCCCGACTGCGGCGGTGACCTTATCCGGGAGTCAGCGGGCGGGTGGGCCAGGTTCAAGGAAAGGCACTTCGGGGGACGCCCAGACCACCTTCGACACCGTTGTGCCGACTGCCAAACGGTGCATTATGACGACCACTTTTGGGAGTGACCATGAGCAACCTGCAAGAGCTGGTGGAGCAGCTGGCGGCGGTGGAGACATTCATCGCTGACGAAGAACTGAAATTGAAGCCCGCGAAGGAGGCAGCGAAGAACCTGCGCGAAGCGGTGCTGGCGAAGATGGCAGAGGTAGGAACCGACAGTGCCAAGACCCCCGACGGACACCGTGTGGTCATCGTGTCCAGTACCTCGGCGCGGGTGGTGGACGGGGACGCGTTCTTCGATTTTGTCGCCGACACCGGGGACTTCGCCTTCATCCAGAAGCGCGCCAACTTGGAAGCCGTAATGCAGTACGTGATGGAGCACAATGAGCCCCCGCCTGGGCTTGAGCTGAACACCGTAAACACCCTTAGATTCAACAGAGCAAAGTGAGGCAGCATGAATACAGTATGGTGGAGAGGTAAACATTACACAGAGCTGGGGGTTGGCACCCTGCTGGGGAAAACGCTGATTGGGGTGGATGTCAGCGAGGGCAGGGAGGTGGTTGAGTTCACCACGGATGATGACAGAGTGTACCAGATGTTCCATAAACCGGACGGTTGCGAGGACGTATGGGTTGAATCCATAGAGGGGGACCTGCAAGACCTGATAGGCTCCCCGATCATACTGGCGGATGAGTCAACCAGTGGGGAAGCACAGCCAGGGCAAGCGCTAGCGCCATACACGGGCAGCTTCACATGGACTTTTTACCGGCTGGCGACCGCCAGAGGGTTCGTGGTCATACGTTGGTACGGTGAGTCCAACGGTTACTACTCCGAAAGCGTTTCTTTCATCAAAACCAAGTGAGAAGACAACAATGAGCCAAGATCTGATTCAAGTATCCGCCCAACTCCCGGCCTACCTGCAGCAGCAGAAGCTGATCTACAAGGACAGTGGCCTCGGTGCCGGCATCGCCGCCCGCGCCCCGAAGCTAGGGATTTCCACCGACAAGCGCTTCACCCTGAACAAGGATGGCAGTACTACCTTCCTGACCGACAAGGTACGAGTTGTGCTGGTGGCCTCGGCGTCGACCATCACCAAGGCGTGGTACGCCAAGGGCTACACTCCGGGCAGCACCGATGCGCCCGACTGTTTCAGCCTGGACGCCAAGGTGCCGGCGCCGGGGTGCGCCCAGCCTCAATCGACGAACTGCGCGACCTGCAAGAAAAACGCATTCGGCAGTCACCCGGTCACCGGGCGCGGCAAGGCGTGCGGCGATCGCAAGATGGTGGTGCTGGTCTGGGAGGGTGAGCCCACCACCCTGATGACCATGAACTTCCCGACCATGAGCATGAACGCGCTGAAGTCCTTGGACACCAAGATGCGCGAATCGAACATCCCGCTGCAGGCAGTGCTGGTGGAGATGTCCTTCGACCCGATGTTCACCTACCCGGTGCTGAAGCTGAACCCGGTGGGGTTCGTCGACGAGGCTACGGCCACCCGGTTGCTGGAAGCATCCGACAGCCAGGAAGTCGCCGAGCTGCTGCGCGAGACTGAGCACACGGTGGAAGAGGTCGAGAAACCCAAGGCCGAGGAGCCGGTAGTCCCGCAGACTGTGGTGCAGTTCGGGGCTGCTGCGGCGGAGCCGGTGGGAGTCGAAGCACCCAAGCAACGCAAGCCGCGCGCGGTGAAGACTACCCCAGCACCCACCCCCGAGCCGGAGGTCGAGGAAGAGGAGGAAGCCGCGCCGGCAGTCGAAGCAGCTCCCGCACCTGCAGCCACCGGCGGCATAGACGTGATGGCGCTGGTCAACAAGTGGAAATCTGGTAACTGATCGAACCCGGCGCAGGGACGCGCCACCGGAGGAACCATGAGCATAGACACTTGGAAAAAGCCACACCTCCGCCTTGTGACAGATCCGGTAGGAAGACGATTCTGGACTGGAGATTTCCGGGGGGTCGTATACTTTGGCAAGAGCCCCACGGACGTGGTGGAAAACATCGTACGCAACCTGAAATGGGGGAACGTTCTTCCATGTGCATAGATACACAAGCCGGAATCCGGCACGCCGCACAGCTTCTGCAAGACGGGGCTGAAATCGAAGATATCCTGTCCAGCCTTGACCAGTTCCCGCCCCGGTTCGCAGAAGGCATGCGCCGGGTGATCGAAGACCCGGTGATTCAGGTCGAGGTGATGAAGTACCGGCAGGGCCTCGAACCTCCCCGCCCGACCGGCCCCAAGCCGGGTATCTTCAGGCTGGACGACGGGACTTTCGAGCTTTGGATGGAGGGTGTGGAAGCACCGGAGTTCCATGGGATTTTTAGCACCACGGTTGCTGCACGGGCTTACCGCAAGGAAGTGACTGAAGACCAGCGCCTTGCGCGCCTGGCACTGGGGCCTGCCAAGGTTGATCGTGATTTCCCAGGGCTGGAGCAATTCAACAAGCGGTGGCGGGTGCGCAGGACCATAGACGGCCGGCGGTACCAGACGCGGTACTTTCCCAGGAAGGAAGACGCGAAACGGGCCTGGGCCGAGATGGCCCTATACATCGAACAAGAATCGGCAAAAGCCAGCGTAGGCGTGGGGAGGAGCAATGGGCGTTGAACAAACGGTTTCAGCCCTAGCGCGGTCGCTGGGGCTGAAACCGGACACGGTGCTTGGGCGTCTCCGTAACGGTAAATCCATGGAAGAGGCAACGACACAAGGTCGTCTTAACGGGTGGCGCCACGGCACACGCTGCGGCTATGAAGTGCACTGCTGCAAGTGTGCTGAATGCCGCGCAGCGAATGCAAAGCGACAAAGGGACCGTCGGGCCCAGCGTCTACCTAAACCACCCGCTCCAGAACAACCTTAACCACTTCCATGATGGCCACGACCGCGGCGATAGGGATCACCACGTTCCCTGTCGACTGCGGTTGTCGGTCAACTGTGCGGTTGATGGATTCAAGGATCGTCTCGATCCGCACCAGGCGTTCCTTCATCGCCGCGATTTCACTATCCACTTCATCCATACTCCCGCCTATGGCAGCTTTCTGCCCTGCTCGTCCGGTTGATCGCCGCCAGCACGGCCACCAATAACACCCCCGACAACAGGCATTTGCTGGTTAAACATCTCTGCGGCTCGCTGTGCCATGCCGCCTGTGGTCGCTTCAACACCAGCTTCGATAATCTTCCTCTCGGCCTCGTCCGCGATTTCCTGCATTCCTTTCGACCCCACCTTGGCCAGGTTCGCAGCGTTGAGCAGGCGCAGGCCGGCGCGGGTGGTCAGCAGCAGCTTGGCACCAACTGCGATACCGGCGGCGCTGGCCCCCATTCCTGGCCCGCCCCAGCCTGCGAGCCCCAAGCCGACGAGGGGGAGGACTGAGTTCCCCGCGAAGTCGGAACCTGTCTGTGTCATCGACGCCCGTTGCAGGTGCTCCATGAGCTTGGTGAACCCCCGCACCGACTGCAGCTGCTCGCCCTTGAAGTAGACACCCTGCTGCTTCTGAACCTTGTGCATGGCCGCGGCGAACGCCTTGGGTTTGAATGTGCCCTCGGCAGCGTCAGTGGCGGCGTCGATAGCCTTGGTGACCATCCCGTACCGCACCGCTGCCCGGCCCCGCTCGTCGAGGGAGTTGTAGAAGCGGGTGGCGCTGTTCTTGCCTTGGCCGAGGAACGACTTGTAGATGGTGTCGGCGTCTTCGTTGGACAGGGCCTTGGCCAGATCGCGGCTCTTGTACGGCGCGACCTTCGACTTGTAGAACGAATTGGCGCGGGTCCACTTCTCGGCCAAACCCGGAGTGGCCTTGGCGAAGTCGTCCATGTCCTTTTCGATAGCGTCGCTGATTTGTGCCAGATACCGGGCACCCCGGTTGCTGACGACAGCGTTCTCCCCGCCCTTGGCCGAGCGCAATGCTTGCAGTTCGGAGCCGATGTCGGAGCGCAAGGCTTGCATCGCCCCGAAGGTCTTCGGGAACTCACTGTTGTCGATGCGCTCCTGGATCCGGGCGATGAAGTTCTGAGTGCCGTTGTCCGGCATCAACTTCTGGTCCAGCTGCTTGAGTACGTCGTCTAGGGCGCCAGCGGTGTTCCTAGGCTCCAGCGCCTTGGCGCCGGCTGCCCTGGCCACATCGTCGTACAGCTCGTCCGCACCAAGCTGCATGCGGAAAGCGCGCAGGTTGCCTGAGGCTTGGATAACCCGCTGCCAGTCATCGCCAGCCTCGGCCACTTCAGTAAGCAGTCGCTGTGCGGCGCCCGACCGTGGACCACCGGACTCGGCTGCCTGCTTCACCTTGTCCAGGCTCTGGAATGAGAGGTTGGTCATCTCTTTGTTGAGCTGACTCTGAATGCGCAGTGCCTCGGCGGAGGACGCAGATTGCTGGGTCTTACGCTTGATCCCAAGCCATGGTATCCGTTCCAGCATCGCCTCTGCCCGAGCCGCTACCTTCCCGCCGCTTACGTCACTCTGGGTCAGCGGTACCTTGTGCTTCTTCGATAGGCGCATGAGTTCGTCGGCCTTGTCGTCGAGCTTGCCGGTGAGGACCCCTGCCGTCTTACCGAGTGCGCTGGACGCCATGCTGCCCAGCCCAGCGAATACCGGCCCCGCCGCACCACCGATACCTGCCTGCAGAGCTTTCTCCTGCGCGAAGTTGTCACCGTAGGCGGGCTGCAAGGCACCCTCGGCAGCACCGGTAAGAGCAGCCTGTGCCCCGGTGCGCAATGCACCACCCGCCGCCAGCGCAGGGATCCGGGTAGCCGCACCAACACCCCACGACCACGGGCTGGCAACGTTGCCTGCCAGATCCAGCCAGTCGAAGCCGGTATCCCCGGACTCCTTGCGCTGGCGCTGGTAGGTCTGCTCCATCTCCTTCAGCGGGTCGCCATCGGTGGTCGGCCCACGGCCTCCCAGGGCCTGTACGCCGCGCTCCAGCATTTGCTGGCCAGACTCCCGGACGCCTTCGGGAATCGCCTTCTGGGCCAGCTGGAGCGCGCCGACGGGCACCCGTGTCATACCATGTGCAATCTGCTCGTACCACGGCAGGTCGGGGGTCGCCTTTTGGAGCTTGGCCACGTAGTCGCGGGTTTCCTTGGGCAGTGCCCGGCCCTTGGCCACGTTGCCCGGCCCGAAGTTGTACGCCGCCGCGGCCTTGTCCAAGCTACCGAACTTGTCCAGCATCTGACGCATATACCGGGCACCGGCATCGATGTTCTGCCCCGGATCATACGGATCGGTGACACCCAATTCCTTCGCGGTGCCGGGCATGAGCTGCATGAGGCCAGCCGCACCGACCGGTGACCGCGCATTCGGGTTGCCGCTGGACTCAGCATTGATCTGCGCGCGCAGCAGCGACACCGGCAATCCGTACTTCTTGGACGCGGCGTCAATGTGCTGGTCGAACTGGCCAGCCTTTGGAGCTGGGCGAGACGACACGATGTCGTCGAACATGCCGCCCCCCGCAGGTGCTGCCTGCTGTTCAGGCTGCTCCCCTACCAGGTCATCGAACATGCCCATTACAGGCCCCTCCCGTACTTCTGCATCAGGCGCCGGTTGATCTCGTCACGCATGTCCGGGCGGGCCTGCAGTGCCCGCTGTGCGTCTTGGAAGTCGCGGGATTCATCCTCACCCCCCTGCACATCGTACAGCGAACGGTCGGACTGGTAGGCTTGGGTCAGGCGCTGCTTGACGGTGCTGATGTTGTCCTGCAGCTCCTTGATGCGCTGCGCAGCGGCTTCCTCGGTCTGGGCTGCCTTGAGGTTACCGAAACTCTGCTGGAGCAGCTTGTGCTCTGCCTCAGTGACTTGGCCCAAGGACACGCCGGAGCCCTTGAGGTCCATCATGCGAGACAGGCCACCCATGGCCATGATTTCGTCACGGGCAGCCAGTGCGTTCGCTGCAGCCGGCGCCACCAGTGCACCCGTCTTGTCGACCAGCTGTTCCGTCTGCTTCCCGAAAGGCCCATACACACTGCGGAACCCCGGAGATTGCTGGAACTGGTTCAGCTTCTCGCTGAGCTTGTCGAGTTCGGCGGTGGCGCCTTGGAACTTGGCGTCGAGTGCGTTGGCCGACCCCATGGACTTCTGCCGCGCCGCAGTCGCACCCCGTTGTGCTTCCGCTTCCTTGCGGGCGTTCTCCGACTGCCATTGGCCGACCTGCGCCTGCTGGTAGGGGGTCATCTCGGTCTGTTGGGACTTCCAGCGATCAATCTGTGCCTGCTGGTACGGTGTGACTTCCCGACCCTGCTGCATCTGTTCGCGGCGGAGGTTCAGCGATTCCTGCTGGTATGGGGTCATGCCCCCGCCGCCCAAGGCACCGATGCCTTGCAGCTCCGAAGGATCGCCGGTGGCCATGAGGATCTGGCGGGCCAGCGGGTTGTTGGCCAGCATGTCGGGGTTGTTCTGCAGGGACTGGATGATGGCGCGCCGGCGGGCTTCCTCGGACTCGTCCTTGGATTTCAACCGGCCCAGCTGGCCCTGCTGGAGTTCCCGCATGAGCTTGCGGTCTTCCTCGGCGGACTTCTGTGCCTTCACCTGGTTGAAGCCCTGCATGCCCTGCAGGAAGCCGGGTACCGCGCCAGGGCCACCGTTCATGCTGCCCGCGTAGATGCCAAGCCCGGCGTGGGTCAGGGGGTTCTCCATGCCACGCTCAAGCGCGGGCCCCATGCCTTGCATGCCCTGATTGAGCTGCTGCCCCCACTGCTTCAGATAGTCGGTGATCGTGGCCATGATCTATTCCTTAAAAGAGGCCGAGCAGGCCGCCGGCGAGGGCGCCGTAGGGGCTGCCAGTCATGCCGTAGCCTGCCAGTGCACCACCACCGGCGCGGCCCAGCATGCTGCCTGTCTGCGGTGACTGCATGGAGCCGTAGGTTTGACCACCCTGTGCACCGTTGAGCATCCCGAGATAGTCGGACATCATCATGAACGGCAGGTTCTGCTGGTAGTTCCAGCGCGCCATGTCCGCGTCGGTCTGGGCCTGCTGGTCGGCAGTGAGTTGCTGGCCGATGCCTTCGATGGTCTGGCCGGGGAGGAAGCCCATCTGCTGGACCCCCGGTGCCAATGCTGCACCACGCGCCGCCGACTCCATGCCGGTGCCGTACAGATCACCCGCCAGGCTGCCAGAGGCACCAATCGCACCGACACCGGTGCCCAGCATGTTCTGGCCAAGCTGGCCGGCCTGCCCCATCGCGCCGAGACCTTGCCCGGCGAACTGAGAGCCCAACCCTGCGAGCTGCCCTTGCAGCCCCGCGCCCTGGCCAATCTGAGAGCCACCGAGGCCTGCCAGCTGGCTGCCCAGCCCGCCAGCTGCCTGCATCGCCTGCAGCCCCTGTGCGTAGGCCGAGTTGCCCATGTTGGCAGTGATGTCGCCCACGGTGTCCATGTAGCCGCGTGAGGCAATGCCCTCGGCGACACCCTGGCGGCTGGAGCCCATCTGACCCGCACCGATGGCGCCGGACTTGATGCCGGGCATGACCTGCTCTTGGAACTGCTGAGTCACCGGGCGGATGGCCGATTGCACCGCCTGCTGGAAGTACGGATTGCTGGATGGATCGCCGGCAGCCATCAGCTGGTTGATCGCCGGGATAGCGCCCTGGTTGAATCCTACGTCCTGAATGTAACGGCCCCGGCCTGACAGGTCGTTGGCACCAGCATTCAGCCCGCCCGCGCCTTGCAGGTAGTTGCCGACACCGGCGCGCTGCATGTAGTCGCCACCACCCATAAGCTGATTGTAGGCGGTGTTGGCCTGGCCGAACCCGGTGTCCTGCATGGTCTTCCCGGCGCCCTGCAGCTCGTTCACCGCGTTGGACGCGTAGGGCAGCATGCCTTGAGTAGCACCGCTGGCCCCGAGGAGATTGTTGATCCCCCCTTGCGCCCCCTGTGCCATCGGCAAGGCGTTGCCCAGTGCCCAGTTCTTCTGTAGGTCCTGGCCCCAGCCTTCCCACCCGGACGGGTTGACGATGGACTGGCCAGGGTAGTACTGCGGTCCTTGGGACGGGTCGAAGTTGAACTGTGTCAGGGTGCCCTTGTTGTTCCGCTGCACGTCACCGTACAGGTTCGCCAGCGAGTTGTAGCCCGTGGTCAGGTAGTCCTTGACGCCACTCCAAGGTTCCGTCTTCTGCACCGTGGTGCTGCTTCCACCGCTCGATCCGCCGCCGCTCATGTCAGATCCCTCTCACGCAATAGGTCTGGCGAATGTCGTACCCCAGGTCCTTGAACTTCTTTACCACCCCCGGCCGGCCGGAGGTAGAGATATGGGTGCAACCTTCTTCCTTCGCCCATTGTGCCATTTTTTCGAGGGGTTCGTCCCATCCGCCGGGAATCTCCCCGTGCACCAGGAAGATGTTCAGCTCGCGGGCCCGCGGGTAGTTGATGATCTCGGTGACCACCACCGCCTTCAGCCCAGCCTCGGAGAGCACCCACAGCTGCATGTCTCGAGCTTCGATCGCAGCCAGGATATCCTCGGGCAACCACCGGTGCTCGGCGAACACCGCGAGACACGCTTCGATATGGCTGGCCACGTTGGGCCATACCCCACGCACCATGGCGGAGGGAACGCCGATCAGGTCCATTTACCGCCCCCGGCCGATCAGCTGGCGCGGCTGCACCCCGCCACCCTGTGCCATGTAGCCCTGCTGGCCGCCCATGCCCATACCGCCCGGACGTGGGGTCGGACGTGGCATACCGAGCATCGACGGACCCGGCGGGGGTTGCATCATGCCCTGCATGTCGCCGGGCTGCTGGCCCATGCCCATGAGTGCCTGCGCCGACGCCATCTTCGGATCGCCGCCAGGCATACCCTGGCCGAACTTGGCTTGCAGCATCTGCTGGAATCCGGGGTCCTGCATCATCTGGGTCATGATGCCGGGTGGCTGCACTCCAGCGGCCATACCGCCAGCCAGTGCGCCGGGGGAGCCTTGCGCTCCCATCATCCCGCCCATGGCACCAGCCATGCCGCCGGGGGTCATGTTGCCTTGGCCGAACAACTGGCTCAGGAATCCCATGTCCATATCGTGTCCCTCTTCTAGAATACGAGACTGGGAGTGGCAAACCCCGAGAAAGAAATACCTTTTGCCGCTGGGTAGTCTGACAGCACCACACCCGCCGTCATGGACACCCCAGTAACAGCAATGAGATACGTAGAATCCCAGCAGTACACCCCGTAGACGGCGCCGGTGTCTCGCACTGCGTACAACACTGCGGGCGAAGACAGGGTGATCGCCGCGGCCAGACTGACAAACTGTGCGTAGTTTCCCGTTCCTATCACGATGTTACCAACATCGTCGTTGAGCCTCGCGTCATTGCCGAGCAACTCAGATGCGGTGCTGTAAACTGAGGACACGGAAGCCGGAGCAGGTACACCCGTCCCTTGGGTGAAGGCCGCGGTTACACCCCCAGCGTCTCCGATAAGGTATACGTTTGACACTTTCCCAACATCCGGGCCTGATTGGAAAGTCTTGTAAAAGACGTGCTTGAGGGTGCCACAGGCTAAACCCACCATGTCAGCGACTTGGCCCATGTGGTTGGCATTGATTTGGTTGTGGGTTATGCGCATAAGATCCTCACAGTTGACGCCAGGCGCCGTTGGTATATTGGTACAGCCCAGCCACTGAACCTGTGCTGCTCGCTGTGGCACTGCCCAGTGGGTTCCAGCCGATGCCGTCGGCAAAGGCTAACATGCCGGGCTGGGGGCGGGTAGGCTCAATGCTCAGCACCTCGAACTGCTCAACCGACGCCCGCGGCATTTCCTCAGCGATCCGGCGTAGCTCGTCATATAGCCATTGGGGCGTGACGCTCTCGCCGGGGAAGGTCGGATCGTAGCTCATAGGTATTGCCCCGACGGGTCGTATTCGACTTCGATGGCGTGCAGCACCACGGTCACATCCTCGGCGGATTCGATCTTGACACTGATGAACCGGCCGCGCTTGAGCACCACGACTTCAGCGGTGCCGTTCAGGCTCTTGGTGGTGGCCACGTAGGTCAGGGTGCTGCCCATGTCAGACTGGACGGCCACGCTGTACGTGAGGTCGGCGGCGGATGAACCACCCACGCGGAAGCGGACCCGTCGGATGAACTTCACACTCTGCAGGTCGACCACGCCCTTGCCGCCTGGCACCGCCCAGAGCCCACGGCGCTCCAGACTGAAGGGGAGAGGATCGCCGAACTCAGTGCTGCTGTACTCGGTTTCGATCAGGCCCGTAGTGCGGGTGGGTGACACCAGCACCAGGCGCTTGTCGGTGGGGATCGAGGCCAGCTCCGCCCATGTCTCTTGGGTGGTGTCCCACGTCGATGCGATGGTCGCCCACGTCGGCACATAGTCGGTGGACGTGATGACTCCGGTGACGCCCGACGACACGTTGGAGATGGTCCGTACTCCCCATGTGTCATGACGCCAGTTCCACATCAGCACCTGGGTGGTGTAGTCGTGGGTGCCGTCGGGAACGCAGATCCAGATTTCAGTGGTGGTCGGGTTCGTGGCCATGAAGGCCCGCCCGACGTTGGAGCTGTCGATGTTGGCACGCAACCAGTTCCGCCACTTGTCCTGTGCGATGGACCGGACGCTGTTGCCGTCGTGCACATAGATGTCCAGGTCGTTGCCGATGAAGCAGTGGTAGGACTCGAACGCTGCCACGCACCGCTTGGCGACGATGCCCACGTCGGTGAAGATCTTGTAGAAGCGGAAGATGAAGGCCCCGCCCACGTACTGCATGCCCCACACGCTGTCCGTCTTGTAGATGATGTTCACGTCGCGCAGCGGCAGGCAGTCCACCACGTCACCGTCGGTTTCGGCCAGGGTGGTTTCGCCAGCGTCGTTGGTGGTCAGGGTTTCGTCCCACGTCGCCGGAGGGGACAGCGGATCGGCACTGGAGGACCATTTCACCATCTGCCGGTAGCGCAGTGCCCCCTTGGTCACGTCCAGCGCGACCAGGAAGTTCTTGAAGGAGCGCATGCACGCCGCGCGGGTGGTGACGGTGGTCGGCCAGTTCGGCAGGTCCGACAGCCGGCAGGCCGCGGTGGCGGTCAGCTGGATCTGCGGGACGTGAATGTTGCTGTTCAGGAACAGCAGGCCATTCAGCACCCCACCAGTCCAGAGTTCCGTGGCATCGGCTGCGTAAGCTGTCACGGTGCCGGAGAGGGTGGCGCGGGTGATGTTGTTGTGCGTGGCACCGTTGACGGTGTAGACGCTGTTCAGCCCGGCGTAGACGAACAGCGGGGTGCCATCGAAGGTCGAGTAGGCGAACAGGGAATAGGCCGAGGTGGACAGGCTCCCGTACACCACCCGGCTGCCGCCGGCCTTCGTCGCAGTGAAGCCGTCGAAACGCACATTCTCGCCCCGGTCCCAGGTGCCAGCGGGCAGCTTCTTGGGGTCGAGGTCGGAAACGATGCCGGCGGCACCGACGTTTTCGATCAGCAGGGTCGCCATGGTCAGTCCTTCACCGGGCGACCGGTGTTCCGCTTGAAGTCGTCGGACCGTTCCCAGGCGCGCAGCTTGTTGCGGTAGGCCGCCAGCTTGGCCCGAACCAGTGCATCGTTGGTTATGAGCGATTCCGTGTACTCACGGAACAGCTGATCCAGCTCCTTGTCGAGGAACCGCTTTGCCTCGGCTTGGAGCTTGGCCAGCTCGCGGGCGGAAACGGATTCGGCTTTCGTCCAGTCGATCATCGTGGCACCTCCACCTCACCGGTGTCTTGGTGCACCACCGGGTACTGGTCAACGGGGAAGCCGGGGGTGCGACCGTAGGGCAGGCGCACCATGACTTCGATCTGGCCAGCGACACGGCGCACCACACCCACCACGAAACTGTTGTGTACGGCTTCTGCCGGGAGTTCAAAGCCCTCGGCCAGCGGGCCGAAGTCCAGATCCTCACCATTGATGGTCAGCACGTCGCCTCCCACCGACATCGCCAGGGGCTCGTCAGATCGCTGGGGAGAAAAGGTAATTTTCATCAGAACCATCTCCCGATCGCCAGCGCGTACCAGTTGAAGGCGCCAGCATGGGTTATCCCTCTGAAGGCCCGGAAAACACCGCCGGTGGTGGCTTGCACACCGCTACTTCCGCCCCAGGTTCCTTCAAAGTTGAGGGGTTCCATGTGCGCACTGGTCAGTGACGAGAACACCGCCGGGAAAGTCCAAGTGATATCCGCAGATTTGAAGATGGAACCCTCACCCACATTTATGTCGCTTGAACTGGAGCTGAAATAACAGAGCTGGGTGCCATCCGCGAACCGGGTGTACGAGCCATTGACGTTGGTCCCGTATTCGATTGCAGCCCCAGTGGGGGTTCCACCCGACTGGCTCACGGTGCCGAGGATGTTGCCCCGGGTGTAGACCAGCTGCCCACCGCTGGAAATCGAGCCATTCACCTGCAGGGTGGAGGCCATCAACACTGCACCGCTGAGGGTTGTGGTGCCCAGGACGTTCAGCGAAGCGCCGAGGACGATGTTTCCGTTGGCAGTCAGGTCGCCGGCCATCAGTACTGCGCCGGACAGGGTAGTGGTGCCGCGGACATTCAGGGTGGAGTTGAATACTGCGTTGCCGTTCACGTCCAACGCCGAGGCCATCAGCACGTTGCCACTGAGGGTGGTGGTGCCACGCACGTTCAAAGAGGCATCGAAGATAACGTCGCTGACCGCGTTCACCGTGGACGCCATCAACACCGCACCCGACAGGGTAGTGGTACCGCGGACGTTGAGGGAATCGTTTACCACCGTAGCACCCGACAGGGTGGTCGGGCCTTGGACGTTCAGGGAGGTCAGCAGCTGCACCGAGCCCGACAGGGTGGTGGCGCCGTCGTTGCGCATGCCGGCGGTGACCGCCAGTGCGGAGATGGTGGCCGGACCCTGCACGATCAAAGGCCCGGTGGTCATGACCACGGTCCCGCTGATGGTCGCACCGCCGGGGACGAACAAGGCGTTGCCTACATACCGAGGAACCTTGTGCAGGTACCAGGCGCCGCCTGTGCCGAACAGCAAGCCGACAGTTCCGAACTGCACCGACGCCGTGGCTGTGGCCGCGTTGATGGTATCAGTCCCGGCCGGCACCAAGTGAACGGTGGTGCCGGACGCCAGCGGGTAGATCACCCCCACCCACCCGTCACCGGCAGTGGCACCGACCGGCAGGTTCAGGTTCACGTTGTCGGTGGTGATGAAGTGCGTCATGTTCTCGGTGGAAGCGGTGATCGTAGTCGAAGCCGCTACCACGCGCTGGCGCCAAGCTGGACCACCCACGAACGGGAAGGTCGCTTTCAGCGTCGACTTGATCAGGCGCAGGTGGTCGTCGCCGGCGCCTACGGTGTCGCTGGACGCCGGGTTGGTCGTCACCAGGTCGCCGATGTAACTTCCTGTCTCGAGTGGCATGGTTCCCTCACATGAACGGCTTGATTCGCCGCGACCCGCGCAGCACTACGGTCTTGTCGTGCAGCTTGCGCAGCACCGTGGCCAAGCGTGGGCGCTTGCGCAGCCCCTCGTCGAAATCCTTGATCCGGTTTTCCAGCAGGTCGATTTCCGCGTGCAGCCGGATCAACTCTTCAGCCTCGGTGGTCCAGACGCCAGAAGCGGACGCGGAGGCGGTGATCGAACGGCGCAGCGTGTAGTAGACCTCGGCGGTGTACGTCTGCTGGGGCTTGGGCTGGATCATCAGGGTGTCGTGATCAATGGTCCAGTAGGTGGGCTCCCCCGTGTAGTCCGGGTCGTAGTCCAGCCACAGCATTTCTTCCAGGGTCCGGTAGTGCATCTCCGGCTTGGAATCGTTGATGTGCAGTGTGACCGCCTTCACCTGCGACCGGCCGGGCAGCACAGTGAGCAGGGAGTACTGTGTGGTGGCCGACAGGGTGAACAGCGCCGGGGACGCGTCGAGGAACCAGAAGTCCTCGTCATTGTAGAAGGCGATGGCGGAGTAGATGGCACGATCAATCTCCGTCGAATAGGTCGACGCGTCGATCTGCAGTTCATCCGCTATCCGGGTGCGGAGCGTCCCCAGCGTGGCCATGGTTCAATACCTCGGCTTGGGCTTGGGACGGGGCTTGGGTTTCTTCGTCGAACATCCCATGTCTTCAATCTCCGTAGTGTCGGCGCTTGCCACCCCGTGGGGTCTTGGGCTTCTTGGGCTTGCGCTCGCCGTTATCATAACTTAAACCAGCGTCCGGGTTATCGCCCTTTCGCTTTCCGGGGCGCCTTCTTGCCATCAATCCACGCATGTCCTTCCTCACCAGCTACGGCCAGCATCTCGGCCAGTTCGTCGTACCACTCCTGTGCGTAGTCGCAGTCCCGGTACTCTTGGAAACACGGCGTACCCAAAGTAAAGTGGACCAGGGAAGCATGGGGGTCGTGATCGTATTCAGTCACGAGCCAATTCCATGTGTTGTGTATCTCCCCGATTTCTTCTTCCTTCAGCCACTGAAAGCGGTGCAGGAAGGCCCCGGTCTGATGCATAAGGGCCTCGGGGGTCAGTCGGGAGTTGGCCGGGTGGCCGCAGTTCCAGATGACCACTGAAGACCACTGCTTACGCGGATAGTCTTCGTTCTTGGCACCGAGGTACTTCACCGGGTGCTTGGTCTTGTAGTCGTGCTTGACCACTTGGACAGCCTTGCTGCTGTCACGCTGGCGCCACAGCTTGACGATGTCGTCCCGGCACAGCATGTCGCCATCGACGAAGATCGCCCAGCCAACGAAGTTGCACAGATACGGGACAAGGAACCGGCTGTAGATGAACTGGTTGCTGCCATCCGTGTGCGTCTCCCGGTAGTGATCCTTAAGTGTGTTCAGCACCAGGGGAGTGAAGGATACCGGCGCTGAAGACCGCGCCAGCACACTGTGACAGAACACATCGTAGGCAATCGCCTCTCGGGGGTCGTGCCCGATGAACATCCTTATCAGGTCCAAAGGGCCCCTACCCGACGACCAATGATCGTCACCTGTCCCTGGTCTGCATGGTACGCTTCGATGTCAAAGAACTCCCTGAGCGTGTCGAACCAGAAGTACGGCGGACGCACCAGCAGGTGCGCGTTGCGGCCGTCGGCGAGCGTCTTCTTGGCTTCCCGGCAGGCGATGTTCAGGAACACCCCCTTGATGGCCAGCCGCTGAATTTCGGTGATGACCGCGATCAGGCAGGCCGGCTCGACGTGCTCGAGAACATCAGTGCTCACTACCAGGTCGGCCGGCTCAGGGATGGCGCTGAACTCCGGCACCGCTGGATCATAGTTGGTCACCTGCAGCGGGGAGATGCGGCGCAGGGTGGCCTTCAAACCTCCCTTGCCGGCGCCGAAGTCGGTTGCTGTAGTCGCGCCGATTTTCTTCGCGTAGTCAGCTACTTGCTGGGCCCATATGCCGCCCCGAGCGCCAAAGTCGGGACGGTCCTTGTGCATCTGCTCATTCAACTTGCGGTACGATTCGGTGATGATCATTTGGCGTGGCTCTCGCACAGTTGTTCGACGATGGTCTTGGCGCGCTTCAGCGGGTGGGTCCAGTCACCGTCGCGGTGCTGGCGCAGCAGCCGGACGTTGTCGCTGTACCACAGCATCTCCGAGCGCTGCCCGTACCGCCAGCTGGAATACAGCGGGGTCAGAACGTAGGTCGGCACACCGAGAGCACCACCACAGTGCACGATTGTTTGAGCAACGGTGATGATAATGTCGCAGGCAGCCGCAGCCGCGAACACGGCTTCCATGTCCTGGCCGTCCAGCTCCGGGTAGTACTTGAAGCCCGCAGCCTCCGCATCAGCCTGAACCCCCCGGCCGTACTGTAGCGACACTGCCACGGCCTTCTCACCGGCAAACGACAGGTCGGTGGCCTTCAGGGTGCGCTGATAGGCGCGGGTGGTCTTGGTGCCCCCAGCCCATGCCACCCCAATGATCGGGCCTTCACCGGCAATGCGAAACTTGTCCCGCCAGTAGGATACCCGGTCGGGGTCGGCCTTCAGGTAGGAGCGGGTGCGCGGGAAGTCGCTGTCCTCGTTGCGCAGCACCAAGCCCAGACTACCGAGAGCGATCTGGGCGGTAAACCCGGTTTCGTGCGCCTTCATCGCAGCTTCGTTGGCGTAGGCCCGGACGCTCGGAAACGAGCGCTCCACCACGTCCATCAACCTGGGCTCAACTTCGACCACCACGTCGTCACACCGATCGATCGCGTCCTGCAACATCGACAGGAACATGATTTCGTCGCCGATGCCCTGCTCGCCGTGCACCGCCAGCTTGCGGGTGTGCTCGCCGTTCCACTGCGGCACCCCGAAGTCACGCCGCACCGAGGTCTTCTGAACCTCCGGGTTGAACCGGTGTTCGTGCTCCGGCCATGCTTCCCGCCAGCGACGCGCTGTCAGCAGGGCCAGGGCCTTGTTCCAGTGCGCATTGGGGTTGGCAGGCTCCAGGGCCAAGGACTTCTCAACGTACTCCAGGGCCTTCTCAGGTCGACCGCTGTCGGCGTGGAGCGATGCGAGGTTGTTATATACCTCGGTAGTCTCCCCGGCCTCGACCGACTTCAACCAGGCTTCCTCCGCTTCCTCGAGGAAGTTCTCATGCTTGCAGGCACAGCCGAGCGCGTTCAGCGCAGCCGGCATGGGCTTGACCGCAGCGGAGTTCGACAGGAGGTTGATGGCCATACCGTTGTGCCCTTGGCGCACATGCAGGTCGCCGAGCAGGAACAGGATATTGGCGTTGGAAGGGTCGTGGTTCAGGATCTGGTGGTAGACGTGGGCGGCTTCATCGAAGCGACCATTGCGGTGCGCTTCGAGCGCGATTTCCAGTGCTGCGTTGGCGTCCAGGTTCACATTATTACCTCTTCTATCTACTGGCCTGTTTTGGGCCCGGTCGGGGCTTTGCGCTGCGACGGGATTTCCTCGTAGCCATGCGGCTTGGGCTGCTCCCGGCTGAAGATGGGTTTACCGGTGGGTTCGGGCTTCTTGGTCTCGCCCTCGCGTTTGTCGATCATGGTCATACACTCCATGCAAAGGTGATGTAGCCGTTGAATGTAACGGCGGTCGGAGAGGTAGACGCCGTGGCTGAGGTGATGATGTCAGCAGTCAGTTCACCGTACAACAGCGCAACGTCATCAGATAGTGACAGGCGCGCCGGGCCATCAGGAGCGACACTGAGATAGCTGCGTCCAGAAGGAGTAGCCGAGATGGTGGTCGACAGTGCGACGGCGGTGATGCTGGACTGCGGGTAGGTCACGTAAAACCGGGTGCGCAAGCTCTCCCCAGATGAGTAGGTCGCCCAGAACGACAAATCCAGGATCGTGATCTTGTTTGGTAGCCGGCACAACTTCAGCTGGTCCCCAAGGACTTGGGTACCGGTGGGGCCGAACCTGAAGACTCGAGTGTGCACACCGGGCGCGGACGACAGGACCGGAGAATGGAAGGTTGAGGCAGTGAATGTGGTCATGGGTACTACCTCAGATATCGATGTTCATCGCGTAGAAAATGTAACCGTCGATGGAAAAGCTGGCGGTGGCCGTACTGTTGATGAACTGGCACTTGAGCCAGGCATACTGCAGCGCCTCGGCATCGGTGATGGACAGCCGGAACGGGGCAAACCCATTGGCCGACGTGAACCGCAACGGCGACGCCAGCACCGAGATGGACAGGCTACCAATGCTGGCCAGCGTGGTCGTCTCGGAGCGCCCCGCGCGGGTCAGGTAGACCCGCAGGTCCCCGCCATCATCGTTGCGGGTGTTCACCCTGGCCTGCACGTCGAAGACGGTCGCCGAGTTCGGCACCTTGCACAGCACCACCACGTCGCCGTTGGAGCCGACCAAGTTGTTGCCGCCACTGAAGCGGAACACCTTGGCCTGAATGCCCGTGTGGGGAGCACGGGCAGAGGCGAGCGCGGTAGACGCCGTCCAGGTGGTCACTGACCTAGTCCAGACTGCTGGCTTCGACTCGGTCAAGATTTTCCGCGCCGGGGAAATCCGTATCGAAGGTCGAAAGCACGTAGTCGAAATCTCCGAACACCACATCCCCACCCTTCAAAAAGGCAGAAGGGCGCTGGGCTTGGTTCAGACCTGCCTCACGTCGGTACGCCACCAGCCATGGCTGGCCAAGCAATTCGATCATCCGCTTGAAAGCAGTGGCATTCTTGACAGTGTACTTGGTACTCATGTGTATCTCCGTGAAGCAGGCCCCGAAGGGCCCGTCCTGTTAGGCTTCCGCGTCCATGGCCCAGATGACCACGCCGTCCAGCGAGACCGAGGCCGAGGCCGAGGCCATGGCGGTCGACACGGTGAACTTCAGCACTGCGTACTGCACCGCGTCATCGTCGGACAGGCTAACCTGAAACGGGGCGATGGACACGGTGCTGCGCATGTTGAGGGTTTGGGACGCGGTGCTGGCGGAGATGGTCTGCACGGTCCCCAGGATGGAAGTGGCAGAAGCCGTATTCCCCTTGGTCACAATCAGACCGAAAGTACCTGCCGCGTAGCCACTGGCGAAGCGCGCCCAGCAGTCCACGATAGTGGCCTTGTTGGGGATCTTGGCCAGGTAGATGGTGTCGCCGGCAGTGCCGAGCGCCAGGCCACTGTACTGGAAATGGCGCGATTGGTTCCCGGTATGCACCTGCTTTGGTGCCGACAGGAAGGATGCTGCTGTAAAGGTAGCCATGATTCACCCCTCCTTAACCGAGCGCCGGAGCGTAGCCGGCCATGGTGATGACACCGTAGTCGGAGCCGTTGTATTGGGCTTTCTTCATGCCGAAGATCATCCCAGCCTCGACGCCGAGCTTGTTCTTGTAGTCGAACAGCTCTTCCGTCCAGCTGACGCTGGAGCCACCATCTTGGCCGTAACCGATGCACATCGCTTGCGCACCAGCGAGCACCGCACGGCGGAAGCTGGTGTTACCGGTGGCGTTGACAGTGTTCGGCAGGCGGGTCGATTCGTGGAATATCACGTTGTTGTACACGCCGATGGCGCCGGTGAAGATCCCCGACTCCTTGCCACCCTGCACCTTGGCCTTCTCGATATCGGCCCACTGGCCGGTCGAGGTCTGACCGCGCAGCTGGTAGACCGCGTTGGTGTGCAGGAACGCGACGTAGTACTCGTCGCCGCCGACCTTGATCGGGCGGATCATCGGGCTGCGAGTCTTGGCGATGGCCACGGCCTTGTCGAAGTCGCGCAGGGTCAGGGCGTGGGTGGTAACCGCTGACAGCGAAGCTTCGGTGGTTTCATCGCCCCCAATCACGACTGTGGTCGGGGCCAGGGTCGAGTTGTTGCCGGTGTAGCGGGTGTCGCTGACCGCGGTGTTGCCGCACAGCTGGTTGAAGAACGCGGTATCCAGACGGTCAGCCCACCAGTCGGTCAGGCCCATGCGGGCTTCTTCCCGAACGGAGAACGGCACACGCTGTTCGGACATCTTGCCGGCCGAGCGCACCGCGTGGCGCAGCTGGTCGATCAGGAGGTCGTCGGTGTAGGTGACCAGTGCTTCTTCTTCGCCTTCCAGGGTGTTGTCACCTTGGATACCGGCGCCGGTCAGCAGCATGCGCAGGCCGACACGGATGCGGTCGCCTGGGCCTTTTTCGAGGTCGTTTTTCATGTAGCACAGGGCGTCGGAGCCTGAGCCAATGAACTTCGAAAACCAGGTCTGCTTCATGGCTTCGTGCAACAGTTTGCGAGCCCAGACCTTGACGGCGAGCGGGTGGTTCACCCCATAGCTAGTATCGGCCATGATATTAACTCCTAATAGATTTCTTCAATGTCCATTTTCCGAAATCCGCCTCGGGAGCGATCACAGCTTAACGTCCTGTGGGACGAACGACCTTGGCCAGTCGGCGGCACCTGCGTAGGTACCGCCATACTACCACTTGCCCGGCAGGGTGCAAATGGTGCGCCGGAGTTCCTTTAGGCTGCCGCCGGCGCTCAGCAGTGACGGCTGGTCGGGGCCACCGCCCCGCGAGTATGCCGCTGTCTCAAACGGGGGTAAAGTAGCGACCACCATCAGGGAGGATCTCTCATGCCCAGCGCCGTGTTCACCGGGTCCGTGACTGCCACGTCGACCATCTTCAACCTTACCCGTTCCATCTACACCCCTGCCCTCGGCCCGACCACCGAGGTCTATCTGGTGGTCAACGCGACCGTCACCTGTGCCGTGCAACAGCAGCTCGCCGACGCCACCTGGCTGGCCACCACCGACACGACCTTCACCGGCCCGTGCAGCAAGCTGGTCATCCTGCGCGCCGGGCGGAACATGCGGCTTATCGTGAACGCAGCGGCACAGTACTCCGTTGAGGTGCAGTGGTAATGAAGCGCCAGGTAAAGACCTCCGTTGGCCGGAGCGTAGGCTACAGCGTCGGCGAGTCGGTGGGCGAGGCATCAATCAGCACCGCACCGACTGGTACTGATTTGATTGACCTGAACACTGGGGCCGTGGCCGCGTACTCGACTGGCCGACGCCTGCGGACCAACTACACGGGGGCCCTGTTTCGGGTGCGTCGTTCCAGCGACAACGCCGAGCAGGACATCGGTTTCGACGCTGGCACCGGGTTGGTGGACTCCGCCGCGCTGGCCACCTTCGTCGGCGTGGACGACGCCTTCATGGTGACTTGGTACGACCAGTCCACCTCCGCTATCAACATGACCAACGCGACCGCGGCATCGCAGCCCAAGATAGCCTCCGCCGGGGCGGTCGTGACACTCGGTACCAATTCCATCGTAGCCGCCGAGTTCGACAGCACTGCCAATCGGGCAGTAGTAGGCGCAGCGACGCTAGACATGACCACCACCAACAGCACCGCAGTGTTCGTTGCTGGCCGCAAGTCGTCGGATGCCGGGTTTGCAATACTGCTTACTCGGGGTAACGCTACAGCCGGCAACTCGGGGGCGTTCAGGATAGAAGCCCCGCCCTCCGCTGCCACCACCTTGGGGTTCAGACCCATTGGGGGGTCAGCGCCGGGGACGGTTACCTTGGCGAGCATCACCGCCGGTACTGCATTTGTCGCCGCAGCCGCGGTCCTCGTACGAGCCATAGGGTCGCAAAGCCAACGCATGCTACGCCGCGGCGCCACCTCCACTACGGTGTCCAGCTCGGTCAGCCTACAGGCGGCGGACCTTAGCAATCGAACCCTGCAAGTCGGGCGCGCTACCGACGGGTTTTCCGGTTTCAACGGCGAGTGCGGCGAAGTCATCGTCTTCAACACCTCCGCCCGCGCATCCGTGTCATCGTCCATTGACAGCAACCTCAAGACGTTTTGGGGGATCACATGAAACACTTGGTCTATGTCACCCGTGCTGGTGCGGATAACCGCAGCCGCTCTGAAGCACAGCGACGCAACTGCGGGCCGGTGACCACACACTGGTGGGATATTGTGGAAGGGGAAGCCGGTGACTTCGCCTGCACCATACCGGAAAAGCCAGGGGAAGAATCTAATCTGTCCACCGCCGACCGCACCCGCTTGTCCACCACGTTCAAACGCAAACCACCGGAGATATCGCCATGAGAGACATCCTGCTCGGCATGCTGAAAGCGCTGCCCATGAATGTATTGATCGACCTGTTCCTTGACCTGGCCGAAGACTTCGCCAAGAAGTCCGACAACCAGGTTGATGACGCACTGGTTGCTGCCCTGCGCGGCGCCTTCGTCCCCCGCCAGTCGTAAGGAGTACGCCATGCCCACCTCCGCCAGCGGGTCCTACTCGCTCCCCACGCTCCGCTTCCAGAACTCGAAGCCCGGCACCGGGAATGCCACCAGTATTGGGGCCTCGCTGTTCAACACCCTGAACGATATGGCCACCGGCATTCGCCAAGCCCGTATCCAGGGGGGCGGAGGCGGGGGTGGTACTGGTTCCATTTCCACCGGGCAGATCGCCAGCTTCACCGCCTGCGTGGGCGACGTATTGGCCACTGCGGTGGTGGCCGGAGATGGCCTCACGGTCAGCGCCGGCACGCACAGTATCGAGGTCAAGATCAGCGCCGTAGCCACCTCGATGATCCCCAGCTTTACCGCCTGTGTGCAGGATGCTGCGTTCGCTGGGCTGGTCGCCGGGAACGGCATCACCATCAGCTCCAGCGGTCATGTGCGCGAAATCAAGACCGGCACCCTCACGGTAGGGCAGTTTCTGAGCTTCACCGCCAACGTCGGACAGGCTGCCAATGCCGGGCTGCTGGCCGGCACCGCTATCGTCCTCAGCTTCAACGCCACCACCAACGTAACCGAAATCCGCGCCTCGATCACCTCGGGCGGGGGTATCTCCAGCTTCACCGCCTGCGTCGGGGATGCCATGTTCCCGAACCTGAAGGCCGGCACCAACGTGGCCTACAGCTTCAACGCGGGAACCCACCAGACGGAAATCAACGTCACGGGCTCGCTGGGCGCGATCAGCAGCCTTACGGCCTCAGTCCACGAAATGGTTACCGAACAGTCGGGCATCCGGTATATCCAGGATTATGGCGCGGTGGGTGATGGTACTCCCCATCCGCTGTCCGAGACCTACGCGTCCCTTACAGCGGCTATCGTGGACTACCCCTACGCCACCGCCCTGACCGACCAGAAGGACTACCTGGCGCTGCTAACCGCTCTGTACGACGCGCCAGCAGGCCCGTTCGACTCGGGAGACATGGTGCATGTCCACTGCCGCGCCGGCGAGTACTTCTGGGGCGCGCACACATTCTCGCCGACCCGGTGCGTCAGGCTCACCGGTGAAAGCACCATGGAAGGCAACTGCGCTACCTACTTCGTGAAGTACCCCGTTGGTCACGGTATCCACGTCAACAGTCTCAACGCCCAAGGTTCGTGGTTCGAAGGATTCGAAATGAACCACGGTTTCGCGGACGCCGGTGCCGGGTATACCGGGTTCTCCAACGGGGTGATCCGGGAACGAGACCCGGTATCCGGACTGGCCATCGTTGGTGGCGGGGACGAAAGCACCACGATGACCTCCAGCTCCACCTTCGAGACGCGCAGACTGCTGTCGATGGGCGATACCATCGTGGCCACGTTCTACTGTACCGGGGTGAAGAACCCCTTTGGTGTCCCCGACCGCGCTGCGGAAATTACCATTGACCCCAGCGCATTCACCCTCGGTGAGACCGTGACTTGGACTGGCGGCTCCGCGCAAGTGGCATACATCGGACAGCGAGTGAAGGCTTTGCTGTTCACCGTGCCCACTGGCTCCGCGCCGGCGGTAGGCACCACCATTACCGGGGGGACCTCCGGCGCCGTGGCAATCATCACCAGCTGGCGCACGAACAACCTCGACACCCGCGTAGTCGTAGAGCTGTCGGGCACCGTAGATGATCTGACCACGGCCTTCGACGATGATGACTACATCGTGTACTGCCGGCAGGGCCAGTTCGGGCACGGTATCCTTCTCAACCAGCGCGCCTACTGCCACAACGTCCGGGTCAACAAGGTGAATGGGAATGGCATCTACATTGCCGCCGGCGGGGGCGGGTACTCCGGAAACGCCAACCTGTCCCGCATCACCCGCCCACTGGTAGCCAACAGTGGCGGTAACGGGGTAGCCATCGCCGGGGCCGACGCCAACGTCGTGACCGTGGCAGAAGGCACGATGACCGAGAACCGTGGATACGCAGTGATGGACAACTCCTTCCTTGGGGCCATCGTGTACGGCAACCACACCAGCAGCGGAGCTATCGGGAGCTTCTACTTCGGTGGGGGCAATTCGATCAGCTTCGGCAACTACACCGAGGGCAACCAGGATAAGATCCCGTTCAAGCGGAAAATCTCCCGTGTCCTCTCCGGCCACCTGGATATGTGCGGAACCACCGGCACCGACACCCTCGTCTACTCCGGGGGATGTCGCATCACCAATGACCTTTTCCAGTCGGACTGGTTGTGGCACGGGAACGACGGTCTCGGGGTCAGCATCCGCAACACCGGTAGCGCGGACGGGGGCATCTCCAGCGGCGGGAGTCCAGTCCTGCGAGTCCAGAACGGGGGTAACCGAGGATCGGGGCTAGGTTGCGCCCTCGAGATGGGAGTTCCCTGGGATCTGGCCGATCACTACGGTGGTGCCTCATCGGTAGCCTATCCGGCCATGCGGATGACCTCGGCGGAAAACGGGGGCATCGGGCGCTGCGACGTGCAGTTCAAGACCATGCGAGGGCTGGGCAGCGTCGCTGTACGCGCCCGTGCGGGTGGATCTTTCCTCGGCGAAATCCGGGTAGCCTCGGCCGGTACCATTACCAGCGTGTATGTCCACGCTACTGGAGACAAGAGCTGCACCCTCTCCGACACCCTTTCAATCTCCAACCCTGGGGCCGGCGCAGGGGCCATCCTGAAGCCTGTCATCCGCCGGGGACAGATCGAAGAGGTTTACGTACAGAGCGGCGGGTCCGGTTACACCAACACCTTCAGCTTCCAGACCTCGGTTTCGATGCGCGACGACTACCTGCAGCTGCACAGCAACGTCGCCGGGCAATGGGGGATCTTGAAAGTGGAAGGGGTGGACGCTGATATAAACATCGGGATCGTCCCAAAGGGGACCGGGTACGTGTACGTGCCGAAGGTGAATGTGGCCGGAGTCTGCAACATTACCACCAGCACCTCACTTACGGCCTCGTCGGACCTTATCCTGACTCCTTCGGGGGCGGGGCGGGTCCGCTTCGGTGAGTTCACCACTACGGCAACCACCATGCTGGTGACGGGCTATATCGAAATCCGGGACGCTGCGGGGAATATCAGGAAACTGGCAGTCGTCGGGTAAGGAAAGGCCCCTTCGGGGGCCTCACACTTTCGGCATGACGATCTGGCCACGCTCCATCTGGCGCCACACGGCATCGAACTCCTTGTCCGACATGCTGGCAATCTTCTCCAGCGTCAGGGCGCCACCTTCATCCGGCTGTTGTGGCGCGCCAGAGACATTCGACAGGCTGGTGGCCACCGGGGCCTTCTGGAACTGCCCGTTCGGCGCCCGTGGGGCCTGCTGGGCGGGCGCAGGAGCCTGAGACGGGTTCTGGGCGGCCGGAGCTATGCCTGCGGCTCTCGCAGCCTTGTACAGCGCTTCTGCGGGGTTCTGGCCTCGTTGCAGGGCGAACATGGCCATGCCCTGGAAGTCCCGGGCGATCTGCTGCTTCGCCGACACGTCGTCGAGCCCCAGCGCCGTGTACTCGGCCAGCCGGCGCTGCGTGTAGGCGTTGGTGGTGTCGGCGTAGTCCGGGGTGGCCTGCATGAAGGCGGCTTCGTGCGACTGCACCGCTTGCATCAGCTGGTACTGCTGCGCCTGCTGGTGCGACAGCTGCACCTGCTGCTCCTTGAACTGGCGCAGCTCGGCCATTTCCTGTTCGTACTTGCGGGTCACCGCCGCGACGTGCGCCGCCGGGTCTTCCTCGAACGCAGGAATCGGTTCTTCCCGGGGCACCGGGGGCTGCGCGGCCTGCATGCGCTCGACCATCTGCTGGAAGCGCTGTTCCATCTGCGCAGCCCGCTGGCGCTCACGGTCAAGCTCCTGTTGGTACTCCTGCCGGCGCTGGCGTTCCTCCTGCAAAGCGGACAGCGGGACGTGCTTGGTATGCTGCTGCTCGAGTTGCGGCTCCGGCGACTCCTGCTCCAGCGAGAAAGGGGTTTCCGGTTCTGGCGCCTGCTCGGGTTCGGGAGCAGCGTCCGGGAGCGTTGACTCATCCAGAACAGGCTGGTCAGCGAACAACGAGGCGATGTCGGTCATTTGGTATCACCCTTGGGTTTCTGTTTAGCGGCCTGCTTGGCCATGGATTCTTGGTGTTCGGCCTGGCGCTCGGACATTTCCATGTCGTGGCTAGCCTGCTGTTTGGAGATGGCCATCTTCTGCTCCCCCTGGTCGCGCTGCAGCTGCACCGATGCATGCGCCTTGGTCTGCTCGATCTGCATCGACATCTGCAGCTTCTCCAGTTCCATGGCCATCTTCTGCCGCTCAAGTTGCATCTTTTCCTGCTCGATCTGCATCTGCATCTGGTGCTTCTGGTACTCCATCTGCATCTGCTGCTGGCTTTCCTGCTGCTTGATCTGCAGCATCGCCATGGCTTCTTCCTTCTTGGACTGCAGCTTCTGGTTTTCCTCCTGAAGCGCGGCCATCTCCTCCTGCATTTGCTGCATCTGTTCCTTGACCTCGGGAGACATGCCACCCTGACCCTCGCCGAACTCCTTCCAGTCCTCGATCAGCGACTTCGGGAACGGCGCGTACTCGATCACCTCCGGGGGGATCGGGAATCCCATCTTCCCAGCAATCGGCAGGATCTGAGTCAGCGCGTCCCACGTCCTGGCCTTCTGGTCCGGGCTGTTCGGGGCCTCGTCGACCACCACGTCGTACTTGAAGGCGTCCGGCAGGCGCATGAGCGGCACATATTGGGCATCTTTCTCGCCAACGATTCGCACCAGGCGCCCATCGGTCAGGTAGGTGTCAATGAACTTGAGCAGGATTCGCCCCTGTTGCTTGCGGTAGAGGCGCATTGCGTTAAAAAACTCCGCCAGGGTGGAGATGGCGGCCTGTTTGCGCTGATGCTCCAGCACGCCCGGCTGCTCACGCGCCGCCATGCCAAGGAATTCCAGGTTGATGCCGGCAACATGGGGCAGGCTCTCCACGGTGAATTGCAGCAACTGGCTGAACCCTGCCGGAATCCCTGCGGAGGTACGCTCCTTGATCTTGTCCATACCGCCCGGATTCATCCAGACGATGGACCGCGGATCGGCCCAATCCTCCTCCGCCCGCTGCTTGTTGGCGAAGGCATCGGACTCGGCGAGCAGACCCCCCTTGGCCTGGCTGGCCACCACGTCGGCCATGGAGCTGAAGAACTTGTTGATCCAGCGCTGGGGATCGAGCAGGTCACGGATGAAGCCATACCAGACGCCCTGATTGCGATCACGGATGCCGGTAATGGGCTGGAAGGTGAACCCGTTGCAGGGCAGCACCTCGTCTTCCAGCTCAGTGTGGCCACAATAGATCAGCTGGCGGTACTGACGGTGTTTCACCTCTTCGCCGCCCAGCTCCATGCCCGTGCGCTTCACCAACTTGTCGTAGGCGTCCTTGGGCAGTTCCTCGATCATCCCGGACATGGGATTCTGTACCCGTACGAACTTGGCAGTCTCGACGTACTGGAACTGCACAACAGGGTATCCGGTCCTGCGCCGGGCATTGCCGTTGGTATCGCTCTCGTATTCGCGGGCGGCCGTCGCGTCATGTGGCTGGCCCATTTCTTCCTCCAGCAGCTCCGAATCGCTCTCGGTCAGCGTCTGGATTTCATCGGCTTTGGCCCGGCCCCACACGTCCTGGATCGTGGAAATCGGCAACCACTTGACCCTGGCGCACCAGCGACGATCAGCGAGGCCCCGCTTGCGCGCCGCAGGGTCCCAACGCATGTGCAGCGGGTCCACCCGCTCGACAACGATCTGGCCCTCGGCGTCTTCCTCGGTGGTGAAGTAGGTCTCGGTCCAGCCAATCCCACAGATCAGCATGTCCTTGAACGCGTCGGACTCTTCGTCCTCGGCGTCGCAGCCTTCGCGCACCCACTTGGCCACCGCATTGATGACGTCATCCAGGCCCGCGTCGCCCATCTCCCGGCCGTAGTAGCGCACCTCGTTACGGCTGGACGTCTCCAGTCCGCAGATGCCGCGGATGAACCCGGCGACCCGGTTGAAGGTGAACACCGCCCGCTCGTTCTGCTCCATGTCGGAAACGTCGGACTCGTCCCACTGCCGGCCCGCAACGCAGGCGTAGGCTTCGCTGGCCTCGGTCTTCCAGACCCCGGTGGCGCGGGAGTGCTCGGCCAGGCGATTGCGCGCATAGCGAACCTTGTCGCTGCCTACCCCTTCCAGATCGTCGTAAGTGGCCATTCAGTCCTCGACCGCCATAGTTGCCATGGTATGCTGGCCCAGGTACAGCAAACCAAGCACTTTAAGGGGAGAATCCATCGAGCCGTAAGCATACACTTCCACCTCGCCGGTTTCGGTAACGCTCAGCATCACCACTCCCTCCGGCACCGATATACGACCTTCTCTCCAGTCGTCCACGGCATTCTGTACCCCCTTCACGGGATTTGTATAATCGGGACGCTTCAACTCTATGACTGCCATACCACCCTCAACTTGACATGAATGAACGCCGCCGCTTGTTGGGGCGATGATACCTTCGCTCGGCCTCGAAGGCATCAGAGGTCACAATCGACCCCGCGAAGGTCAGCAGGAAGGCATCCGCACGGTCGGGCGATGGCACCCCGCGCTCAAGCATGTCCTTCTTGCTCTCGGCGGTGATCTTGCCCGAGCTGTTAAGCGTGTAGTGAACGTCGGATAGCTCGCCCATTAGATGCTCGTCAAGCGGTATCCGGCAGTCCATGCGCTGGAACCATTCCCGGCCCTGCCACCATAACCAATCACGCATTCGCGACAGACGCTTGGCGTCGCGCTTGGGTGGCGCTTCGCCAGCGTTTATACCACGAACGGGAATATCAAGCTCCAGAAGACGATCCACGACGCCAGCACCCATACCGCACACGTCCACCAGAATTTCATGGGGTCTTTCATTTTGGTCAGTATCCTCGTACTCGGCCACGATACGTCCTACCGTGGCCATCAGGCTGGTGTTTCCCCATGTCTTCACAGGTTCGAGCAGGTGGTTTCCCTGGCGTTTGGCCAGGGCGTTCAGGCACTCGCCATAGCGCGCGACATCAAGACCCCACACGGGTCTACAAGGGGTAACTGCGACGTCACGGCCCCGCGCAGGAAGGATGATGGACAGGGGAATGAGCACGTCTGCGTCTTCCAGGGGGAACTCCCCGAGCACCCGCACCCGGTACACGTTGGACTCCTCGCCATATTGGGCCTTCATCTTTTCGATATACGCCGGGCTGACCCGGGTCGAGTCATGGCAGGAAACCTTGGTGGTGTTGAAGTGCGCCCGGTTGCGGTGGTGGCTGTCGTAGAAGTAGCCGCGGCACTTGGTCGGGTTTCCACACATGATCGACATGGCGCCCGGTGTCGACAATGCACCTTCCAGCGGCTGGAAGATCTCGTCGCAGACGCCCGAGGCTTCGTCGATCAGAAACAGGATGTTCTCGGAGTGGAAGCCCTGCAGGGCATCCGGGTTTTCCTGCCTGGCCGTCCGGGCCACGGCGTAGCATTCGTCGGGGGCAGCCTTGAGATACATCCGGTCGGAGGTCACCTCGAACATGTCGGCCAAACCGTACTTCATCTTGCGCCGCCACAGCGCCAGCTCGCCCCACAGCACGTCTTCGATCTGGTGCATGGTCGGCGCGGTGCATGGCACCTTGCAGGGGAAGTGGGTCACGGTGAACCAGAGAATGCACCAGCTCAGGAACGCCGATTTGCCCACCCCGTGGCCGGAGCGAATTGAGTGGTGGGGCGGAATTGTAGGGTCGCCGAGTGCCAGCAATGAGTCCTTCTGCCAGACCTCGACATACTCGACGCCCAGCACCTCGCGCACGAAGGCGACCGGGTCGCGGCGCCACCGGCCGATCTGGGCGGATAGCCACTCGTATTCAACGGGGACTGTCATCGGTCCTCCGTGGTAGTGCATTCCATGCTTCCAACTTGAACCGCCTGGCGAACATTCCGCAGGACTGGTTGTCACAACTGGCTTGGAAAGACAGGTCCGTGAAGAAAGGCGCACCGTTGCATTCCGGGCAGTTCTTCGTTCCGGCTTCCCGTTCCTTCTGCATTTGTGCGTAGTTATTGGTCATCCTTGGCCTCGATCAATTCGTAGTCGGACGTCAGGTCCATCGCGGCCGCCGGGTGCACCGGCTGGGCCTCCAGTGCCTTGATGCGTTCGGAATGCTCGACCTTGGCGTGGGTGATGGACACGGCTTCCAGGATGTCGAGGATCGACTTGTTGGCGAGCTTGGGATCTTCTGGGGTGGTGGGCACCGGCTTACCCCAGGCGCGGTCCATGATCTCCTTGGATGCCTTCAGGACAATCGCTTCGTCGGGGGAGGTACGCATCAGGCGAACATGGTTCAGGAGCGCTTCCTGCGCGTATTTCAACGCTTCCTGCCGGCCAGTCTCCTGATCCCGCTTCCTTGCACCGGCTACCGGGTCCTCAGCGATCGACTTACTCCGCCGAAGGATCCGGATCTCCGTTTCCGTCTCGTTGTCCACTGCCAGCTCCTTGGCGCAGGGCCTCGAAAATCTGTACGAATTCCTCGAACGGGACGGAGATCCAGAACTTCGCACCGTCTTGCCGCCATACTACCGCCGGCAACATCCCGGCGTCACGCGCCGAGACGGCCGCCTGCTGCTGCCACTCAGCCATCTTGGTTCTGGCCTGGCGCTTCACTTCCAGCAGGAAGGGGCCAAATTTCACGTCACCGCCGGCGTCGCGGGCCTGGCCCAGTAGTCGGGTATGCTTCTCGCCAACGATGCGGGTCAGGATCTCGCACACTTCGCGTTCGCCCGCGGCGCCCTTGTTACGGGCCGCCTTGCCCCTCTTCACCAGGGCCGGGTCCTTGGCTTGTTTGTCGGTCATTTCTGTTTCGGTCTCCTGTTCCACATCGCTCCCACCGCCCGAACCCGCAGATCCTCGCGGTGTATGTCCGCCGCGCTCAGACGCACCAGGGCGTTGCAGTGCTTGTTCTCGCACTGTACCCCCGTGTACGAGCGGTTGGGGTTGCACGGCACATGGTCCTCGAACAGTTCACCGGCGAACCCACAGAACGGGCACGGTAGCAAGTCAGTCATGGGTCACCCACGGGAATGAATACGGGAACCGGTTTCGGCACCGGCACCACCACCCGGATAACCACCGGGATCTGCGTTTTCAGAATAAGCCGACGGTACGGGTCGGGCCACGGCACGCCTTGCCACTCCTGCATCTCGTCCAGGCGCCGGGTCTGCTCGGTCAGCTTCGCCTCGGTCGACTGGCGCTGGTGGACTCGGGGAACCGTGGTCAGCACCGTGACGGCAACCAACAAGGCGAGTGCCGTACAGGTTCCCCAGACGCGGATCACTCCGGGTATTCCTCCGCCCATTTCCCGGTGGCCATCTGGTGGGCGTGGCGTGTGGCACGGCGCGGGGTCTGATTCGCCCACTTCGACCTGAGCATGGCACCCGCAGCATCGGTGAACCGCCCCGCGGCAATGTGGCCAAGCGTGGTAGTAAACTTCGCCAGGCCATCGACGCCCATCTGGTACCCCATGGACAGAAGCACCGCTATCCTGGGGTTGGTGTCCCACCCGGTAGTCGGGTGCGCGTTCACGCACTTCGTGTAGGCCGCGCGTATACCAGCGTCCTTCATCATCCCGGCGTGTACTTGCCGTAGCAGGATTTCCAGCCAAGCCTCGGCGGCCTCTCGGGGGAGTTCGAAGTCGTAGAATTCCTTCAGCTCGGACTTGGTGCACTTGCGCTTGGCCAGCAGGAAGCCGATTCCGGCGGTTGGATAGGACTCGGTGTCCAGATAGGGTTTGCTGCGGAAACCTTCCTCGAAGACCAGCAGGTCGATGATGTCAGTCATTGCCGGCGCACCACGCAGTCACCACCCCACAGCCAAACCCCAACAGGAAAAGCCCGAAAAGAATCAGAAAGTCGGTCATGGCAACAACTCCTCGTCCACTTCCCACCCTTCAATGCTGAATGTGGAACCTGTTGCACAGTCGTACAAGCTGAACACCGGGCAACCGTCCTCCCAGATCACTCGGCGGGTACGCCCACCCGGAATCATGCAAACAAGATTGCCACATCCCGGCTCACCACTCCACCGGATAGATTTTTCCTCCGGCCAAGGGTGTTCGGGGAAGGTCCAGATGGTCATGTCAGTCATCGCCATACCCCGTATATTTCAAATCGGTGCCGTACCGGGCGTTGTACTCGGCCAGAACCTCGGCGGTCACGTCCACGTAGTCGTAGTAACCTGGGTCGTCCGCCAAGTCATCAGCCAGGCGCACAGTATCGCCATGCCAGCGATTCAACAGGGCAAACAGGGTGACGGCACCGATGGGGTGGGCTGTAGAGGCAATCCCGGAAGCCTTCACCGAAAGGTCATCGATGCTACCGGGGTCAATGCACTCTCGGTGGTCGTCGCAGGCTACCTTGTAGTAAATGCCCATTACGACACCAACACCTTGACGGCGCCGGCGATCAGGATGATCCACTGGGCGACGATAGCGAGCAGCACCCATACGGCGATGCGTTCAGCCTTGGTCATTGGGGTCTTCCTCGTCACGCTCCGGGTCGGTCATTACAAGGAAAGCATTCAGGATTGCCGCCAGCTCTTCCCGGCCGCGCTGTTGCAGCTTCAGCTCCACCGGCGGGCCTTTGTCTTCACGCAGGAGTTCTGCGTACCACTCGGCATCCTTGCGGAGTTCTTCAATCGTTTTCATGGTCTTTGTCCGCGTTGCACAGCGACAGGGCAATATGTATGCCAACCAGGAACAGCGCGGCGAGCAGGATTATCTGGATTATTTCCATGTGCAATTCTCGTGCCGTTGGGTGACCCTCAAGAATGGCTGCGGCGGATTGCACATCGTGGTTGCGCCCAGATCACCACCCGCACAGCCATTCTTGAGGGTCCTCGTCCTTGAGGGCTGGCGTCCATGGGGTTGGATGTTAGCTAGAGGGTAGCGGTATGTCAACTAGGTTGGTGGGATTTTGGGTGGGAAATTTGTGGAGACCGGTGTGTTGTTGGGTCTGGGGTCTTTGCGCGGAAATTTCAGCGGTGAGTCAGTAGAGGGTACCTACATCGACCGGAGTCCCAGATAGAAAAGGACGGGCCACCCCTCCCCCGGTCGACCTCCTACGAAGCCCTAGGAGCGTCGATCTAAGCCCAAGAGCTATACGCGGCAGGCCCGACCCCAGATCGTCGCTCCTGCGGCCTCCCAGGAGCTTCCAGGGCCATGCTCGCGGCTTATCGATGCCCCACTTGCTGCAAAGAGCCAGGATCGGACCCCGAAGACACCTCGATCCCAGCACTTGGCACGTTGTTTGCTACGTGTGGCGAGCTGGCTTGTCAGCCCCTCGCCCGTCTTCCCTGGCGCCGGATCCCTCTGTGGTGAACCGCCTTCCTGGCCCGGCCATCCCTCGCTCTGTGATTTCAGTATGACAGACCTGTATGCAGAGTCAAGACCGCTCGTCGGGCGTGCAGTGGCAGAGCCAGGAGCTGGGATCTCAGTGCATAGCGGTGTGTGGCGTGGAGCGGGGGTGGGTATGCAGTGCTTAGTGCACAGGGGATGGCGGAGCGAGGCACAGATTGCAGCCGCACAGGATTAGTATCGCCAGTATCATCCAGATGCTCGATCCCTATTGTTCCTGAAGTATATACGGTTGCCTTCTTCTCCTTCTTCTTCTTCTTCTTCTTCTTCTTTTTAAAATTAAAAGATACTAGAGAATACTAAGATCCCAGCCAACCCGCTCTAGCTCCGCCCTCTTGCGCTAGTATGCCCAGCCTCCCGGATCATGCCTATAGATCGTTCCTCCGCATACTAAGATCAACAGCGCACTCCCTCATACCTACGACCATGAATGTAAAAAACAAGCGGTTCTACCCAAGACGATACTATTTTCGCCGGACGATACTAAAAACCGCTGGACGATACTATGAGATATGCGCCAATATGCGGTCTCCCAAACCAGGAGAAAACCATGATCCTTTTCGACCCAAAAGACCCAAAGTGGCTACACGGAGAGCGGTGCGAAACGCACCCTTACCTGAGTGGCTTGCGCTTCTCCGCCACTGGTAACTGTGTGCACTGCGAAGACCCATTGGAGATTGTGCCATGCGATATGTCCAGAGCACACCGCTCGCCACATGCTCGCCCTGGCGAGTTCAACCCGAAGACGCAATACATCGGCAAGGTATGCGCGAAGCACCCGGAGCTGAAAGGACGGCGCTTTGCCAGCAACAGCCGTTGTGTAGGATGCAACCGCGACGCCGCCGCCAAGGTCGCAGAGCGCAAGCGTGAAGCCGCCAAATCCCTGCAATGGAGGAACTGACCATGTCCAGACCAGACCCTGAAACTGGCCACTATGAGCACCGTTACGTCGGGCGCTGTCGTGCCATACGATACGGTGCATCCATGTTCCTTGGTGCCCTATGCAGACTGCACCCTGATAACCGTGGAGAGCGGTACACGCGCTCCATGGAGTGTACTGAGTGCAAACGCCTGGGCATCGACGACGTAGTGCGTACTGGTGTGGGCGATCTGCACGCCCGTATGGTGGCGCGTGAGTACGGTGCCCACATCTATGCGGGCCTGCCCTGCACCAAGCACCCAAAGCTGCGGGGCGAGCGGTATACGGCTTCCCGGCAGTGCAGTGGGTGCGTGAAGGGTGCTGTGAAAAAGCACTACGCAAAGAAGCCGAGGACGAAGAAACCCCGCAAGCCCCGATAGCCGACGGACGGTCGTATACATCTGGCAATGGATTGCCTACCATTCAAATCACCAGGTCGGACACACCGACAACCGAGCCGAAGGTCAAGACGGCCTCCCCCGCCAAGGCGCGAGCATCAAGGTGGATCGAGGAGCACAGCAGGAAGGGATGACCTGCGTGATATGGCAATACAAGCTGTGCAACCTGACATATGAGGCAAAGCGATGAGACTGAGAGCGAAGGACCTTCCAGCCGATGGCTCGAGTAAGCTGGTGCTGGTGGACGGCGTGTTGTTCGAGGTGAAGCGTTCCCGGCAACTGATGGACGGACGCAAGTCCATCTACTACGCCCGCCAGGTTTCCATGGTAGGCCCCGCCGGGCCGGACGTCGGCTGGTGGACTCGGTACGGCTGGGGTCTGATGGTGCGTGACCTGAAACTCATGGCGAAACGGCAGGACGAAGCATGAAAAACACAGGCTATCTGGTCGAATTCATCAGCGACGCTGGCAACGAGTACTACGAATGCGGGTACGGCGAGTTCAGGCAGATAATGTCGACTCTCCCCGCTTCTGAGGTGAAAGACCGCACAAACTGTGCTGTCAGCTGGGCTGAGCACGCCGAACGGTGCCACCAGCATAACCTCGACGCTTGCCTGTAAGGAGCACGAAGAATGAACATGCTTGACAAGCTGGCCCGGCTCGAGGGCGAGGTTCACAGGTACAAGAGCACGTTGGATTGCATTGCAAACGTGGTGCACGGCAGCAAGGATTGGGACAGTCCTGAGACTATGGCTTGGATTACAAGCCTGCTGGAGGACGCCGGCTACGACATGGGGTGCATCCACAGCGAGCCAGAGGACCTGATTCATGGAGACAGCGATGGCGGGGCGAAGGGGTGAAAAGGTCAAGGCCGTGCTGGCGGGAGAAAACGAATGAACTATGACAGCCTCATCCTGGCTGCGCTGCAGGCGATTGAACAAGGTAAAAGAGATCCTAGAGCAGGGATATGCAGAATCGTGCAACGACGGCTGGAGGCGACCGAGAGTGACCCGCACACCAGGCTCGTGTGCCTGTCCAAACTGAACGAAGCGGTGAACTGGTGGCCAGACGGGGTTTCGCACGGATTCCCGGTGGGCGGGAGAGATGAATACTGGGATGAAGTCGACGCTGGGACCATATGGGAAAACGTGGATCGTCTGCGATTGCTGGACTGGCTGATAGACCACTTCACGAAGAAGGTACAACAATGAACACCAACGAGTACGACAAGGCACTGTCCAGTATGAGCAAGGCTTTGGGCGACCAAGTACGTGACAACGTGAAGCTGGAGCAAGCTATGCATGAAAAAGAAGAACCGACCATGCAGGAACGGGTGCGCCTGCGGGCTGCCCTGGCGGTGCTGGAGCAACTGAACCTTACCCTTGACCAGTTCCCGGAACTGACCGACCTGACCACGAAGCGGGGCCGGGCCCTGACCAACCTGAAACATGCCTGTCAACGCGAACTGCTGAGCGCCTGGCGCAAGGAGGAGATATGAAAAACGACCACCTGGCTACTCAACGGCGGCTGTGGTGCAAGACCTGCCGCTACCATACCTGTCGCTGTGCGAGCCAGAAGCTTTCTTTCCCCGGATGGCCGGAGCTGGAAGAAGTATCCCCTGGCGCACATCAATACCGCCCCACCCTCACCATGGACGATCTGCGCCGCAACGCGCTCGAGTCCATGATCGAAGACCTTCAGGAGCGCGACTGAAATGACCGAACAAATCGTTTACCTGCCCCGCGGCAGCCAAGGCGCCACCTCCCAACTCGTCAGCCTGAAGGCTGAAGATGTGTTCAACGCCCTGGATTCCGCTGGTATCAAGTGGATACTGGAGAGCCTGGATGAATTCAAGGTGCGGATGCTGCAAACCCAAGTCGACGAACTGCGCAAACTGTTGCAGGAGATCAACGGGCAGAGGGAAGAACTGGTGGACACGGTGCGGCGGGTTGTGGGTGAGAACGAACGGCTGAAGCAGGAGACGCACAGCCAGAAGGGGGTTATGGCCGCGACCATCAAGCTGCTGGAAGATGAAAACAAGCGGCTGCGGGGGGAGATCCACTTCCTGAAGGGCGGAAAGGGCAAGGAGATCCAGGAATGAAGAGGTTTAAATGCAAGCTCCCCTACGAGGGTAGCCCGGTGATCTACGTGGAGGCGTACGATATCGATGGTGCACTGGAAGCAGCCAGTCGAAAGTATGGATGGACCTCGTATGAGGAGATGCGCAAGAGCCACGAAAAGGCTTGGGGAGAGGACGGGGGGTTTACGGTTCACCTTGTGCGGGAGGGAGACGAAGATGGGAAGGCTTGAACCTTGGGCACCGTGGCGGTATGTGACGGGAGTTGGGGTGTCAGGGCGCACAGTACAGGAGTACAGGGAGTTCGAAGCCATGCTGCGCCTGGGCATGAAACAGAAAGAGTTCGGCCAGCTGATGCACGTCATGCAGACGGCTGAAATAACCACCCGGGCGATTTTCAAAATGCTAGACCAGTCGCCCAATGTGCTGGACGCTGGTTCCACTGAGGATAAGCCATGAGCAGCACCAACAATCGAGGCATCAAGACTGTCATCGGCCCGTTCCCGGCCTCGCCCAAGGCGGATCTGTTTTTCACCAACTGGTTCAAGGTGGACGGGCACCCGGCGGTGCAGTATGTGCGCCAGGATCTTACGTGGTCCCAGATCGTGGAACACACCGAGGCGGAGACCGGGCTGAAGTCCTATGATGTGACGTGGAGCGGAGAGCCTGGGGAGTCTCGGACGATTTGGGACCGCGACGAGTCAGTGGCCTTCGCACTTTGGTTATTAAAATGAACCGCACGATGACCCAAGAGGAGTTCCGCCATGCTTACCGAATCGCCCGAGAAGAAGGCCCCAGCGCTGTCCAGCCTGACCACCCTGCAAGACTGGCATGCGTTGCTCGTCGAACCCACGTTGACTATCTGGCGTACCGCCAGCAGTGCGCACAGATCATGGCTAGAAGCTATAAGCCCATGGGCGTGGCCCTCAAGCTGTACAAGATCCGCAAGCAGTACAACACGCCGGCAAATCGTTCCCCCCAGCGCTCCGTACCGCGGCCCGGATTCCTTCAACTGGTGGACCGGGAACTGACCATCAATTCCTGGCTCCGCTGGGGCCGGGTGGAGACTGAGATGGATGAACTGGCCGGTGGGCTGTGGGTGTTCGAGGGGGCACAATGAAAGACGCTCAGGATTCAGGACGAGACGTGAAGTTTACTGGGGAGTATGTGTACCCCAAACGTGAGAGATGGTCGGGTATGAAAGATGCACTGTTCATCTTCGCCTGCGCCCTTCTGCTGGCCGTGGCCATCGGTTTCGGTGCAGCCATGGTCAAGCTGGGCCCGGCGGTGGGAGAGGCCTTGGCGGGCTTCGTAGGCGGTTTGGCGGGGGCATGTCGATGAGCTGGGAAGACGTGCATCAGGAGGTAATGCGGCAGGCGGTGGAAGTTAAGAGGGCAGGCGGTACTCCGGAAAGTCTATACCTTGGGGTAGACGCCTACTTCGCACTGAGAACCAGGCCAGACGCGATGGGGTACTGGACAACTGACCCCGACGAGTACTACGGACTGACCGTCTACCAAGTTTATTTCCCCCGCGACCACGTTCGCGTCGTGTAGGAGGTGAGAGATGAGTGTTGAAGAGCTGAAACGGGATGCGGCGCGGTATAGGTGGTTACGTGACCGCGTGTGCAACCAGTTGTTCCTGTCCAGGGACGAGGGACATGCCACGAACTACACGACGGCGCGCGAGTGGATCGAACAGTATGATCCGGAATCGTTCACGGACTGTGACCCTTCCGAGGTCGAGAAGATGAAGGAGACAAACACAGTCTGGAGGCTGCAGGTTTACCCGCATACCCCGGTAGGGTTTGACTTGTGGCACGGGGCGAGCCTCGACCGCGTTATTGACTCTGCCATGGATGAGGAGGTGAGAAATGAGGCTTCATGAAGATCGGTTCAAGGACATCGGCGCCGGCGTGATGATGGGGTGCCTCGGGGTCGCAGTGCTGTGGGTGACGGTGGCGATGACGCCGACGTTGCTCGAAGGTTTGGCAGAGTGGATTAGGAGGATGCTGGGGTAGCAGAAAAGAAGAGGCCACCAAGGAAGGTGGCCTAAATGCGACGTGGAGCCGTTCAGACAAACAATACATGAGGTGGAGCAATGGTCAAGTTTCTGATGGTAGGCGCGCTGATTTCGGTGCTGGCCGGTTGTGCAACGTCGACCCCGCTGGGCGGCAACAATCACGTCATCGAATGCAACGGGGCCATGCAGCCCGTGGCGGCCTGTTTCAAGAAAGCGGCACAGGTCTGCCCGCGCGGGTTCGACCTGGCCCCCTTGGAGCATTCTGGGGGCATGCTGGGAGGTGTGGTCGACCAAGGAGGCGGGTTCGGTACGGCGCTGTCCAGCGTGCACAAGTCGATCATCGTTTCTTGCAGGGTGTAGCCATGACTTCCCTCGATTACGCGTCGGCGTATGTAAGCGCAGGGTGGGTGCCGATACCCCTGCGAATCCCCGGCGAAGCATTCGTCACGAAGGAAGGCCCGCAGATCGCAGACGGCAAGCGCCCGGCGATCCGCTGGCGCGCCCTGGCTGACTTCGACAGCCCACCACCGGAAACCCCCGAGCTGTTACAACATTGGCGATGGATGCATCCTGAGCATGGTGTGGCGCTGCTGCTGCGCCCCTCCCAACTACTGGTCATCGACTGCGATTCGCCCGAGGCAATACAGGAAGCTATAGAGAACACGCAAACGCCATGCCAGAACATCGTATTGACAAGACACGGGATGCACCTGTACTACCACCGCCCGGAAGGATGCCCGGCCCTGAGAACGGTGCAGCGGGGCACAAGCAAGAAGATCGACATCCTGGCCGATGGATTCACCGTCGCGCCACCCTCGGTGCATCAGTCGGGGTTCGTCTACCAGTGGCACAGTATCGGCCCCCTCCAGGAGGCCCCAGACTGGGCTGTAGGGCTGCTGATGGCGATCCGGGAGCGGTCTTATGTCTCCGCCGGCGTGGACCCTTCCAGCCAGTCCCCTATCCGGCTGACAGAGGAACAAAGCTGGGAGCTATTCGTGCGCGACCGACGGTCATACCACTACATAGCGGGTAGAGTTCGCCCCGAGGACCGCAGCCGTGCGATTTGGTTGGTAACGAACTGCTTGATCCGTTTGAAGTATGACGATGCCACCATCGCCAATTTGCTATGGTACTCCGCTCCCCTTAACGAGAAGCCAAGGGAGCGAGGGATCGCGTGGCTGGGGGACGAAATAGCCAGGGCTCGGCTGGAAATCACACCAGACTAAAAGGGGAGAACCCATGCGATTAACAGCCGAGTCCACCACCATAGTGAACAGGATGTGCAACGATTTCGTGATGCTCAGCGGCAAGTCGGCCGAGGCTTACCATGTAGCATCCGGGGACAGGATGGGTAGGGAGGCACACCTGCAGTATTGCGACGGGCATTACGGCGAGCTTGAAGTCTTCACCACCGACAAGGATGGAAACGAAACACTCGAGAAGGTAGCGGCCGGAAAGGCGTTCTGGGACTGGAAGCTCCCAGGCAAGAGGTACGCGCGGCGTGTTGTGCTGGAGCCAGGGGCGGCCCCAGATCCTCAGGTTTTCAACCGCTGGGACGTCCTGAAAAAGGAGATGGTCCAGCCAAACCTCAGCGCCACGCTCGACGATGTCGGCATTTTCATTCAGCACTTGATGTTCATCTCCGACGACGACACCGTAGGCGTGACATATTTCCTCAACTGGCTGGCCGAGCTGTACCAGCACCCGAGCACCAAGATACCGACCGCCATCATGTTTTACTCGCGGTTTTCACGCATGGGCAAGAGCATGCTGCACCGGGTGCTCTCGCAGGTATTCGGGCCCTCGATGGTCGCCAACTGCGCTGGCCATGAGCTGCACAAAAACTTCATGGATGCCATCGAGGACAAGCGGCTGGTCGTGCTCAATGAGTTGTCCCGATCGGACAAGGCAGACAGCTATGAGCGGTTCAAGAACATGATTTCAGAACCCGACCTGCAGTTCGAGGGCAAGGGCCGGGCGTCGAAGCGGGTGCGGAACATCGCGCATTTTCTGTTGACCACCAACAACAGTGATGCCCTCCCGCTGATGGAGCACGACGGTCGTATCCTGGTGCTGCGATGCGAGGCCAGGCGCCGGCCCGATGCTTACTACCGGCAGCTCGGCGAGTGGATGGACACCATCGGACCCGCCCTTCTGGCCGGCGTTCTGGCCAAGTGGACTTTCCCAGCGGACTGGGACCCGATGGCGCCGGTTCCGCAGACGGACGCGGTACGTCGCACGCAGAAGGAGTCCCGGAACAAGGTGGAGCTTTTGTTTGAGGAACTTCTTGGGCAGGGGGAAGCCCCCTTCGACAAGGATTTCAGCACCGCCGGCGAGATGGTGGAGGACATGAACCGCCTGCACCCCGGCAACTGCAAGGGCCTGAACCTGTCCAACGTGTCGGTGGGCCGGGCCCTCAAGTCCTTGGGCGCGGTCCAGGTCAAGGTCAACTGGAGGAAGCAGAAGAACGGCATGTATACAACCTCGGTGCCTTACGTGTGGCGGAACAAGGAGGAGTGGACGTACGAGGAGGATGGTTCGGTAACGGCATCGAAACAACTCACTGTCTGGTACGCTGAGAACCGGAAATGAAAAACACGACAGCAAAGCATGTAGTGGGGTTGTCTGGGGGCAAAGACTCGACGGCGCTTGCGCTGCGGTTAGCGGAGGTGGAGCCACGCCAGTATGAATACATATGCAATGAGACTGGCGACGAGCTGCCAGAGATGATCGACCACTGGAAAAGGCTGGAGGACATGCTCGGGAGCCCGATAGTCCGGGTCAGGAGCGAGCGGGGGCTGATTGACGAGGTGCGGCACCAGCGGATGCTACCGTCCTCCCTGCGCAGGTGGTGTACGCGGGTTCTGAAGATAGAGCCAACGATTGCATACATGAATTCTTTGCCAGACGACTCCGTTCTGTATGTGGGGCTTAGGGCCGATGAAGAAGCCAGGCGGGGGCTGTACGGGGAAGACGTAACTGTGCGATTTCCCATGCGGGAGTGGGGTTGGGGTGAAGCGGAAGTGTGGGAGTACTTGGCGTCCAGAAATGTGTGCATCCCACCGCGGACAGACTGCGCGATCTGCCCTTATCAACGGCTCGGGGAGTGGAGAGATCTATGGCGGAACCACCCGGAGCGGTGGATAGCGACGGTACAGCTTGAGGACGAAATAGGAGCCACTATACGCTCACCCGGACGGGACACATGGCCAGCCGACTTGCGGAGCTTGGGAGAGGAATTTGCCAAGGGTAGAAAGCTCCGGGAGTACCGCCGGTCGACGACTTGCCGTGTGTGCTCGCTATGATTTTATTTCTCGACTACGAGACGTACTACGCGGACGATTTCAGCATCAAGAAAATCGATGGCCGTAAGGCCAACCGGACTGAATACCTTCATGATCCACGCTTCCAGTGCCATGGTATGGCGGCTTCGATCGACGGTGGCGACGACTTCTGGATCACCCGGAGCGATCTGCAAGCCTTCTGGGATGACGTGTCACCCCATACCGATGCAGTGTGTGCGCACAACGGGGTTTTCGACCATGCGATCACCGCGAAGTACTTCACCAGTAAACGATTCTTCCTGCTCGATACCCTGAGCATGGCTCAAGGCTGGCTTGGCGCGCAGTTCCCGAAGCAGAGGCTGAGCCTCGATGCTCTGACCAAGTTCTATTTCCCGGATGACCCATCCATGTGGAAGCAGGAGGGGGGCCTGGATCCGTCGAAGGGCAAGGTCACCTTGAATGCTGAGGAGGAGCGTCTGACCGCGGCCTACGCCTGCCAGGACAACAAGGGCTGCCGTGGCCTGTTCCAGAAGCTGCTGGCCGAGCCCTACCCCTGGCACACGGAGCTGCACAACATCCACATCACCTTGGCCATGGCGGTCTACCCGGTGCTGATGATGGACAACATCAAGGCAGCGAAGATCCATGCCCACGAGTCGAGGATCAAGGCGGAGACGGTGCAGCGCCTCGGGATCACCCGCGCCGATCTGCGCTCCGGCGCCAAGTTCGCGGCCATTCTCGAGTCACTCGGGGTGGACGTGCCCATGAAAGAGTCACCCAAGAAAGAAGGAGTGATGATCTATGCCTTCGCCGCGAAAGACCCTGGCATGGTGGAGCTGCTCGAGCACGACGACCCGCAGGTTCAAGCTGTTGCGGAGGCGCGGGTGGGGGAGAAGGCATCACAGATGGAATCGAGAGCTGCTACGTTTGCACGCCTCCCTTCGCCGCTACCGGTTCCGATGCGGTACCACGGGGCGCACACAGGACGCCACGGCGGGGAAGAATTCAACCTCCTGAACCTCAAGAGGGGCAGTGACCTGCGTGGGTGCATCAAGGCGCCGCCGGGGCACAAGCTGCTGGTATCGGACCTGGCACAGGCGGAGCTTCGGCTAAACATGTGGTGGTGTGGGCAGGATGACGTGCTGGAGGCGCTGGCTGCCGGGCGGGACATTTACTGCGAGCTGGGCGCGACGATCTTCGGGCGCCCCATCACCAAGGCCGACGAAGCCGAGCGATACGCGTCGAAGCAGGCCGAGCTGAGCTGCCAGTACCAGGTAGGCCATGCCCGGCTGTTCAAGGAAGTCCGCAAGGAGAAGAAGGCCAGGGAGCTGATGGATGAGGCGCTGGCGCGAAAGATCGTCAAGACGTACCGGGCGACTCGCACGAAGGTAGTGGAGCGCTGGGGAGTGTTGCAGGATCGTTGTATCCCGGCGCTGGCGGGGCGCGACGCCCCGATGGAGGTCAACGGGGTGCTGTTCGAAAAGGGGCGGGTGGTGCTGCCTTCAGGCCGGCCCATCTGGTACCATGATCTACACAGGAATGACGAGGGCGAATGGGTTTACACCTCCCGCGACAAGCACCGTACCAAGCTCAAACGACTGTACGGTGGGGCCCTGATGGAAAACATCATCCAGGCCATGCAGTTCGACGTCTACATGTTCCACGCACGGATTCTCGATTCCGAGGGGATTCCGCTGGCCATGGGTGTGTACGACGAATCCGGGTTCGTGCCACAGGAAGCGGAGGCGCTGGCCTGGCAGGAGCGGGTGGAAGAGGTTCAATCGATGACGCCGGATTGGTGCAAGGGAGTGCCGCTGAAAGGGGAAGGAAACCTCGGCATGACGTATCAGGAGGCGAAGTGATCAAGGTGGTGGGTGGTCGACGGGTCAACTGCTGCGATTATTGCGGGCAGCCCGAAATCCCAATACCCCATGCGGACGGCGCAACCGTGCCCTGTCGGTGCGCGGGGGCGGAGAAGGCGGCGGCCAAGGCACGTAAGCGTCGGGCCAAGAGAATGAAGAAGGAGGTAGCATGACTAGAATGGTTTGGGGCATAAGTAAATTCAGAGACTGGCAGCGCTGTGAAGCGATGTTCGTCGCCAAATATGTGACGAAGGAGTGGAAGGATTTTCCCTCCCCCCAGATGGAGCGGGGGCGCGAAATCCACAAGGCGTTCGAAGACGGGATCAAGTACGATATCCCGCTGACCGACCATGCGGACAAGGCAGTACACGCATTTGAGCCGCTGCGAGCTTGGCTATACGGGCAGAAAGCGATGAGTTCCTTGGTGTTGGCAGAGCACAAGCTGGGCATCACCCGGAATTACCAGCCGACGGACTTCTTTGGTGGCAAGGACCTATGGGTGCGGCTGGCGCTGGATGTGGTGGTGGAGACGCCAGACAGCGTCCTGGTGATCGATTGGAAATCGGGCCGCTATAAGCCTGAGCACCGGGAAGACGCAGCTTTCTACCAAGCCTGCGTGCGGCATGCCTTGCAGAAGCCCACCACGGTGCAATACCACTTCATCGATGAGCCGGCGAGCAGCTTCGCTCTGCCGGAGATGATCGCCAGCACCGGGGCATTGGCCGGGTGGATGAAGCGCACCAACACGGCGGACGCTGCTCTGGCAGCCGGCAAGGCAGATCTGATGCCTGGCCCTCAGTGCCGCTGGTGCGGTGCCTTCAACTGTCCTAAAAATGCCAATGAGAAACTGAAATGAAACGATCAATAGAGCGCTACCAGTGGACCAAGCTTGGGATGCTGAAAAATGACAATCGCATGAGTGACTGGATAAAGCTTGAGGACTACGGTTCTGCTTGGGTTGAAAACTTGGAGCTGAAGCGGGTTGTAACCAAGCTCGGCAAACGCCTGAAGATGGTGCAGCAGGCGAACAACATGCTTGCCGCGCACAATCTGACGCTGGTCACCCTGATGGCGGATCGCGGGATCAACTGCGAGCGGATCATCCGGGGCGACCGCGCGGAGGCCAAGCTGGCGAAGGTCGCCGCGGTGATGGGTGAGAATGGCACCATGACACTTCACGAGTTCATGGGGATTATCTATGCAGAATGACCCGGCGGTAGTGCAGGCACGGATCGACAAGCTGCTGGCACGGATCGCCACCATGGAATCGGAGAACAGGGAACTCCGGGGAACCATTACCCACATGGAAGATCGCATGAAGGACAAGGAGAAAAAGCTACAGGAAGGCCTCGTCTGGCTGGCGGAGGTCACCATGGCACGCGAACAACTGGCAACAGAAGTCGAACGACTGAGAGCAGAGAAGATTGCGCTGGACGCGCACATGGACGAGCTGCGGGCAATCCTGCTGAAAGACAACGATGCCCAGACGGTGCTGGACGCACTGCGGCACATGACACGGACGGGCAAGAAATGATGCTCGTCGCCCCGCTGGTGGAAAAGCAGGAGATTGTCCCGAGGAAACATCAATGGGAGTCCCTTGAGTTCCTGCTGGGCAATCGCCGGCTTT
>CAZTDV010000021.1:0-53873 GCA_964612195.1 uncultured Sediminibacterium sp.
TAGGGAGCAAACAGATTTTGCAGGTCTTCACTAGACATATTCCAGTTCAGATTTCCAACGTAAATGTTCATTTTTAAGAAATTAAGTGATCAAAAAACCAAAGCTAAAATAGTAACCAAAAACCCTGAACCATTTACGTAAAAACGTTCTGAGACCTGGAACTTCTGCATTTGGACAGTTAAAGATAGGGTTTTTAATGATTTGGGCGTTTTTTTCCCAAAAAATGACAAATCTTTCTATACAATCAATATACCGCATAAGCGGTATTGTTTGGAATATAAACAATAGCTATATTCATTAAAAATTTTGCATATGCGTTCGATTTCATTTATAGTCCTATTAAGTTTTTGTGCTATTACGCTAGCAGCTCAGAAGATAACCTTAATTAATAATCCTTTTGATGATAATCGTTTTAATTTTCTCAGTAAAAAAAGTGTTGTAAAAGCTGATTCAGTACTTTATTATCAGGATAAAGGATATTTTAATTTAGAAAACAAATATGTAATTGGTAGTGGATATAGGTGGTACAGTTTTGCATATGGAATGAATTCCAAAGCTATAACTAGATATAAAGCAGATATTGTTCAGCTGTCAGGAGTACAAAACTATGGATATGGTATTGTTGTGAATGCAGTAGATGGCAATAATTTTGTAATGTTTACAATTGCTTCAAATGGTTATTATACTATATCATCAACATTAAATGGTGTAGTCAATAAAATTTCTAATGGCTGGATAAAATCTACATTGGTTAAAACTGGTTTGAATGCTAGTAATCAATTAATTGTTGAAAGGAATGGAGATGATTATAGTTTTATTTTAAATGATGTGTCTCTTAAACAAGTAAAATTAGCAGGTCAAAAATATACGGCTAATATTGGATTAACAGCTCAAGGTGGAATGCATGTTGCATTTGATAATGTTGAAATACAACAATGGGTAACGGATAATACATTGCAAGGAAAAATTGGACCAGGTTATGCACCTATTACTACTTATCCAATAGCAACTAAACCTATTCCCACTAACTCTAAAAAAACAGAGTTGTTTGTAATTTCTCTAGGGAACTATAAAAATCTTTATGGTTTAAAAGATAAGGATGGATATCGTTTGTTAGATCCTTTGTATAGTAGTCTTGATTATCAGAATGGCTATATAAAAGTTGGTTATGGAAAAACTAATGGTTTTGGAATATTTGATGAACAAGGAAATGTTATCATACCTCAAATAATGCAAAGTGTAAGTATACATAATTCTAAAGAAGGGGTGTATTTTATTTGCAGGGCTGAAAATGGATTTTATGGATTAATTAATCAAGCAGGAAAAACTTTATTGCCATTTGTTTTCAATTATATTGATCAAATTGCAGAAGGAAAGGTATATGTAAAAACATATAATGGTTGGGGCGTTGTAGACTTAACTGGATTACCAGTTATTGGTTATGGAAATATAGAAGATGCTGATGAGCGAAAAAAAAGCAAGTATAGATCAACTAAACAATTTTTTGACGGTAGAATGATAACCATTGCAAAAGTTTCCGATGGTGGTAAAATGGGTATTATAGACACTAAAGGTAGTTGGGTCATAATGCCCAAATATGAATCAATAAATAGGGTTGATACAAATCGATCTTATATAATTTCAATACTTGACCCAAAGGATAACAGAAGGGTAAAATATGGAGTGATTGATTATAATGGAAAGGAAATAATTCCTCCCATTTATTCCAGCATTTCAACTGAGGGTAAAAATTATGTTGTAGCAGATGGATTTAGTCCATTTGGCGATGATTTCAGTGATCTTGCAGATGAAGATTACTTTGATGAATTGGATGAAGTGGTAAAAAATAATAAGTATACTCAGAAATGGGGGATGCTCAGTAATACAGGATCTATACTTATTCCAGTAAAATATAATGATATATCATCATCGTGGGATAGGCAAACAGTTATGGTAGAATTAGCAGAAAATCAGGCAGATAAAAATGCAAAATTGAATAAAAGCTTATATGATAATAAAGGCAAACTTTTACTGAATTTAAATCAATATGATGCTTATGTATTTGATTCAGTAAAATTGAAAACAAAGCCTAAAAAAGATTATCGAATCGTCTATCCATATTTTGGTGATGGACTTATTAATGTGGCAAAAGCTGGTAAATGGGGATATATTGATAAAACTGGTAAAATAATTATTCCTTTTCAATACGATCACGCAAGCGCTTATTATAGAGGTGCAGCGTTAGTGAAAAAAGGCGATGAATGGTTTTATATTAATAAGACTGCCAAAAAAATAACTGAGGCAGAAGCTAACCCAGTAACTGGAATTGATTATACCAATAAAGAATTACCTCCAATACGCCCCATAAAATAGCTACAAAGAATTTGCATTTATCAGGGGGATAAAGGCAAAAAAAATGCCCCGAGAAATCGGGGCATTTATAATTTTATCAGTAAAGGATTATCCTTCTACTACTTCAAATTCAATTTCTGTGTTGTTTCCGTTGCCAAAGTCGATAGTAGCTTTATAAGTTCCTAGTTCTTTAACATCGTCTACAATAGTGATGCGCTTACGATCAATCTCATAACCTTTTTGGTCACGGATGGCACGAGTAATTTGTAAAGAAGTAACTGCACCAAAGATCTTACCGCTGGTTCCAGTTTTTGCACCAACCTTAACAGGAGATGACTTCAATACATCAATTACTTTATTGATTTCAGCCAACATAGCAGCTTCCTTCTTTGCTTTAACTTTAAGCTTTTCTTCTAATTGTTTCATATTAGAAGGACTTGCTTCAACAGCAAATTTTTGAGGAATCAAAAAGTTACGAGCATAACCATTTTTAACGGTTACTAATTCGTTCTTACCGCCTAAATTGTCTACGTCTTGAATTAATATTACTTGCATGTTTTGTTTTTTAGTCCCAGCGCCCAATCATTTGATTTTGATTTGACTGTCTCACGCTTTGCGTGATTAGGGATGGTTAACTAATTGGTCTATTTCAATAAATCGGTTACGTAAGGCAATAATGACATCTGACGTGCTTTTTTAACAGCATCAGTTACTTTACGTTGATATTTTAAAGAGTTACCAGACAAACGACGAGGTAATAATTTACCTTGTTCGTTAATGAACTTCTTTAAAAATTCTACGTCTTTATAGTCTACGTATTTGATACCGTATTTCTTAAAACGACAGAATTTTTTCTTTGGCTTCTCTTGCTTAATAGCGGTCAGGTACTTTATTTCGTTCTTTGCCATGATTATGCTTCCGCTTTTTCAATTTTAGGAAATCCGCCATTTCTCTTAGTGTAGTTGTACTCGACGGCGTATTTGTCGAGACGAGTAATCATGTGACGCATCACTTGCTCATCACGTAGTAATTGGATTTTCAATTTCTCAATTCCTTCAGCAGGAAGAGTGAATTCTAAAACCCAGTAGATACCAGTGGTTTTCTTTTGAATAGGGTAAGCTAGTGATTTCAATCCCCATGGATTGTTGTGAACGGTTGCACCGCCCAGTTCAGTGATCAGGTCTTGGAACTTCTTTTGAGAAGATTTGAAATCTTCTTCAGAAAGAACCGGTGTAAAGATCACCATCAATTCGTAATTGTTCATTACTTGAATTTTTTTGGTTAAAAATTGGTTTTGCCCAGTGGATTCTTGCAAGCAAGAAAATCTGCCAAATACAGATTTGGGGCTGCAAAAGTAAGTATAATAGGCTTCTAAACCAAATTACTTACCTGCTAATTCAATCATGGTGCTCAAATCATTCACTAATTTATCTACATTGGAGTCTCCTCCCACGCTTTTAAACCTGATTTTTCCTGTTTTATCTAAGATGAACTTGGTAGGGATTCCGTTTACCTTATAGGAAGTAACCACTTTAAATGCATCAGATGCATCTTTTTCATCATATAAAACATTGAAACTGTATTTGTTTTTGGTTATAAATTCAGCTACTTCCTTCGTTCTTTTTTCCATGGTTTCTTGATTCTCCCAAGTATCTACGAATAGAAAAGCAACGTTTGGATCATTTTTATACTTATCCAATGCCTTTTGCATACCAGGGAATGAAGCAATGCAAGGTCCACACCAGGTAGCCCAAAAATCGATCACCACCACTTTCCCTTTCAAACTGGCCAATTGTACTTCCTTGCCATCTAAGTTTTTGAGTTTAAAATCCACAGAAGGTTCTTCAATCATTTTTTTAATAATTGCTTCCTTCGCTTTTATATTGGCTGCATTGGCCAAAATGTTGAGTTTTTCATTTGCTGCTGATTCCGATCCCAATTCTTTGGTTAAAGCTTTTTTGAGGACTTCCTTGGTTTTACTACCCGCCGTATTTTTCTCTACCAAGGGGCTTAATTGAGTAACCAATTCAGCATTGGATAATACTTTTTCAGCAATACTTGCATAACGATCGTTGTATTCACTATTTCTCCATTTACTTACCTCACAACCCAATTTTGCATTTGTATAAGCCGTATTATAATCTTTTAACTTAAATAAGATGTAAGAATAAGTGTCAGCGTACATTCCGAAGAAATAGTTTCGTCTGTTTTCCCATAAAAATGTTGTAAAAAATTCGGGCTTCGGTTCTGTGGGATTGTTGATTTCATTTTTAGCCCATAATGTAGCTTCTTTCGACAATTGTTCTGCTTGTGAATACATTGTATCTTTTTTATAAGCCCAATCCCATGCTAAATCATTATAAAATGAAGCTTTATCGGCTGGTAATAATTTGGCTGTGTATGCTGAAAGCTTTTCCATACTAATCGTTGCTTTACTATTAGTATAAGATTGTGCAACCATTTGGTACAAACGACTGTATTCTGCAGAATCATTGAAAGTTTTAACCGGATATTTTTTAAAAACAGCTTCAATAGCATTTACTCGTTTATCTAATTCAACAATTGCATTTATTGCTTTTATTTCATCGTTTTTTTTCCAATTTCCTTCAGGGTATTTGGTTCGCATCTCTGCTTTTATCTGATTTGATTTTTCGGTCATTTTAAGGGAATTGGCATAAAATGATAATGCCATGTAATCAGTTTCTTTTAAAGAGGGATGAGATAAAATTTCATTACTAAGTTCTTCAAATATGGTAGTTACGCCTTTTTTATTTGCTAGAGAATTCATCCTTAAATACTGTTGATATAATTGATAATGGAACGCAGGATAATCTTTCCATTCTTTATTGATAGCTTCTAATGCTTTATCTACATTAGGAGTAATTTCAAGAAACGCATCACCTAATCCTGTGTAAACAAATGTGCTTGCATGTCCTGCACCCATTACAAGATTTCCTTTTTCATCATGCACTGGAATTAAATATCCATTCTTTTTATTGTTGTCGATGATTTGATCCTCTTTCACCAACAATGCTAATAATTTAGCATCATTAGGCACTACAAAAGACCCTGTATAAGTTTGGTTTTTTTGTGTTGCAGGCAAAAATTCTATGATGCCATTTTTTTTGTCAATAAAATTAAAATGGTATACAGAAAAAGTTGGACTAGTCTTTCCTGGCAATACAGAACCTTTCGGATTATACGTAAATACCACTTTATCACCTGCTTTTGGTTTTGTAGGTTGATAGGTAAAATTTTGAGCATTTAATCCAAGATTGATCAATATGCTAACTATTAGAAATAAACCATTAATTGTTTTCATGTAGTCAATTTAATTAGATTCAAATTACTATTTTTATTAATAAGAAGAATGTTAATATTTCTTCAATACCATATAAGTAGGGTAGTGGTCGCTAAATCCGCCTCTATAGTGATTCCCATCCCAGGTTCGCATAGGATATCCTTTATACCTTCCTGTATTTTCGGTCATAAATGGGTGATGATAAATTCCCGCTTTTAAAAATTTCCAATTTTTATTCGAACTATCAAAAAATGGAAATGATAAAAGGATCTGATCAAATAATCCCCAGACATCTCTGTTGGCAAGCGTTCCAATCCCCCTATTATAATAATGTACCCATGGATTGTAAAATATTCCTTTGTGTAAATCTTTTAATTCTCCTGTTGCTCCCAAGGTTTCAATGATGCTATTGTCTGTTGGGTTATCGTTTAGGTCTCCCATCACAATTATTTTTGCAGCAATATTTGCTTGTCTAATAGAGTCGGCATGATCTCTGCAACGTTTTGCAGCGGCAGCTCTAGCTGGGGCGCTTCTTTCTTCACCACCTCTTCTGCTTGGCCAATGGTTAACATATACATGTATTTCTTCCCCACTCAGTTTTCCTTTTACATATAAAATATCTCTGGTAAAATAGGCTTCTTTGCTTTTTCCTGGAAGGGTAACTTCTAGTGACTGTGCAAAATATGGATGGAAATAATCGGATTGATATAATAATCCAACGTCTATACCACGTGCATCTTTTGAGTCAAAATGAATTATTTTGTACTTCTTAGTTCTAATTAAAAAATGATTGACTAAATCATTTAAAACCGTATCATTTTCTATTTCAGCTACACCAATAATTGCAGCTCCTCTTGGGTGTATTTGAATACCAAAATCTTTTAGTACATAAGCCAACTTAAACAGTTTGTTAGTATAAATATCTCCGGTATAATGTTTAGCTCCCTTGGGCGTAAATTCATCATCATTTACAATGGGGTTATCAATGGTATCAAACAAATTTTCAAGATTATAGAATCCAATTACAGCAACCTCAATTGGTTTTTTTTCTTGCCAATCAATTGTTAAACATATTAATATTAAAAGAGGCCATTTCATGAGCGGAAATTAATTTTTTGATAAGCGGTTTCATTCAGTATTCATTGCAAAAAATGCTGTGATTTAACGGCATATTGTAAAGTGTTTTACGCAATTTTCACAATTGAGTTTGTTTAATCCATTCTTGTTTTTACTTTTAATTTGTTTGTAATTCCGCAAGTCTATTTTATGCGGATTTTGTTTTTCTTTTTTGGGTTGATTCAAGCTGCCGCTTTAGCGCAACCTCCTACAAAGCCTATTTTGCTGAAAAGTAAGAACCAATGGGTAGACAGTAATTTAGACAAGGATGGGTGGAAATATTTTCAAGACCAATACACCAATGAATCTTCTTTAACTGAAGGCGATGAAGAAATTCCTTTTATTCCCTCTTTGTTGCAATCTGGTAAAGATTTATTTAGTTCGTTAACTGGCTTCAGTTTCAGCATTAGAAGGTTCAGAATGAAGGGTTTGAGTAATCGATATTTTTCTCAATCCATACATGAAATTTCCATGAATCAATTGTCTGATGGAAATATCCCTTGGGCTAATTGGGGCGGTTTGAATGAAGTGACTTCAAATAATCAATATGCAGCTGGCTTAAAAGACAATGAATACCAATTTGGTGCATTGGGTAACGCTGTATTTATGCAATTAAATGCGAGTAAGTTATTTCCACAAACAACAGTTACACTTAATTTATCTAACAGAAATTATCATCAACGGTTTGCCTTTACTAAAGTGTGTAGCGAGAACAAAGATGGTTGGTCATTAGCTTCTAGCATTGCTTTTAAACAAGGTATTGGTGGTCAATTAAAAGCCAATGAGTTTAAAGGGTTCTCCTATTTTTTGTCGATTGATAAGCGACTAAGAAATCACTTATTTTCATTGGTATTGCTGGGTAACAGACAAATGAATACCAGAACTGCTGCAATAACACAAGAGTTAACTCAATTAGCAACTAGTAATCAATATCAACCAGGATGGGGATTTCAGGCAAACAAAATCAGAAACGCTAATTGGCAATTTAATCATCATCCTATGATTGTGTTGTCTCATGAATATAATCTACATGAGAAAATTAAACAAGTAAGTACTTTGCTTTTAAGTTCAGGTGAAAAATACACAATAGCTTTAGATTGGTATAATGCAGCAGATCCTCGACCAGATTATTACCGCTATCTGCCTTCTTTTTTTAGTGATAGTTTACTTGCACAAAATGTACATTCACAAATACAATTGAATCCTTCTCAATTACAAATTAATTGGGATCATTTGTATTGGATTAATCAAAATAGCACATCAGATAAAAGGGCTCGGTATTTATTGGAAGATAGGGTAGAGCAGTCAAAAAAAATTGTATTAAATACACGTTACCGCATTCAACTAAATAATCGATTTCTGATTAGTTTCCAAGGGCAGTATAGAAAAGAAGTATATACTTATTTTAAACGCATCAATGATTTATTGGGTTCAAAGTATTCAATAAATTGGAATCAATTTGCCGAAGACAATCTTCCGAATAGTACTGCTATCCAAAATGATTTAAATCATCCTAATCAAATTATCGGTGTAGGGGATCCATTTGGGTATAATTATAATATGCATTTGAGCCAATGGTTAATCATGTCTCAAGCTATATATACCATGCCGAAGTTTGATTTTAATGCAGCAATTGAATATACTAGTACTTATTACCAACGAGAAGGGAAATATAGAAATGGGGTATTCCCTCAAAATTCATTTGGTCTTTCGGAACCCAATTATTTTGGCAACGGTCAAATTAAAATGGGTATTACTTATAAATTAAATGGGCGAAATTATTTTTATTTAAGAACGGCTTTTTCAACTAAACCGCCATTGGTAAATGACCTATATATATCCCCAAGAATTAGTTCGCTTAAACAAGTGGAAATTTCTAATGAGTGCACATTTATGGCTGAAGGCGGATATATATTAAATGCACCAAAATTAAAATTTACCATTAATGGATACTTTATTCGTATTTACAATGCTATGGATGTGATGAGTTTTTACCACGATGGATACAGAAACTTAGTTAATTATGCTTTGTCTGATATAGGGAGTAAAATGATGGGTCTTGAATTTAGTTTGGCTTATTCATTAAATGGAGGTATGACATTTAATTCAGCAATTAGTGCAGGTAAGTTTGTATACCAGGGAAAGCCCAATTATAGTGTTATGGCCGATAATGAACCCTATATTTCTGAAAAAGGCATTTTATATATTGATCAATTTCCTATAACTGGTCTACCTCAGTTAGCCCTTTATAATGGATTAACCTATCGATCAAATAGCAATTTGTTTCTAAACTTAAGTAGTTCGTATATGGGTAATCAATGGCTTTCGTTTAATCCTATTAGAAGAACTTACGACGCAGCCCAAAACTTACCTGTTCATTTGGATGCAGAACAAATTACTAGGCCTAGTAATTTGCCCAATGCATTTATTCTTGATTTTTCTGCTGGGTATAGTTGTAGGATTAAAAAATTTAAAGACGGTAGCGCTTATTATTTGCAGTTTTTTTTAGGAGTAAATAATCTTTTGAATCAATCAATCATTACTGGAGGGTATGAACAATTAAGGTTTGATATAACTGGAGGTGATGTAAATAAATTTCCCAATAAATATTATTATAGTCCAGGAACACTTTATTCACTCAGTATTAAATGTAAACTATGAAATGGGTAGTATTTGTTAAAACATTTTTCGTTTCGTTTTTATTGGGCATTCATTTGAATGCTTGTATTAAAAAATATGATGCACCACCACTTTATGCAGGTACTAATTTGAAGGCAAATGCATCTATCAAATCTTTGTATGATTCTCATATTGCGGGGAATAATGAAAAGTTTGTGGATAATGAAATCATTACTGGTATTGTTACTGCAAACGACGCGAATGATAATTTTTACAAGACCATTATTTTGCAAGATAGTACTGCAGCTATTAGCATTAGGATGGATGGATTTGGACTTTCTGCCAATTATCCATTAGGGATGCGATTAATGGTGAAATTAAATGGTATGTGGATGGGTGAATATGGAGGGATGTTGCAATTGGGTGGGGGAGTAGACAGGTCGGACCCACTTTTTACAGAATTAGTTCCTGTTCCTGCAGCGTTGTTTTCTAAACATTTTTTATCTGCTGGTATGGCTATATTACCTACCCCATTAGAAGTTTCTTATAATCAATTGCAAGATAGTTTGCATAGCAGATTAGTAAAACTAAATAATATAGAGTTTGCTGTAAATGATACCGCAAAATCTTTTGGGGATGCAGTTAATAAATTAACAACTAGCCATTCATTAAAGTTTTGTGGTGGAGGAACGGTTTACTTGCGAACCAGTGGTTTTGCTAGTTTTGCTTCTGTAAAAACACCCAAAGGAAGTGGTTCAATCACTGGAATCTATTCTGAGTTTGGTTCACAAAGACAAATAATGATTAGAGATACCGGTGATGTTGAATTTACTCAAAGCAGATGCGTCTACAATGGGCCTTCTGTTCTATTTTTTGAAGATTTTGAACAGTATTCTCCCAATCAACCATTATTTATTCATCAATGGTCAAATTTTGCAGAATCTGGAAAACAGCTTTATCAAATTCAATCATTCCAAAATAATCGATTCGCTTCAATTTCAGCATTGGGTACAAATGAAACAACGGTAACAAGTTGGTTAATCTTACCAGCTATTCAATTAAATAATTCTACAGGTGAACAACTCAGTTTTATAACTCGTGATGCTTTTGATAATGGTGCAGGTTTGCAAGCACTTATATCTAGTAACTATGATGGGAAAGGGGAGCCCTGGAAAGCAAAATGGTCCTCGTTAAGTGCAACAATTGCCAAGGGAGCTATTGGTGGAATTAGTGCAGTATTTACTAAATCGGGCAATATAAATTTGTCTAATTATGCTGGTTTAGTGCATATTGCTTTCAAATATACTGGCAATGATGCTGGGCCGGTTTCGGGCCGAAAAAATACCAACTACTGGGTAGATGATGTTAAAATTACTGCTCAATAGCCCCTTTTTAGGGTCTATAAGTGGCTTTAGCTCTTAAATTAGCTTAACTTAGTAACATGTTAACCGCAACCGATTTAACGGGAGAGGAAACGCACGAAAAGAAAAATCCAAGATTCCTCCTACTTCTGTTGGCTTTGTTTATCATGGCCGGCATAGGGTATGCCGCATTTTGGTGGATAGCAAAACAAGATACCATTACTCCAATTGTTGAAGAAAAAGAAACCCTTGATGCCAGCGCTCAAGCTTGGTACGAAGAACAACAAAAACTTATGGAAGCTAAGTTGAATCTTCAACCAGATTCTGCCGTATCATCTGTTCCAATTGATTCTGCAGCTCTTGATGCTACAGCTCCTGATTCTGCTGCAATAATGATCAATATCCCGCCACCTGAATCAACACCTAAGATTGTTGAAAATACCGCTGTGGTGAAAACTGAAAAGCAGTCCGCATTGAAAACAGAGCTGCCAGCTGTTTCTCCTAAAATAGTAGCTGCAATTAATTCTACTCCTATTGTGGTTAAGCCATTAGAATCTAAACGGGTAATTCCTAAAAAAGAAAAATTGTCTTATTATGAAGAGCAGGCCTATAAACCTGTTCGTTCAAAAAAAGTTGTTCACGACAATATTAAACCATCAGATCCAACCCAGTATTTTCAGCAAGACAATCAAAAGCCACAATACAATGGCAGTGTACCTCCTACTAACAATAAAAGACCTATAGAGCCAATTTTTATACCTGAGCATAAAACACAAAAAGAAGTGGAAAGGAATGTCCCTTCATTCTATAGTTTGATGATAACAAGGGAAGAGTTGGAAGAATTCATGCGTCAATTTCCTTATAAGAAAACGACCATTCAATTTGTTTGTTATGTTAAGCCCAATGAAGATATGGAGGCAATAAAAGCACAGATTATTCAATTTCTTCGCCAGAATGGCTATACTGATATGGAAACAAATTGGAATATTTGGTCTGATCATACCCCTATTAAAGAAGTGCATTATGGTAAATCTGGAGCAACTGGGGCTATTTTTTACATACCTAGTTTCCGATAATTGTTTACCGTTCTGTCAAAATTTATTTTCAAAAGGGTAATTTCCCTATTTCTTTGTCATCCTGTCAGCAAACAATCAATTGGTACTTTCTTTGACAAGACAAGGAAAAAGTATTGATATGCAAAAAGGACAGATACGCGTACAGACGGAGAATATTTTCCCTATCATTAAAAAATTCCTCTACAGCGACCACGAAATTTTCTTAAGAGAGCTGGTTAGTAATGCTACCGATGCAACCCAAAAAATTAAAACCTTATCATCCATTGGTGAAGCAAAAGGTGAATTAGGAGAACTTCGTATAGATGTTCGGCTTGATGCCAAAGAAAAAACCATCACAATAGAAGATTGTGGGGTGGGTATGACCAAGGAAGAAGTAGATAAATACCTTAATCAGGTTGCATTTAGTGGAGCGGAAGAGTTTTTGACCAAATACAAAGACGCAAGTATTATTGGCCATTTTGGTTTAGGATTTTACAGTGCTTTTATGGTTGCTTCTAAAGTAGAGGTTTTAACCCAAAGCTATCAAGATGACGCTGCTACCGTTTATTGGAGTTGTGATGGAAGCCCAGAATTTGAGTTATACGAAGTAGAAAAAAAGCAACGCGGAACTAAAATAATTTTGCATGTAAATGAAGAAAGTGCAGAGTTTCTAGATGCATTTAAGCTAAAAGGAATTTTAGAAAAGTTCTGTAAGTTTTTACCCATTCCAATTTACTTTACCGATGTAAACGCAGAGGTAAAAAAAGACGAAGAGATAGAAGAAGAAAAATCAATCAACAATACCAATCCTATTTGGGTTAAAAAGCCCAATGAATTAGCTAAAGAAGACTACGAAAAATTCTATCGCGAGTTATATCCTTTTGGTGAAACGCCTTTGTTTTGGATTCACTTAAATGTAGACTATCCTTTTAATTTAACAGGGGTATTGTATTTCCCCAAAATTAAACAGAGCTACGAAATTCAGAAAGACAAGATTCAATTGTATTGCAATCAAGTTTTTGTAACAGATGAAGTAAAAGATATCGTACCTGAATTCTTAATGCTTTTGCATGGAGTTATAGACAGTCCAGATATTCCTTTAAACGTCAGTAGAAGTTATTTGCAAGGTGATCCAAACGTAAGAAAAATTAATGCACATATCACTAAAAAGGTTGCCGACAAGTTAGAAGAGATTTTCAAAAATGATCGTTCTGAATTTGAGCAAAAATGGGAAAGCCTTGGTTTGTTTGTGAAATACGGTATGATGACTGACGACAAATTCCTTGATAAAGCTAATAAGTTTTTAGTGATGGAAAATGTTGATGGTAAGTTTTTTACTTTAGATGAGTATAAAACTGCTACTGAATCATTACAAAAAAACAAAGAAGGAAAACATATAGTGTTATATACTACCAACCCTGTTCAACAAGATGCCTATATTCAAGCATGTAAATTGAAGGGGTATGAAGTAGTGAAAATGGAAACTTTGGTAGATGCGGCATTCTTAAATACCATGGAAATGAAGTGGGAAAACACCAGTTTTGTAAGAGTAGATGCTGACATTGTAGACAATTTAATTGACAAACAGGAAAGTGCCGAATCAGTTTTAAGCAAAGAAGAAACAGAACAATTAAAAAATCTATTCACTTTGCAAATACCTGAATTGCATGTTACTACAGAAGTAAAAGGCTTAAGCACCGACTCTGCACCTGTTATTGCTACACGTCCTGAGTTCATGAGACGGATGAAAGATATGGGTGCTACAGGTGGTGGTATGACTGCTTTTTACGCGCAAATGCCCGATGAAGTTACTCTTACAGTGAATGGTAACCATCCTGTATTTCAAAATATATTAAAGGAGAGTAATGAAGATACTAAAACCAAGCAAGTTAGAAATTTAGCTGATTTAGCATTATTGTCTCAAGGGTTATTGAAGGGAGCAGAACTAACTAATTTTATTAATCGTTCTGTGCAGATGATGCAGGTAGTAGGTCAATAATTTTTAGTTGCAAACTAGTATTTCCTTGCCATTCGTTTTCGTCAATAGCAAAAACGATATCTACTGGTTTACTGTTTTCTAACAAAGAAAATTTATCGGCCATATTAAAACCAATGCCCGATAAAATAATATCTTCTTGTTTTAATACAACTCTAAGATGCAGGTCTTTTACCACTTTGGAAAAGCCTGCATCTTTTACGTTTCTGGCAATAAATACTGGTCGCATATTATCTGGTCCAAATGGCTCCATTTGCTTAATAATATTATACAATGAAGTATGGATGTCTTTAAAACTGATTTCAGTATTAATTACTATTTCTGGCACCAATTGCTTTTGAAGTATTGTCTTGGCTACTTCTTCTTCAAAAGCCATACTAAATGCCTCAATTTGATCAATCGAAAGTGTCATTCCAGCTGCAGCAAAATGACCTCCATAACCTAGCAAATATTTACGGCAAGCATGTATTGCCTCATATAAGTTGAAGCCTGAAACACTTCTTGCACTTCCTGCAGCATAGTCTCCACTCTTTGTTAAAATAATGGTTGGTCTATAAAAGGTTTCAATTAATCTGCTGGCTACAATACCTACTACACCTTTATGCCAATTTTCATTATACAATACGGTTGATTTTCTATTATTGTTATTTGGATCGGCTGATAACATTTCCATAGCTTCAATGGTTATATTGCTATCTGCTTCTCTGCGGTCTGTATTGTCACTATGTAAAATATTAGCAAGAGAAATGGCTGCATTAGGGTCTTTCTCAATAAATAATTGTACCGCTTTTTTAGCGTCATCCATTCTGCCAGCTGCATTGATTCTAGGTGCAATTACAAAAACCAAACTGGTTAAACTCATTGGGAATTTTGCCTTAGACAAATTCAATAATGCTTCTATTCCAATGGACGGTTTTGTATTTACTTTTTGAATGCCAAAAAATGCCAATGTTCTATTCTCTCCAGTTACTGGAACTATGTCTGCAGCAATTGCTATTGCAACTAAGTCTATATACCGTAAATAAGCTTCATTGTTGAGCTGGAGTTGCTCTGTTAAAGCAGTCATGAGTTTGAAGCCAACACCGCAACCACACAATTCTTTATATGGGTAGTTGCAATCTTTTTGTTTGGGATTTAATATAGCAACTGCAGCTGGAATTATTTCATCTGGCAAATGGTGGTCGCAAACAATAAAATCTATCCCTAGGCTTTTTGCATAAGCAATTAAATCTGCTGATTTAATTCCACAGTCGAGTGATATAATTAAACTGAATCCATTTTCTTTGGCAAAGTCAATTCCAATTTTTGAAATACCGTATCCTTCTTTATATCTGTGTGGAATGTAAAAATCGATGGGTTCATGTAATGATTGTAAAAACTGGAACATACTTGCTACAGAAGTTGTTCCATCAACATCATAATCTCCGTAAACTAAAATTCGCTCTCCATTTTCAAAAGCAAGCAAAATACGGTCCACTGCTTTCTGCATATCTTTCATTAACCATGGACTATGCAAGTGTTCAAGGCTTGGTCTAAAGTATTCTTTGGCTTTATCATAATCATTAATACCCCTTTGAGCCAATATGGTACATAGTGTTGCATTAATTTTTAATGATGCTTGTAGGGATGCTACTTCAACCGGGTTAGTTGATAATATGTTCCATCTTTTTTGCATTAATATTCTCTATCGGTAGTATACCTTACCAGCTCTTCTAATGCATCTCTAATAGGAGATGTTGGAAAACGATACAATAATTCTAAGGCTTCGTCTCTGTAATTAAACATTTTTTTAGTTGCATAATCGATTCCACCAAGAGTCTCAACTTGTTCAATTACGAATGCCACTTTATCTTTTTGTGTATTCTGATTTTTGACGATATAGATAATTTGTTTCTTGATTGATGGGCTGCAATTATTCAATATATAAATTAACGGCAAGGTTAATTTTTTCTCTTTTATATCATTGCCTGTAGGTTTGCCAATATTTTTACTGCTATAGTCGAATAAGTCATCTTTTATTTGAAAAGCCATCCCTACTTTTTCCCCAAATAATCGCATAGTTTCTATATCTGTAGGATTTGAAAAAGTGGTAGAAGCACCTGCTGCACAGGCAGAAGCTAATAATGAGGCAGTTTTACCATTGATGATTTCGTAATAAACTTCTTCGCTTAAATTAAGGTTTCTAGATTTTTCAATTTGCAAAAGTTCCCCTTCGCTCATCAATCTAACCGCTTCGGAGAGTATTCGTAAAACTTCATGGTCTTTGTTGTTTAAAGACAGCAATAATCCCTTAGATAACAAATAATCACCCACTAGAACAGCAATTTTGTTCTTCCAAAGTGCATTTATCGAGAAAAACCCTCTTCTTTCCATTGATTCGTCAACCACATCATCGTGAACTAGGGTTGCAGTATGTAATAATTCTACCAAGGATGCTGCACGATATGTGCTTTCGTTGATGGTGCCGCCCAAACGAGCACTTAATAACACAAACATTGGTCTTAGCTGCTTCCCTTTTCGCTTTACAATGTATTGCATAATGCGGTCTAACAACGCCACCCTGCTCTTAACTGCCTCTCTAAAATGAACTTCAAATTGCTCCAGTTCGCTTGAAATAACCTTTTTTGCTAAATTCATGTTATAATTATGCTGCAATATACCTATGAAACCGACAAAATAAACTGTTAAAAGCAGCGTTTATAGTATATTCGCAGTCCTATGCTATCGTTGACCCCCCTAGATAGTAATTTTGAGTATTTATATAAAAAATAAGTACTTTTACGGCGATTATAATTAATTATTAAATCAAATATCGATTATGGCAAGCAAGAAGCTCCTTTTACTAGTTGTATTATTTGTGTCCGCACAATTTGCAGCTAATGCACAAACTGATTGGGGTTGGGATTGGAAAGATACTTCCAAAATAGCAGTTAAAGACCTGCCCCAGCACAATGAATTCATGAACAACCAGTACCCTTACCCTGCTAAACCAAGAAGTCAGTGGGAATTAGGTTTTAACTTAGGACCAACTTGGTTAGTAGGTGATATTAAAGCAAAAACTGGTTTAGGCTATGGCGTTTCTTTAAGAAAAGCCCTTGGTCATATCTTCTCTTTTAGAGGTTCTTTAACTGGAGCTACTACTTCAGGTACACCAAATCCTTATGGAGTTTCTGTAGGTCAAACTGCCTATAAGAATTCTATGTATGCATTAGGTTTTGACTTTATTGCTTCATTAAATACTCCTAGCTACTATAGAGGAAATCCTAAAACCAATGTGTATGTTTTAGCAGGTTATAGCTTATTAGGTTCTAAAGCTCAATACCAAGGTGCTCCAGGAAATCAGCCTGGTGGTTATAATATTTTCTATGGTCAGCGTGCAGGACAAGCTTATACTCAAGATGGTACTATTACCACTTTGTTTGGAGCAACTGTAAATAATAGAAAATCTTGGGCTTTAATGCATGCTTGGAACTTAGGTTTTGGTGCAGCTTTCAAAGTGAGTGATAAAGTAAACATTGGCTTAGAGCAGAAATTTATTTTCACTGCTGGTGGATACGATTATTTAGACACTTGGAAAGATGTTAGAAACGAGAACAATGATTACTTCAGCATGACTACTGCTAGAGTGAACATCAATATTGGTGACAATAGCAAAAAAGTTCAACCTCTATACTGGATCAATCCAAACAACTTTATTTATAGCGAGTTAAACTCACCTAAGCACATGAAAATGCCTAAAGTGGTTTTGCCTGATGCTGATAAAGATGGTGTAACTGATCAGTTTGATATGGAACCAAATACCCCAGCTGGTGCTCCAGTTGATTCTCATGGTGTTTCTAAAGATACTGATGGTGATGGTGTTCCTGATTACAGAGACAAAGAGTTATTGACTTCTCAAAAATGTTTCCCTGTAAATAACGATGGTATTGGTACTTGTCCTGAAAACCCTTGCTGCAAGGAAATTAGAGAAATGGTAACTAATATGCAAGCTACTCAAAAGCCATCTTGTACTATTAGCGCTTTACCAAGCGTACAGTTTAAAGGAACTACTACCAAATTAAGTAAAGATGCAATGGTTGTTTTAAGTGCAGCTGCTGCTCAATTAAAATCAAATCCTACTTGTAACGTTAAAGTAATTGGTTACGGTGCAACAAGCAAAGCTGCTCAACAACAAAGTTGGGAGCGTGTAAATGCAGTAATTAAGTACTTAGTTGAAAAGCAAGGTATTGCTGAAAGCAGATTGTTATTTGTTTATGCTCAGGATGGCAAAGCCGGCACTGTAGATTTACAAGGTACAACTGAAGAAGGTCCTAATAGCGTACCTGCTCCTCATCCAAACTTGAAAAGCAGAAACTAATTATATAGTTAGTCATAAAAAAATGCCCCGAATTTCGGGGCATTTTTTTATGAGGTATACTGAAAAGGATAGAAGCAATTATGGTTAAAAGGCTAACTAATGAATGATTAACTGTTTAATCTTTCAAAGTGAAGCTCTCCAAAATTTTGAAGTGAGCTAAGCTTTAGATCTGCTGCACCCCAGCGTTCATCTTTATTTAATGAATGATGTGGTATGATTACACATTTCATTCTCGCGGCTTTTGCTGCAATAAGCCCATTAAAAGAGTCTTCAAAACATATGCATTCTGTTGGTTTACTATGCATTGCTTCAGCACAATTTAAATAAACCTGAGGATGGGGTTTCCCAAAAGGCAAAAATTCGGCTGATGCAGTTGCAGATAAATAGGCATCAATTCCTGTCATTTTAACAACCAAGTCAATCAGTTCTGGAGGTGAAGAAGTTGCAAGACCTATTTTAAATTGTTTATTAGCAAAGAATTCAAAAATATGTGGTACACCAGGCATTATACTTGCTTTTTCTTCAATTCTTTTTAATACTCCTGCTACAATATTTTTTTCTGCATCAATAGCATGTACCATATCAATTCCAAAATACCCAAACCACCATTGTACAAACTCTTTGGTTCTTAAGCCAGTAGTACTTGCGTACATAGTGTCTGTCAGTTTTACTCCATATTGATTAAATACTGCTGTAGCCGCTTCATGCCAAAGTGGTTCACTGTCTATTAATAAGCCATCAATATCAAAAATCACTGTTGTTAAAGCCATTGTTTATTTTTTCTGGTGCAAATGTATAATACATTCCTTATTTTGCACTGCTGGCCAATTATTATCGACATGAATTTAGTGGAGAGAATAAAAAATATACGCGTTGTACGATCGTTCGTTTATGGAATAGTAGGAATGGCAACATATCCTGGTCTTGCTCTAATTAATTCCATTAAAATTGAGGGTACTGAACATTTGCGTAAACTTCCAAAAAACAATGTGCTTTTTGTGAGCAATCACCAAACGTATTTTGCAGATGTAATTACTTTTATCCATATTTTTTGTGCAGTAAAATGGAGGAAGCAAAATAAATTGGGATTACCCTATTACTTATTAAATCCTTTTACAAATATCTACTTTGTTGCTGCAGAAGAAACAATGAATGGGAGTATGATTAGTCGATTATTTAAATTGGCTGGTGCACTAACTGTAAAAAGAACTTGGAGGGCAGAAGGCCAAGATATAAGCAGAAATAGAGATGAGTCTGATACACAAAAAATTGATCAGGCACTTAATAAAAGTTGGGTAATCACTTTCCCTCAAGGTACCACCAAACCCTTTGCGCCTGGTAGAAGAGGAACTGCGCATATCATTAAGAACAATCAACCGGTTGTTGTTCCAGTAGTCATCAATGGATTTTGGCGGGCATTCACTAAGAAAGGATTGAGTTTTAAAAAGAAAGGATCTTTGTTGTCCGTTCGTTTTAAGGAACCTTTAATTATAGATTACACACATTCGGTAGATCAAATACTCGACCAAGTGATGGAAGCAATTGAGCAAAGCAAGAACTTTATGCTCAAAGGCAAACACCATTTAATGAGTAAATTAGATAAATAATTAAGCTTCTTTAAAAAATAATGCTTTTAATTCGTTGGCATCGTCTGGTTTCATTTTACCAGCCAAAATAAGCCTCAATTGTCTTCTTCTTAAAGCACCATCAAATAATCTTTTTTCATCTTCAGATTCAGGAATTAATGCTGGTACTGTTCTTGGTTTGCCATTGGGATCAAGTGCTACAAATGTGAAGAAAGCTTCATTGCTTTCGTATCTGTATTGATGTAACAAATCTTCGCCCCAAACTTTTAAATGAATTTCCATAGAAGTATTAAACGCCCTACAAACTTTGGCTTCTATATGAACTACATTGCCTAGTTTGATGGGGTTTTTAAAACTCAAATTATCTACAGAAGCAGTCATGCTTGGTGTATTGGAGTGTTTGCCAGCTGCAATACCAGCTGCAATGTCCATCCAGTACATTAATCTTCCACCCATTAAATTTCCGAATGTATTGGTGTCGTTCGGTAATACCAATTCGTTCATAATGGTAAAACTTTCACTAGACTTTTTTGCTTCCATAATTTTTATTTGTCTTGCAAATATAGGTTAGCTTATGTTGCCGTTTTGTTTAAATCGTTGTGCTTTCAAGGGTTTGTAAAAAGGTTGGATCAACACTTGCCCCAATGCCAGCAGCTTCATTAATACGCAATTCCATGCCAATATATTGAGCTCCTCCTATAACAGGATCAATTTTGTGGCCTAGTAAACAAGTGTCTAAATCGTAATAAATAATATTCGTTTTTGCCATTGCAAAATGTACTTTGGCGGTAAGGGCTAATCGGCTTTCTAACATACCCCCCATCATACATGGGATATTATTTTTTTCTGCAACTTCATTTATTTTGATGGCTTCTGCTATGCCTCCACTTTTAGCAAATTTAATATTGATAGATGCACAAGCTTTATTGCGAATAATTCTTTCTGCATCATGATGCGTATAAACTGATTCATCTGCCATCAAAGGTATTGGAGACTGAATGCAAAGCTGAGGAAGCAATTCATCATTATAAGTGCGCATGGGTTGTTCGCAAAATTCAATATTATATTTTCCTAATTCTGTTAATGCAATTATTGCATCTTCATATGACCAACCTTGGTTGGCATCAATTCTAATTGCTGTATTATTGCCTATGGCAGAACGGATGGCTTTTATGCGTTCAATATCTGTTGCAGGGTCTTTACCTAATTTAACTTTTATTGTAGCAACGCTTTGTTGAACAAATTCAACGGCTTGTGCTGCCATATTAGTAGGGGTATCAATACCAATGGTTAAGTCGCTAACAATCTTTTTTACTGAGCCTCCTAAATAAGCGTACAATGGCTTATTTGCAGCTTTCGCAGCTATATCGTGTAGCGCAATATCAAATGCACTTTTTGCAGTATAGTTTCTTGCTGTAAAAAGGTCTAATTCTTGCATGCGAGCAGCAATATCTAAAGGGTCTTTGTGTTTTAAAATGGTTGCAAACGCTTTACCCATTTCATAGCAAGTGGCTTGTGTTTCTCCAACAATCATTGGGAAGGCAGAGCATTCTCCATATCCTGTAATTCCTTCATTGGTATGAATAACTACCAATAAATTTTGTGCAAAATCCATTGTGCCAGTTGCAATGGTAAAAGGCACCATAGGAATTGAGTAGCGATAAATTTGTATTGAAGTAATTTGCATGAGCAAATTTCTCTAATTATTGGTAATAGCGTTCACATTTTTTCCAATAACTAAAAAAACTGCCATGGTATTGATTTACTTGGTCAAATAGCCAAGCCCTTGGTTCCATTTTGCCAAAATAATGATTGTTTAATGGATGTTCTTTGTAAATAATAGTTGTGTCTAGGGCTAATTTTTTTAATGAGTCAAAAGACCCCGTATAAACTTGTATACCTTCAATATTATCCAAAGCCAATGCAAGAACAAAATCCAGTACTTTTTTACTAATTGGGTAACTGGAAAAATGAGCTGGTTCTAATAATAAAATGCGGTTGGCTATTTTTTTGTTATGCCAATTTGGATCGAGATTGTAACTATTGTAAACCAGAATAGGCAATGTATGGTCTATTATTGGGGTATTAGTTGATGGCAGTGGTGTATTTAAGTTTAATTCCTTAACTGCTGTTAATACTTGCGGAATTTCTACTTTGGGCAATTCTTCATAACTAAAATCTACTATGGTTTTTTGTTGCTTTGAGCCAGTATACTTATTGATATTTTCTTGATTGGCAAAGTATTTTTTACTACTAAAACTACCCGCAACCCATTGCCAACTCAGCATATTACTAGCAAGATCTCCATCTAATAAGTGATAGTACATCCATTTTGCAGGACTTAGCCAATGGGATTGTGCAATATTGCAAGTTAACATTGCTGTATACATTCTTGTATGGTTATGCATATAGCCTGATGAATACAAATTTTGGATAGCATGGTCAATCGCTTCAATACCAGTTTGAGCTTCTTCAATTGAAATTGGCATTAAATGATGTGCAACTTTTAATTGATCTTGTTTTAAATCGGTAAAAATTTGTTCTTGCTTGTGTTGCCATACTCTTTGAAAAAATTCTCTCCATGCCAATTCTTGTATCAATTTTTCGGAAATATAACGGCCATATTTTGCAACAACGATTTCTTTTATTTGTGGTAACTGAATAACACCTCTTGAAATATAGGGTGATAAATAGGTTACAGCGCCATTGACGAAATTTCTGGTTCTTTCATATTGTTTCGCGTCAATTTGTTCAATTCGTTCAATGATTGAATGATAATCAGTAGGGAAATGTAAGGGTTCATTCATATATTATAATTGCTCGTCTAATTTTTGTAAATATTTTTCAGCATTACTTAAGTGATTTGTTTTTTTGTCCTCAGGCATTTTATCAAAAGTTTTTACCAGCATTCCTAAACGGGGATTCTGTAAAAAAAAGGATTGATGAACATGCATGAATCTCCAGAAAAGTCCATCCCATATTTCCTGCCATTCTCCTTTGGGATAATTGCTCATTTTTAAAATATAATTACTGCCACTTATATAGGGCTTTGTAGTCATCATGCCACCATCTGCAAATTGCGTCATTCCGTATATATTGGGAACCATGACCCAATCGTAAGCGTCTATATACATTTCCATAAACCATTGGTATACTTGGTCTGGATCGAACTCGCAGAGCAACATGAAGTTGCCTATAATCATTAATCGCTCTATATGATGATTGTATCCTGTTTGTTGTAGTTTTTGAATAGCATCGTCTAATGGAATAATGCCTGTATTTCCCTTGTAAAAAGAGGCTGGTATTTTTCTTGTGAAGCCCCAGTAATTTTTGGTCCTTTGTTTACTCCCAACTCTTGCATAAACCTGGTAAATGAATTCCCTCCATCCTAAAATTTGTCTAATAAACCCCTCTAAGGAGTTGATTGGGGTTGCTGTTTTTTTAGCAAATTCTAAAGTTTCGTTTAATACTTGTTGAGGTGTTAATAATCCAATATTAATTAACGGACTTAACACACTATGATGTATTATTGATTCGCCTGCTACCATTGCATCTTCATAAATACCAAATTCATTGAATCTGGTTTGTAAAAACTGGGTTAACCAGTGCTGTGCCGATTCAAAACTGATGGGATAATAACCTTCTTTGTTAAGGTATTTAAACGGTGCACTTTTAATGCCAGGGTTATTGGGAAAACATTCGGTGATATATTTGGTAGCGGCTATAATCAACTCATTTTCTTCCATGAATTCACAAATGGGAGACTGCTTATTCTTTGGAAATTTTGCTCTATTGTCTGCATCAAAACTCCATTTGCCACCTATAGGTTGTAATGAATCATCTACCAATATCTTTCTTGTCTTTCTTTGCCAGGTATAAAAGTCCGTTTGAAAGAACTTATTTCTTTTTTCGAAAAAAGCATCTGTTGCTGAAAGGGTATTTAAGAACGCCGGCGTGTTAAATACGTTTAACTGAATATGGTTTTTCTTGCAGGATTGTGATAGCCTTCTATTCAGCCAGTTATCTGTTGGGTCTGCCACCCTAATTTGCGTAATCCCATTTTTTGCTAAATAAGGAATCAATTGAAGTATATTCGAAAGGGACTCTTTTGTTGCTATATAGTGTACGATATATCCATTGCTTTCTAAATATTTTTTGTATTGCTGCATACTTGCTCTGTGCAATAAAAGCTTTTGAAAATGAAAGGGGTACTGCTTAAAAAACAACCATTCTTCCACCAAATAAACAGGAATGGTGGGGTCTAATGCTGGTTGTTCTTGAAACAATTGGTGCGGGAATACAATACTAGCTTCTTTCATAAAGTTTATTTACAACAAAATGAATTACTCATTGTTGTACTTAAAACGAATTAATGGAATCTTTAAAAGGAAAAATAGTACTTATTGTAGGTGCAACCGGAGGAGTTGGATCAAATGTGGCTAAACAAGTAAGCGCCAGTGGTGCAATTGTATTTTTAACTGGACAAAATGCGACCAAACTAGCAGAAGTGGCATTGCAAACAGGAATTCCGCAGGAGCGTTGTTTTCAGATGGATATTACCAATGAATCGTCTGTAAATCAAACTGTACAACAAATATTGTTACAAACACCAGTTATCAATATTTTGATTAATGCTGCAGGAATAGGAATTATTAAAACAATGGATTCTCTTACGAGTGCAGCGTTTGAACGCACACTTCAAGTAAATTTAATGGGCGCTTTTTATTTGGTAAAAGCGGTATTGCCAAATATGAAAGAGCAAAAAAAAGGCCTAATTATCAATATCCCAGGTGTATTAGGGAAAGTGCCAATGGCTGGTGCAGCAGCATATAGCGCAAGCAAGTATGGTTTAGTTGGTATGATGCAAAGTATTCGGGAAGAACTAAAACGAACCGAGATTAGAATTACTAATATCTTCTTAGGTGGCATCGATTCTGCTTTTTGGGATAATATCGATTTAAGGGTTCAGCGAGATAAAATGATTATTGCAGAAGAAGCGGCTAAAGCAATTTGGTTCCTATGTCAGCAACCTGCAAGTGGAGTAGTTAGTGAAATGGTTTTGCAACCCTTTAATCACCAAGCCATCTAAAAAAATTATACGGTTTTTTTAGCTAAATACTTCAGACTTAAGCATGGAGTACCGATATTTGCTCAACGAACATCTGTTAGTATGAATATTTCTTTTGACAATACCCAAAATGCATTTGCTTACAAGACCGATAAAGAGTTAAAAGGGGCTAAATTTTTATTTAAGACTATGGAATTTCCTTGGTTTGTAAAATTAGGAACCACCCTTACGCCTTATATCATGAAAACTGGTCTGCCATTGGTAAATGGGTTAATTCGTAAGACTATTTTCAAGCAATTTGTTGGGGGAGAAACGTTGGAAGAAACTGCGGAAGTTGGAAGTGTTTTAGGAAACTATGGTATACAAGTAATTCTTGATTACGGCGTAGAAGGAAAAGAGTCTGAGGAAAGTTTTGATCATGCTACAGAAGAGTTTATTAGAGTAATCAATTATGCAGCTACACAAACCAATATACCTTTTATAAGTATTAAAGTAACTGGCTTAGCCCGCTTTGCATTACTACAAACTTTAAATGAAGCTCCTAGATTAAGAAGTGGGGTACACGATCATGAAGAAGAAGTAGCAGAATGGGATCGAGTACGCGAAAGAATGTATACTATCTGTGAAATTGCAGCGGAAAAAAATATTGGTGTTTTAATTGATGCTGAAGAAAGTTGGATTCAAGATCCAATTGATCGTTTGTGTATGGAAATGATGGAAGTGTTCAATAAAGACAAAGTGATTGTTTATAATACCATTCAATTGTATAGACACGATCGCCTTCATTTTTTACAATTGTCTTATAAAATTGCCAAACAGCAACAATTTAAATTAGGCATCAAATTAGTTAGAGGTGCTTATATGGAAAAGGAGCGTGAAAGAGCGGAAGTAATGGGTTATGGATCTCCTATTCAGCCCACAAAGGAAGCTACCGATGCAGATTTTAATACAGCTGTAAAATTCTGTTTTGATCATTTAGAAGACATTTCAGTAATTATTGCTTCGCATAATGAAAAAAGTAATTTGCTGGCTGCTGAAATAATGCACGAAAAAAACTTACCCCATAATCATCCCCATGTACATTTCTCTCAATTATACGGGATGAGCGATAATATTACTTTCAATTTAGCTAAAGAGGGTTTTAAGGTGAGCAAGTATTTGCCATTTGGTCCTATCAAAGATGTGATTCCTTATCTTATGCGCAGAGCCAAAGAAAACTCAAGTGTTGCAGGTCAAACTGGGCGTGAATTGTCTTTGATCAAAAAAGAATTAGACAGACGAAAGGCTTAATTTTTATTTGAACGGTGCAACCCTTTTTTACTTTATAGACTCTTATATAAAAATGGTTTATGAAGAAAAGATGGATGCTTTTAATTGCCTTAGGTTTTACCCAAATAGGTTTTTCCCAAACCGAAAAATCAACTTACCAGCATTTTAACAAAGGAAAATCGTTTTGGGGAATCGGAATTTCTCCTGTTTACTCTGATATGATGGGCTCTTACACTGATATCTCCATTACAAAAGACAACACCAATTTGGGTATTTTATTAGCACCCATGTATGGCAAATTTGTTCAGCAAAATTGGATGATTGGAGTTATGGGTATTGCTGGAGTACATACTGAAAGAAGAAGTTATTTAACTTATCCTATTACTATAGGTCCTGGACCTAGTTTACCTTCTGTAGACACAAAAAATATTGATAATAGTATAGATATTGGTATTGCCCCAATAACTCGTTATTATTTGTCTTTAAACAAACGTAACTCAGTTGCTTTTTTCTTACAAGCAGCATTACCAGCAGTTTATAGTAAATCTAATTACATTCTTAGATATAAGTATAATTCTGGAGCTGTGGATGAATTTAAAAGCAATTATGACCAATTTTCATTGAGAGGGAGTATTGGTTTTGGATTAAGCGTTCAGGGTAAATTTGGCAGCTTCGATTCACATGTTAGTAATATGGGTTGGTTTTTAAGCTTTAATAAATTGATCTCCAAAAAATAGCGGAATAATCACAATTTCTGCACAGCATTGATAATGGCTGTAAAATGCGACCTTTTCGTTGTTAATTTGCGTATGCAACAGTATCACGATTTATTAAAACATATTTTAGAAAACGGGGTAGCAAAAACAGACCGAACAGGTACAGGCACTATCAGTTGCTTTGGCTATCAAATGCGTTTTGATTTAGCTAAGGGGTTTCCTCTGGTAACTACAAAAAAGTTGCATTTAAAAAGTATTATCTATGAATTGCTTTGGTTTTTGAAAGGAGAAACCAATACTAAATATTTAACAGATCATGGAGTAAGTATTTGGAATGAATGGGCGAATGAAAATGGTGACCTAGGACCTGTTTATGGAAAGCAATGGAGAAGTTGGGAAGGTGCGGATGGGAAGGTGATTGATCAAATCACAGATGTTTTACATCAGCTTAAACATAACCCCGACAGTAGAAGAATGATTGTGAGTGCTTGGAATGTGGGTGAACTTTCGCAGATGGCATTGATGCCTTGTCATAGTTTATTTCAATTTTATGTTGCAGACGGAAAACTAAGTTGTCAATTATATCAACGTAGTGCAGATGTGTTTTTAGGGGTTCCATTTAATATTGCATCTTATGCATTGCTAACCATGATGATGGCTCAAGTAACGGGTTTGCAATATGGAGACTTTGTTCATAGTTTTGGCGATGTTCATATTTATAACAATCACTTAGATCAGGTGCATTTACAATTGAGCAGAAATCCTTATCCTTTGCCTACCATGAAATTGAATCCTGGGGTTACTAGTATATTTGATTTTGATTTTAATGATTTTACTTTAGAAAATTATCAGTGTCATCCAGCTATTAAAGCACCTGTTGCAGTTTAATATGATCATATCTATAATCGTAGCCGCTTCTAAAAACAATGCCATTGGTTTAAATAATCAATTACTTTGGCATTTGCCTAACGATATGAAATTCTTTAAGCAAACTACTTGGGCAATGCCGGTAATAATGGGAAGGAAGACCTTTGAGTCATTGTCGGGTAAACCTTTAAATGGGCGACTAAATATTGTTGTTACTAGGCAACTAGACTGGCATGCAGAGGGTGTACAAAAAGCATCTTCTTTAGAAGATGCTTTGCGAATTGCATCAACTTATGATTATAAAGAATCTTATATTATTGGTGGTGGCGAATTGTATGCTACTGCATTACCTTTTGCACATAAAATATATTTAACTAGGGTTGATACTATTATTGAAGGAGATACTTTTTTTCCGGAAATAGATACTGACATTTGGCAACTCACCATGGATGACCCCAAAGATGCGGATGCAAAACATGCTTTTGCATATCGTTTTCAATGTTGGCAAAAGCATTCATAATTATGCAACTTATCCCTTTTCTCTATTTAATATTTGTTCCCTTTCTAATAATTGCTTCTGTTGTATTCTCTTATAAGAATAATAGAATATTAAGTAAAAGCATATTACAAGTAATGAATATTATGTTACTGATTCATGCTTTCTATCAAATAAGGATACTAGTTGGCCTAATTCAATTCTTACGATCATTCAATAATGGGCAACCAATCAGTGAATTTTGGTTAAATTATATAGATCAGTCGGTTGTGAGAACGCTTATTTCCATCATGCTTCCCTTAAGTTTTATTATTCCTTTTTTTAGAAAGAGTTTGTGGTTTAGTTTGGGTGTAATGGTTTATTATTTAGATATCACAGAATTACCCGCTTTAGATTTTTATGATTGGATGATAAAATTTGCCCATTTTTTAAGTTGGTTTTCATTAGTATATGCCCTATTTTGGCTTAAGAAATGGTTACCCATTAATCAAATTCAGTCATAATGTATTCACCTTTTCAACTTGGCTTGCGTTTTATACATTATTGGATGAAGTCTTCCAACTCTAAAGGACACGGTGTGCATTCACCTTTTGTGTTTGATTTAATTGATAAGGTTTTTACAGATGATAGAAATTTTTATGTTTTCCCATTAATTGAAGCTGCAAGAGAAGAACTCTTATTCAATAACAGTTCAATTGAGTTTACAGACTTTGGAGCTGGGTCAAGCGTAAATCAAAATTATTCTAGAACTATTTCTTCTATTGCAAAGAGCTCTTTGAAGCCTCCAAAATTTGGTCAGTTGTTGTTTAGATTAGTTAATCATTTTGGGTCATCTACCATATTAGAATTAGGGACTTCTTTGGGAATTACAACTAGTTATTTAGCGGCCGCCAATCATAATGGGTTAGTCATTACAATGGAAAGAGATCCTGAAATTGCAAAGCAAGCAAAGCGTCACTTTCAATATATTGGGCTGAATAATATTGAGCAAGTAGTGGGTGATTTTGATACAACTTTAGCCAATCTGATTCATAAGAATAAGACTTTTGATTTTATTTTTATGAGTGGAAATCATCTATCTGAACCCACATTAAGGTATGTTAATATGATAAAGCCCAATTTGCATGAATATTCTGTTGTGGTGGTTGATGATATTCATAGGAGTAAAGAAATGGAGCAGGCATGGGCAGCAATAAAAAATGATGATAGTGTTACATTAACCGTTGATTTGTTTTTTATTGGGTTAGTTTTTTTCAGAAAAGAGCAAAAAGAAAAGCAGCATTTTATAGTTCAGTTTTAATGAATTAACTTACATGCATGATAATTGGTATCCTTAAAGAACACGCAGGAGAAAATAGAGTAGCAATGTTGCCAGAACAGTTGGCTCCATTGGTTAAACAAGGTATACAGGTTATGGTTGAAGAAGAGGCAGGTGCTAAAGCATTTGCGAATAATGAGTTGTATGTGACCGCGGGAGCAACTGTTACAGATAGAAATACCATTTTATCGACTGCTAATATTTTATTGAGCTATTGGAGTATTCCATTAAATGAACTAGCCAAAACCTCAAGGGGTACAATATTAATTGGTGTATTCCAACCTTTATTCAATTTTCAATTAATGAATGAATTGGCTACTAACGGATTTACTGTTTTTAGTTTAGATATGATACCCCGAACTACACGTGCACAATCCATGGATGTATTGAGTAGCCAAGCTAATATTGCAGGTTATAAAGCTGTGTTAAAAGCAGCCGATTTGTTACCTCGTTATTTTCCAATGTTCATGACAGCTGCAGGAAGTATTCCCCCAGCAAAACTAATGGTATTGGGTGCGGGTGTTGCAGGACTTCAAGCTGTTGCAACGGCAAAAAGATTGGGAGCTGTAGTAGAAGTTTCTGATACAAGGCCAGCAGTAAAAGAAGAAGTTATGAGTTTAGGGGCTAAGTTCATTGAAGTGGAAGGTGCAGCAGATGCTTCAGCAGCAGGTGGATATGCTGTAGAACAAACGGATGAGTTTAAACAAAAACAAAAAGAGCGTTTGGCTTTATCTGTAGCAAAATCAGACGTAATTATTGCAACTGCGCAATTACAAGGAAAACCAGCTCCTTTACTGATAGATGAAAGTATGCTAAAATTAATGAAGCCGGGAGCAGTTGTAATTGATCTTGCTGCGTCTTCAGGGGGTAATGTTTTTGGGGTCCAAAATAATGCCACCATTCAGTTACACGGAGTTACATTGGTTGGCAATAGTCAATTAGCAGCCGATATGCCGGCTGATTCCAGTAAAGTATATGGTAAAAATGTCTTTAATTTTTTACAATTGATTTTGACGAAAGAAGGAGCAATCAATTTAAATTTTGAAGACGATATTGTAAAAGGTTGTTGTATGGCACACGATGGCAAAGTAATAAACGACCGCATTCAATCACTACTTGCATCTTAATTAATTTGTATGAATACATTCTTAGCTTATTTACAAGAACATATCCAGATTATCTATATCGTAATCTTATCTATTTTTTTAGGAATAGAAGTGATTGGTCGTGTTCCAAGTGTGTTACATACACCATTAATGAGTGGCGCCAATGCCATACACGGTGTAGTCATCATTGGTGCAATCATTGTGATGGGTCAGGTTTCGGCTGATGATATACCTGCATTGATCATTGGATTTTTAGCGGTAGTGTTGGGTACTTTAAATGTAGTAGGTGGATTTGTAGTGACTGATAGAATGTTGGAAATGTTTAAGAAGAAAAAATAACATGGAAATAAATTTGCTTACACTCTGTTACTTATTGGGCTCTGTTAGTTTTATTGTAGGGCTTAAAATGTTGTCTCATCCTGATACTGCTCGAAAAGGCAATTGGGTAGCTGCAGCAGGAATGGCTATTGCTATATTGGGTACTATCTTTTTATACAGTAAAGATGGGGTCAAGTTAGATAATTATGGTTGGATATTTGGTGGCTTGGCTGTAGGTACTATAGCAGGAACCCTCGCGGCAAAAAAAGTGAAAATGACTTCTATGCCAGAAATGGTAAGTCTTTTTAATGGAATGGGAGGGGCTTGTGCTGCCTTGATTTCTATAATTGAGTTTCAACATTTGACCCATCCAATGTTGGTTCAAGATAATATGTATGCAGCAGCAGGAAGTTTAGATGGCGCTACCTTGCTAATCATTTTTGCTGGTCTAATTATTGGAACTATTTCATTTGCTGGAAGTATGATTGCTTGGGGTAAGTTAAATGGTTCTGTAAAAGATGTAGCTTTTAATGGTCAACAGATAGCAAACAATATCTTATTATTAGCTATTGTGGGGGTTGCAACTTATTTAGTTTATAATATTTCAATCACTAATTATTATTGGTTTTATTTTATTACGGCTGCTGCTGTTTTATATGGGGTATTATTTGTTTTACCCATTGGTGGAGCAGATATGCCGGTGGTTATTTCACTCCTAAATTCGTTTACTGGTGTTGCAGCCGCATGTGGTGGATTTTTATATGATAACCAAGTAATGCTTACAGGAGGAATCTTAGTTGGTGCGGCTGGTACATTGTTAACCATCTTGATGTGTAAAGCAATGAACAGAAGTTTAATGAATGTTTTGTTGGGCTCATTTGGCGCAACTTCAAAGGGGGAACAGCAAGCTGTTACAGGAAGTTTTAAAGAAATATCTATTAGTGACGCTGCTGTATGTATGAGTTATGCGGGTAAAGTGATGATTGTTCCAGGTTACGGTTTAGCGGTGGCGCAAGCTCAACATATTTGTCACGAACTAGAACAACTATTAGAAGAAAAAGGTGTTGAAGTAAAATATGCTATTCATCCTGTGGCAGGTAGAATGCCAGGGCATATGAATGTATTATTAGCAGAGGCGGATGTAAATTATGATTCTTTGTTAGAAATGGAAGATGCAAACAATGAATTTAAAACAACCGATGTAGTACTTATTTTAGGAGCAAATGATGTGGTAAATCCTGCTGCAAAAACAGATCCAGCTTCACCTATCTATGGGATGCCCATTTTAGAAGTAGAACAAGCCAAAACCGTTATTGTAAATAAACGTAGCATGAAGCCCGGATATGCAGGAATTGAAAACGCATTGTTTTTTCAACCTAAAACATCCATGTTATTCGGTGACGCAAAAGCTGCATTACAAAAATTAGTTGCAGAAATAAAAGCTATTTAGTAGTGGATTTACCTAAGCAATTAATTGATTCTTTAGCAAATGTTAAAGGCTTTGATAAAGCAGCATTTGAAGAGGTGCATACTTCAGGTGAGCAAGTCACCAGTATTCGGTTGAATCCCTTTAAACCTTGTGATGTTTTAAAAGAATTTATTGATTCAAAAGTGCCCTGGTGCAATGAAGGATTTTATTTAACCGAAAGGCCTTCTTTTACCATGGATCCTTTATTTCATGCAGGCGCTTATTATGTGCAAGAGGCAAGTTCAATGTTTCTACAACATGCTATTAATGAATTAATCCCTAAATCTAAGGAAGGATTAAAAGTATTAGACTTATGTGCAGCACCAGGTGGAAAAACCAGTTTGTTGGCAGCTATTTTTTCGGAGGGTTTAGTGGTAAGTAATGAAGTGATAAAATCTCGGGCTTCCATTTTGGTAGAGAATACCACCAAATGGGGATTGCCCAATATGGTAGTTACTAATAATGATCCTGAACATTTTAAAGATTTTGTAAACTATTTTGATGTAATAGTGGTAGATGCTCCATGTAGTGGAAGTGGCTTATTTAGAAAAGATCATCAAGCTATTTCAGAGTGGAGTGCGCAAAATGTGTTGCATTGCAGTGAAAGGCAGGAAAGAATATTAGCTACTATTTTACCATGTTTAAAACAAGATGGAATTTTATTATACTCCACTTGTTCTTATTCTATAGAAGAAGATGAATCCATTGCTGATTGGTTAGTAGGCCAAATGAAAATGGAATCCTGCGCAATCAATATTGAATCATCTTGGAATATTGTGACTACTCAATCACCTCAACATCAGGCTTGGGGTTATCGGTTTTACCCCTATTTATTAAAAGGGGAAGGTTTTTACTTAGCAGCATTTAAACAGCAACAAGATTTCTTTGGTGGTAGATTAAAAGAGGCCTTATTAACTAAGTTGACTAAACCTGAAATAGCTGCGTTGCACTCATATGTAGAGAATGACCATGGCGCTGCTTATTTTAAGCAAAACAATGCTATAAGAAGGGTACCTGATGCTTTTTATAGTAATATTCAAGAATTAGCTGGTAGGCTTTATATAAAAAAAGCAGGAATTGAAATTGGTGAGTTTAAAGGGAATGCATTAATTCCATCTCATGAATGGGCCGTTTCTATTTTACCTAAAAATGGGTTTGCAATTTTACCAGTAAACAAAGAACAGGCAATATTATTCTTAAAACGGGGAAACTTTATGCCCGAAAATGCTTCAATTGGTTGGAATTGGGTTCAGTTTGAAGGAGTTGTACTTGGATTGGTTAAAGTTTTGCCCAATCGAATCAATAATTATTATCCTGCTGAATGGAGAATATTAAAAGATTAACTTTACACCCTATTTATAATCTCATGTACCTTAAGAAATATTTATTTTTAGCACTGCTTTTTTGTGCCAATGCTGTTATAGCTCAGGACAAATTAATTGCAGCTGGTCCTACTGGCGACCTTTATATTAACCATACTGTTAAAGGGAAAGAAACTTTATCGGTTTTAAGTAGAATTTATGGTGCAACCCCAAGACAAATTGCTGCTTATAATAATTTAAACGCGAATGCTGTTTTACCCCTAGGCGTTAAATTGAGAATTCCATTATCGGAAGATAATTTGGTTCAACAGCAGGAGTTTGCCACCAGTGAACCTGTTTATCATATTGCAGGTAAAGGCGAAAATTTGTTTAGACTAAGTCAACGATATTATAAAGTTCCAATGGCTAATTTACGCGAGTGGAACGATTTAAAAACCGATGGATTAAAAAATGGACAGGCCATAGTGATTGGCTTTATAGGAGGATCTAAGTTGGCTGCTATGAAAGCAGATGCTCCTGCTGCTAATACTCAGGTTTTTGTTAAACCGCCCGTAATTGGAGCTCCAGTAGAAAATCCTCCTTTAAAAGATCCAAATGTTATGGATGCCGCAATTGATGGAAGCCGTGAAATGAAAAAAGGAGAGATGAAGCCATTAACGGAAACAGACAAGTTTTTTGCAAAAGCAGCTGCTGATAGAGCAAAGAAAGATGCAGAAGCAGCTGCTAATATTGTTCCAGCCCCTGTTCCAGTAGATCAGTTTAAGGAAGCCAATAAAGTAGCCCCTACCGAATACAGAATTAGTGAGGAAGATTTACGTTATATGCCTAAACCCAACGATGAAGGTTATTTTGGTTTAATTTATACTATGGACGAGTCAACTAAAAACAAAATTAATAAAGCAGGAGATGTAGGAACTTTCAAATCGGTAAGTGGGTTTTCTGATAGAAAATTTTATGCTTTATTGAATGATGTTTTGCCTGGAACTATTGTGAGAATTACCACTGCAGATAATAAAACAGTTTGTGCAAGAGTGTTAGGGCCAGTTCCTGAAATTAAAGGTGCTCCTTCTTTAATAATGAGGGTTAGCAATGCTACTGCAGCTGCATTAGGGAAAAACGAACTTCCATTTTCTGTTACAATCACTTACTTACAATAATATGAAACTACCTCTATTTAGTATTGCTTTATTCTTTGTTGTACTTTCTTGTAATTCCGCACCTACTGAAAGTTCAACTACATCAATAGGAAACGAAGCAATCGCTCAGACTGGTGGCAGCATTTCAGTTGCTGCTTTTGAACAAAAAATGAAAACACCTGGAATTCAAATTTTAGATGTTAGAACCGCAGGTGAATATCAAGGAGGCCATTTTAATAATGCCTTGCAAGCTAATTGGCTAGATCAAAAAGAGTTTGCAGATAGAGTACAACATATTGATAAAACCAAACCTGTATTGGTCTATTGTGCTTCTGGTGTTAGAAGTGAAGAAGCTATGAATTGGATGAAACAAAATGGGTTTGTAGATGTGAGTAATTTACGTGGGGGTACTTCTGCTTGGCGTATGGAAGGTAAGCCATTGGAGTCTAAAACATCTAGAGAAGAAATGAGTATGGCGGCATTTTCTGCAAGTACAAAAACAGGAATTATATTAGTAGATATTGGCGCAGAATGGTGCCCACCTTGTGTTAAAATGGAACCGGTATTAAAACAATTGCAAAAAGAAAAAGGGACTCAGTTTAATTTGGTAAAAGTAGACGGTGGAATTGATATTGAAGTAATGAAACAATTAAGATCTGAAGGGTTGCCCACTTTTATTGTATTTAAAAATGGGAAAGAAACCTGGAGAAAACAGGGGATAGTAGATTATACAACTTTAGCTAAGGCCATCGAATAATTGGTTAAGAAACAGATGGCTTATATCCTCTTAAAAAATCGGTAATAGGCATTCTTTTCTTTCCTTCCAGTTGTATGTCTAATAAATGTAAGTATCCATTGCTGCAACTAAACTTTAAAAAAGTTTTATTGTCTGTAAAAACCTTGCCTACTTCATTTTGATGTGAAATAATTTCTTTACTGCTTTTGAAAACTTTTAAAATCTTTCCATCTAATTGCGTGATTGCACCCGGAAACTGTGCTAGACCTCTCACTAAATTATGTATCTGATCAGCGGGTTGATTCCATTGAATGGTACAGTCTTTTGTAAAAATTTTGGGTGCATGCTTTGTTTCAACTTTAAGTATTTGCGGAATCTCTTGAATGGTTCCTTTTAGCATTTGTTGCAAAGTTTTTACCAATAAATTGGCCCCAATTATTTTCATTCGATCGTGTACTTCTGTAGCTGTTTCGTCATCACCAATAGGCATGGATTCTTGTAATAAAATATCACCAGTATCTATTTCATGCTTCAATTTAAATGTCGTAACGCCGGTTTGTCTTTCTCCATTTATTACCGCCCAATTAATGGGAGCAGCACCACGATATTGAGGCAATAAAGAACCATGTACATTTAACGTTCCCATCCTTGGCATATTCCAAACAATCTCAGGTAACATTCTAAAAGCAACTACAATTTGTATATCGGCTTGAAGGTCTTTTAAGGAAGCTAAAAATGCCGGATCTTTTAATTTTATTGGCTGAAGAACTGGAATTCCCTTTGCTGTTGCATATTGTTTAACCGCACTTTCAGTTAATTTAAGCCCTCTGCCTGCTGGTTTATCCGGTGCTGTAACCACTGAAACTACGTTGAATCCATTGGATACCAATGCATCTAAAGAAGCCACTGCAAAATCAGGGGTACCCATAAAAACAATACGCATAGCCAAAATATTTGGCTGCAAAGGTAATATTAAGCGCGAAGGATAGTACTTTTGCCCCTTAATAATAATTTATGCAACAAGCAAAAAAAGGTGATAAGGTAAAAGTACATTATCACGGAAAGTTAACTAATGGCAATACTTTTGATTCATCAGAAGGCAGAGAGCCATTAGAGTTTGAAATTGGAAGCGGTATGGTGATTGCCGGTTTTGATGACGGTGTTACAGGTATGGTAATTGGAGAAAAAAGAACCATTAATATCCCAGCTGATCAAGCCTATGGTCCAAAGCAGGAAGAAATGATTATGGAGTTTCCTAAAGATAGATTTCCAGCTGACATGGTACCTGAAGTAGGAATGCAATTGAATATGAGCAATGGTTCAGGGCAAAATTTCCCTGTTGTTATTGTGGAAGTGAAAGAAGCGGTGGTAGTATTAGATGCTAATCATCCTTTAGCAGGTGAAGAATTGGTATTTGATTTAGAATTGGTTTCAATAGATGGACCAAAATCAATTATAATTACGCCTTAATTCTTCTTTGATCATTATTAGAATGATTGTAATAGTAGAAACTTTTCATAAAAAAGAGACCGGCATGCCGGTCTCTTTTAATTCTGTTGATTTCAATTTAGTAAGTCAATTATTTCTGGCTCCTATTCATCCACCAGCCTAGCCAAGCACCTACTAATCCCCAACTTACAATTGCATCAATCAAATATGCCCTAATGTCGAACATGGGGTACCATATATGGCCGGTATAGCTACTGTTTAAATAAACAATTATTCCAACAAACAGCGTAGCAGTAAAAGTGGTGGTGAAATTGTTGTTGGCAATTTTTGCGAGAATCCAGCATAGCAGCCATATGATAAAAATATTCGCGATTAATCCTCTCGTCATATTCATCCCCATATTGTATTCGAGTGCAGCATGGTATTGAACACTAGCCCAAGGTTTTCCAATCTTTTCTGCTGCTAGTTTTTCCATTCCTTCAAAAGAAGTTCCGGGAGGAGCAGAAGGTAAATAATAGCCACCTTCTTTGTCTAAATTAGTTTGTAGCACTTGCAAAATACTGTCTTGTTTAGGGGTGTACTGCTGAGATGATCCGTGTAAATTAATGATCGTCCATGAAAGGAACTGCCACATAAATAATACAATACCACCTACTACGGCAGCAATCAGTGTTTTTTTCATTTGGGAGTTGTTTAGTTACTACAATATATAAATTGGATTTTATAAATGCAATAGATGGGGCAACAAATATTAACTTGTGATAAAAAAGATGATGAGTGGTTTAAACCGATACAGTGTAGCGGAAAGATTAATGCGGTATGTGCAAATAGATACACAGAGTGATCCACTTAGTACTAGTTTCCCATCCACCCAAAAACAAAAAAATCTAAGTCAATTATTAGTGCAAGAATTGCAAGCCTTAGAACTAGCAGATGCTCATACGGATGAGCATGGGTATGTTTATGCTACCATTCCAGCAAATACCCATAAGTCAATTCCTGTAATTTGTTTTTGTGCACATATAGACACTGCCCCTGATTGTAGTGGTACCAATGTAAAACCCTTGCTTCACCAAATGTATAGTGGGAAACCAATTGTTTTACCAGATGATGCAAATATTATTATTGACCCTAATGAAGATGATTATTTAAATCAACATATTGGTAAAGACATTATTACTGCAAGTGGATTAACCTTATTAGGTGCAGATGATAAAGCAGGAGTTGCTATAATCATGAATTTAGTAGAATACTTATTGCATCATTCAACCATTCCTCATGGCACTATCAAAATTCTATTCACACCAGATGAAGAAGTTGGACGAGGAACCAATCATTTAGATCTTCAAAAATTAGGAGCTGATTACGCATATACATTGGATGGAGGAGAGCTAGGAACATTTGAAGATGAAACTTTTAGTGCCAATGCTTTTACTGTTCATATTGAGGGGGTAATTGCCCATCCTGGCTATGCAAAGGGTAAACTCGTGAATGCATTGAAAGTTGCTGCTGCTATTTTAAATCAATTGCCTAAAGCTATTTTAGCTCCTGAGGTAACTGAAAAAAAGCAAGGGTTTGTTCATCCCGTAAGAGTAGAAGGATTAGCAGAAAAAGCCAGTATTGAATTTATTATACGCGATTTTGAGACTGCTCAATTAGCAGAACATCAAGCATGCATAAAACAAATTGCCCATCAGATAATACAGCAATATCCTGGTGCAACCATTTCTTTTTCTGAAGAGGAACAGTATCGGAACATGAAAGAGATTATTGACCAGTATCCATTTATTAGTTCTTTTGCAGAAGAGGCTTATAGCCGGTGTGGTTTGCCTTTTACTAAAGAGCCTATAAGAGGGGGAACCGATGGAAGCAGATTGAGTTTTATGGGGCTTCCCTGCGCCAATATTTTTACTGGGATGCATGCTATTCATAGCAAGAAAGAATGGGTAGGTGTTGCTGATATGGAACGGGCAGTAGATGTATTGGTTCAGCTGATTCAAGTGTGGGAAGAAAAGGGGGCTAATCTGTTAAAATAGATATTATCTTTATTAAAATTATTTTTATGCAATTTTTAATGAATTATTGGTGGCTTATTGTTGCCTTGATTATTGTGTTCACTGGATTGGTTACAGTAAACCAAGGAACCATTGCAGTAATCACCATGTTTGGAAAATACAGAAGAATCTTATTGCCAGGGTTGAATTTTAAAATTCCAATTCTAGAGCAGGTATATAAAACCGTGAGTATTCAAAACCGTTCAGTTGAATTAGAATTTCAGGCAGTAACCGTTGACCAAGCGAATGTTTATTTTAAAAGTATGTTATTGTATTCAGTAATTAATCAAGACGAACAATCCATCAAAAATGTGGCATTCAAATTTATTTCGGAAAAGGATTTGATGCAAGCTTTAATTAGAACGGTTGAAGGTTCCATACGTGCTTTTGTGGCAACAAAAAAACAAGCAGAAATTTTGTTGTTGCGTCGGGAAATTGTAGAAGATGTAAAACAACAAATTGATAAGTCATTAGAAGATTGGGGATACCATTTGCAAGATTTGCAAATTAATGATATCACATTTGATCAAGTGATTATGGAAAGTATGAGTAGGGTGGTGGCTAGTAATAACTTAAAAGCTGCTGCTGAAAACGAAGGTCAAGCATTGTTGATTACTAAAACCAAAGGGGCTGAAGCAGAAGGGAATGCCATTAAAATAGCAGCTGAGGCGGAACGTGAAGCGGCACGATTACGTGGTATGGGTGTTGCATTATTTAGACAAGAAGTTGCTAAAGGAATGAGCCAAGCTGCAGAAGAGATGAAGCAGGCTAATTTAGATACCAATGTGATCTTGTTCAGTATGTGGACAGAAGCCATTAAGAACTTTGCGGAAATTGGAAAAGGAAATGTTATTTTCTTAGATGGTAGCCCTGAAGGCATGCAAGATAATATGCGTCAAATTATGGCTATGATGAAAATGAAGGAAATGGACAGACCTAGCAAATAATCATCATGTGTAAAAGCTTTCTTAATTAACGAAGTGAATGATTTTTTATGCACGATTAATTGTTCTTTTGTAGAACCTACTACATTAGCAAACTAAATATAATTCATGTTTTATTTATTACAGTCCGATACATTACAAAAAGCAGCTACTGCTGCAATTTCAACTGCAGAAAAAGTTTCATTGTGGACTTTATTAGAAAAAGGGGGATGGATTATGTATCCTCTTTACGCATTACTTATTGCAGCTATTTATGTTTTCACTGAGCGCTTATTTGCTATTCGGAAAGCCGGCCAAATTGACTTGAATTTTATGGTGGTTATTCGAGACCATATTTTATCGGGTAATGTACAAGCTGCAAAAAGCTATGCAAAAAACAATCATAGCCCTGTTGCTAAAATGATAGACAAAGGGTTACAAAGAATTGGAAAGCCAATAGATGCCATTGAAAAGAGTATGGAGAATGTAGGCAAATTGGAAATGTATAATATGGAAAAGAACCTAAATATATTGTCATTAATTGCAGGTATTGCACCTATGTTTGGATTCTTAGGTACAATTATTGGGATGGTTCAACTATTTTATGGTATTGCATCAACTGGCGAATACACATTAAATACCATTGCAGGAGGTATTTATACAAAAATGATTACATCTGCCACTGGCTTGATTATTGGTTTGATAGCTTATGTTGGGCATAATTTTTTAAGCACACAAATAGATAAAACGGCCAATAAGATGGAAGCTGCAAGTGCAGATTTTATGGATATTTTACAAGAGCCAACAAGATAATATGAATATCCGAAAGAGATTTAGAACACATCCTGAAATGCATACAGGCGCGCTGAATGATATTTTATTCATTCTGCTCTTGTTTTTTTTAATAGTTTCTACATTGGCTAACCCCAATGTAATTAAGGTTTCTAACCCAAAGGCTAAAGCTGATACCAAGGCCAAACAAACGGTAGTCATTAGTGTAAACAAAGACCAACAATTGTTCATAGGTGCAGAGCCAATTGCTATTGAAAATTTGGAAAGTAAATTGCAAGAATACTTGTCTAAAGAAACAGAAAAGCCAACTGTTGTCATTAATGGAGATAGTACATCTCATTTAGGAACTTCCATCAAAATCATGCAAGTCATAAAAAAATTAGGTGCAACACCAGTAATGGCGGTTGATCAAAATTGATAAGCCATAATCATTCTCTCTTTCCCTTGCATGTCTTTGTTTATTTCTACTCTATAGCAGGGGTTGAACAATGCGGCAGTTTCTTTACCTAAGTTTTCGTTTATTTCTAAAAATACAGCACCTTTTTTAGTAAGGTGATTTTCGCAAAACTCAAATATCGCTTTGTAAAAAATCAAGGGGTCATTGTCTTCTACAAATAAGGCAGTATATGGTTCAAAAGCCAAGACATTGGTATGCATAGTTGCAGCTTCTGCTTTTCTAATATACGGGGGATTACTTATGATAATATCAAATTGTTCTAACTTATCCCATTCTTGTATAGCTAAAAAATTCAATTGTTTCCAGTTGATGATTACGCCATTTTGATGGGCATTTATTTTTGCTACTTCTAAAGCATCTGGGCTAATGTCTACACTGGTAATTGATGCATTGGGGTAATATTTAGCAATTGCAATGGGTATGCATCCTGAACCAGAACCGATTTCTAGGATCTGAACATTTTTGTAATCACTAGCCTTTAAATATTTTATTAAGGCATTTACTAATTCTTCTGTTTCAGGGCGAGGAATTAAAGTATGAGAATTAACAACAAAAGCTAATTCCATAAACCATGCTTTACCAATAATATATTGAATGGGTTCTCCTTTGCTTAATCGTTCAATGGCATTATTTAGCTCAATTGTTGTTTCTTTTGATAAAGTGGATTGTTTTTGTAGAAATTGGTCCATCTTGCTTAGACTTGTCAGTTCCTCCATCAGCATTGTAGCAATATTGACTGCTTCTCTATTGTCATAAATGGGCTCAATTGCGGCAATAATAGCTTGCTTAGCATCTCTAATGGTCATGCTGCAATGTAGCTATCATTTGTTTATTTTTGCAAGCTTATGCCCATCAATCACGAAATCTATATGCAAAGATGTTTGCATCTGGCTCAAAAAGGAGCTGGATGGGTAGCTCCTAATCCAATGGTAGGAGCCATGTTGGTATTTCAAGATCAAATTATAGGAGAGGGTTACCACGCTCAATATGGTCAGCCTCATGCCGAAGTAAATTGTATCAACAGCGTATCCGAAAAAAATAAAGCAAAAATACAAGAAGCTACCTTGTATGTGAGCCTAGAGCCCTGTGTTCATTTTGGTAAAACTCCACCTTGCACAAATCTGATTATTGCCGAGAAAATAAAAAAAGTAGTTATTGGATGCATGGATCCATTTGCGGAAGTAAATGGGAAGGGTGCTGCAAAATTAAAAGAGGCAGGTGTTGAAGTTATTGGGCCTGTTTTAGAAAAGGAAGCAATTGAAATGAATAAACGTTTTTTTAATTTTCATTTAAAACAACGTCCTTTTGTCATTTTAAAATGGGCCCAAACGGCTGATGAATTTATAGGGGTTCAAAATAAAGCCATTAAAATTAGCAATGACTATGTGCAAAGATTGGTACATACTTGGCGTTCAGAAGAAGCAGCCATTCTAGTAGGTACTCAAACTGCAATTACCGATAATCCACAATTGAATAACCGTTTTAGTAGTGGGCCAAGTCCATTGCGAATGGTAATTGATAGAAAATTAGCACTTAACCCACTTTTACATTTACTTAATGATCAACAACCTACTTGGGTATTCAATGCAATCAAAAATGAAACAAAAAACGCAGTGCGGTATGTGCAATTGCTGGAACAGAAAAGTTTAATTGAATCAATATTACAATATTCATATGAACAGCAAGTGCAAAGTATTTTAGTTGAAGGCGGAGCGAAACTGTTACAGAGTTTTATCAACCAAGGGTTATGGGATGAAGCAAGAGTGATAAGCGCAAACATTGTATTAGGAAACAGCAATAAAATAGGGGTAATTGCCCCCCAATTATTGAATGCGCAATTGACCAAAACAGAAAAAGTAGGAACAGATATTATTCACTATTATAGCCGAATGCAATCATGATATATTTATTAGGCAGTATTGTTTTAACTAGTTATTTATTGCTTTCCTTTAAAGTATGTGGTAAATTAAATATACCTGTATTCCCGGCAATCGTTTTTAATTATATTACTTGTGTTGTAACAGGATCATTTGTTAATGGAGCATTCCCAATTCAAATGGACTCTTTAGCAACACCTTGGTTTAGGTGGGCAATGATCATGGGATTGTTATTTATCACCAGTTTTAATTTGATTGGAATTACTGCTCAAAAACTCGGTGTAGCGGTTGCTTCGGTAGCCAATAAATTGTCTTTAATTATACCTGTTATATTAACGATTGTTTTGTACAATGAACAAGTAGTGGGTTGGGAAATAGTAGGTATTTCTTTGGCTTTAATTGCTGTAATATTTACTTGTTATCCACAAAAAAATGAATTGGGCAATAGCATACCTGTTCCTTTTTTGCAAAAAATAATTTTACCCATATTGGTGTTTATAGGAAGTGGTTTTTTAGACGCCTTAATTAATCATGTGCAACAAACTTATGTAACTAAAGAAACCAATAATGCATTTTTAATATCGGGCTTTTTTTCGGCAGCAAGCATTGGAACTTTAGTATTAATATATCAATATTGTAAAAAACAATTGGTATTTAAAACCAATCAAGTAGTTGCAGGTATTTGTATTGGTATTCCTAATTATTTTTCAATTTGGTGTCTGGTCCATTTTTTACAAGACAGTCCTTGGGAAACAAGTGCCAGTTTACCAGTAAATAATATGGGTATTGTATTGTCCAGCACATTAGTAGCAGCTATTGTTTTTAAAGAGAAGCTTTCTGTAATCAATTGGACAGGTATTGCATTATCTGCTATTGCCATCTACTTGATTGCATTTGGAAACTCATTATAAACTTGAACTACTATTTAAAATTAGGACTAACCACTAACTCTTTAGAACCTGGAGTATATATATAAAACCCTTCCCCTGATTTAACACCTAATTTTTTGGCTGTTACCATGTTAACCAATAAAGGACAAGGAGCATACTTAGGATTACCATAGCCATTATATAATACATTCATAATGCTCAAGCAAACATCTAATCCAATAAAGTCTGCTAATTGTAATGGCCCCATTGGATGAGCCATGCCCAATTTCATGATGGTATCAATAGATGCTACATCTGCAATTCCTTCGTATAAAGAATAGATGGCTTCATTAATCATAGGCATCAAAACCTTATTAGCAATAAAGCCCGGATAATCATTTACTACAGAGGGGGTTTTGCCCAATTGTTTACTTAATTCAACAATGGTATTAGAAACTTCAGCGTCGGTTGCGTAGCCATTAATGATTTCAACCAATTTCATTATTGGAACTGGGTTCATAAAATGCATTCCAATTACTTTGTTAGGGCGGTTGGTTGCTGCCGCAATTTTAGTTATTGAAATGGAGGAAGTGTTGCTGGCTAATATTGCATTTACAGGAGCAGCTGCATCCATCTCCCCAAATATTTTTAATTTCAATTCAATATTTTCAGTAGCTGCTTCTACTACTAAATCTGCAGCTGAAACTCCTTCACTGATAGAAGTGTTGGTGCTAATATTGGCAAGGGTTTCAATTTTTTCTTCCGCAACAATAGTACCTTTAGTAACCATTCTGTCTAGGTTTTTCTCAATGGTAGCCAGCGCTTTTTCCAATTGCGCTTGTTGCACGTCTACTAATACTACTTTAAATCCTTTTTGTGCAAAAACCTGTGCAATGCCATTGCCCATAGTGCCTGCACCAATTACTGTTACGTTGAAAATTGACATAATAATTTATTTTTTTCGCTTGAAATCACCGCGTTTCCAAGCAGTAATAAAGTCTGCCCAGGCTGCAGGGTTCATAATATTCATTGGCGGTACCTGACCAGCATAATAATATTTGTTGGTTTGTTGTCTAAGCTGAAAATTAACTGCTTCTCTACCATCAGCAGGTAAACTATTTAATAAAATTCTTCGAGTAGCTTCATCTGTATTTTTACGTGCTATTTCATAAGCATCATCTGGGAAACGATTATTTAAAAAGTCTCTTTCAAACTGTTCTTTGGTAGGTCTTGGCTTAAGAATAGTAGCAGGCAAATAAGCAGTATCACTTACCAATAGTTGAATTACACTGTATTGGTTGCTTTCTAGATTAAGCGGAATTTGAATGCTATTATTTTTGAATCCAATGCTACTAAAAGTAATTCGATCGCCTTTCATTACTGCAATTGAAAAGACCCCATCATAACTGGTGATGGTTCCGCGGCCTTTACCCTCTACAATTACCGAAGCAGATGGAATACCCCTTAAGCTATCGGCAGTCATTACTACCCCATATAATTGAACAATGGAGTCTCTATAAGGATTGTTTTGCTGAGCATTTGCCTTTTGCACCAAGCTTAACCCGACAAATAATATTAAAAAGGGTAAAATTAATCTATTCATAGAGGCAGTTGCTGTTTAAGGGAGGGCAAAGGTACTAATTTGCTTTGTTCTCCGTATTTCATAACAAAGTAAAGTCCTAGGTTGTTAACTTTGCAATCCAACGGTTATTTTAACAAAAACTTGAGCAACAATGACAACTGAAGCAATATTAAAAGCATTGAGTAATGTGCAGGAACCAGACTTAGGAAAGGATTTAGTTACCCTAAACATGGTAAAAGACATAGTGATAGATGGAGATGCAGTAAGCTTTACCATTGTATTGACTACTCCAGCCTGCCCAATGAAAGATTTAATGAGCAGGGCCAGCGAAAATGCCATCAAGTTATTAGTAAATAAGAATGCCAAAGTAAAAGTCAATTTTACTGCAAATACCACTTCAACAAGAAAAGACGACCAAAAGGTATTGAGTGGCGTTAAGAATATCATTGCTGTTGTGAGTGGGAAAGGAGGAGTAGGCAAAAGCACTATTTCTGCAAATTTGGCTTTGGCACTGGCCGAAGGCGGTGCATCTGTAGGATTAATGGATGCAGATATTTATGGACCAAGTGTGCCCATTATGTTTGGGGTAAGAGGGGCAAGACCTATGATGAAAGAAGTGGATGGGAAAGGTATGATTGTTCCATTAGAAAAATTTGGTATAAAGCTCATGAGTATTGGGTTGCTGGTAGACGAAAAAAATGCAGTAGTTTGGAGAGGACCAATGGCTAGTTCGGCTATTAGACAATTTGTTACAGAAGTAGATTGGGGCGAGCTAGATTATTTGGTAATAGATATGCCTCCGGGAACTGGGGACATTCATTTAACTTTAATGCAAACAGTGCCAGTAACAGGTGCCGTAATAGTCACAACTCCACAAAACGTAGCTTTAGCCGATGCTAAAAAAGGGATTGCCATGTTTAGCCAGGCGCAAATTAATGTGCCCATTATAGGCCTAATAGAAAATATGGCTTATTTTACTCCTGCAGAATTACCTAACAACAAATATTATTTATTTGGTAAGGAGGGGGGAAGGAAACTGGCTGAAGAATATGATCTCTCTTTCTTAGGCCAGATACCCTTGATACAAACTATTCGTGAAGGCGGAGATGATGGAGTACCTGCCATGGTAGGAAACGATGAGTTGACTAAAGAAGCATTTAGGAATTTTACTGCACAAACAGTTCGGAATATTGCTATGCGCAATGCTAATTTGCCACAGACATCATTAATAGAAGTGGTTTAAATGAAATATTTAGTCACCATAATTGGTTGGTGCATAAGTTTAACTGTGGTTGCTCAATCCAAAGACACAACACAGCAACAAAACAATGCTGCTATTCAACTAAGCGGGTATGCCGAAATTTATTATCAGCATAATACCAATGGCCCCGTTACCAATAATGATGCTCCTTTTGTTTACAGTCATGATAATAATAAGCAGCTTAGCGTAAACCTAGCATTTGTAAAAGCTGCTTATAATAAGGGTCACATAAGAGCAAACTTAGGGTTAGCATTGGGCTCATATATGCGCGCAAATTATGCTGGGGAACAAGGTATTTACCAACAGATTTTAGAAGCGAATATTGGATGGAAACTAATTAAGAATAGTAATGTTTGGTTAGATGCTGGCATATTTAGCTCGCATATTGGTTTTGAAAGTGCAGTTTCAAAAGATTGCTGGACGCTAAGCAGAAGTATTGCCGCAGACAATTCTCCCTATTTTGAAACAGGGGTAAAATTATCTTTTACATCGCCGAGTGAAAAATGGTTTATGAGTGCCTTACTATTAACTGGTTGGCAACGTATTCAACTGCTAAAAGGCAATAAGAGCCCATCTTTTGGGTACCAGATTCAATATAAACCTACTAGTAAATGGACAATTAATAGTAGCTCATATATTGGTAATCCAACTGCAGGTATTAATGGCGTAATGCGTTATTTTCATAATTTCTATGCCATTTATCAATGGAGTGATCGGATTGGATTAATAGGAGGATTTGATATTGGTTTACAGAAAGCGAATGGTCGAGGGCAACTTTGGTATACTCCTGTATTAATGCTACAATATGCTACCAATGCTAAAATGAAATTTGCGTTAAGAACAGAATCTTATCAAGATGGGAATGGGGTGATGATTGCTACCGGAACTCCACAAGGGTTTAGGGTAAAAGGCATTTCATTCAACGCAGATTATGCAATTTCAAAGCATTTACTCTGGCGAGTAGAACTTAAACAACTAAAAAGCAGGGACTTTATATTTTCTAAGCTGGATAAAACCCCTACACAAAATTTGTTTACTGCAATAACGGCATTGGCGGTTAGTTTTTAAGTTTTCAAATTAATCCTACATTGCATTTACAATGTACTTATCCAATCATTTTTCCGACGCAGAGCAAGCTGATATTTTGGCGTTTATGCAATCCAATTCATTTGCCACAATTTGTGGTATAGGGATAGACGGGTTTCCAGTAGCAACTCATGTGCCTGTAATGATTAGCTTGCGTGAGAATAAATTGTTTTTGCAGGCGCATATTATGCGCAAACAAGCTCACACGATTGCTTTTGAAAATAACAAAAAAGTATTGGCCATATTTAATGGACCACATACCTATATTAGTGCACAACATTACGAACCACAAAACACAGCAAGCACTTGGAATTATTCTGTAGTACATGCAACGGGTTTAATTCACTTTTTAGGGGATGCTGAACTGTATACAATGTTGCAAAACTTAACCGCTAAATATGAACAGAATGCTGACTCTCCGTCTCTAATGCATCGTATGAGCGAAGACTATATTCAATCTAATATGAAAGCGATTGTTGCTTTTGAAATTGAAGTGACTCAATTGCAACATGTGTTTAAATGGAGTCAAAATAAACCAAGTCATATTCAAGATTCTATTATTCAGACATTAGCTAAAGGATCTCCCGAAGATCAACTAGCTGCAACAGAAATGAAACTAAGGTTAAAAAAATAATGCATCATTCATGAAAAATATTTTTATCATTGGCTGTGTGCTTTTAGTACACGGCTGCATAAGCACAAAAATGAGTCAAAAAAACAATCTGGCTGCTTTTGATTGGCAAGGCCATAGAGGTGCTCGAGGATTGGTTCCGGAAAATACTATTCCTGCCATGTACAAAGCAATAGATTTGGGTGCAATTACTTTAGAAATGGATGCAGTAATTACGAGTGATAATCAAGTCATATTAAGTCATGAGCCTTTTTTTAATCATGAAATCACTACTAAGCCGGATGGCACAATAGTGACCAAAGAAGAAGAAAAGCAGTTGAATATTTATACCATGAGCTATGCAGCTACTCAAAGGTATGATATTGGCTTAAGAGGGAATCCTCGGTTTCCTCAACAGCAAAAGATGGCTGCTTATAAGCCATTGTTATTAGACGTGATTGAAGCGGTAGATCAATATGCCTTATCAAAGAATAAGCCCTTGCCTTTTTATAATATTGAAACGAAGTCGCAACCAGCAACAGATAATAAATACCATCCAAGTCCAAAAGCCTTTGTTGATTTATTAGTGGCAGTAATCAAACATAAAAAAATAGAAGCTAGAGTTACGATTCAGTCTTTTGATATTAGAACATTACAATACTTGCATCAACAGTATCCTTCTATATCAACGGTTCTATTAATTGAGGATTACAACAAAAAATCATTAACTGAACAATTGCTGGAATTGGGCTTTACACCAACTGCATATAGTCCTCACCATAGTTTGGTAAATGAAGCATTGGTGAACGCCTGCAAATTGAAGGGAATGAAACTGGTTCCCTGGACAGTGAATGATTTAGCAACTATGAAAAAGTTGCGTGCATTGGGTGTGGATGGAATTATTTCAGATTACCCCAACCTTTTTTATTTTCCTTAACAATCCATCTTGAATCTTTCTTCGTAAATGAGTCTGTAAAAATTAATCAATCAATTTTAAATCAGATTTATGAAAAAAGTTTTCTTTGTTATTGCATCTGCTTTATTTGTGAATGTTGCTACTGCTCAAATGAGTGAAAAAACTGTTGAAGTTGGTGGCGCACCTATGTATCCTTCTAAGAATATTGTAGCTAATGCAGTTAATTCAGCAGATCATACTACACTAGTTGCTGCTGTAAAAGCCGCAGGACTAGTAGAAACTTTGCAGAGTGCTGGACCATTTACCGTGTTTGCTCCAACCAATACTGCATTTGGAAAATTGCCTGTTGGAACGGTTGAATCTTTGGTGAAACCAGAGAACAAAGCTACCCTTACTAAGATTTTAACGTACCATGTGGTTGCAGGTAAATTGGATGCAAGTGCTATAGCTGCTTTAATTAAAGAAGGCAATGGTACTGCAACTTTAAAAACAGTATCTGGCGGCATTTTAAAAGCAACCATGAAGGGGAAGAAATTAATCTTAACAGACGAAAAAGGTGGAGTGTCTACAGTAACCATTGCTAATGTATACCAAAGTAACGGGGTGATTCATGTAATTGATACAGTAGTATTGCCTTCTTAATTACCTTTGTGGTAAGAGATATTTATGAAAAAAATTATTATTACCCTTGATGGATATTCTTCCTGTGGAAAAAGTACCCTGGCTAAACAAATGGCCAGGGCACTTAATTATGTTTTTATTGACAGTGGAGCCATGTATAGGGCCATCACCTTATATTTTATAGAACATGCTATTGATTATACTAATGATTCAGCGGTACAGGAGGCGTTAAAAAATATCAACTTGACATTTGATTACAATGAATCTACTGGTAGTAGTGATATTTTATTGAACGGTAGGAATGTTGAAAAGGAAATACGAGAAATGCGGGTAAGCAACTTGGTAAGTGATGTAGCTGCTAATCAATTTGTTCGTGAGTTTGGTGTGGCTCAACAACAAAAAATGGGTTTACAAAAAGGCATCGTAATGGATGGTAGAGATATTGGAACTACTGTATTTCCTAATGCTGAATTGAAAATATTTGTAACTGCAGATCCAGCCATACGAGTTGCTAGAAGGTATTTAGAATTATCTGCAAAGAATCCTGGTATCACTAAAGAAGAAGTTCAGGCTAATTTAGCCATGCGCGATGAAATTGATAGTACCAGAGAATTTAGCCCATTAAGGAAAGCAGATGATGCGGTTGTTTTAGACAATAGTCATTTAACCCGCGAAGAGCAGTTGAATACCGCTCTTCAATGGGTTAATGAAAAAATTAATTCAGTAGCTGTTCAGTAATTTTACCCGTTGTCTTATGTTTTAGGATAAGTTTTTTAGCACCATAATGTGTCATCTCTTCTTTTACTAAGTAGTGATCTTGATCATAGGTAACCAGATGAGATTCTTTGGACAACCCCGTTTGGCCTCTCCAAATATCCAATTGTACTGGCTCCCAAATTTTAGACTTGGCACTTTTATATGCGGCATCTAGTATAGCATTTACTACATAGCCATCATAAAAAGTTTCTTTGGGTGCAATACCTTTTTCTAAAGCATTGAACATATCCATGAACATATGGTTGTAGCCTAATTCATTTAGTTCATCTCCTACAGGGAATAACCAACCACTATTGCTTTCGGCTTTCTCTGCAATATAATCCCCGCCTTTCCCGGTAGTGAACATATCAAACCCAGTTCTCAAAAATGAATTAATCCAAATAGTTCCTTCGGTACCCATTACTTCATCTCTAAGATCTAATCCTCCTCTGAAAGTCCAACTTACTTCGAACTGGCCAATGGCCCCGTTTTCATATTTAACCAAACCAATGGCATGATCTTCGGCATCTATAGGTTTTACCTGTGTGTCAGCCCAACACATAACTTCAACTGGTTTGATATCTTTTCCTATATAACTACGCGTAATTTCTACGCAGTGACAGCCCAAATCTAATATACAGCCTCCTCCAGCTTGTTCTATATCCCAGAACCATTCACTGTGAGGGCCAGGGTGAGTTTCACGGCTTTTAGCCCATAAGATTCTTCCTAATGCCCCTTCTTGAACACTTTGATTGGCTTTGATGAATTTGGGTGTGTAAACTAAGTCTTCTAAATAGCCATTGAAAATACCTGCAGCTTCCACTGCTTCTAACATTCTTTTAGCTTCAGCCGCATTTCTGCCCAAGGGCTTGGTGGTCATTACCGCTTTTTTATGTTTGCAACAAAGCAATACTGCGGCCTCATGTAAATTATTTGGAAGTGCAATACAAACAATATCTACATCTTCTCTTGCAATGGCTTCTTCCATTACTGTAGTGTAGTGGTGACATTGATAATCTTCCGCAAATTTGCGTGCACTCTCCTCTCTTCTAGAATAAATACTTACAATAGTATCTCTACTTCTATAACCTTGTAAAGAGTCTGCATAAAAACGGCCAATAAAGCCAGAACCTAACATGGCAATGCGTTGCATGGAATTTATTTTAATTAAGTGGTGGTAATAGATTTTTTCTCTTTAAAGAAAATGATGAAGAATACTAAAACAGCTGCAGCAATATAGGCAGGAACCATCCAAATGCTCATCCAATTATGCCCCGTAGCAGTTTTAGCACCATCAACTACATACCCAGAGTAGCCTGTTCCAATAACCATTCCTAAACCATAAGTGGCAAAAGTAAATAAGCCTTGAGCAGCATTTTTAATTTTCTCACCAGCTTTTTTCTCTGTATACATATAGCCAGTCACAAAAAAGAAATCATAACAAATGCCATGTAATACTATACCTGCATATAACATCCAATTGGAATCGCCCGTGTTCCCGTATGCAAAAAATACATAACGCAAAACCCAAGCAAGCATACCAAATATGAGCATATTCTTGACGCCAATTCTATTAAATAGAAGAGGGATAGCTAAGATGAAAACTGCTTCTGAAACCTGGCCTAAAGTCATTTTAGACGCTGCATTGGGGAAACCAATTTCATTTAAGAAAGGATTGGCAAAACCATAATAAAATGATAGCGGAACGCAAATTAAAATTGCAGCTATAAAAAATACTAGGTAAGATTTATCCTTAAACAAAACGAAAGCCTCTGTGCCTAAAGCTGAAGAAGCATCGGCAGTTTGAGCCTTAGGAGGCGTGTTGGGTAATATAAAACTGAACAGCCCTAATCCCGCAGAAACAGCGGCAGCAATATAAAAAGTGTCTGCAGACTTTTCAATGCCCATTTGCCCAATCATCACACCAGCAACAATCCAGCCAATGGTTCCAAATACGCGAATCCATGGAAACTGTTTGCCTGGATCGGTCATTTGTGAGAAAGCAACACTATTGCTTAAAGCGATGGTAGGCATGTATAAAAGAGAGTAACAAAGTATGGTCCAATAAAAGATATTACTATCGGTAATTTTAGTAGCCATAAATAAGAGTCCTGCACCCAAAACATGTAATACCCCCATTATTTTTTGTGCTGCAAAAAAACGGTCTGCAATTAAACCCACAAAAAAGGGAGAAATCATGGTTGCGATGGCCAATGCACCGTAAGTGGCTCCAATCTGTATGCCAGATGCGCCTAAAGGGGGTTCACTCATATAAGTTCCAAGTGTTACATACCAAGCACTCCATATAAAGTACTGTAGAAACATCATCAACGATAATTTAATACCGGTAGTTGTATTCATATAGCAAGTTTTGAATGGACAATATAAATATTTATATTGTCTTATGAAAAAACCATTTTGGCCACTCACCATTCTTTATTTTGGTGCCATTATCCTGGGGATATATGGAATGGTTGAGGCTTACCAGCAAAAAAATGATTTTAATTTATTCTTTCGGGGAGTTTTGGTCTTTTTGTGGACTATTTTTTTGATCAATCGAATTCGAAAACATGTTAAAGAGTAAAATCAAGTTCCTATGATCAAATGTCTCAATAAAGAAGAAATAAGTGAAAGAATGAAAAATATAGATGCTGCCTGGTTTCTTGTAGAGAAATCAATCATTAAAGAGTTTTTGTTTAAAAATTTTAATCAAGCATTTTCATTTATGTCTGAAGTAGCATTAATAGCAGAAAAGCAACAACATCATCCAAGTTGGTCTAATACTTACAATAAAGTTTTTATTTCTCTCACCACACATGACGCTGGAGGCTTAACTCAAAAAGATTTTGATTTGGCCATTGAAATTGATAAGGTCAATTTGTTTTTTAAGAATACGACACAATAATTAGCAATTCGATTGTTTGAAGATTCATTAATTAATTATTTATTATGATTAATTAAGCCTACATTACAACTACAATTTTATCGGCCTCAATTGCCGGACTGACAATTATCAAATTTTTGTGTAACACAATTACAAATGTTGCACGAGACCCA
>CAZTDV010000022.1:0-39885 GCA_964612195.1 uncultured Sediminibacterium sp.
ACCATATATACTTTACCACTACCACCTTCTTCAGCTGGGCAACCATACACTTTAATAGTGCCACTGATTTTTTTCTCTTCCATCAATTTCTTTATAGCGATGCCTGCAGAAACAGATGCCGTCCCAAATAAATGGTGACCACATCCATGCCCTCCTGCTTTTCCTTCAATGGATTTCTTTTCTGCAATGGCTTCCTGCGCTAATCCTGGCAATGCATCATATTCTGCTAGTATGCCAATCACTGGGCTACCTGTACCATAAGTGGCTACAAATGCTGTGGGTATACCAGCCACACCTGTTTCTACAGTGAATCCTGCATCTTTTAAGTTTTGAACATGCAATGCTGCGCTCTTGGTTTCTTTATAACCCAATTCGGCGTAATCCCATATTTGTAAAGCGGTCCGCTTATCAGCGGGATATGATCCCTCCAAAAACTGAAGTGTAGACGATTTTAAATTACTTAAAGCAATTTCAGCTTGATTGGGTGCAGTTTTCTTTTGAGCGTAACTATTGACAGCAATGAATAGCAGTAAAGTAGTAAATCTTTTCATGAAGTGAATTTCGTTTTGTTCGGCATTTAATAATTGAATATATTACTTTTTATAAAGCTTGCTATGAATAAAAAACTGGCCATTTGGTCTATTACCGTTGGGTTAGGAGGATTTTTATTTGGTTTAGATGTTGCTGTAATCTCAGGAGCTGAACAAGCCATACAAGAATTATGGTCATTGTCAGATTGGATGCATGGAACAGCTATTGCCATGGCATTATATGGCACTGCTTTTGGTGCAGCATTGGGAAATATTCCTGCCAATAAAATGGGCAGAAAGCAAACCCTTATTTGGATAGGTATTCTATTCTTGGTTACTTCAGTGGGTGCAGCTTTGTCTACTAATGTGTATCTATTTATGTTTTTCCGTTTCGTTAGCGGACTTAGTATTGGCGCATCTTCAGTTGTTGCGCCAGTGTATATTTCTGAAATAGCACCACCAAAATTCAGAGGAAGGATGGTTATCTCTTTTCAATTAAATGTGGTAGCCGGTATATTAATAGCTTATTTCTCAAATTATTTATTAGCAGGTGTTGGCGGAGAAAACGATTGGCGTTGGATGTTAGGAGTAGTTGCTATCCCTTCTTTATTTTTCTCATTGTTAATGTTGATTACCCCCGAAACTCCAAGGTGGTTGGTACTATTCAAAAAAGATGATGTTGCAGCAGCAAAGGTATTGGCATTAACTGGGGAAGATGCACCTAAAGTAATTGCAGATATTAAAGCATCTGTTGGTAAAACCAATACAGAACCGCTCTTCAATAAAAAGTTTTTCAAACCTTTATTTTTGGCTTTTTTAATTGCGTTCTTTAATCAATTATCTGGCATAAATGCCATTATCTATTTTGCACCCAAGGTATTTGAAATGGCAGGTATTGGCCGTGAAGGAGCATTGCTGTCTACTGTTGGAATTGGGGTAATGAATTTGATTTTTACCATTGCAGGTTGGTATTTGATTGATCGATTTGGCAGAAGAGTATTGATGTTCATTGGTTCAATTGGGTATATTTTTTCTTTAACTATGATTGCTGTTTCTTTTAATAGTACCGATCAAAGTATGGTGGTATACTATGTGTTTGTATTTATTGCCGCCCATGCGGTTGGGCAAGGTGCTGTTATTTGGGTTTTCTTATCTGAACTGTTCCCTAATTCTGTTAGAGCCAGTGGTACATCTTTTGGCTCTTTGGTACATTGGGTATTTGCTGCTTTAATTGCACAAGTGTTTCCTTACTTTGCAGCCAATATTTCTGGTACTATTATTTTTGGCTTCTTTGCTTTCATGATGGTTTTGCAACTCTTATATGTTTGGAAAATGATGCCAGAAACAAAAGGGGTTGCTTTAGAAGATATGGGTGGAGCTATTGCATTACATTAATTTTTCCATCCCCATGGAGCTAGTGGTGTTTCTATTGGTTGTTTTAAATTAAATGCAACAGTAAATAATCTATCTGATCCAATTCTTCTAAGATTATAAGTAAAACTACTGTCGTTAATAGTAATCCACCATACATTAGACGCTGCTGCAGGGATTGTTTTTTGAGTTTGAATATCGGCAGGGAATATTTGCATATTCGAAAAACCCTCATTGGTAGTTGTTCCGCCATATTGAGTTACAGCATCTTCTGAACCATCTTCGTGCCTATGGTCATGTTTTAAGGTTATTCCAGATTTTGTTTTAGTAAGTACCCAGGTTCTTGATCTATTATCGCCCACATTAAATGGAATACGAATCCGATTCTCTTCGCAGGCTTTTACATGCATGACTAATTTCTTATCCTTAAAATCTGCAGTAGCGCCGCTTACAATTAAGCCTTCATATGCTTTGCCGCAATGTTGTTGAAGTGTATTCCAGAAACTATCAATTTTACTAATTGGTTTTTGTGATAAACCTTTTAGCGAAACAAATAATGCTATTATGGTTATATATTTCATTTTTTAATTTTGAAACAATATACGGTATCTATTTTTCACCAATTAAAACAAATACCCGTAAATTTCATTTCTAAAAATATAGTTCAACCAAACAACATCATTAATACTCATGATGGCAAATACTTGGTATTGATTGTTTCCTAATAATCCATCCTTTTTATATTGAAGTGCATACAATTTACCACCATTGATATTTCTTGGTTCACTCAAGTAAAATTCAATAGGCTCATCACCTGGTTTTAAAGCAATATTTGCTTCTTTTACAACTTGCAATGCCAACTGATATGCGGTTTGTTCAGCATCAAAACGATTAACACTTTTTTCAAGGGGCACCATAACTTGGTAAGTGCCTAATTTGTCTTTACGATGAATTACTTGACCAGCTGCTTTGGGGTCAAGCACATATAAGTTAGTTGGAATCATTGAGCCATTTGCATTTACATCCCAAGTACTACCTGGTTTGTAAAGGCTCTTAAAGTCTCGGTCTTCAGCATATGCAATCATTGCTTTACGCATCACTTCTATGATATTATTGATCCTGAAATCTTTAGGCGGAGGGTTCTCTGCCCAAGTGATATAATTACGATCGTTTAGTATAGTATAATAAAAATCATGATTGGGTATGAATCCAATTTGTGGAAAGATGGCTGCATTTTCTTTCGCAGGTATTCTAATGTATAAATACTCTTGATTCTTTTCCCAAAAGCTAAATAAATAATAAGCTTTTAATTTTTTCAAATCTTCTTCATTCAGTGTAGTTATACCTCTAGGCCAAACATTGGCATTTTCATTTCTAAGAAACTCTACTGAATCTACCTGAAACTGTTTTTTCATTCTGGCTGTTTTTATTTCTTTAGCCGGTAGATATGAAGAGAAGCTAGAATTATTTGTATACGTTGATAATTTATTTAATTGAACTGGATATTTTGTATATGCCTGCATTTTTTTGATGGAAGTACTTGTGTCTGCTGTTTCTTGAATTTTACTGAAGCTGCTGTTTAGTACTACATAATAATGCTCAACAACCAAGCAAAATGGCTTTTTAAATTGATACTGTTCGGGTATATGTTGGTTCGAATGCGGATAGAACTCTAAAACGTGATATTCATTCGTTAATGCTTCAACACTCCATCCATTTAAACTTTGAATTATTTTTTCTTCGGCTTCATTAATACCATCTTGAATCCATAGAGGTTGCCCTTCTTTTTCAAGTCCATTCAATACTCGTTTTGCAGCAGATGCTGGGAAACCCCATCCTTCTTGTAGGCTATTATTATAGCGTTTTCTAGTTTCTTTGTCTTTCACCATGGGGGCATCTAATACAATACCTTTTGTACTGAGTATGCGGAAATGCCTTTCATAGTAATCAGTTACACGCCAGTTTTTTGCAGTTGCGTTTATGCCAAAGCAGGCTAAAAGAGTAGCCAATATGAAATAGAAGAAATATTTCAAAGCCATATTTAGATTATTAGAAAGTAAAAATAAGTTCCATTAACTTTAATAAAGTACCGTTAACACGGTATAATAAATCAATCATTTTATGGGAAAATTATATCAACGGGTTGTATTCTTTGCATTGATGTTTTCTAATGGACTACTCTATGCTCAAACCAACACCAATATCTCCATAGCGTCTCTTTTTAAAGCCGCTCCATCTCTAAAAGGGAAGACTGCATTCTTAGGAACCCCTTTTAATACAGCAGGTGATAAATTGTATATGATAGGACATCAAGATGGTAGTTTTCCTGATCTAGGTTGGCATGTAAAAGATGAAATGGGTGGCATCTGGCATCACCCTATTAAATTAATGGATGGATTTAATGTGCGAATTACAATCGGAGCGAAAACATATATTTTAGATAAGGCTACTAGTTTTGTAAATTTTCCATTTGGGAATAAACATATTTATACAGTGGGATCAACGCCACTCCATATTGAGCGTTATCAATTTGTTCCAGACCAATTGCCAGGGGTGCAAATTGAATACGCCATCAAAAACAACAGTAATAAATCAATCCATATTCAATTTGATTTTGAAGCAGTTTCTAATTTAATGCCTGTATGGTTGGGTGAAAGAACGGGGATGTTAGACGCTAAAGATTTAGCTAGCTATGATCCCTCCAATAACAGATGGATGGTAAAAGATTCATTAAACCCTTGGTTTCTTGTTTTTGGTTCTACTGTTAAAGGAGAGGCAAGTAAATTGGTAAACTCAAAAAAGAATAAGCCCAACACAGCTGTTTCGAATACTACTTACAAAATCGAGATCAAACCCAATGCCATTTTTTATTTACCGTTCACCATTGCTGGATCAGCTAAATCTAAAGATCAGGCGATTCTCAATTATAATCAACTCAAAAATGCTGCTGCTTCTTTACTTGCTAAAAAGAAAAAACGGGTATTGGATTTGAATCAATATTCTACTTTGACTTTAAATGACAAATCAATTGCAACAAGTTTTGAATGGTTAAAGTATAATAGTGATTGGTTAACCCAAGATGTAGAAGGAATTGGCAAAGGGGTAGTTGCTGGATTGCCCGATTATCCATGGTGGTTTGGCGGTGATATGGTTTATACCCTGAAGGCCTTAGTTGCAATGGGCAGAAAAGATTTGGTTTATAGTACCATCGATTTGGTGCATGGTATTTCTGAAAAGACCAACGGGAATGGGCGTATTATTCATGAAGTATCTACCAATGGTGCAGTTTTTAATCCTGGTAACGTAAATGAAACACCTCAGTTTGTCTCTTTAATATGGGATGTGTTTTCTTGGACAGGAGATACACTGTTTCTACATAAATATTTTCCTTCTGTAGTGAAAGGATTGAACTGGGTATTAAAGGAGAATGATGCTGATGGTAATTTGTTGCCAGATGGAGCAGGCATGATGGAAATTCATGGGTTAACTTCTGAAATGATTGATGTTGCTGCTTATACACAGAAAGCTTTTGCAGATGCGGCTAAAATGGCATCCTACTTAAAACAAGAATTATTAGCTAAAGACTATCAACAAAAAGCAGATTTATTAAAGATTAAAATCAATACCCAATTTTGGGTAGAGAAAGATCATTCATATGCCGATTTTATTGCTACGAAATCACAAGCTTTAAAATTGATAGACGATGCATTAATTAGGGCGGATACATTGGGAAATGAATGGGCTGTTGCAGAACTAAAGCAAATGAAATCTCAAACTTTAGCCGATACTGAAAGTAAGAATAAAGGTTTTGTTATGCACCATAATTGGGTGGTGAATACTCCACTTGAAACAGGAATTGCCAGCAACGAGCAAGCAATTAAAGCATTAAATACTGCTAAAAGATTTTCTAATAGTTTTGGAATGTATGTAACAGGAATTGATAAAAATGAAAAAAGAGATTTGCAGGAATACTCCTACGCGGCTAGTGTTGGAAAAAATGATTTCACCTACACTGGTACAGTAATGACATTGCCCACTGCAGTTCAAATTATAGCCGAGAATAATTATGGAAGACCAGATGAAGCATATGACTTATTGAAAAAAGTGAATAAGACATTTGGATATGCGCTACCTGGTTCCATGTATGAAGTTTCCCCTGATTATGGTATGATGACCCAAGCATGGAATGTATATGCTTATGGGGAACCAATTGTAAAACAGTTTTTTGGAATTAGACCTTACGCGTTTAATAAGCAAGTAATTATTTCACCACAATTGCCTGCTGCGCTAACCCATGGAAGTATTGAACATGTAGTGATAGGCGATAACCAAGTATCTGTTTTATTTAAGCAAGAAAAAAATAGCATTGATTTTACCATTAATCAAAATGCGAATGATTGGAATATTTTATTTCAACAACCCAAAGGAAAGTTTAAAAAATGGGAATTGAATGGAAAACTAATTAAGCCAATTATAGTAGGAAATATGGAACAAGTAGAAATATCTGCTAAAAGAGCTAAGATTTTGGTGAGCAATTAACTAGGACAAGAAAAATTAATTAATCTGTATATTTGACTATGCTTGAAATAAAATTAGATAGAAGTAGTTTTAAGGCCCAGAATGCAATTATGGCTTCTAATCATGCTCATTACTACAAAAATCTGAGTTGGATTCAGCGCTTAGAAATCGCCAATTATCTAAATAGTGTTGCATATAATTATCCCTTGAATAATCCCCCTAAAATGGATAAATCTAAATTCTCGAGTCGTTCAACTAAATGACATGGCTAATATTTTCAATAATGACTTTAGGGATTTTATTTCAGCACTTAATAATCAATCCGTAAAGTATATATTGGTTGGTGGATATTCCGTCATTCTCCATGGCTATCCCCGAACAACGGGTGATATGGATATTTGGGTTGAACGAACCGCAGCAAATTATCAAAAAATCAAAAACGCTTTTCATCAATTTGGAATGCCAGTATTTGATATGACTTTAGTTAATTTTCTTTCACATCCAAATTGGGATGTCTTTACTTTTGGAACACCTCCTGTTGCTATTGATTTAATGGTCCAAGTTGAAGGTCTAGATTTTGCATTAGCTTACGAAAAGTCGATATACTTTGAAGATGATGGTTTGTCTATACGAACAATTCATAAAACCGATCTCATTCAGACTAAACAGGTAGTTAACCGCCCAAAAGATCAAAATGATTTATTGAATCTTGTATAAGGTAAGATTGTCCCCACATTTCATATGCCAAGATTGTCCCCACATTTCATGTGCCAAGATTGGCGGTCTGCGACCGCCTTCTTCCCGTATTGAACTTACTCAAACCCTATACGTCAACCTTCGGTTGCCGCGTCTGTTCCATTTTCGTCAGCTTACACACGCAAGCGCGTGACGCTGTCTCAAATTAACAGACTGCAGCTGTCGCTGCGAGGGTTTGTGGTCTCGCCAAAACCGTCAATAAGTTATTGATTCTATTTGTTTTTGTAATGTTTTTAGCAGCGCACTTTAGTGCGCTGTTGTGATTTATAGGCCAGCCCAGAAAAAAATTTAATAATTCAAAAAAAATGTAAGAGTGTTGTATTCAACTATAACAACAACTATAAATAATTATAAATCAATTAATTATAATAAAATTAATATTAATTAATATAAAAATACAATCATGATTCCAGAGCCAAGATTTTACCTAAAAAATCAGAAATCAAATGAACCTACACTCATTTATTTAGATGTGAGGTATACAAGTTTAGAAGGAGTTGAAAGGTTTACTCTGACTACGGGGGAAAAAATTCGACCTGAAGAATGGAACTTTTCTTCTCAAAGAGCAATAGTAAATAAGCATTTACAAAAAAATAGTAGTCTTAATTTTTGGCTCGAAAAAATGGTCAACACTTTTAAATCTGAATTTAGAAATTTTCAGATAAATGGCATAATTCCAACTGCTGCTATTTTAAAGGAAAAGGTTAATGGAATTTTAAATATTATTCCAGTAGCAGTCACTGAATCTCCTATTCAGAAACTCGAGCTATTCCCTTTTATTGAACAATTTATAAAAGATTGTATACCTGTTAGGAAAGAGGCTACTATAAAAACATATTGGGGTACTTATAGAAAAATGCAACAATTTGCAGAAAAACTTGGTGTCAAAAGCTTTGAATATAAAGATATCACGTTAGAATGGCGCAGTCAATTCATCTGTTTTTTGCAGTCTAAAGGAGTCAGTCGCAATACTGAAGGAAAACATATCAAGACAGTTAAAGTTTTTATGAATGAAGCAACTGAAAGAAATTTAAATATAAATCTTGCTTTCAGAAGTAAAGGGTTTCAAAAACCTAGTGAAGAGACACAAAAGATTTTTCTAACAATGGAAAAAATTAATAAACTAGCTGATCTTGACTTGTCGAATAATACTATGTATGATATAATCAGAGACTATTTTATAATTAGCTGTTTAACTGCTCTCCGTTTTTCTGATGTTATACGGATAAGGAAAGAAAACATTAAGGAAAATTTTATTGAAATTAAAACAGTTAAGACTGGCCAAGGGGTAGTTATTCCAATTGCCCCACTTGTGAAAAATATTTTAATAAAATATAATTATGAACTACCAAAAGCTCCATGTAATCAGGTCTTTAACCGTTATTTAAAAGAAATAGGTAAGATGGCAGGATTGAATGATACTATTCAAGTGTCAAGAACAATTGGTGGTATCAAAAAGACTGAAATAAAGTTGGAGTGGGAGTTAATCAGCAGCCATGTTGGAAGACGCAGTCTAATAAGCAATTGTATTTTAGAAGGTGTTAACACATCTAGTTTGATGGTGTTAAGTGCACACAAGTCATTGCGTTCATTTCAGAGTTATGTCAGGATCAGTCAACAGCAAAATGCAGAGGCTTTGACTAAATATTCAATCTTTTCCTAAAAAATATTAGCAATTGATAGGAAAGTTTTTAAATTCTTATCACTTTGCCTCAACATCCTTTGTGATGTTAAAATTGTAGAATAATGAGCCTTGAACTGACAATCCAATGCTTGTGGAAAAATCGGAGTAAAACGGCGCAAGCCACATTTTTAAAACTTTTAAACTGATTTTATGTCACAAACATTTATCGAAATTCACACTATTGACGTGCTAAGGGAGTACATCAAAAGTGCAGTTACGGAGGCTGTAAGCAGTATTATCTCGGTTCAAGTAGAAAAGCCAGACAATCCACTATTAACTAAAAAAGAGGCAGCTAATTATCTTGGGGTCTCTATTGTCACGATGTCCAAGTATGTAAAGAATGGACAAATTAAAGCTGTTACAATATCTGGAAGCCGTCAAAGATTTTGGAAAGAGGATTTGGATAAGTCAATTAAAGCAATGAAATGTTATCGGTGATTAATAATTAGTTATATAAGTGATAAAGTGCCGCTCAGACAAGGGTGGCACTTTACTTACACTGGTGAAAAGCTCTTTGAAATAGAGAATCGATCGTGATTTGATCGAGTATTTTATAATCCCTAGAAATTAATTTCTAGGTGATGGAATACAATCGTAGAAAGAATAAATCGGATTATATTTAAAATTTAAAAAAATGGAACTCACATTTTCGCAGTACGGCATTAAAAATGTTGCCAATCTGCGCGATGTTACAATTGAAGAAATTCCTAAGCTAATTAAAAATGATGAAGGCTTAAAAGTTTCGACTGAACGGTTAAGAAGCCTAGTAGGAATAGAACAAGATGACTACAAACTTAACCAGCTACCTTATGTAATATTTGGAGGAACGTTCAAAGAACGTAAGGATGCAGGATTAATTAAATCTTCTGATTTAGTTTGTATTGACATTGATAATCTACCTGATGTTGGAATAGTAAAACAAGAACTGTCTAAATTAAGTCTTCCTGTTCTACACTTTGTATCACCAAAGGGTAAAGGTTTAAAAGTAGTATTCGTTTGCAATAAAAAGTTTTCTTTTAAAGAAAACTATGTTGCATATGGTCGTTATTTAATTCAAATAGTTGGTATTCCTGAAAAGCATATTGATAAGAGCTGTTCGAATATATCAAGGGCATGCTTTCTTTGTCATGATGCCGATGCATTTTTTGATGCTGATCGGCTAGCAGGACTGTTGTCAGGAGCCATTTCTGTTCTTGGTGATGAGTTTTTTAAACAGACTGAAGATGCCGAATCTGCTGCAGTAACTTTAGTTCACGATGAAATGGAAGCCACATCTGATATCAATCAGTTACACCCTTCATTTTCTTACCATCCCATTAAACTCGATTATGACAAACGTAATGGGGATCGCAATTTTGTTATGCTTTGCCGTATTGTATCCAGAGATGCAAATGAGTTTAAGATTGGAAATAGACATAATTGGGTGTTAAGATTAGCGAATATCTGTATTCGGTTTGGGATGCAAAAGGAGAGTGCATTAAGCCATTTTAAACAACTATTCTCAAATCATCCTGCAGTAGTAGATCAAATAAATCCATTTGATGAAAAAAATGACCTGCTACGTGTTTTTGATGATGTATATGAGAAGCAAGCTGAACAGTTCGGTATTTGGAATGATCGGAATGAAGAATGGCAAACGCCATTTATACCTGATAGTATTTATGATAAGCTTCCTTTATTTATTAAGTCAATGACCAATTTATTTACAGAACGGGAAAGAGATGTGTTTTTCCTTGGCACACTTTCACTCTTGAGTGGTTGTTTCCCCAAAGTCTTTGGTGTTTATAATAAACGTAGATATCGCCCCAATCTATTTTTATTTGTTTCAGCACCAGCAGCCAGTGGGAAAGGTGTTTTGAATTGGGTAAGAATGCTTGGAGGTAGTATTCATCAAACTTTTCTTGATAAATATAAAGTAGAATTAGCCAAATATGAAGAGTTGGGAGATGAAGGAAAAAAAGATGCAATAAAACCTGCATTAATAAAATTCTTTATCCCTGCTAACAATACATCAGCTAAACTAATGAAGTCTATAGAGATAAATAATGGGATAGGAGTAGTAATGGATACAGAAGCTGACACACTTTCTAAGGCTAATAAGTCAGACCATGGTAACTTTTCAGAAATTTATAGAAAAGCTTTTGAACAAGAAGCCATCGAATATGAACGTAAAACGAATAATGAGTACTACTTAATAAACAACCCTGCATTATCGGTAATCATTTCAGGCACTCCAAATCAGGTTAAAAATTTAGTTAATGATGTTGAGAATGGTCTCACAAGCCGATTTATGTTCTATTCTTATACTACTAAATCAGAATGGAAGGATGTTTTCTCAGAGGGTGAGGATCATGATTATAAGTTGAAAAGTGAATCTATTCGTTTAGCTGAAATGGTAAAACCTTATTTATTTGATTATTTGGATGATTCCAAAGATGAAATTCAATTTTCGTTTACATCGAATCAACAAGTTCGGTTTAATGATTGGTTTGCTATTAAATTAAAAGAGCTTGACATGGTATATGGGAAAGAAATCAATGCCTCCATATTTAGGATGGGAACCATTCTGTTTAGGGTAGCAATGACACTAACTATCATACGTAATATCGAAAAGCCAAGTTTTGATAAATCAGCTCATAGTAGTTTTATTTGTGATGACACTGACTTTGAAATTGCAATTAATATAGTAGACTCATTATTACATCACACTGCAGCTATTTTTTCTCAACTAAAAGGGAAAGGCCTTAAGCGCAATCATAAACCTCTCAAGGAACTCTTCTATGACAAGCTTCCTGTAGAATTTAATCGTGATAAAGCAATGGAAGTAGCTAGGTTGATGCAGATACCAGAGAAAACCGCAGAGTCATATTTGACCCAGGGTACAAAAAATGGCCTATTGCTTAAACCAAAACACAATCATTACAGTAAATCTTAAAAGGAAAAGTGGGAGGTAGAAAATTCTAAGATTTCCTACCTCCTGCAAATCCTTAAGACATTTTTTTAATTAAAAAATTATTTATGAAAAACAAAGCTTATAGCTTAAATGAAGTACTAGAAATTTTGGCAATTAAAATGGGTAATTATACAATGACAAAAGGTGTTTTTATGTATAACTTAAGAAAATTAGGTATTTTGATACAGAAGAATGGTTCTAATTACCCACCGCTAGAATATATTGATGAAGGTTGGTTTGTTCCGAAAACTGTAGTTGTAAACCAATTAGGCTTTTATAAGCCTTGTCTTTCTGCTGAGGGGATTCAATGGTTAAGAGATCATTGGATTGAAAAAATAAAGGAAACGGAGTACGTATATTGGTTCATAAATTACCCAAAATATTTGAATGATTTGATAAATTAAGGGAGGGATAAAAACTCTCCTTTCTTTCTTAAATCCTTTTTTGACCTTTGCAGAAAATTCAATGAATAAGGAATTTATTGACCAATTTAAAAAAGTACTTTCTGATTTTGAAATTGCAAGAGCCAACAAACACCTGCGTAAAATATTTCTTATTTACCTAAATAGTGAGCACCAGAATTTGCCAATAAATTTTGAAGAACTACTTCTTGATGTTGAGAAGCTTTTTGAACTGTTTGACTTTATCGAAATCGAGATTAAAGAGTTCCCTGAAAATTAATGAATTTAAATAAAAGGAATCCTAGGAAATAGGAAATCTGAAACCTTTTTTGAATATTAAATTTTATCTATTAATCTTAGTAAATAATAATGCAAATTGGAATTGAATTAAAAGAAATGGGTAAATCTTATCAAATGATTGCAGATGAATTAGGAACAAGTAAATCAACTTTAGGTAGATGGTTCGCTCCACCAGTAACAACAAAGCTTTAATCATCCCATTATCCCATCGTCTCATTTTACTCTTACTGAGACGATGGGACTTTGGTTAAATAATATTCTATTAAAAAATATTAATTGCAATGATTTTAGTATAATTTTTATTATTGATTTTTTTCGAAATTTTAGCATAATTGTATTTTCATCTGATTTGAAAAGTAATTTTGAGTGAATCAAACATATACCAATGAAACAATTTACATTGAACCAAATCAAATCTTTTTCTAAAAAAAATCGTACTACTATTGCAGATATATTTATCGAGGGAGTGATAGAGCATAAAGGGAAAAAAGGTGTCGTGTCATTTGAACTCAATGAATCTGGTGAATTAATAGGACTAGGCTATAAAGTAATTGATCGCCGGAAATTAAAATTTGCTAATCTTTCTGCACCCAAAAAGAGTAGTATAAATACAATTCCTATTTATTGGGAGATCATTAAAGATGGTGAAAGAGCAACTGCTGCAAAAGAACTCTTTACATTACCAATATTTGGACTATACCATTCATTGAGATAAGTTTCTTAGGAGAAGCGTACATCCCTTATCAGCTTTGCATAAAAATATGACCCAAGATCATTTTGATGAGTTAAAAAGAATAGTTAATGATTTTGAGTTTGGCAGAGTAAATAAGCACTTGAGGAATATTTTTATTACCTATCTACAAAGTGAATACGAAAACTTGCCTATTGATTTTGCAGATGTACTTATTGATTTTGAGCGACTTTTTAAACTAATAGATTTCTTGGAAAAATGGAGTAATCCAAATTTGTGCTCAAACCAATAGTGTTTATCGAAATAGTTTCAATTTCAGTAGTAAATTTAAAAGATTTAAAATTTATTTTTATTTTTTTGATTTAAAGTCGACTATGGTTTTTAAATCAGTTTTCAAGGCTTCTGCAATTACGAATAAAGTAGAGATTGTAGGATTTGTTTCTCCTCTCTCGATACGGCCAACTTGTGATATTGGGATATCAGCCTCATGTGCTAAATCTTCTTGAGAAAGATTGAGCTGTTGGCGCAAGTATCGGATATGCTCTCCAATAGCCTTAACAACTCTTTTATTCTTAATACTAATCACCATCTCAATTTGGGTAAATTGATTTTCTAACGACAACTCATATATGCGTTATTTTTTTATACTTTTAATATATAATAGGATAATATGAATGAATTCTATACTTCACGGCCATTAAAAAGTAAAACAACAGCCATTTTGCTGACAATTTTCTTTGGTCCAATAGGGTTACTTTATGCTTCGGTTTCTGCAAGTTTGAAAATGATAATAGGCTTTCCAATCTTACTTTTCTTGGTTATTGGATTTGGCATATTAACTGAAATACCAGTTTTGTCTGGATTTACTGTAGTGGTATTGTTGTTTTTCCTAGTATTTTATTGGCCAATAAGTATAATTTGGGCTAGTATAGCTGTAGATAAATACAATAGGAAAATATTGGAGGAAGACTATTTATTACAACAGCAATCAATAAATAACCAACAATTATTTGAATCAAAATCTTTAGTACAATTAGATAATCATGCTTTGGATGAAAAGAATGATTTTTTGCTTCAAGAAATTTTAAAATTAAAATCTAAATATGATAATAATGAAATTACAGAAGTTGAATATGTATTAAAAAAAGATAAAATAGAAAAACAAATTGAAATACTGAAACACAATTTGTCTGTCACTAATTTAGCTGGTCATTCCGAAAATGAAGATGTAAATGAAAAAACTGAAAAAAAAGGAGTTTCATATTTAATAATTTTCATTTTGGTAGCTCTTATCCCAATAAGTCTTATTGGCTATCAAAAAGGATGGTTTTTTGACAAGTACGGAAATGATAGGTCAAAAATTAAAGAACAAATTGAAAAGACATATTTTGGTATTGCTAATGGAGCATATACTTCATCTACAATTAATGGCATTGGTTCAGACCAGATGCCATTTTATAATTTAAATTTCAGCAATGTTGCTCTAATGGGTCTTGCACCTTTGGCAAACATACTAGGTGCTAAATTTCAGATAGAGGCAAAAAATATAGATGTATATAAATTTATTGATGAGAATACAGCAAATGTAAAATATAATTTATTCGTTTATTCTGGAAGCGACACCAGTAATATTGATATTGATATGGTAGTAAAAAAGATTGGTGGTAGTTGGAAATTGGATGGTGAAAAGTTTATCGGAATGAAGTCTGATCAATCAAAAGATCAAAATCGTAAAAGTAAATCAGAAATATCCATTGACTATGATAATTATATTAGCAAAGAATTTATAAGTAATCCTAATAGTACTGCTTGGAAAATAGTTGCTTATAGAGAGGACGCAAGTACTTTAGATACTGAATTTCAAAAATCAGACTTTGAACGAAGTCTAATTTTTAATGGCAAGAAAATTTATATGATTGTAGATGGGAGGATTGATAAAGTCTGGAACAAGGTTAAGGAATATTACGATGATGAATATTTAGTAATTAAAACTAAAGAAGGTTTTACGATATCTCAATTTGGGAATATTACAATAACAGATCCTAATAAATACTCTATTCAATATGATGGATATAGTGTGCCAATAAAAGATATAACAATTGAAAAATCATTCATTCGATAAAATCAATATAGGCCACTATATCATCTGTTGAATTCTTCGATACCTTTCCTTAAAATTGGTAATCAATCCACTATGTGCGTCATAATTGATTGTAGCGGCAAATATAATTAGCTCGATTAAACAATCTTGATGGTATCAAAATTGGCACTGTTATACTTTGATACTTTAAAATATTTACATATATTTATAGTGCCCCGAATTATATTCCCCCAATTGTTTCGTTTGTAATTAATTACTGACCCTGTAAAATTATATATGGGAGTCAGGGAGCATTGCTTTGTTAGGTTAAAGTGATTTTTAAAATACAAAATATATACCTACAGAATTATAACAGACTATTTAAAATGTATAACTGTATTTACGCAATAGCAATTGAATAACTATAATAATAAACAACAAACTTATAAGGCTACCATTTTACTTTTAAAGACTGAGTAGCGTATATTATATGTGTTAGCTGTTATTTTTATTCAGCAGATTTTATATAAATGACATAATTAGCTACAACTTTTAAATTTGTTTATGATTTACAAACTTTATAATTCGGATTCAAAAACACTTCAATCTCTACCAGAGACAGGAATGGGATATCAAGTAGTAGAAGCCAAACAATACAATAGAACTCAATTAAGAAAATTCATAGTTTATAATTCTGAGCTAGTTATAGACGATGATATTGAATTAAAGGGTTATCAGAGACGAGTTATTAATGATGGCTTCTCAAATACACTCAAAAATTCTCCTGAGTTAATGCTTGAGACCAACTCTATTAGAGTATTAAAGGAAATCGAAGTCAAGCAACATTTTAAAAGTTTAAGTGAAAGTAAAAAATCAAATAAAAAACGTCAATCTGGAGGTAAAGGCGCTACTGACAGTGCTAAGGAGTTTGCAAAAGGCTCTGAAGTTTTCGTCCGGATTTCAGCGTATGAGGATGATAAAAGAATAGACTTTGAAAATAAAAAATTAAAGCCAGGTAGTTTTACAACTACTGAACAAGACTATAAAGACTGTGTTTCTACTAGTGATGATCCTATCGATAGATATGCTTTGCCAAATGACGAAACTATCAAGTGGGCCTTTTATATTAAACCAATATCGCTTGATATTTTACAAAGAGGAATAGTGCAACCCGCTTTTGATCACGAAGGGGGCGGAATAGAAGTATATTTTGAATATGGAACTTCAAATGATACTTATTATCAAAAAAAATCTTATGGCCAATGAAACAAAAAATAAGATTATTAGACAATCAAAGCGAAACGTTAACGTTATTACCTGAACAAGGTTTGGGGTATCAAATTGTTGACATAGAACTTGTAGATGGAAGACACTTAGAAAAACTGTTAGTTATTGATTCAACTTATTTGTTATTTGAAGATGAAGCAGAATCAATTGACCCAAATGACATCTTATCAATTAAGATACATAAGTAAAACAACAGCTAACATTGGGTTCCCAAAAGTGGGGCTTGACAAGTTAACTTCGGCGACAGTTGGTTATTGTTCATTGGTTCGCGCGGACGAATTAATAATGAACTTTTTCAACTAAATTTATCATCACAACTTTTTTGGTCAGTGGCCCGGGCGGACGCAGCAATATTTCCTCCGCCTTCGCTAAGCCCTGTTCGTTGGCGGTAATGCTATCTAATAAATTAAAATTTTAATTGCATGACAAAAAACTATGACCACCTTCATGACATTGACCAAATAGAGGAATACACCAGAAGTTATGATATAAGATATATCGCTGAAATCAGACATCAAGGTCTTGGATCCTATAGAATAATCAAAGACAAAGACAAATGGATATTAAATAATAAAATTGAGGCACAGTTTAAAAAGTGGGATGAACTTTGGCAGAAAATTGAATTTAAAAACCAGTCTCAAGCACATAAAGAAGTAAATCTTAATTTAGCAGAAGAAAAGACCATAGAAGCAAAAGAAAAGCTTGATAAAATTGAAAATATACTAAAACATACACTTGATATTGATGATACAATAGATTGGAATACCCTTAAGGATTCAAAAAAGTATCAAGTTCCCAATCCCAAAAACTCCCTGGACAAAGAATTAAGGCAAATTCCGCTTCCTGAAGGTCCTTCCCATAAAGCCATTCCCCTTGAGCCAGATAAAAAACATTTTCAGCCCAAACTTTCATTTATAGACAAGTTGCTGAAATCAAATGCTCGTAAAAAATATGAGCAATCAGAAAGTGCATACAAAAATGCAATGTTTGAGTGGGAGGAATTGGTGAAACAAACTATTTCTTACAATTCAGAATTAGACACCAAATACAATCAACTACTGCAAGAAGTTGAAAAACAAAAAGGGGAAATTAGAAAGAAATTTGAGCTACTGGAAAGTAAATGGGAAGAAGATAAAAAAATATATTTACTAAAACAGGAAGAACATAATAAAAAAATTGAAATTCTAAAGGAACTTTATTTCAAGGGTCATGCAAATTCAGTAATTGAATACTGCGAACTTGTATTAAACAACTCAGAATATCCTGATAGTTTTCCGAAGGATTTTGACTTGGAATATAATTCAGATAACAGACTTTTGATAATTGAATATATTTTACCAGCTCCTGAGAATTTTCCGAGACTTTCAGAAGTTAAATATATTGCAACTAAAAAGGAATTAAAAGAGTATTTTATTTCCGACACACAGTTTTCTAAATTGTATGATACAAGCATTTATAATATCTGCCTCCGGTCACTTCATGAAATCTTTGAGGCTGACAAAGCGGATGCAATTGATATTGTTGTATTCAATGGGTGGGTTGAAACTATAAACAAGGCATCTGGCAAAAAGACAAATAATTGTATTGTTTCAATTCAAGTACGAAAGGACGAATTCATTCAAATAGAACTTGCAAACGTTGACCCCAAAGCCTGTTTTAAAAGTTTGAAAGGTGTTGGAAGTAGCAAACTAAGTGGTATTACAGCAATTCCACCTCTCTTACAAGTCAATAAAAACGATAAGCGTTTTGTATCATCGTATGATGTAGCAAATACACTAAATGAAGGACACAATTTAGCAACGCTTAGTTGGGAAGATTTTGAACATTTAATTAGAGAGTTATTTGAAAAAGAATTTAGTACTAATGGAGGTGAAGTTAAAGTTACTCAAGCAAGTCGTGATGGTGGTGTTGATGCAGTTGCTTTTGACCCAGACCCAATTCGTGGAGGCAAAATTGTGATTCAAGCTAAGCGATATACAAATACTGTTGGCGTATCTGCTGTCCGTGACCTTTATGGAACTGTTATGAATGAAGGTGCGACAAAAGGAATTTTAGTTTCGACTTCAGACTATGGTCCAGACGCTTACGAATTTGTAAAGAATAAACCTTTGACTTTGCTAAATGGAAGCAATCTTCTTTTCCTGTTGGAGAAACATGGACAGAAAGCGAGAATTGATTTGGCAGAGGCAAAACGACTACAAGCAGAATAAAAATAATAAGATAGAGAGGCCTGACCGCCAACAAAAGGCTTCACGCAAGTTGGACTTCCATCTATGGCTCAATGGCTTTGGTATTACTAATCAACTTCAGTAATTTGGCATTAGCTAATCGAGTCTATGGTGGCCAAGCCAGCAGTATAAACACAAATCATCCAACCAGCGCTAAGCCTCGGACGTTATGCATAAGCTTACAAAAACTACAAATTGACTACTTTTAACAAATGGCACTAATTAACCAAACAATAAACGGCTACTCTTTTACTGATTTTATCGGCTCTGGTGGTTTTGGTTCTGTTTACAAAGCAACCAAAAATGGAAATACTTATGCAATAAAAGTTTTCAGAGAAGATTACATTCTTCAGGAATACAAACACAGTGGAGAAAACAACCGAATACAAAGAGAAATTGACATAATGAAAACTGTCAATCATCCTTGCTTAGTAAAGTATGTTGACGATTTTAAAGGAAGTGATTTAAGTGTGCCTTCTTACTTTTTAGTAATGGAATTTGCGGAAGGAGAAACACTACAAAAAATTATCAAAAACAAAGGTTTGACAAGTGAAGTACAGATTGTTTCTATTTTCAAAAACATTTTGCAAGGCATCAAAGGATTGCATCAAGTAAGAGGCATTGATGAAAGTAAAGGAATTATTCACCGTGATTTGAAACCCGAAAATATTATTGTCAATGGCGAACAAGTTAAGATTTTGGATTATGGAATTTCTAAAGTCATTGACTACACAGCACTTACAAGCACAGGAAACTTTTTAGGTTCTCCACTCTATTCTTCTCCCGAACAAATTACCGACAGCAAAAACATTGATAAGCGAAGCGATCTTTATACATTGGGTATAATTCTTTATGAAATGCTCACTTCAAAAGTTCCGTATGTTTTTAATAACCTTCCCGAACTCATTGACAAAATAAAAAATGAAAGTCCGATACCTCCACGGAAATATTTTGCCGACATCACCAACAAATTTGAAAACATCATTTTCAAGTTGCTTGAAAAAAATCCTTATCAGCGATACTTGAATATTGACGAACTGATAAATATTTTTAATACAGAAGATGCCATATTGAAAAGAGAGTATGACACTACACCAAAATTTGTATTACGTTTGTGGAATGACGGAAGTGTTTTACAAGAATATTTAAAATATTCTGACGAAACTATTTATGTTGATTTCCCTGCAATACATCAGTTTCAGCAAAAAAAATTATTGCAGTTAATTCAAGGCGATCAGTTTTCAAGAATTATTGACCCTGAAACAGTCCGCTTTGCATACGACACATATACCGATAGAAAAGGGTTAATGCAACTTCCATATTGCCCACCAACTTTGGAAGTTATTACTCCTGCATATCTCAACACTTACACGAAGCAGCGGGATTATGTAAAATCTGTAATTGATGAAGAAGCAAAGTTGGGTGCCGATATTTTTGTTTCGCCATATCACTACACACACAATACAAATGTTTTGCCTACATACAAGCAGAACCCTGTTGAGCAATGGTTTGATTTGGATATTAAATTACTTAAAGAAAGTATTGACTACAAAAATTCAGTTCCTGATTATGCTAATAAAAAACTGTATGCAGGAATTTGTATCAACAGCAGCAGCTTAACCAATCAACAATACAAAAATGATTTGCTCAATTATTATTCGGCTCATGAGTGTGACGGATATATTGTGTATGCAGATGGAATTGATAGAGATAGTTCAGCCGTTGTTTTGTTCCACTACATTGACACACTTTTAAAATTGCAGCGCTTCACTGGCAGACCTGTAATTGCAGGAAGGTTGAATAGTTTAGGATTAGGTTTAATTTCATTGGGCTTAGTTGGTTTCTCCGCTGGTGCAGCAAGGTTTGAGAGTTTTTCAGAGGAGATGCATAAAGATGCGGGACAGGGGTTTAATTTGTATGAACGATACTATTTTCCTGAACTATTAGGAACGGTTTCCATTGAAAAGAAGAAGCCGACAAGATTAAATCAAATCTCAAATGTATTAGGTGCTTGTCAGTGCAGATATTGCAACGGAAAATCGGCAGAAGATGTAATCAATGCACAGAATAATAAACTGCATTACCTTTATTCTGTTAATAAAGAAGTCGACACTATAAACAGAGTTGCCGACAAACAAGTTTACTTTCTACAACGAATAAATCAGGCAATAAGCAATTATCAAAAGCTGACTGCCGTTTACAAGCGTGATGATTACAAACACTTATTTGTTTGGAAAGAAGTTTTTGAAAAAATAAAATAACACCATGTTCAGATACGAAAGCGAAATGATACCTGTATTGGTGGAAAATCTCTCAAAGATTTTCAATACCGAATACATTACCACCGAGTTCAGCACGGGCAACGGTGTGGCTGATTTGGTTTTTAGTACCGAAATGAATGAAGAAAAACTTTTCTTGAATGATTATGGTATGATGTCCCTGTTTGTGAGATTGTTTCAGCAAAACAGAATGTTGAATTCAGAATTGCTTTATGAAAACTGCTTTGACAAACCCCGTTTAAAAAAATTATTAAACTATTTGGAAGGTGATGATTTCATTTGCATTGATGGTGATAAAATAACCAGAACAAGGAAATACAAATCACATACACAGAATTTATTTTCGGTAGAAGCAAAACTAAAAGATTGGAAGTCGGGTTTTTATCAAGCAATGCGATACAAATTCTTTTCTCACAAATCATATTTGGCTTACCCGAAACAATACATACACCGTGTTGATTTGGAATTGCTGAAAGAAAACAACATCGGTTTGATATCGGTAGAGTTAGACAATATTGAATTTGTCTTCAAACCCAAAAACGAAAAGCCACAGGACGTTACTTCTTATTTTTTTTTATCTGAATTATTTGCAAAGGAAATAAGAAAAAAGCCTGTGCATAACATGGGTTTGGCAAAGGTGGGGCATTTATATTAAGCTGAGCATTTATATTTTCTATTAGCTTTTGTACAAAATTTGAACTTTAGTACTTTCTAAACCACACATGATAGGAGACATTCAACATATTGTAGTTATTGAGAGCCTCTTAAACGAGAGAGAGACAGGCAGTGAATTATATAATGATTGCATCAAAAGAAATGTGGAGTATAGAAATTCAATGATTAGTCACAAACTTCATAAAGTAAACAATCGAAAGGACTTTATTGAAATCCTAAACTACTACGCTGTAAATTCACCATATATGCCTGGTGGTATATTATTACATATTGAAATGCACGGTGATGAAAATTTGCATGGACTTATACTTTCTGATGGCGGCCTATTGACATGGAAAGAATTGGTAGATCTTTTTCGCCCAATCAATATTAAAACATGCAACAAGTTATATCTAAGCCTAGCTACATGCAACGGTAGATATTTGTACAAAGGAGTGCACCCTAATGACAAATCTCCATATTCTTGCTATATATCAGCGAGTACCACAGTTAATGTAGATGAAATTTTATCAGAATATACTTTGTTGTTTGAAAAAGTAATTGAAAAAGGAAATCTTGTTGCAGCAACTAATGAAATAAGTAAAGAAGGGACAAAGTTCTTCTATAAAGACTCTGAGGAAACCTTTAGAGAAGCATTTCAGGTTACTGCAACTACTTTTATGAAAGATCCTGAGATTAAAAAGAGTGTTTTGCGTGAGCTAAAAGAGAAAATTGAAAAAGAAGGTATGCAAATACCTCCCGATTTAACTTTTGAGTCAATAGCACCCAGAGTATTGCGTGACACTTACGAACGACATAAAAAAGCGTTTGACTTTTCCGATTGTGAATAAACTGCAGCAAATATTGGGTTTTATGCAAGTTTGGCCCGACATTCTAATATTAGCAAATTGCAAATCCCAGCTTCAGTTCCAGCCGACGAGTAACTATCAGCTTTTGGTACATAACTTCAACAACTTGTTTTCAATTAGCAGCGGTTTCGGGGAGACGGAATACTAGTTCCCAACCTGCATAAAGCCTGCTCGTTTTGCGCTAGTAAGGTTTCTTGTTTTACAATGCTTCTTTAAAAACTATATTACATTGTATAAATTATTTTTTTTATCACTTTTTTTATCATTTCATACAAAATCATTTACTCAAGTTAAAAAAGATTCTCTGCTAAGAAAGTTATTAATTGAAACACAACATTTGATGGCCAATAATAATTTTCCGAAAAGGAAACATCAAGCAGTTATTACAGACTCATTAATACTCTCTTTTTTGGTTGAAAATAAACGAGCAAATTTTGATGCTGCCTTTGGCGCGGATAAACAAATGCATCACAATGCTGACAATTCACTTAGTTTTTATATAAATCCTAAAATCAAAATATCACCATATATAGATTCTGTAATTTTTAAAAAAATAAAATCCTCAAAACTAGTTTACGTTAAATGCTTATCGATAATAGTACACGAATTAACTCACTATTTGCAAGACATAGACACAATATATATAGCTAGAGAAAATGCTAAAGATTTAGCTGAATATATTTCTCAACCCTACGAATTCCCAGCTTATTCAATTGGGGCAATATATTTTCTCAAGAATTTTGATAATAAAATTTTTATAAAACTTAACCAAATGGCTGACACTCGTAAAAAAATGGAAATGTTTATCAATAAGTATTACAACATAATTTATCCGAAAATGAATACTATTTTTAGGTAAAAAACCTGCGCAAAACAAAAGGGTTTACCCAATTTGAGTCTCCACCTTTAGCCTATCAGCTTTTGGCATTGCTATCTACAGTTGTAATTTAGTTTTAACTAATTGAGTCTATAGTGGCCAAACCAGCAGTAGGGAATGGAATTATCCAAGCAAGGTGAGGCAACCTTAGAAAGCCGATAAATAAAAGTATTAAATAATGATAGAATCCGTATTTAGTAAAATATACTCGTATAGAGAAAGGGAAAATAAAGACTCAAAAGAGAATTACCTCATTGAGATTTTTGGTCATTGCTTGCTCACAGATAAAAAACTTTGTGCTGACTTTCTTGAATTGCTAGATTTAGAATTAGAAAATGATTTTTCAATCAAGACACAGACAATTTACGACTACGGCAGACCCGACTTAGAAATAAATCTATTAGATTCAAAGACATGCATACTTATCGAGTGTAAAATCGAACATTTTGAGAGAGAAAATCAGTTAGAAGATTATAAAAAGATCTTACTTGAAAAGAATGTAAGAAATCGACATTTGGTATACCTCACAAAATATTACGAACATAGAGACAACGACAACAAACAAATAAATTTTGACCTTCTCAAATGGTCGGACATTTATAACCTAATTGACAACCAAAACACACCAATAACACAAGAATTAAAAAATTACATAAAAGACGAAAATATGGCTGAATCTAAAAACTTCAATTACAACGACATTACTTCTCTAATGAACATTACAGGGACAATCCGTAAAATGGATGAAGTACTTGACAGTATAAAAGATTATTATGAAAAAACTATCGGCACTTTATCTAAAGATTCCGCAAGGAGTACAAGATGAAAGATAGTTGGTATGTCACATTTCATTCAGTAGGAAAACCAAACTTTAAATTTAGTATTGACTTGGGTTTTATATGGTGGTGGGACGATGTTTATCTTGGTGTTAGAATTTGGCTTCCTAGAGCAGCAAAGTATAAAGACACAGAATATTACAAGCAAATCTTTTCAAAACATTTGAAAGATTGGGAATTTGAAGAACATGACAACGCTTATACCTTTGGCAACTATAAACTTTTGACTCAATTCATAATTGACGAAGATGAACAAATTTCCGAAATGAGAAATTTTTTAAAAATCTGTATTGACAAATTGAACACATTAAAAAATGCAGACCCTAAAATTTTCAAGTAGAGAAATAACAGATAATTTTGGCCAAAAACTATATTAACCCCCTAAAGGACTGGATTCAAAATAAAAATCAATTTCGTAATCATAACTTCAGTAAATAAGTCAAGAGTAAACCGAAAATTTACTAGTATTCTGAATTATATAGTTATGCACACTATTAATACACTCATCATTTAATACAATAAATCGTGAAAATAATTCAGAAATCTTTGCTAAAGTAAAATTATGAAAAGCGACTTTACGATTTCGAATGATTCAAATGAAGAAATATTATTTGAACAAAATGTAAGGGTTTTTGAATATTCAAATTTGAGTATGGAGGATATATTCCTTTTAGGTTTAGAATCAACACTAGTGGAAGAAATTGAAAATGTATTATTCCCTAATTAGTAATTTTCTAGGTGTTACTAAACATGACTATTTATTGATCTTTCTGTCTTTTGATTTAATAGCAAAGTTCCTTTATGGATTAAAACAGTTTGCTAATAACGTTTATTGATACAACTTATTAGAAGACTTCTTTTTTCTCCCTAATCCCTCTTCATACCTTTGCTTAGGTAAATCTACTAATGATGATTTTTACCGACTACTCCAAAGTTCAGAATCTGATCCTTGCCTATCCAGAACGTTTTTCAAATGAATATGAATCACTCACACAGTTTTACGATTGTCTGATAGATCTTATACCAAATGATATTCAATTATGGATTATCTCAAATAATAACGTTACGTGCCAAAAGTTATCAAATAGGTATAAATACAAAACAGTTAATACAATTGGAATAAAAAATTGGGATGAGATTTGGTTAAGAGATTGTATTGGAATAAATACCGATACTGATGAATTAATTAAACCTTATTATCATCCACAGTATTGTACTCAATTTAGAGATAGTAGTTATTTTGAACATCTTAATAAACAATCAAGGATAATAGTAAAAGAGTGTTTAAAAAAGAAAATGGTTTTCATGCCATTATATCTAGATGGCGGTAATTTCGTTAATAATACTTCTACAGTTTTTCTTACAAATAAAATTCTAGAAGACAATCGTGAACTATCAAAATCTGAAGTAGTACACATTCTTCAAGATTATACTGGGCTAAGACCTGAAATTATCGAGAGAAGTAAAAGTGATAATGTTGGGCACACAGATGGGATCATTAATTTCTTATCAGAAAATATGGTATTGCTTTCTAATTATCCGTCTTTACCTTTCCTTAAACCTGACATCGATTTACTTTATGATGTTCGAAAGAAATTGGAAGAGGAGAAATTAGATGTTGTTGATTTTTATGATCGTCCAGTTGATGAAATCGTTCCATGCGAGTGTTATCGTAAAACTAAAAAGGCATGTATCTATTCTGCCAGAGGTAATTATATTAATTTTTTGAGACTTAATAATACTATCATCTTACCTGAATATACTTTGCCTACACTTAAGGAATCACGTTACTATAATATGCATAATGTTGAAATATTGGCAGAGTTGGGTTTTGATGTAAAGACTATCAATTGTGATCAATTATCCAAAATGGGTGGCTCATTGCATTGTTTGAGCTATACTTTTTAACGAAGGAGATTCTTAAATTCCTTCGAAAGAATACTGAGGAACGAATTAGTGAAATTAATGTTCAATGAAAAATATTATAATTTAAAATTATTTTATTAGCAAAATACTTGCATACTAAGCGACAGATTAAGGGAATAAATTTGGAAATGCACCGAATATTTTATTTGTATATTTAGTAATATGGAGTCAACAAATGCGATTAAGAACCATCTTTTTTTAAATAGTGAAACAGATACTAATGGGCGTGTTACTGAATCTAGTTTAGTCCATGCACTAAGAAATATTCGACTAATAACTGATAGAAATCAAGATACCGGAATTCCAAATCCTCCTAATGGTAACTTAGGGAATTGGATTGGTGCGATAGGTTATTTAACATTATTAGACCAGATTGGTAAATGCTATAGGCCAATATCCAAAATCAAAATAACACCCGCCAATATGCCTTCAATTCAGAAGGCGTTAGCATATTTTTCAAGTTTAACTGAAGATGAACGGATTGCAATTTATGCATTACGTAATGCTTTTCATCACGATTTTAGCCTACTTAACATAAACAAAGACAAATTAAAATACTGCCATCATTTTGAAGTTAATGCACATTCATCTAATCCAATTGTTATATTGCCTAAAATACAATGGGATGGTATTCTGGATAGTCGTAGTCGAAATAATGTAACATATGTCAACTTAAAAGCATTAGGAGATTTGGTTGAGAATATTTACACTCAACTTTTACAGATGGAAAATGCGAATGAACTTTCTTTAGAATTGGAAGGAGGTGAAGCAGAACTTGAAGCGAGGTATATTTTTTATCATTGAAGTGAACATTGATTATTATGTTCAACCATAACGACAACCAGCCCCCCAAAAAGAAAAGATGCCGGTAAAATCGGCATCTTCTCGAAAAAGTTGTGGTCTCGCCAAGAATCGAACTTGGATCTAGAGTTTAGGAAACTCCTATTCTATCCATTGAACTACGAGACCATGATTCAATTATCCCAACATGCTGGGGTAGAATCGGCGCAAAAGTAATAGAAATTATTTTACTCCCGATTGCTTTAACTGCCAACCTGTTTTCTTTTTTTCTGCATCCACTATTTCTTTTACATCGGCTAATAATTTCTTAGCATCATATACAATTCCGTCTTTGATGGTGTAGACTACTCCGCCTTTGCGAATGATTTCATTCTGCTCATTTAATTCAATAGCTCCTGTACCATACAAGTATTGTAAATTTTTTAAAGGGTTGCCATCTACCACACATAAGTCGGCTAGCTTACCTGCTTCTATAGTGCCCAATTCTTTGTCTACCCCTAATGCTTGTGATGCGTGCATAGTTGCAGCCCGTATCACTTCTAGCGGCTGAAATCCCGCTTCGCGTAACAATTCTAATTCTCTAACAAATCCAAATCCATACAATTGATAAATGAATCCATTGTCTGATCCAGCTGTAACTCTTCCTCCTCTATTTTTATATTCATTAATAAATGTCATCCATAATTTGTAATTGTTTTTCCATTCTATTTCTTGTTCTGTTCCCCAGCTATGCCAATATGATCCATGTGATACCCTACTTGGTTCATAAAATTTCCAAAGAGAAGGGAGTGTATAATCTTCGTGCCATTCTGCTCTGCGTGCACGCATCAAATCTCTATTGGCTTCATAAATATTCATCGTTGGATCTAAAGTAAAATCTGCTGCAATTAAATCATTCATCACTTTATTCCATTTCTCGCTATACGGCGCTGCTGCTTGTTTCCACAGCTTTCCTGCTTCTTCAAAACGATGTTGTTCGTTATTGTAATTATAATCTGCTGGATAGTTTTGAAGTGTACCATTTTCTAACATGGCTTCTGGTAAACCATACCAATGTTCCATGCTGGTCATGCCTGCTTTTGCAGACTGCACTACATTCCATCTTGCCACATCTAATTGTGCATGATGCGCTGTACTACGTAGTCCTAATTTTTTATTTTCTCGAATGGCTGCATCCATCACTTCTGGTGATGCTCCAAAAAATTTAATTCCATCTGCTCCTTTTGCTGCATTTTCATTTACCCATGCCCTTGCTTGTTCGGCATTGATGATGGGGCTTTTGCTGCCTTGTCCAAATGCTGTGTATGCATGAATACGAGGTGCAGTAATGCTATTGGCTGCGCTTTTCTTTTTATGGTCTAATACCCATTCTAATCCATTACCTGCAGATGGGTCACGTATAGTAGTAATTCCGTGCGCCATCCATAATTTAAAAACATATTCTGCAGGAGTGCCTTGTGCTCTGCCTCCAATATGTCCGTGCATATCAATTAATCCAGGTAAAACATATTTGCCACTACAATCAATTTCTTTTCCTCCTGCTTTAAGTGCAGGTCTAGATTTAGGGTCAATAGGCATGCCTGGATTACCCACATTCGCAATACGTACAATCTTATTATTCTCAATGATAATATCAACTGGCCCATATGCAGGAGATCCAGTACCATTAATCACCATTGCCCCTCTTAAAATCAATTGGGTATAAGGGCCCTGACCCTCTTTAACCAATGGCGAAGGGGTTATTTGTGCGCCAATGGTTGTTGTCAATAGTAAACTAAAAATGGCAAGCAGCATTTTTTGCATAAGAAAGATTTTGATGAAGTTAAGGCGCAAAAGCCAATTGCTAATCACTCTTGCCCAATGGTTGATAAGGCCTATCTTTGCCCCCCAAATTAACATCATGAAGTTTTATAATACTATTATTAAGTATCGTTTCTGGCTAAGCCTTTTGGCCTTGGTTGCCGCTGTTGGCGTCAATTATTCAAGTGGTTTCTGGCCTGCTTTTATCCTTTATTTTGTTGGAGTAATTGGATTGGCTAGTCATTTTTTTATTGGCCCATTAAGATTAATTCAAGAACCAATGGAAAGAGGCGATATGGAAGAAGTAGAGCGTATTCTCAATACCGTTTGGTATCCTAATTTATTGTACAAGCCTGTACGTTCAACTTACTACACCATTAAGGGCAATATGGCCATGATGAAGCAAGATTTTGATAGTGCCGAAAAGCATTTGAAAAAAAGTTCTGAGTTAGGATCACCCATGCCTGAAGCAGAAGGAGCCAACAAGCTTCAATTAGGAATGATGAGTATGCAACGTGGAGACCTTAAGCAAGGTGAGAGCTATATTCGTGCAGCTATTAGAGCAGGTATTGCAGACAAAGAAAGTGAAGCTGTTGCATATATTAGCATGTGTCAAATCTTTATGAATAAGAGAGAATTCAGGGCTGCAAAAGATTATTTTAGAAGAGCAAAAGCTTGTAAGCCTACCACCAAACAAGTGGTTGATCAAATTAAAGAAGTAGAGAAATATATTTCTCGCATGCCAGGATAATCATGCTTCAAATTAAACATATTACCACAGAGAGTGCCGAGCTGGAAACAGCCCGGCATTTGTTTAAGGAGTATTCCGATGAATTGGCTGTAGACCTTTGTTTTCAAAGCTTTGATGCCGAACTGAAAGATCCCTTAAAAAAATATGGCCCACCTCAGGGCAGTCTTTTATTAGCCTATTTCAATGGCGTTGCTGTTGGCTCTGTTGCATTACAACAACTACCTGAAGAAGGCGCTTGTGAAATGAAAAGATTGTATGTGCAACCAGCATTTAGGAAATATAAAATTGGAGATGCATTGGTTGCAGAAATAATCAAAGAAGCAAAAAGATTGGGCTATGCTAAAATGAAATTAGATACTTTAGAAAGATTACAAGCTGCTATTCATTTATACCTTAAACATGGGTTTGAAATCACTACTGCATATTACCACAATCCCTTGCCTGAAGTGGTTTACATGGAAAAAATATTACGCTAATTTTTTCAACAAATTTTCAATCACTACTGGAAAATGTGCATGCTCTAATGCATGAATTTTAGTTGCTAAACTAGAAGGGGTATCCGTAGGTTCTATGCTGCATTTGGCTTGAAAAATTATATCGCCTTCATCATAATGTGCATCCACATAATGAATGGTGATGCCACTTTCTTTTTCTCCTGCGGCAATTACTGCTTCATGCACAAAATTTCCATACATGCCTTTGCCCCCGTAATTGGGCAATAAAGCGGGATGGATATTAATGATTCGATTGGGGTATGCTTCTATTAATGTTTCAGGAATTTTCCAAAGAAATCCAGCGAGTACAATAAAATTAATTCCTCTCAATTTGAGTTCGTTCACACAATCTTCCGTTTCGTAAAAGCTATTTCGATTAATAAGCAGGGTGTCTATATGAGCGGCGGCTGCAATCCCCAAAACCCCTGCTTCTTTTTTATTTGAAACAATTAGGTTGATCATAACTGCCTTGTTACCGGCAAAATGTTCAATAATTTTGGCTGCATTGGATCCTGCACCTGATGCAAAAATGGCCAGTTTTACCATGTTTTTACTGCTTTTTGGTCATTTTTTCTTTGATTCTACCTAAATATCGCTTGAAAAAGCTGAATTGGCCAAATGGGACACTAACCAATAAAACACAAAATGGCCAAAGTATGGTCACCACAATTACATAGGTGATAAAATAAATGATACTACGCTCTAAATTGGCAAAAGAAAGTAATTGTCTTCCCAAAAACCCACACAAGCTGCCACCTAATGCGAATGTGGTAAAGATGAGGGTAAACTGAAGCCAGCTCACTTGCCATTTATTTTTTAAACGATGCAGCATGGCTGCAAAAGTGCTTTAAATTTTCCATTTCATGACAATTGAAATCGGCTGATTTGTTGAACTCATTGAAAATTAAGTGGCATATAGATAAAAAAATTTTTTCCCTATTGCGTAATTGTCACAATCCTATCATATTTTTGCCTCCGTTTAAGGATATTTTTCCACACCAGAACCATCGTTGTGCATATGATATTGTCTAGATCCATAGCAAAAGCCAGCATTGCCGCTTTTTTATTTTTTGTGAGCCTGAGTTTTAGTGTAGCCGCAAATGCGCAGGACGGTAAAGCGCTTTTCAGCGCCAATTGTGCGTCTTGTCATGCTCCACATAAGAAATTGACCGGTCCTGCCCTTGCAGGAGTAGAGTCTCGTTGGTCCAGTAAGGAAAATTTATATTCCTGGATTAGAAATAGTGCTGCATTCCTAAAAACAGGAGATGCTTATGCAAATAACTTGTACAATGAGTACAATAAAGTTGCAATGAACGCTTTTCCAACCTTAAAGGATGCGGAAATTGATGCTATTCTTACTTATATTAATAGTGTACCTGATCCTTCTAAAGCACCTGCTGCTGGTGAAGGTGCTGGAGCTGCTGCAAATGTAGAAGCAGATAACTCTTTATTATTTGGTATTTTAACTTTGATTTTAGCTGTTGTTGCTTTAATCATGTTACAGGTTAATTCTAACCTTAAAAAATTAGCCGACGATAAAACTGGTCAACCTGCTTTAGAGCCAATTCCATTCTGGAGAAACAAAGCTTATATAGCAATGGTAACCGTTGTGTTATTTGTTGTGGGTGGTTATTTAACTACAAAAGGTGCAATGGCTTACGGTAGAAGTCAAAACTATCAACCAGAGCAACCAATCTATTACTCTCATGCAGTGCATGCTGGTACCAACCAAATCAATTGTCAATATTGTCATACAGGCGCAGCTCAAGGAAAACAAGCTACTATTCCATCAGTAAATGTATGTATGAACTGTCACCAAGCCATTAATGAGTACAAAGGAGCAAAAATGTACAATGAAGCGGGTGAAGAAGTAGATGGTACTGCAGAAATTAAGAAATTGTACAAATACGCTGGTTTTGAAGAAGGAAAACCTTGGGATCCAAATAAGGCAAAACCAATTGAGTGGGTTCGTATCCACAACTTACCTGATCACGTTTATTTTAACCATGCTCAACACGTAAAAGCGGGTCAAGTTGCTTGTCAAACTTGTCATGGTGAAATTCAGAAAATGGGTGAAGTAAAACAATTTACCGACCTAAGCATGGGCTGGTGTGTTAACTGTCACCGCGAAACTAAAGTTCAATTTAAAGACAATGGTTTCTATAGCATCTACGAAAAATACCATGCAGATTTAAAGAGTGGTAAAATCGATAGCACCAAAGGAATCACTGTTGAAAAAATTGGTGGTACCGAGTGTCAGAAATGTCACTACTAGTTCTTAAAAGTTTAAAAGGGTTGTTTAAATATATCATTCGAACGTGGAATCCGCTCGCGGTTTCCAACTGTTAATCAATAATTATGGAGCAAAAAAAGCACTGGCAAAGTTTTGGAGAGCTGAATCAGTCTGCAGCGTTTAACAAGGATGTAAAAGACGAATTCAATGAAGAACTACCTATTGTAGAAGATGAAAGCAAAAGCTTTCTCGAAGCAAAGGCTCCCCGTCGCGACTTCTTGAAATATTTAGGTTTCAGTACAGCAGCTGCCGCAGCTGCAGCAAGTTGTGAAATGCCTGTAAAAAAGGCCATCCCATTTGCCAATAAGCCCGAAGATGTTGTGCCTGGTATTTCTAAATACTATGCAACCACTTATGTACAAGACGGAGATACCGTTAGTATTCTTGCTAAAGTGCGTGATGGTCGTCCAATAAAAATTGAAGGAAACGATCTTTGTCCAATTACTAAAGGAGGTACTTCTGCTCGTGTTCAAGCATCGGTACTTGATTTATATGATACTTCACGTTTACGTTTCCCTACCATTGATGGTAAGGAAGTAACTTTTGAAGCTGCGGATAAAGCAGTTGCTGCTCAAATGGGCGGTAATATTGTTTTATTAACTAGTACTATTAATTCTCCATCTACTAAAGCAGTGATTGCGCAATTCTTGGCTAAATATCCAGGAAGTAAACACGTTACTTATGATGCAGTTTCTTATAGTGCTATGTTGTTAGCAAACGAAGCTACTTATGGTGTTCGTGGAATACCTTCTTACCATTTTGAAAATGCAAAAGCAATTGTAAGCTTAGGTGCAGATTTCTTAGGTACTTGGTTAAATCCAGTTGAGTTTTCTAAACAATATGCAACGGGTAAAAAATTAGACGAGAAGAATCCAAGCATGAGTAAGCATATTCAATTTGAATCTGTTGCTTCATTAACTGGATCTAACGCAGACGAAAAATATTTACACCGTCCTTCTGAAACCCTTGCTATTGCTGCTGCTTTATTGAGCGCAGTTAATGGTACTGGTGTAACTGGTATTACTGATGCAAAATTGAAAGCAGGTGTTGAAGCTGCAGCAAAAGCATTGAATGCATATAAGGGTGCGGCTTTAGTTGTTGCAGGAAGCAATGATGTAAATGTTCAAATTATTGTAAACGCTATTAATAACGCAATTGGTGCTGGTGGTTCTACCATCAACTGGGGTGTTTTATTAAATACACGTGCTGGTGTTGATGCTGATTTTACACAACTAGTTGCCGATATGAATGCTGGTTCTGTAGGAACTTTATTAATTCATGGTGCAAACCCTGCATATAGTTGGTTTGCGGCTGACCAGTTTAAAGCAGGTTTAGCTAAGGTTAAAACAACTGTATCATTTGCTGGTAAAGTAGACGAAACTGCTGAATTATGTAAGTTCGTTTTACCTGATAATCATTTCTTAGAAAGCTGGGGTGATGCCGAAGCAAAAACAGGTCACTTCTCTTTTATTCAACCAACTATTTATCCTTTATTTAAAACACGTCAGTGGCAAGATAGCTTGTTAAAGTGGAGTGGAGCTACTGAAGATTATTTAGCTTATCTAAAGAATTTTTGGTCTGCTAAATTGGGTGGTGTAAATGGATGGGATAAGGCTTTACAAGATGGTGTTGTTGCCTTAGGTGAATCAGCTACGAAGCCAGGAAGCTTTAATGGCGCTGCAGTTGCGGGTGCATTGGCAGCTGCTTCTTCTGCTAAGAAAGGTGGTAAAGTAGAATTAGTATTATACGAGAAAGTAGGTATAGGTGCTGGTCAAGGCGCAAGCAATCCATGGTTACAAGAATTGCCTGATCCGGTAACAAGAGCTACATGGGACAACTACTTAGTTGTTTCTCCTGCTATGGCTAAAACGTTATTGGGCATCGATATCAGTAATGCTGGTCAAGCAGATGCTTATGAAGTTAACCCTCCAAAAAAAGTAGTAAAAGTTACCGTAGGTCAAAAAACAATTGAATTGCCTGCCCTAATTGTACCAGGAACACATCCAGATACAGTAGGTATTGCAGTAGGTTACGGACGTAGCGAAAAAGTAGGAAAGTCAGCTGCAGGTGTAGGTAAGAATGCTTTTGTATTGGCTTCTTTAAGTGGTTCTTCTGTTAACTTCTCTAATGGTGAAGTTAGCTTAACACTTACTGATGAAACTTATCCAGTTGCATTAACCCAAACACATAGCCGTTACGATACAGAACAAGGTAATCGTACTGAAGTAGTAAAAGAATTAAGCTTAGCTGCATATAAACATCACCCAACTGAAATTCGCGATGAGCGTGACAAGGAATTAAAGCCTTGGGGTGGTTTAGAAAAATTTGAATCTCAAGGAACCTTATATCCTGTGTTTGAAAGACCAGGTATTAAATGGGGAATGAGCGTAGACTTAAATACTTGTACTGGTTGTGGAGCTTGTGTGGTAGCATGTAATGCTGAAAACAACGTTTCAGTAGTAGGTAAGCCAGAAGTATTACGTGGTCATGAAATGCATTGGTTGCGTATTGATCGTTACTACAGTGGCGATTTAGAAAATCCAAATGTAGTTTTCCAACCATTGATGTGTCAGCATTGCGACAACGCTCCTTGTGAAAACGTTTGTCCGGTTGCTGCAACCAATCACAGCAGTGAAGGGTTGAACCAAATGACTTATAACCGTTGTATTGGTACAAGATATTGCGCCAACAACTGTCCTTATAAAGTGCGTCGTTTTAACTGGGCCGATTACACAGGTTCTGATAGCTTTGGTGATAACCAAAAAGGTATTGTAAACGATGTTGTTTTAGATATGAACGACGACTTAACTAGAATGGTATTGAATCCAGATGTTACTGTTCGTTCTAGAGGGGTTATTGAAAAATGTTCTTTCTGTGTTCAGCGTTTACAAGAAGGTAAGTTAAAAGCTAAGAAAGACAGCCGTCCTTTAAGCGATAGCGATATTAAAGTAGCTTGTCAACAAGCTTGTCCTACCAATGCTATTACTTTTGGTAACGCCAACAGCAAGGAAAGTGCTATCACCATTGCAAGACAAGAAAATCCTAATCGTCAGTTCTATGTGCTAGAAATGTTGCACGTATTGCCAGGAGTTACTTATCTAGCGAAGGTTAGAAACACCGATGATATGCCTCATCACGAAGCTGCTGAAGCAAAAACAGAAAAAGCACACGGATAATTATTAAGCAATTGAAATAACCAGATGCTGCTCTCGGGCAGATCAAGGACCAAAATAAGAACAGATGCATTTAAAGTACGAATCACAGCTCAGGGAACCACTGGTGTATGGAGATAAAACATACAAGCAGGTAACAGAAGACATAGTTCGCCCTATTGAAGCCAAGCCTACCAAGTTATGGTATGTAGGTTTTTATATTGCTGTTGCCTTACTCATGTTTGGTGTCTATAGCGTATACCGTGAAGTAACTTATGGTATAGGTGAGTGGAACCTAAATAAAACAGTGGGTTGGGGATGGGATATCACCAACTTCGTTTGGTGGGTTGGTATTGGTCACGCCGGTACCTTGATTTCTGCAATCTTATTGTTGTTCCGTCAAGGATGGAGAACAGGTGTAAACCGTGCTGCAGAAGCGATGACTATTTTCGCGGTAATGTGTGCGGGTCAGTTCCCTATCTTCCATATGGGTAGAGTATGGATGGCATTCTTTGTTTTGCCTTACCCGAACTCTCGTGGTCCATTATGGGTTAACTTTAACTCTCCATTGTTGTGGGACGTATTTGCAATCTCTACTTACTTTACTGTATCTCTTTTATTCTGGTATTCAGGTTTACTACCTGATTTTGCCACTGTAAGAGATCGTGCTTTCACCAAATTACGCAAGCGTTTATATGGAATTGCCGCTTTTGGATGGACTGGTTCTACCAAACATTGGCAGCGCCATGAGAGTCTTTCTCTAGTATTGGCGGGATTAAGCAAGCCTCTGGCACTATTGGTTCCCACCATCGTATCTTTTGACTTCGCCACTTCAGTTATTCCTGGTTGGCATACCACCATCTTCCCTCCTTACTTCGTTGCGGGTGCTATCTTCTCTGGTTTCGCCATGGTGCAAACCTTGATGATTATTGTTCGTAAAGTATTTGCGATGGAAGACTATGTTACCATTGGTCATATAGAAGCAATGAATAAAGTAATTGTATTAACCGGTTCAATTGTGGGTATTGCTTACCTAACTGAGTTGTTCATGGGTTGGTATAGCCAAAATAAATATGAAGGATACACATTCTGGTACAGCCGTGCTTATTTGTTCTCACCTTATGGTTGGAGTTATTGGGGTATGATGGCTTGTAACGTGTTAAGCCCTCAAATTTTCTGGTTCCGCAAAATGAGAAGAAATATTTTTGTTACTTTCTTCATGAGCATCATCGTAAATATTGGTATGTGGTTCGAGCGTTTCGTAATCATCGTTACTTCTTTGTATCGTGATTACTTACCATCAAGCTGGTCTGTTTATTACAGCCCTACTATTTGGGAGATTGGTTTCTATGCTGGAACATTTGGACTATTCTTTACTTGCTTCTTCTTATTTGCTAAATACTTCCCAGTTATTGCCATTGCAGAAATTAAGTATGTATTGAAAACTACTGGTGAAGGCTATAAAAATCAAATGGCTAATATAGAAGAACAAAAACTAGAAGAGTTTGTGCATGAGCACGCTCACCACTAGTAGTTAAAGAGATTCATTCTCTTGGTATATGATTAAAATTATTTACTGCTCTTGCAGAAATGCATTTGTAGACAAAAAATAAAGTATGGCAAAAAAGAAATTTGTAGTAGGCTGTTTTGACGACGAAGCAGTTTTATTTCCGGCAGTAAAAAAAGTACGTACTGCGGGTTACAAGATCCACGATGTTTACACGCCATTTGCTGTTCATGGTTTAGACCATGCAATGGGTTTGCGTGAAACCAGCTTACACACTGCAGGATTTATTTATGGTATTACCGGAACTGCTACTGCATTAAGTTCTATCAGTTGGATTTTTACCAAGGACTGGCCTTTAAATATTGGTGGTAAGCCACACTTTGCTTTGCCAGCTTGGATTCCAATCATGTTTGAGTTAACCGTTTTATTTGCTGCGGTTGGAATGGTATTGACTTTCTGCTATTTATGTCAATTAGCTCCATTTGTAAAGAAGCATCATTTTCATGCTCGTGCAACGGATGATTTGTTTGTAATGGTAATTGAGTGTACCGATAAAACAAACACCGATGATTTACAAGCATTTTTACAAAGCAATGGTGCATTAGAAACCAAAGTAGAAGTTGCTGAAGATGGATGGTGGTTAGGTAGATACGATAAGGATGAAATGCCTTTTGAAGAAAAACAAATTGTTGCCGCTTAATTGTAGAAAACTAAGAATTAACGAATCATGAAGAATACATTAATCATAGCTTCCTTAACTGCAGTAGTTGCTTTAACTGCTTGTAGCGATGTTAAGCGTACACCTGGTAGTATTTATATGCCAGATATGGCTTATAGCCGTGCTTACGAGTCTTATGCTGACCATAGCAATTTGGCCGAGAAAGGAATTAACTATAATAGTCGTCCTGTAGTAGGTACCATTTCTCGCGAAGAAGATATGCCTTTCCATATTCCGATGGACAAGCCAGGTGATACCACCAACTACACAGCGTCTAAAGCTGTTCCTAATCCATATGATTCTTTAGGCAAAACCGATATGGAAGAAGCAGAGCGTTTGTATTTGGTTAATTGTGGTATTTGTCATGGCTCTGACTTAAAAGGAAATGGACCAATCTATAATGATGGGAAAGGTCCTTACCCAGCACAGCCTAAGAACTTGATTGGGGACCCTATAGTTTCAGTTATGCCAGATGGACAAATGTTCTATTCATTAACTTATGGTAAAAACTTAATGGGCTCATACGCTTCTCAGTTAAGTCGTAAACAACGTTGGCAAGTAATTGCTTACATCAAAGCAAAACAACAAGCAAGTAAAGCAAAAGCAGCTCCTGCTCCGGCAGCAGATGCAACTGCAACAACAAAATAAATTTAGCAAATGGTCCTGCTAATAGGATCAATACTAACTGAACTAAAAGAGTAACAATGGCATCTTTAAGAACACAATTTGAAGTTCCCGGAAAAATGAAAACCTGGTCTTACGCCTTGATTGGCTTGGGCTTGGCTGCATTACTGTATGGAATGTTCACCAAAGGTTTTAGTTCCGATGAGCACGAGCAAGTGCATTTCTGGGGAACACTTATGTACAATACTATTTTCTGGACATTAATTTGTAATGCCAGCATGTTCTTTATTTCTGTTACTACTTTGGCGCAAGCTGGGTTTACACAAACATTCCGTCGTATTCCAGAAGCGATTTCTACTTTGGTTCCTATTTTCGGTGCCATCACATTCGCTGTGTTATTATACATTGTATTTGGTCATAAGCACCATATTTACCATTGGTTAGACACAGAAGCAGTAGCTGCTGATCCTATCTTAAAAGGTAAATCTGGTTTCTTAAACCCAACTTTCTTTGTAATCTGGACTACATTAACCATAGCATTGTGGAGTTTCTTAGGATGGAGAATTCGTAAATTAAATGATGAGGCAGACGCAGCTCCGATGGATCGCGAAACCAGCGAAAAATTCATTCACAGAGGTACCGTAAGAACTGCCATGTTTACCGTATGGTTTGGTTTAACAGTAGGATCTACTGTTCCTTGGTTATGGATGATGAGTATTGATGCACACTGGTATTCTACCATGTATAGTTGGTACACTTTTGTAAGTTCATTTGTTGCAGGTATGTCTTTGATTGCACTTTGGGTAATTTACTTAAAGAACAAAGGCTACTTAGAATTAACCAGTCAAGAGCATTTGCACGATATTGGTAAGTTCATGTTTGCCTTCTCTATCTTCTGGACTTATTTATGGTTTTCTCAGTACATGCTTATTTGGTACGCCAATATTCCTGAAGAAACTGTTTATTTTAAACATAGAACACAAGGTGCTTATAAAGGAATTTTCTTCTTTAACCTTATTATAAACTTCCTATGTCCTTTGTTGATTCTGATGAAGCGTTCTGCAAAAAGAAATTACACATTGGTAACTTTTATGGCAGTTTTAATCATCTTTGGTCACTGGATAGATTTCTACCAAATGGTAATGGGCTCTTTAATGAAAGAACATGTATCATTAGGTTGGTTAGATTTTGGTATCCTTGCGTTTTTTGTTGGAGCAATGATTCTTTTCGTAGGAACTGCTTTGTCAAAGAAACCGTTGATTGCTAAATACCATCCGTACCTTAAAGAAAGTGTAATTCACCAAGTATAGTGAACAGGTTTAATTTAATATTTGTTAGACATTAGATAATATATATATAGCATTATGACAGCTTTATTAATCACCGCGGTATCGTTACTCATTTTTGTAGTGATCTTTCAGATCTCTAAGGCAAGTGAGTATGTGGCAATTTTGAAAGGGGAAGAGCATAGCCGTAAGCAGAATAACAAGATTAATGGTTTTCTG
>CAZTDV010000022.1:39895-51945 GCA_964612195.1 uncultured Sediminibacterium sp.
CTGATGGTCGTGTTTTTAGTTTTAGGACTTATTGGAGTATGGTACTGCAATGAAGTTTTATACGATAAAACATTGTTACCTCAAGGCTCTGCCAGCGTAGAAGGTGAGCGAGTAGATTCAATGTTATGGTTAACATTAGCTGTAACAGGATTTGTATTCATTGGTACTCAAATTGTTCTTTTTTGGTTTGCTTATAAATACCAAGAAAGCGATAACAGAAAAGTGGTGTTTTTTGCACATAGCAATAAATTAGAAGCTATCTGGACGGTAATTCCTGCTATTGCTTTAACTGTATTAGTTGTAATCGGTTTAAGAAACTGGTTCCTATTTACTGGGGAGCCTCCAAAAGAAGCCATGGTGGTAGAAGTTACTGGTAAACAATTTGGATGGATTTATCGCTACCCAGGTAAAGACGGTGCTTTTGGTAAAAAATATTACAAGAATATTGATAATGCCTCTAACTCATTGGGTTTAATTTGGGATGACCAATTAACACACGATGATTTAGTGATGGAGCAAACTATGTATTTAGTAAAAGGTCGCCCAGTAAAATTAATTATTGGTTCAAGAGACGTAATTCATGATGTTGGTTTGCCTCATTTTAGAATGAAGATGGATGCTGTTCCTGGAATACCTACTACCATGTGGTTTACCCCTAAGTATACTACAAAGGAGATGAAAGAGAAAACAGGTAATCCTGATTTCCAATTCGAAATTAGTTGCGACCAAATGTGTGGTAACGGTCACTATTCTATGAAAGGAATTATTGAAGTGGTAGATCAAGCAGAGTTTGATGCTAAAATGGCCGGACAGTCTCCTTATTACTATACTGCATTCCCTGACAAGGATCCAGCAAACGCAAAAAAAGACACGGTGAAATTAGTTGCTAAGCCTGTTGAACTAGCATCAAAAGTTACCGCCAAATTATAGAACAATCAACAACCAAGTATTAACAAGGTTGTAATAACTAATAAAGAATCAGTGTATGAGTAACGAAGCCGTATTGCACGCACCTGCTGGAGCAGGTTTACATCACGAAGCGCATGGTGACCATCATCATGAGCATCACCATGAGACATTTATTTCTAAGTATGTCTTTAGCATGGACCATAAAATGATTGCAAAGCAATTCCTGATTACAGGTATGGTTTGGGCAGTATTGGGTGGTTTAATGAGTGTACTTTTCCGTTTACAATTAGGATATCCTGAAGCAAGTTTTCCTTGGTTGGAAGATATTTTAGGCAAATGGGCTGAAGGTGGTAAAATTACCCCCGACGCTTATTATGCTTTGGTTACTACACACGGTACTGTTTTGGTATTCTTTGTATTAACAGCAGGATTGAGTGGAACTTTTGCCAACTTTTTAATTCCATTGCAAATTGGAGCAAGAGATATGGCATCTCCATTTATGAATATGTTGAGCTACTGGTTCTTTTTTGCTGCAAGTATTGTGATGTTATCTTCTATGTTTGTTGAGTTTGGACCATTCAGTGGTGGATGGACAGCTTATCCTCCATTGAGTGCATTAGCTTCTGCATCACCGGGTTCTGGTACTGGTATGGACTTGTGGCTTATAGCAATGGCATTGTTTGTGGTATCTTCTTTATTGGGAGGTCTAAACTACATTGCTACCATTTTGAACATGCGTACAAAAGGAATGAGCATGACTCGTTTGCCTTTAACCATCTGGGCATTATTTTTCACTGCAGTATTGGGTGTATTATCTTTCCCTGTATTGTTCTCTGGATTTATCTTATTGATTTTTGATAGAAACTTCGGAACAAGTTTTTATTTATCTGATATTTTCATCAACGGTGTTGGTGCATTACCTAACGAAGGCGGTAGTGCCATCCTTTACCAACACTTGTTCTGGTTCTTAGGACACCCTGAAGTATACATCATTCTTTTACCAGCAATGGGCATGGCTTCTGAAATTCTTTCTGTAAACTCTCGCAAACCCATTTTTGGTTATATGGCCATGATTGGATCACTGTTTGCGATTGCTATATTAGCTTTCTTGGTATGGGCGCACCATATGTTCGTGACAGGATTGAATCCTTTCTTAGGATCAGTGTTTGTACTACTTACATTATTAATTGCTGTTCCTTCTGCTATTAAAGTATTCAACTGGTTAACTACATTATGGAGAGGTAATATTCGTTTTACTCCTGGTATGATGTTCTCCATTGGTTTTGTAAGCTTATTTATCTCTGGAGGTTTAACTGGTATTTGGTTAGGTAACTCTGCATTAGATATTCACTTACACGACACTTATTTTGTAATTGCGCACTTCCACATTGTAATGGGTGTTGCTAGTATGTTTGGAATGTTTGCTGGTATTTACCACTGGTTCCCTAAAATGTACGGTCGTTACATGAATAATACCCTTTCTTATTTACACTTCTGGATTACTTTAGCTGGTGCATACATGATTTTCTGGCCAATGCACTACCAAGGTTTAGCGGGTATGCCAAGAAGATATTATGACTATAGTGTTTGGGAAAGCTTTAAGCAATTTGCTGAATTAAACAGATTCATTAGCACTGTTGCAATGATAGTATTTGCTGCGCAGTTGTTGTTCTTGTTTAACTTCTTCTATTCTGTTTTTAAAGGTAGAAAAGTAACTACTCAAAACCCTTATGGTTCTAATACTTTAGAGTGGACTGCTCCAATTAATCCTGGTCATGGTAACTGGGTAGGAGAAATTCCTGAAGTACATCGTTGGGCATACGACTACGGTAAAGATGGTAAAGAATTTATTTCCCAGACTACACCGGTGGGAGCCGACGAAAGCAGTCATTAAAATTATTACTGAGTAAATTTTTTATTCAGTTGAAATACTTCAATGCTCCCGGATATCGGGAGCATTGTTTTTAAACTACAACAACGGAATGACAAAATCCAGTGAGCATAGGGTAGAAAGCCAAAGTTTTTCATTAGCAGCAAAAGTTAAAGACTATATGCTGTTAATCAAGTTTACTTTGAGCTTCACAGTGGTGTTCTCTTGTGTGATTTGTTATTTATTAGCACCTAAAGTAGTTGAATACGATTGGTACATGATTCTATTGCTATTTTTAGCGGGGATGTTAATTACAGGTAGTGCCAATGCCATTAACCAGGCAGTTGAAAAAGATACCGATGCCATGATGAAACGGACATCAAAACGTCCGGTTGCTAATGGCAATATGAGCCAAAATGAAGCGTATACATTTGCCTTGATAGCTGGTATAGTAGGTGTAGGAATGATGTGGTATTATTTTAATTTCTCCTCAGCTTTGGTTTCTGCATTTAGTTTGTTTCTGTATGCTTTTATTTATACCCCATTAAAAAAAATCAATTCTATTGCGGTATTAATTGGAGCATTACCAGGTGCTTTACCTTGTTTAATTGGGTGGGTAGCAGGAAATGATGATTTTGCATTGGGTGGCTGGGTATTGTTTGGTATGCAATTCTTATGGCAGTTCCCTCATTTTTGGGCAATTGCATGGGTAGCACATGCAGATTATACGAAAGCTGGATTTAAATTGCTGCCTGCAGATAAAGGGCCAACAAAGTTTACCGCCATTCAAACCATCATGTATTCTTTTTTGATGATTCCGATTGGAATGGTGCCCTATTTTATTGGATTAACAGGAATAACCAGCTTGTGGATTGTTTTGGTGTGCAACCTTTTCATGGTTTTCCAAAGTGCCCGTTTGTATAAAGAAATGGATGTGAAAGCAGCCAGAAGGGTTATGTTCAGCAGTTATATTTATTTGCCCATCGTATTGCTTGCAATGTTGGCAGATAAGATTAATCATTAATTGAATAAAATTTAAATAGATGAGTACAATAGCAAATGAAGCGCCAAAAAGAATTCACCCACACAAATTCACTTTGTGGGTGGCCATGGGCAGTATTATAATGATGTTTGCGGGCCTAACTAGTGCTTACATTGTAAAAAAGAACCAAAGCAGTTGGTTAGAATTCGATTTGCCAGTTGTTTTTATGTATTCTACACTGGTGATTATTTTAAGTAGTGTAACGGTACATTTAGCTACAAAAGCGTTTAAAGCTAGGGAAATGGGGCGTTATAGAATGCTGATAACCATTACTGCAGTATTAGGGTTATTATTTATGGGATTACAGATTTTGGGCTTTATGGACTTAGAAGCTAGAAATATTGCCCTCACTGGTGCCAGAAGCAATTCTGCTGCATCTTTTCTTTTAGTTATTACCGGATTGCATATGCTACACGTATTAGGCGGGGTGATTGCGTTGATGGTGATTTTTATTAAGGCGTATGTAAGTAGTGTTAAAAATTACAGTAGTTTATCCATTGAATTAGTGGGTACTTACTGGCATTTTGTAGATATACTTTGGATTTATTTGTTCATCTTTTACAATTGGATTAGCTAATTACAAAAAAGTTGTGTTTAATGCACCTTTTTTCAACTCTAGCCAATACTTTTGTGTACGAAATTTTACTTTAACATGGCAACAACTGCAACAGCACCTACCACTAAATCTTGGGGTGGAGGTAAGAGTCCCTTTAACGTAGAGTACGGCAAAGTAATGATGTGGTATTTTCTCATGAGTGACGCCTTTACATTTGGCGCATTTTTGATTTCATACGGCACCATACGTTTTTCAACTAATGGATGGCCTGACCCCAATGAAGTATTTAAGAGTTTTCCTTTTGCTCCAGAGGGCATGAATGCACCCTTGGTGTTTGTAAGTATTATGACCTTCATTTTGATCATCAGTTCAGTAACCATGGTGTTGGCTGTACAGGCAGGTCATAATATGGATAAAAAAGGGGTAGTTAAAAATCTTATTTGGACCATTATTGGTGGTATAGCTTTCTTGTCATGTCAAGCATGGGAGTGGAATCACTTACACCATGAGGGTGCATGGTGGGGTAGTAATCCATTTTTAAATCATGATGGTACCGCTTCTTCAACCAATTTCACTAACTATTTCTTTACTATAACAGGTTTCCATGGATTCCATGTATTTTCTGGTGTGATAATTAATATCATCATGTTAATAATGGCTATGACCAATAAGTTTGAAGAAAGAGGCCATTATTTAATGATTGAGAAAGCAGGATTGTACTGGCACTTTGTAGACTTAGTTTGGGTATTTGTATTTACCTGTTTTTACTTGATCTAATTAACTAACCAATCACTAATATTATTTTATGTCACATACAGCAGAGCATAACGAACATGCAGGTGGAGGTACAAAAGAAATCATCCGAATCACGGTAATTTTAACTGTACTAACTATTATTGAATTGATTATTGGATTTTGGATGATAGGAATTCCATTGTCTAGTGTAGGGGTTAGATTGGCTCTTAAAGGAACAATCGTAATCTTAATGATGGCTAAAGCTTTTTATATTGTTGCTTATTTTATGCACTTAAAGCATGAAATGAAAAACTTGATCATGACCATTGTGGTTCCATTGGCCTTGTTCATTTGGTTCATTATAGCATTTTTATATGATGGTAATTCATTCAAAAATTTACGCAATACATACGATCCTTATTATAAAGAACAAAGTACTATTAAAGTAGAAAAAAAGGAACACGGTGCAGCGGAAAAACATGAAGGTGCTAAAGAGGGTAAAAAAGCTAGCCACTAGTTTTATTATCTATAACTAAATATATTTTTCTCCTAATTGAACCATCGCCGCATTGCGATGGTTTTTTATTAATACTGATATGAAAAAGAAATCGATACTTGGATTACTAGTAGCATTGGGAATTCCGATTACATGTTATTTAATATTAAAAACAGCAAGTCAAACTGCCGTTGTAATGCCAAGGCACTATTTACTAGATACTGTAATTAATAAAGTGGAAAATGGGAAATCTACTACTGATACCATTTGGCATACAACTAAAAACATTAAACTAAGGAACCAATTAGGTGATAGTGTTAGCTTGTATGATCCTCAGGGTAAAATTATTGTAGCGGATTTCTTTTTTACAAGCTGTAGGAGTATTTGTCCTAGGCTCACAAGAAATATGTCAACTTTACAGCAATCTTTTAAGAAAGGCGGTAATGTTCGCAACAAGATTGATACTTCTATTGTTCAATTTATGTCGTTTACGGTAGACCCTGAAAACGATTCTGTTTCAGTGCTAAAAAAGTATGCGGATAGATTTGGGGTGATTCATGATAATTGGTGGTTTTTAACTGGCAATAAAAAAGATATCTATCAGTTTGCATTTGAAGAGTTGAAAGTAGATCAGTTTAGTGAAGAGCCAGTTAGTCCTGACTTTGTTCATACCAGTCGTTTTGTTTTGATAGACCGTGCATATAAAGTAAGGGGATATTACAACGGGTTGGACAGTGCAGAAATGAAAAAATTGGCAAGAGATATTGGCTTATTGATGTTAGAGAAAGATGTCAAGAAAAAAAGCACTGTATTTCAACAAATATTAAACCTAAGCTGGCTTTGGTTAATTATAGTAACTGCAATTATATTCTTTGTAGTGTATATGCAGGGCAGAAGAAAAATAAACGGATAAGAAATAAAAGTAAAAAAGATTAAAATGCTTAAACCTAGTATTGCAAAAAATGATCGTTTAGCCAATTGGTTAATTGGAATATTTTCTCTGGTAGTATTTATAGTAGTGGTAGTGCTTGGAAAATTTAAATTAGACATAGAGTTAGGGTTTGATGTACATATTTTTGCCACAATTAACGCATTTGTAAATGCTTCAATTGCAGTAGTATTAGTAGCTGCACTTGTTACAGTAAAAAAGAAAAATTATGCTTTGCATAAAAAATTCATGATTACTGCACTTGTTTTATCAATATTTTTCTTGCTGTCTTATATAGCGCACCACTTATTAGCTGGTGAAGCAAAGTATGGCGATTCTAATCATGATGGTATTGTAGATGATGCAGAAAAAATAGCTGTGGGTGCCATGCGAATGGTCTATTTGGTTATCTTAATTACCCATATTATTTTAGCAGCTATCATATTGCCGTTTATTTTATTTACTGCTTATCGGGGATTAACCAGTGAATTTCCTGCACATAAAAAATTAGCAAGAATTACTTGGCCTTTGTGGTTTTATGTTGCAGTAACAGGTCCAGTCGTTTACTTTATGATTAGCCCTTACTATAACTAAGCAATCTCAAATTCAATACCCTTACTACAACTAAGTGGCTTCAAACCCTTACTACCAGTAGTGCAGTGGGGATGGGGATCGGGCCAGCTGCAGCTACTGATAAAATAAGGTATTACTGAATCGGGGGGAGTTTACTCAAGCTTTTTTGGTTAGTATAAGCAATTCGTTTGCTTGAACTTCTGTGGCGTACCTTTTTACTCCTTGCTTGTCGGTGTAATTGCGATTGATCAGTTTACCCTCAATCACCACTTCTGTTCCTTTAACCAGGTATTTTTCGGCAATATCTGCCAGTTTACCCCATGCTACAACATTATGCCATTGGGTTTCAGTAACTTTTTCGCCCTTTGCATTTTTGTAGTTTTCATTAGTAGCAACACTTAAATGGGCTACTTTTTTGTCTTCGCCAATTGACTTTACTTCTGGGTCTTGCCCTAAGTTCCCAATTAATTGGACTTTGTTTTTAACTGCGTTCATAACGGTTCAGTTTTATAATTTTTAAATAAAAGCAGTGCGTACTGCCGTTAACACAACAAATATGTTAAACCTATTTAGCTGAATTGCTTTTATAAACGTCTGTTAACGTATATAAACGTTTGCAAACGTTTGTCAATGAATGCGTACCGTTAAAATGCGGGCAATAATTAGTATTTCTACAGCCAAAAAAAAATTGATTCTTGCTAATTTCAAATTGTTTGAGCCCACAATTCATATTATGGAAATCAATGCTAAGCAGTGTTTACACTGTACCAAAAAAATTGCTGGAAGAACCGATAAAAAATTTTGCAGTAACCACTGTAGAAGTAGTTACCATAATCATTTTTATGGGGAAAGAAGTAATTATATGCGAAGGGTAAATGGGTTGCTTTTAAGAAATAGAAAAATACTGTCTGATTTATTTGCTATGCATCGGGCTGGTGCAAATGTTCCTTTAAGCGAATTGTATCTGAAAGGATTTAGTCCCTCGCATTTTACCCATCAGCAAAAGAAAGCAAAGAATCAATTGTATACTTATTGCTATGAGTTCGGGTATCAAATAACGGGAAAAGATTGCATCAAGATTATTCAACAAACTAGTATCGAATAGTTACTTTGGTAATACCCGTATTTACCATATCAATTTTTTTAGCAGCTTTTTTACTTAGGTCAATAATTCTTCCTTGAATAAAAGGTCCTCTGTCATTAATTCTTACTTTAACAGATTGTCCATTGCTTAAATTAGTCACTTTTACCTTTGTTCCAAAAGGAAGTGTTTTATGAGCAGCGGTTAATTTATTTTGTCTAAATTTTTCACCATTACTTGTTTTTCGCCCTATATATTTATCTGCATAGTAAGACGCCATACCAGTTTCACTTCCTTTTCTAAAGCAAGAAACCAATCCTATCATGATGGTAAATAGGAGTAATAAAAAAACGGGCTTCTTCATTTTATTAAAACGAAAAAGCCCGCAAAATATTGGGTATAATAAATTAATCAAACGGCGCTTTCACCACTTTTGCTTTTACCAATGTATTTCTTATGTCAATATAAATGTTTGAATCAATGGCTGCATGATTTACTGCAACATATCCCATTCCTATGGCTTTGTTTAACGAAGGAGCTTGTGTTCCACTAGTAACTTTTCCAATCGTATTGCCTTCTGCATCTTTAATCAAGTAATCGTGGCGAGGGATTCCTCTTTCTAACATTTCAAAGCCTACCAGTTTGCGTTGTACCCCTTCTGCTTTTACTTTTTCAATGATTGGTCTAGCGGTGAAATCTTTGGTGAACTTGGTAATCCAACCTAATCCTCCTTCTAATGGAGAAGTGGTATCGTCTATATCATTACCATATAAGCAATAACCCATTTCTAATCTAAGGGTATCTCTTGCGCCTAATCCAATTGGTTTTAAGCCTTGTGGTCCACCAATTTCAAAAATGGCGTCCCAAATTTTATCTGCTGCACCATTGCTGTCTTCAAAATAGATTTCTACTCCACCAGATCCGGTATATCCAGTAGCGCTAATCAATACATTTTCTACCCCTGCAAAATTGCCCTTTACAAAAGTGTAATATTTCAGGTTCATTATATCCAACTCTGTCAAAGGTTGTAAAATCTTTGTTGCATTAGGACCTTGAATAGCCAATAAACATGTTTTGTCGCTAATATTATGCATTTCAACTTGTTGGGTATTGAATTGACTGATCCAATTCCAATCCTTTTCAATATTAGAAGCGTTTACTACCAACATATAGGTTTTATTAGGCTCAACACAGTAAACAATTAAATCGTCTACTATGCCACCAGTGGCATTGGGTAAACAACTATATTGAGCTTGCCCTGCTACTAATTTTGCAGCATCATTGGTTGTAACTCTTTGAATAAGGTCTAAAGCATTTTCACCTTTCAAAATAAATTCTCCCATATGACTTACATCAAAAACCCCTGCATTTTTTCTTACAGCAGCATGTTCATCATTAATTCCAGTGTAACTGATTGGCATATTGTATCCAGCAAATTCCGCCATCTTGGCTCCAAGGGCAATATGTTTTTGTGTAAATGGTGTATTTTTCATTGAGCAATTAATTAGGGTGCAAAAATAAGTGAATCAACACGAAACGCCCTAAAAAGCAAGAACCCCATCCCAATTTAGAGACGAGGTTCTTTTTCCAACCTGTGCCAACCATCTTTATGATTGTAGATTCAGTAAGGAAAATCTTCCTAGTTCTGAACCTAGCTCAATAATATCAGGAGATTCGGTCATTTTTGTTTTACCAACTGGGGTAGAAATATTTGGGTCAACTATTGCTACTTTTTGATAACGGTAGCGAGTAGTATCTACGGGCTTGTCTAATTCTTTCTTTAAATCTTCTGCCTCTTTTTGCTTACGCTCATATTCTTTACGTAGCTCTTCTCTACTTTTTTTGTACTCTTCTATGGCACTTTTTTCTGAATCGCTGTCATTTTCATCTTCATCATTTATTTCTCCAGCTTTCTTAACTCTTTCTAATCCTCCTGGTGTCATAATATATTCTTGATTAGACATCCAACTTTCGTATCCTTCATTATTCCACTCATCATCCCAATCATAGTCATTGCGACCAGAATTAAAGCTGATATGATTGAGTCTTCTTGAAACGTTATCATCAATTTCAATTTTCTTCCCTACAGGTACAAAAATGGTAACAGTAACTCCTTGATTGCGGAACTTGGTTCCCTTGTTTAATTTGAAACCACGATCTAAGTAGATAACACTGTCTTGCTGTGTGGCGCCATAGTTAATTTGTGCAATATTTCTTAAAGCTGCATTTTCATCAGAGCCATTGCTAAATTTAACATAGCTAACTCGGTATAAAGAATCTGGGCTTTTTGCAATACGCACCCTAACATTGTTCAATACTAAACTATCGTCGTCCATTCTTAGTAAGCCATCCATTCTAAACCATTTGCCACTCACTACTCTTAAATTAGATTCAGCTACTTTAATAGTTAGTTTGCTACTGGTAGGTTGAACAATTTTAATATCGCCTTTGTCTTTGGCACCTGCATCAAAGTTTTGTGCAATTGATGCAATTAGTAATATAACGCTAATCCAACCCAGGGTCCATAATCCACCAAAAGTGAATCCTAAATACTTACTACCTGCGGTTGCACCTATAATTCTACGAACCAACCAAGTAAGTAAACCAATTGCAGGAACAAATAAGAACAAGATCAAAGTTGCCCAAGCAAGGAAGTTCTGCCAAAATCCTTCTAAGAAGAAACTCTTCAATGGAAACACACTTACACTACCTGCAATCATTCCTAATAAAGCAACCAGTATAGTGAAAGCCAATATACCTGCTAAGAATAAAAAGAATGCTTTAAATAAGATGCCAATAGCATTGGCTAATTTATTGCCTCCCTTTTTAGAAACAGAACTAGCTTCCGATGCGAATTGTTTACTCTTTTCATTTACAGTTGAACTGAACTCCGATGAAAATTCTTTCGCTTTTTCAGAGAATTCACCACCCCATTTTTCTGCGCGGGCTTTAAATCCTTCTAAGTCTTCTTGAATGGTATTCTTAATAGTATTTAAGTCTACTTTTTCGCCCCTCATTTCTAATTTTTCTGAAGCGCTTTTTGCTTCAGGAATGACTGCCCAAAGAACAGCATAGATAACAAATAGGGTGCCACCAAATGATCCAAAAATGAATCCAGGGAAAGGATTAAACTCGAACCAGAAAAGTGAACTTACAAAAGAGGAAATGATGCCTACTACTAATGGTAAAGCAAAAATTAATCTAGGAATCCATACGGCTATGTCGAAATAAGTGGCAATACCGCTAGCAACACCTGCAATTACTTTTTCTTCTGGGTTTCTGTACAATCTTCTATTGCTGGTTACAGGATCTAATGGCTTAGAAGGAAGGATAATCCACAATAGTAAATACAATAGGAATCCAGAACCGCCACCAAAGAATAATACTAAAAATAGTAAACGAACAACAGTGGGGTCAATTCTAAAGTATGCAGCAATACCGCTACAAACACCACCTAACATTTTTTCGTTGGTATCTCTATATAGTCTACCTCTTGATGCACTATGATCTGCATCTTGTGTAAAGTTAGATTGTTGTTGTTGATTGCCTCCTAATTGCGATTGCATATTAGATTCTTCACCTTCAAAATCTTCAGGTCTACCCATACTATTGATGATTGTATTTACATCTTCATCAGTAATACAAGTGCTTCCTTTTTTAAGGCTTTTACCAAAAAGTTCTGCAATACGACCTTCTATATCGTTAATGATTTCATCTCTTCCTTCTTCATTAGCAAAGAAGCGGCGTAAGCTTTCTACGTATACTTTCAGTACGTCGTAAGCCGATTCCTCAATGGGAATTACTCTGCCTTGGAAGTTTATATTAATTACCTTTGAGGAATCGGCTTACGACGTACTGAA
>CAZTDV010000023.1:0-51874 GCA_964612195.1 uncultured Sediminibacterium sp.
CTATAATTTCTTATGCACAGTTAGATTTACAGCTACGAACAGAAACTCCTTCTAACCCTAAATGGTATGAAGGTTTCTCCATTAGGGGTTATAGTCAAATTAGGTATAATAGATTACTGGAAACTAATCCAAATTTAAATTGTGAACAATGCGACCGCTCTTGGGGTAATAATGGCGGATTTTTCATGCGACGTATGCGGATCATTTTTTATGGACAAATTAGTAAAAATGTATATTTCTATGTACAACCTGATTTTGCGAGTAGTCCTGCATCTGATAGATTGCATTTTGGTCAAATTAGAGGTGCGTCTTTTGATATAGGTGTTGATAAGGACAATGAATTTAGATTTAGAGTTGGACAAAGTAAAGTGCCTTATGGTTTTGAGAATATGCAATCAAGCCAAAACCGAATTCCATTAGATAGAAATGATGCATTAAATAGTGCCGTTTATAATGAGCGAGATATCGGAGTATTCTTTTATTGGGCGCCCAAGGAAAAACGCAAATTGTTTTCGAGTTTAGTAAACGACGGTTTAAAGGGTAGTGGTGATTATGGTGTTTTTGCCTTAGGATTTTACAATGGTCAAACTGCCAATAATCCAGAGTTGAACAATAAATTGCATGTGGTATCAAGGTTTAGTTATCCTTTTGAATTGAATAATCAAATTGTTGAATTAGGAGTACAGGCATATAAAGGGAAATATGTAATTCCTAGAACCAATTTATCTGCTGGCGTTAAATATAATTCAGATTTAAATTATACAGATGAACGAGTAGCTACTTCTTTTATATTGTATCCTAAACCATTTGGTATTCAGGCTGAATATACAATTGGACGTGGTCCTCAGTTTAATAAAGTAACAGATTCTATAGAAGTTAAAGGTTTGAATGGAGGGTATATTACATTGAGTTACTTAAAAAAAATGCAAAAGCAATCAATAATCCCATTTATTCGCTATCAATATTATAATGGGGGTAAGAAGCATGAGAGAGACGCTAGAAGTTATGTCGTGAATGATTTAGAGATTGGTGCAGAATGGCAGTTCAACAAAAACTTTGAATTGGTTTTCAATTACACCATCTCAAAAAGAAGATTTGAAGATTTTGTAATGCAGAATAATTTACAAAGTGGAAATTTACTTAGGATTCAGGCTCAAGTCAATTTTTAATATGTTTAAAACAGATAAGCCCCTTGTAAATAAGTTGTATATACTTGAAAAGTTTCCTGGTAAAGGCGGGTGGACTTATGCTCAAATTCCCGAGATACTTCCCGATAAACATACCCATTTTGGTTGGGTTAGAGTAAATGGGTTTATTGATGATTATGAAATAAATCATTATCATCTTATGCCTATGGGAAATGGGCGATTATTTTTGCCAGTTAAGGCTGAGATTCGAAGAAAAATACAGAAACAAGTTGGTGATTATGTTAATCTAGTTCTATATGCTGATAATCTTCCAGTTGAAATACCAGATGAAATTTTGTTGTGCTTTTTAGATATGCCAGGTAGTTTGCAGTCTTTTAAGAATCAATCAGAAGCAGAACAAATTGCTCAACTACAATGGATTTATGCTGCCAAAAAAGAGGAGACTAAAGTAAGTAGAATTAATACTGTTATTGAAAAACTTGTTATTAATTTGGAATAGCTACCTTGTTCATATTTAATTCATTCTCATGACATCTGCTATCATAATCACTTTCTGTTTTTTATTGTTAATAGCTTATGTATTTGATATTAGTTCATCAAAAACAAAAATACCTTCTGTTATTCTGCTATTGCTTTTAGGTTGGGGTGTAAAACAGGTGTCGGTTTTTGTTGATATTTCTTTGCCAGATCTTTCCCCCTTTTTGCCCGTTTTAGGTACTGTTGGATTGATACTTATTGTTCTAGAAGGTTCATTGGAGTTGGAATTAAACAAAACAAAATTGGGGTTAATCAAAAAGTCTTTTTTTGGCGCCTTCTTTCCAATGTTGGCACTTGCATTTTTATTGGCTTTTCTATTTAATTACTTTGGTGGGTATGGGTTTAAAGCTAGTTTAACTAATGCTATACCATTTTGTGTCATAAGCAGTGCAATAGCCATTCCAAGTGTGAAGAACCTAAATGCCTATAATAAAGAATTCGTAATTTATGAAAGTAGCTTGTCTGATATAATTGGTGTTGTTCTATTTAATTTTATTGCTTTTAATGAAATTATTAATTTGAATTCTTTTGGAAGTTTCTTTTTACAACTATTGATCATTTTAATTGTCTCATTTCTTTGTACAATTGCATTATCATATCTTTTAAATAAAATAGAGCACCATGTAAAATTTGTGCCTATTATTTTGCTAATTATATTAATTTATGCAGTTTCAAAAGTATATCACTTACCTGGCCTAGTTTTTATACTGCTTTTTGGTTTGTTTATTGGGAACTTAGATGAACTCAAGCATTTTAAATGGATTGAAAAATTTAAGCCTGAAGAGCTTAATAAAGAAGTACATAAGTTTAAAGAGTTGGTTGCTGAATTCGCTTTTTTGGTAAGAGCTTTATTTTTTTTGGTATTTGGCTTTTTAATGGAGACTTCTGAAATACTTAGTACTGAAACCCTGCTTTGGGCAATCTTAATTTCTTTTTTGTTATTCTTTTTTAGGGCAATTCAATTAAAGTTGTCTAAACTACCTTTAAAACCATTATTATTTATTGCACCTAGAGGACTAATAACAATATTGTTGTTTTTATCTATTTTGCCAAGTAATTCTATTGGTCTTGTAAACAAATCTTTAATTATTCAAGTAATCATAATTACTGCATTTACAATGATGTTTGGGTTGATGACGAATAAAAAAATTGCAATCAATTAATTATGAATTATTATAGTGAAAAGAGATTTTTTAAATCAGATATTTTAGTTCAGCCTCTTACTACCGGGGAGTATGAAAATTGTCAATTTGATCAATGTGATTTTTCCAACCAAAATTTCTCTAATTGTAAGTTCATCGATTGTGTCTTTTCTAATTGTAATTTGACATTAGTTAAATTACAAAGTACTGCTTTGCAAAATGTGCAGTTTATTGATTCAAAGTTATCCGGAGTTCAATTTGATACTTGTAATCCATTTGCTTTATCGTTTACTTTCAAAAATTGTATCATTCATCATGCTACTTTTTTTCAATCAAAATTGAGCAAAACGGTATTTGAACAATCCGATTTAACAGGCACGGATTTCACAGCTGCAGATTTAACTGCAGCTAATTTTGACCATTGTAATCTTGCTCAAGTTATTTTTGAACGAACTATTCTTGATAAAGCAAATTTGACAACTGCTTATCATTTTTTAATTGATCCAACAGCCAATAGTGTCAATAGAACAAGGTTTTCAATAGATGGATTGCCTGGTCTTCTTAATAGGTATAATATTGTTATTGAGTAAAAAATAATTATAAAACATAAATAATTTATTGTTATTCAATAAATTTACTTAGTTTTGTTTTATTATTTACTTATTCAAACAGATATTATGGAAATCAAAATTGGCTCTAAAGAAATGCTAACATTCTTACATATTATAGCATGGGTAATTTTTATTGGAATTTGTATTGAAGCAGGAGGGCTTATTTTTAATACTTTCTTTGCTTTGGTTATTAACCCAATAGGTGCAAAAAATTTTTGGATGCAAATTGACTTATCTAATTTGATAAGCTACGATAAGGGCTATTTTTTAGTGGTAACGGCTATAATGTGTATAGTTGCACTAATGAAGGCGTTAATGTTTTATTTGATTGTTAAACTCTTCCATAATAAAGTATTTGACTTTAGTCATCCATTTAATTCAACATTAAATAAATTCATTTCTAATTTAGCTTACCTGACTTTTGGAATTGGATTGATGTCGATTTGGGGATTAAAATACGCTGCATGGTTAAGGTTAAGTGGTATTTATATACCATCTGTTGAAGATTTGCACATGGGCGGAGCAGGTGTTTGGCTTTTTATGAGTGTTATCTTATTTGTGATTGCTCAAATATTCAAAAGGGGAATTGACATTCAAACTGAAAACGATTTAACTGTATAATCATGCCAATAATTGTGAATTTAGACGTGATGATGGCAAAGAGGAAAATGTCATTAAATGAACTTTCAGATAAAGTTGGGCTTACTTTATCTAATCTTTCCATTTTGAAAACAGGAAAAGCCAAAGCTATTCGCTTTAGTACATTGGAGGCAATTTGTACAGTTTTAGATTGTCAACCTGGTGATATTTTGGAGTATATTGATGAATAATAGTTGTTTGCTTAATCAATATTCTAATTTTACATTTTGCTGACTATTTATTTAATGATATAGCTCAATTTTGTTTTTACAATTGAGCTATGAAAAACCTTGTAGAATATATTCCTATTTTCACCACTTTGTTTTCCATTTATTTTTTTCAAGAAATTTATAAGCACTATCAAATAAAGAAAAAAGATTATTTACTCTGGTGGGCCTTAGGTGTATTGACTTTTGGATTGGGTACATTATCAGAGAGTATTAATATTTTATTTGGGTGGAGTGAAGGCAATTTAAAGTATTGGTATATAGTTGGAGCTTTATTAGGGGGATATCCTTTGGCTCAGGGGAGTGTATACTTGTTAATGAATAAGAGATTTGCTCATTTCACCACTGTGTTTTTTATTGTTTTAATCATAACGGCTTCCTATTTTGTTATTTCAACCCCAGTAGAATTGCCTAGTTCTTTCAACAATAAGTTAACAGGAAGTGTTTTTGCTTGGAAATGGGTTCGCTATTTTTCTCCATTAATAAATATTTATGCATTTCTTTTTTTGGTGGGTGGAGCTATTTATTCAGCGTATAAGTATTATAAACAAGGAATAAAAGAAGCGCCATTCAAGGGCAATATTTTTATTGCAATCGGGGGGCTACTTCCAGGCATTGGTGGATCTTTTACAAGAGCAGGATATGTAGAAGTGCTTTACGTTACAGAATTTCTTGGATTAGTTGCTATTTATTATGGGTATAAAATTATAAAAGAGAATAAGATACAATTATTTAAAACTGGTCACTCCAGCTAAAAATAGTTTTAGCAACTTTATTTTTTTCTTGTTTTATATATTTCAGATAAGCATCTGCAACGGGTGAATGTTTCTTCCCCTTTAACCATATTAAACTCCAAGTTGTTTTTATGGGCATTCCTTTTGCAGGAATGATAAAGAGTTGTTTATTGATTACTTCATTCTTTATTCCAATGATTGGCATTATGGAATAACCTAATCCAGCAATGATTGCTTGTTTAACAGCTTCGTTGGTGCTCAACTCCATTTTCTTTTGAATCAAAAGTTTATTTTTTTGGATGAATTGTTCCATTGCTTGTCTAGTTCCAGAACCTTTTTCACGAAATATGAGTGGCAAATCCTGAATAGAAGCTTTTGTTTGACAATTTCCTATCAAAAAAAGTTTATTGGGCAATAAGTCTATCTTTTCGATATTTATTGCGGCAGGTAAAATTGATACTAAAGCAAAATCGACTTCATTTTTTTCTAAACTTTCAATAACCATCGACTTATTTGTTACATCCATGTTTAATTGAATCCCATTATTGCTATTCATAAAACTATTCAAAAAATAGGGCATTACATATTTTCCTGTAGACACCACTGCAATTTTTAGTTTCCCGGTTAATTGACCTTTATAAGTTAATGTTTTATTATTCATTGCATTTACTTGCAACATAATATTCTCAGCCGAGGTTGCAATTTCTTTACCAAAATCTGTTATATAGATTTTTCTTCCTACTACTTCTGTTAATGGGATGTCAAATTGGTCTTGAAAGTTTTTTAATTGAATAGAGACCGCAGGCTGACTCAAATGGAGTTCTTCTGATGCCTTAGTTACACTCTGTGTTTCTACCACTTTTAAAAAAATTTGCAATTGATTTAAAGTGTAATTCATAAATATATTTTATGGTTAGTATATTAAAGATAAATAAAAACTTATGAAAATATATTTCAATTTTGCATCCGTTGGTTTATATTTAAAACACTTGAATTCATGAGTAATATACTCTTTATCGTCTGCCCATTTACAGTGATGGAGAACACGCTCAAACGACAATTTGGTTCAAATAGTTACTTTTTATCTTGTCCAGGTGCAATTATTCCTTACAACGATCAATCATTCATAGATGTAATGAAGGAATCAATAATTATTAATAATGTTACTAGTATTTATTTTGTAAATGATAGATCCTGTTCGATAATCAATAATGTAATTCTGCATCAGACTTTGCATGGGCTTGAAGCTGAATATTTAATTCAATCATTGTATGTTGAAGCCTACAAGAAGGCTTTTATAGGACGAAGTCTTTTTTATCAGCAATTTAGATTGGCAGAATTGAATGTTCAGTTTCAAAAAAATGAAATTTTAACTAATGGTGTTTTCACTAATTTGATTATTGATGAGAAAATCACAGTTAAATCATTGGTGACTGATAAAGCGCTCCGAATTTTTAAAGAATCTAGAGTCTCTTCTTTTGTTAAAACAACCTATGAATTATAATTTATTATTAGATAATTTAACAAATCCAGCTTTATTATTTTTTGTTCTTGGAATTTTTGCTGTTTATTTAAAAAGTGACTTAGAAATTCCGCCTAATTCCTCCAAATTTATTTCTCTTTATTTATTGTTTGCAATTGGTTTTAAAGGAGGTCAGGAACTTTCCCATGAGCATTTCACCCAAGAAATAGCATGGTCAATGCTTATGGGAGTTGCAATATCTTTGTTTATACCACTGTACACTTTCTTCATTCTTAAAAAGCGATTGAATATTTATAATGCTGGAGCCATTGCTGCTTCTTATGGTTCTGTAAGTGCTGTTACTTTTGTAACCGCAGTAACTTATTTAGATGCGCATCAACTAAATGTGCATGGTTATATGGTAGCTATAATGGCTTTAATGGAGTCTCCAGCTATTATTGTTGGATTATTACTAATCAGCTTGTTTGATACAGAAGAAGCAAGTGGTATCAAAAAAAGAGCGGTAATAAAGCATTCTTTTACCAATGGTAGTGTATTGCTTATACTAGGAAGTTTGTTTATTGGTTTTGTTGCTAATGCCAAACAAGCTGAAGGTATCAAACCCTTTACGAATGATTTGTTTAAAGGGTTTTTAGCAATTTTTCTTTTAGACATGGGCATCACAAGTGGTAAGAAGCTTAAAGCTTTTTTCTCATTTGGTGTATTCCCTTTTCTTTTTGCATTTTTAATTCCTTTATTAAATGGGTCAATGTTTGCATGGGCAAGTGGATTAGTAACTGATGATATAACTAATCGATTCATGTTTGGAATTTTAGCTGCTAGTGCTTCTTATATTGCTGTACCTGCTGCAATGAAAATTTCAGTTCCCAAAGCAAATCCAGGTTTATTTTTGCCAATGGCACTAGCAATTACTTTCCCCGTTAATATTACTATTGGCATGCCCTTGTATTTTTACATAGCACAGACTACTTAATATATTGATTTATCTTTTTATATTTAGGGATAAATCAACAATATGAAACAGAAAATATTTACTGTAGCAACTGTATTATTTGCATTGATGTTTATAAATGGGGGTTTAAATAAGTTTTTTAACTATATACCAGTGCCACCTGATATGCCTGCAGAACTAGTTAAAGATAATGCTGCTTTAATGGAAGTTGTATGGTTAATGCCTTTAATAGCTGTTGTTGAGCTAGTAGGAGGTTTTTTATTATTAGTACCCAAGTTTCGGGCATTAGGTGCAATTATTCTATTTCCAATAATGGTAGGTATATTATTATTACATGCAACAGTAGCTGTTAGTGGATTACCATTAGCAATTATTTTAACTGGAATATTAAGTTGGATTCTATGGGAGAATAGGGAAAAATATTTATCAATGGTGAATTGATTCTCAGTTAGAAACCTATTTATTATTATTTAATACTTCCTTTTGGCATAAAATTCGCTATTTGAATGAGGCTTACTTAAGTTATTCATTTTATCATTCAAAATAGCTGCTTTATGATTTCAGTGATTATTCCAACTCTAAATGAAGAAGATAATATTGCTAGCGTAATCCAATTTGCGGTATCACAACCTTTTGTTACGGAAGTAATTGTAGTAGACGATAAATCTCAGGACAAAACAGTTCCTATTGCACTTTCTAATAAGGCTAAAGTTATCACTAGTACAAAACTTGGAAAGGGAGCTTCTATGAAAGACGGAGTGCTTTGTGCTAAGAATGATATTCTTGTTTTTTTAGATGGTGATATTGACCCTTATCCTCACTTTACCATTAAGTTATTAACTGATCCGATTTTACAGGGTGAAGTTGATTTTGTAAAGTCGTCCTTTAGTAGAAATGCAGGGAGGGTTACAGAACTTGCAGCCAAACCTTTATTAAGTATTTTTTTTCCTGACTTACTGAAATTTAGTCAACCATTAAGTGGTATGATTGCTGGCCGAAAAAGTGTTTTTGAGAAATTAGATTTTAGAGATGATTATGGTGTTGACATTGGCATCTTGATTGATATGTTTTTGATGAATGTAAAAATGAAAGAGGTAGAGATTGGCTATATTGAAAACAAAAGTAAGCCATGGCAAGCATTAGGAAGGATGAGTAAAGAAGTTGCTCAAACAATTATCATGAAGGCGGCTGCTTCAAATAATCCCAATTATAATTTTGAAGAGCTAGGCGTTTTAAATGAAATACGTTCACAAATGGAATTGGCATTAAATAGCCAATTAGAATCTTTAGATAAATTGGTTGTATTCGATATGGATAATACACTATTACAAGGTAGATTCATAGATGCTTGCGCCGTAAAATTTGATTTTAAACCTGCATTAATGAATATTCGATCTAGCGAATCGGATGTAATCATTCTCACAAAGCAAATTGCTACGCTATTGAAGGGTAAAACTTTTAATGAATTAATTGAGGTGGTTGATTCAATTCCTATCATTGAAGGAACAAAGGAAGTGGTTGCAGAGTTAAAGAGCAGAGGCTATATTGTAGGTATAATTTCAGACAGCTATGATTGTATCACCAATCATATTAAGCATAAACTGGGGATGGACTTTTCTTTATCTAATGAATTAGAGTTTTCTAAAAGTATTTGTACAGGGGAGGTTAAAATACCTTCTTTTTTATTCAGTAGTGGCAAGAGTCTTTGCAAACATTCAGTTTGTAAAACAAATGCCGTTTTGAGTTTATTGGATAAATATAATATTCAAAAAGAAAATACTATTGCAATAGGTGATAGCATGAATGATTTATGTATGATTAAAGAAGCTGGATTAGGTATTGCGTTTTGCTCGAAAGATGAATTATTAAATCATCATGCGGATGTTATTATAAATGAAGAGAGTTTTAATGAATTATTGAGTTTAACTAAATAGAGAGGTTTTAGTGAATAAGGTAATTAATGACTAATTTCTACTTTTTTGATTTGAATCTTTTGTATCTTAACGCATAGCTCGTTAAGCTTTGGATAATCTATTTACTATATTGCCAGATTTAGTGGGAACTTTTGCTTTTGCAATAAGTGGAATAAAGTTAGCATCTGGGAAGCAAGTTGACTGGTTGGGGGCCTATATTATAGGCTTGGCTACAGCTATTGGAGGCGGAACAATTAGAGATTTATTGTTAGGGGTTACCCCATTTTGGATGTTAGATAGCCGATATTTTATTACTACGGGGGTTGCACTACTTGCTACTTTATTATTCAAAGAAAAATTGTTCAGATGGAAAAACACACTGTTTTTATTTGATACAATTGGATTAGGGTTGGTAACTATTGTAGGGATTACTAAAAGTTTAGATGCCAATTTCCCTTTTTGGGTTTGCATTGTAATGGGGGCAATTACCGGTTCTATTGGGGGTGTTATAAGGGATATTCTATTAAATGAAGTACCTCTATTATTGCAAAAAGATATTTATGCATTAGCCTGTATAGCTGGTGGAGTGGTATATTTCGCTTGTCATTATTTTCAACTGACTACAGGCTTGACAGAACTAATTGCTGCAGCAGTGGTGATGCTTGTTAGAATAATCGCAATTCAATTCCATATTCATTTACCAGTATTGAAATCAATACAACCACATCCAAAAAAATAAAATCTTTAATTATGCCAACTATTAAAATTGAAATAAAATGGGCCATTCTTTTCTCTATAATGGGATTGGTTTGGATGTTCTTAGAAAAATTAACTGGGTTGCATGGTACTTATATAGACTACCATCTTTATTTAACTAATTTATTTGCCATTCCCGCCATCTGGGTGATGGTTTTGGCTTTAAAAGAAAAAAAGAAAGTCTACTATAATGGTAATATTACTTATAAGCAAGGGTTGATATCAGGAATTATTTTGTCTGTGATTATTGCATTCTTTAGTCCTATTACACAATGGATTACAACCTATATAATAACTCCAGAATATTTTCCAAATGTAATTAAGCGTTCTGTAGAAATTGGTTATTATAAAACAATAGCTGAGGCAGAAGCAAATTTTAATTATTCAAATTATGCTGTGCAAGGAGCTATTGCAGCTTTTATCATGGGGTTAATAACAACTTCAATTGCCATGATTTTTATTCGAACTAGAAAGCAACCTCATTAAAAACATAAAATAGGGTTATCTAGTACCAGATTTTACTAATCTGTGAATAATGTATTATTTAGGCATTGTTCTGTAATGTTTATCAGTTGAAACAGCGTGACCTTTAGTCTTTATCAATAAAATTTAAAAAGGTTATATGAAAAACACCACTGAATTGCTCGGAAACTGGAGAGAACTTAAGGGTAAACTGAAGCAAAAATATGCAATGCTAACTGACGATGATTTATTATTAGTTGAGGGAAAGCATGATGAATTGTTAGGTAGACTACAAGCTAAATTGGGCAAGTCTAAAGAAGAAATGCACGATATAATCAACACTTTGTAGTTTAACCAATACCAATACTAAAATAATCATCATGAAATCATTAAAATTTATTTTGTCTGCACTAGTTTTATTTGTTGGCATCGGATTAATTAGCTGTAATTCTTCTGCAGAAAAAGTAGAAAAAGCAGAAACGGAAGTACAAGAAGCCAACGAAAATTTAGTAGATGCTAATGCAGAGTACCAGGCTGATGTAGAAAAATTTAAAGCTGAGACTGCACTTAAAATTGCGGAGAATGCCAAAAGTATTGCAGATTTCAATGCAAGAATTGCAGCAGATAAAAAAGAAGCAAAAGCTGAGTACAAAGAAAAAATTGCTGCATTAGAGTTGAAAAATACCGATATGAAGAAAAAAATGGCTGATTATAAAGCGGATGGTAAAGATGGTTGGGCTAAATTTAAAGAAGAATTCAACCATGATATGGATGAATTAGGAAAAGCCCTAAAAGATTTTACTATCAAGAATGATTAAACAGTTTTTAAATATTGATGTGAATGATGCATTAAAAGCATTACACACATCAACCAATGGATTATCCCAATTAGAAGCCACTAATCGTTTAGCCAAATATGGACTGAATGAATTAGTAACCAAGAAAAATAAACCCGTATGGGTTTATTTTTTTGACCAGTTTAAAGACTTTATGATTCTCATTTTAATGATAGCTGCAATTCTATCTGGAATAATGGGAGATATGGTTGATGCAGTTGTTATACTAGTCATAGTATTATTAAATGCTTTGTTAGGTTTTAGCCAAGAATATAAGGCTGAAAAGTCTATGTTGGCTTTGAAAAAAATGAGTGTTATTACAGCTCGAGTAAATCGGGAGGGGAATCCAGCCATAATCCCTTCAGAAGAATTGGTTCCTGGTGATATTGTTTTTTTAGAAGCTGGTAATATTGTTCCTGCCGATATACGATTAATTGAAGTTCATGCATTAAGTATTGATGAATCCTCTTTAACGGGTGAATCAAATGCTATTCACAAGAAAATTGAAACAATTACTGACAAGGATATTTCTCTAGGTGATCAGTTGAATATGGCATTTAAGGGTACACTTGTAACTGCTGGTAGAGCAACTGGATTAGTGGTTGTAACAGCTATGTCTACTGAATTAGGCAAAATTGCTGGACTACTTCAAGAAGAAAAAGCTACTACCCCTTTACAAAGAAGAATGGATCATTTTGGTAAAAAGTTATCTTATATCATTTTACTGATTTGCTTAATTCTGTTTATTAGTGGCCTTGTAAGAGGAGAAGATCCATTTACTTTATTATTACTTTCAATTAGTTTAGCAGTAGCTGCTATACCAGAAGCTTTGCCCGCACTTATTACCATTGCTTTGGCAAAAGGTGCTGCAAGATTAGCCAAACGAAAAGCTTTAATTAGAAAATTACCGGCTGTTGAAACTTTAGGTTCAGTGAGTTTTATTTGCTCTGATAAAACTGGAACACTTACTCAGAATAAGATGGAAGTGGTTGAAAATTTTGAAAATACAGTATTGTCACCCTCGTTTTCAAATACCCCTTTAGTGCTTTCTGCATTGTTAAACCAAGATATTCAATTTAATCAATCAGGGGAGGCCTTGGGAGAGTCAACAGAATTGGCTCTTGTAAACTATTGTATTTCAAAACTAGGTATTGCTGAATTTCATGAATTATACAAGCAATATCCGCGGGTAGCAGAAATCCCATTTGATTCTGATAGAAAGTGTATGACAACAATACATCCTTTTGGTGATCAATTCTTGGTCATCACAAAAGGGGCAAGTGAAACAATACAAAATTGTTTGTTAGACGCAACTGCTAAACATCAAATGTTGACGATGTCTGATAAATGGGCTTCACAAGGTATACGTGTAATTGCATACGGATTTAAGCTGTTAGACGTATTGCCTCAACAAATTACCAGTGAATCAATTGAACATGATTTAGTTTGGCTTGGTCAAATAGGTTTAATTGATCCTCCTAGGGTGAATGTAAAAAGAGTTATTGAAGAGTGCAAAGAAGCTGGAATAAAGCCTGTAATGATTACAGGGGATCATCCTGCTACTGCTAAATCTATTGCAATACAGGTTGGGATTATGGGTGTACAAGATTTGGTGATGCTGGGTACTCAAATGGAACAGTTAACAGATGAAGAGTTAAAACAAAAAGTAGTGGATATTGCTGTTTATGCAAGGGTTTCTCCTAATCAAAAACTTAGGATTATTAAAGCATTGCAGAGTAAAGGCCATTTTGTAGCTATGACTGGGGATGGGGTGAATGATGCACCATCATTAAAAGCAGCTAATATAGGTGTGGCAATGGGTATTACAGGTACTGATGTAAGTAAGGAAGCGGCAGATTTAATTTTATTAGATGATAGTTTTGGAACAATTGTAAATGCAATTAAAGAAGGAAGAAGAATTGTAGACAATATTCGAAAATTCATAAAATATATCATGACTTGTAATGGGGCTGAAATTTGGACCATTTTTTTAGCGCCTATTTTAGGGATGCCTATCCCCTTATTACCCATACATATTTTATGGATTAATTTAGTATCAGACGGATTACCAGCATTAGCATTGGCTAATGAAAAAGGAGAAATGGATATCATGAAGCGTCCACCTAGAAAATCAGATGAAAGTTTTTTTGGGGATGGAGTTGGGTTCCATATTTTATGGGTAGGCCTATTAATGGCAGGAGTAACTTTAGCTACTCAAGCATATGCTTTGCATAATGAGCGTGCACATTGGCAAACGATGGTATTTACCGTATTGTCATTTGCACAATTAGGACATGTTTTAGCAGTGCGTAGTGACAAAACATTTTTATTTCAACAAGGGCTTTTCTCTAATTCTCTCTTATTTCTGTCTGTTTTATTTACTTTTTGTTTACAGCTAGGGGTTATCTATATTCCTGTCTTAAATAAAATATTTAAAACACAACCATTGAGTATTCAAGAATTAGGCTTTTGTATAATTATGTCGCTAATTGTATTTCATGCAGTTGAATTTGAAAAACTAATTAAGCGCTTGCAAAATATCCGCTAAAATATCATCTTTATTTTCTAGCCCCACACTTATTCTAATTAGGCCTGGCGTAATATTTACTGAAAGTCTTTCTGCTTCAGTTAGTTTGGCATGTGTAGTACTAGCAGGGTGAGAAGCTATGCTTCTTGTATCTCCTAAGTTGGCGGTGAGTGAAAGCATTTGGAGTTGGTCTAAAAATTTTCTGCCAGCTTCAATCCCTCCTTTTAATTCAAAACATACAATGCCTCCACCATTTTGCATTTGTTTAGTAGCAATTGAATAATGCGGATGTGATGGTAAGAAAGGATATTTTAAAGTTCCAATTGCAGGATGATTTTCCAATGATTGGGCTAAAAATAATGCATTGGAAGCATGACGCTCCATTCTTACATCTAGGGTTTCAATACTCTTGCTCAATACCCATGCGTTAAAAGGTGATAGGGCAGGTCCGGTGCTTCGGCAAAACAAATAGATTTCTTTAATTAAATCTTTGCGGCCAACCACAGCGCCTCCTAATACTCTACCTTGTCCATCTAGCCATTTGGTAGCTGAATGCACCACTAAATCTGCACCAAATGTAATGGGTTGTTGATTTACAGGGGTTGCAAAACAATTGTCTACATTGAATATAATGGAGTGTTTTTTTGCTAATTTTCCAATCATTGCTAAATCCAAAACTTCAAGCCCTGGATTAGTTGGGGTTTCTAAGTAAATCATTTTTGTGTTTGGCGTAATTGCTGCTTCCCATTCTTCTTCTGTTGCATTAGCTCCTATATAGCCATATTCAATACCATATTTTGGTAAATATTTGGAAATCACCGTATGTGTACTACCAAAAATAGAATTACATGACAATAATCGATCTCCTTGTTTTAGTAAAGCCATAAATGAGCCAAATACTGCACTCATTCCAGATGCGGTTGCATAACCTGCTTCAGCTCCCTCTAAAGCAACTAATTTGTCTATAAATTCTTGTACACTCGGATTACTAAAGCGCGAATAAATATTGTCTTCCGATTCATCAGCAAAAGCTGCACGCATTTCTTCTGCATTGTCAAAACAAAAACTGCTTGTTAAGAAAATGGGGGTAGAATGTTCCATTTCTTGGGTGCGTTCTGTTTGAATGCGGATGGCCTGGGTTTGCTTTTTCATAATCCTTTTGCTGCTTTTAAAATTTTCACAAAGGTACGCTTCACATGTCTTTATTTTGTATTTGAATTTTGAACAATGGCCATACAGCAATATACTTGTGAATCCCCTTTTTTATTGGAATGTGGGGATACACTACAAAAACTAGAAATAGCTTACCATACTTATGGTAAAATGAATGAATCGGGTAACAATATTATATGGATTTGTCATGCTTTAACAGCAAATTCTGATGCGGCAGATTGGTGGAAAGGATTGGTAGGAGCCGAATATTTAATTAATCCAGATGAATATTTTATTGTATGTGCCAATATTATTGGTTCTTGTTATGGATCTACCGGGCCTTTGAGCAATAATGCAGTTAGTAATCAACCTTATTATGCTCATTTCCCTTTAGTAACGATTCGCGATATGGTAGCTGCCCATATTTTATTAAGAAAACATTTGGGTATTCAATCTATACAATTATTAATGGGCGGAAGTATGGGTGGATACCAAGTATTAGAATGGGCAGTGATGGAGCCATCTGTTATAAAAAAATTATTTTTAATAGCTACATCACCATCTGAATCTGCATGGGGTGTTGCGGTACATACCGCACAAAGATTGGCCATAGAAGCAGATACTACATGGAGACATCATACTGCAGAAGCTGGTGCTGCTGGGTTGAAAGCAGCTAGAGCAATTGGGATGCTTACCTATCGAAATTATGCTACTTTTCAAGCAAAACAAACAGATCCAGACCCAGAAAAAATAGATGGCTTCAAAGCATCTTCCTATATTAATTACCAAGGACAAAAATTGGTGAATCGCTTTAATGCTTATAGTTATTGGTTGCTAACTAAAGCAATGGACAGTCATCACTTAGCAAGAGGTAGGGGAGGAAATTTAATAGCCGTTTTGCAAAGTGTACAGCAGCCTACTTTAATTATTGGCATTAGCTCAGATATACTTTGCCCAATAGACGAGCAACAATTCATGGCAACCTATATGCCCAATGCTGCTTTAGAAGTTATTCACTCTACCTATGGGCATGATGGATTCATTATTGAAACACAGCAAATAACCAATCTATTAAAGCCATTTATTTATCAAGGCTAAAGTGGATTATATTTTTTTACTGCTTGTTGGTAAACAGTTGCTTTATTTAATGTCATCGTTTTAGTTTGCTGTTTCACATACATGTCCATTTGGTCTGTGTAGTGAGGTGAATCTTTTCTAGCAGATGCACCATAAACATTCAAGCTTTCAATAATTGGTCCATCTTTGGTAAAGCGCACTAATTCAATATAAGCGTCTCCTTGATTGCCTTTATACATCCCATCTTTATAAGGTATTGAATACATTGGAGCCAATACGTCTGGTAAACCTGGAAGAGGTAACACTATATTACCACGTACTAGTTTTTGAATATCGCCGAGTTGCAAATTGGTTCTATTGAAATTGGTTAGCATTTTATTTTTTGCTGCTTGTAGTATTTCCACCGATTGATTTTCGGTAATTGTTTTTTGTTTTAAGTAAACTGCTCTATTGTCGTAAACAGTGTGGGTAATCATAAAAAACGTGCCTGCTCCAATGCTTTCCGCATTAGCAATTTTATCCCAGGATTTTAAATTAGCAATCAAATCTGCAATATCTGTATACTTTGTTTCATCTAGCATAAACAGCGTATCGATATTGTAAGGGAAGTAAAAGTTGGATGGGAACTGTCTACTGAATTTGATTCGCTTAAAGTCTTCGTAGTTCACTTTATTCAAGGGTTTGAGCATTTCCTCGAAACGCTTACTGCGATTGTTTTCTAGGGTTTCATATCCCATTGTAATATCTTTTACAATTGGATTTTCAGTGCCTTCTGTAGAATGAAAAGGAGAGTGGTTGGTATTGTATACAAATCCAGATTTTGGTTGCAGAACCTGAGGTAAAGCATCAATAGGGTGCAATTGATTCCAAAGTGTTGCACTGGTGTTTCCTGGTAAAGTTGATTTCCAATTATAGTTTTTATCTCTTACCGGAATTCTTCCATTACTGATATAATAAATGGTGTCGTATTTATCTGCATACACAATATTATAACCAGGAATGGCTTTCATATTTACTGCTGCTTTAAACTCTGTAAAGTTTTTGGCTTTGTTAAAACGGTACCATTGTTCCAAACCTCTAATATCCATTTGAGCGGGCATTCTGATAGAGAAAGTTCCTCGATCTGTAATAATAGTTGGTCCATATTTACTCCAATATGCTTTTTTCTTAACATTGATTTTTAAACCAGCAATTTTTACTTTTAAACGGGCAACTTTTTCTTCTAATACTTCCCATTTGCCATCAAATTTGTATTGAGTCTTATTTGCTGGGTTTATTTCTAATTGATATACATCTAATTTATCAGGTTCATTCACTGTATGTGCCCATCCCAAGTGTTCATTCACTCCATGCAAAATGGAAGGAGCACCTGGGAAGTTTGCTCCCAATATATTCCATCCTTCTTCACTGCTTAAATGTGCTTCATAAAATGCTACCGGACCCTCCAGCGGCTGATGGGCATTGATGTTTAAATAAACTTGCCCGTCGGTAGTTTTATTGCTATTAAAAGCAAAAGCATTGCTGCCCTGTGTTTTATAGTTTTCTAATAAAGGGACAGTGCCACCAAATATTGCAGCCAATGCTTTATCTGCTCCTGAAAGAACACATAGTTGTAAAACAGAATATTGAACCATGTCTTTAGGAGTAACAGGGAATATTTTTTTTAACAATACTTCTTTAGGATGTTTGGCTGCATAGGCATTTAATCCAGCACTATAGCCTTCCAACAGTTTTTTGAAATCTGGTGCTAAATCAGATTCGTAGCGCTCCTCTACCAATTCAGGAATTCGCAATAAGTGAACAATATAATCAATAGAAGCGCCTTTTTTGCCCTGGTATTCAGCCAACATAGCTTTTCCCGCCAATAAAGACTGTTGAATGGTTTCAAAATCATCTTCTGCATGCGCCCAAGCTAAACCATAAGCTACTTCCGGGTCAGTTTTTCCGAAAATATGGGGAACACCATATTTATCACGTATGATATCAATTTTGGCTGGATCAATTTGAGCCTGACTTTGTATACTGATGGCTAAACAAGCTACAAGGATGATTTTTGGAAGCATATATCGTTTTGTGTTTTAACAAATCTAAGGGTATAAGGTTGATTGAACTAAAATGCATTCAGCATGTTATCTTTGTAAAAATTACTAACCATGGGAATCTGGAACCAAATTCAACAGTACTTATTTATCAAAAAAGCTGATCCTAATGCACCTAAGTCTACTTGGATGAAATACATGCATGGAATGAATAGGGTTTCCTTGGTAATGTTTTTATTAGCAGTAATTTTTATTTTGATTAAGCAGGTAGTGCTACCAATGTTTAGGTAACTTATTTTTTTAGAAAATTCATTATTAAAGAAGCTGCATTCTGCGAAGCATGTCCCCCTGCTAAAAGCAATTGATATAATTGTGCATATTCAGCTTGAAGCCTTATTTGTTGGTCTTTATTAGTTAGAAGATTGTTTAGTTCTTGCACTAAATTGGCTGTATTTAGTTGATTTTGAATTAACTCTTTCACAATTTCCTTATCCATAATTAAATTTACCAAGGAAATGAATTTGATCTTTACCAATCTTCTTGCAATTTGGTAACTGATATTGCTTCCTTTGTAACAAACAACTTCTGGTACGCCAAATAAAGCAGTTTCCAATGTAGCGGTGCCGCTGGTAACTAATGCAGCACTGGATTGCATTAATAAAGCATAAGTGCTATCTTTTACTACCCTAACATTGGGTTGCCCAATCATAAATGGTTCATAAAAATTATCTTCTTGACCAGGAGCTTTGGCTACCACAAATTCAAATTGAGGAAAATGAGGAGCTACGCTCAACATGATGGGTAATTTTTTTGCTATCTCTTGTTTGCGACTTCCTGGTAATAAAGCCACAATCGGTTTTGGTTCTAATTGATTTGTTGCTTTAAATTGTTCAATTACTTCTATTAAAGGATGACCCACATAATCCACCTCCCAGTTCCATTGGTCTTTAAAATAAGTTTTTTCAAAAGGAAGAATACATAACATTAAGTCGATGCATTGCTTCATTTTTTTTACGCGATTGGATTTCCATGCCCATACTTGCGGTGCAATATAGTAGACCACTTTGAAACCTTGTAGTTTAGCCCATTCTGCAATACGTAAATTAAATCCGGGGTAATCAATTAAGATTAACACATCGGGCTTAAAGGCTAAAATATCATTTTTGCAAAAACTTAAGTTGCCTAAAATAGTAGGTAAATTTTTAATGACTTCGGAAAACCCCATGAATGCTAAATCTCTGTAGTGCTTTACCAGATTGGCTCCTGCGGCTTCCATTAAATTGCCACCCCAGCATTGTATCTGTGCTGTAGGGTCTTGTATTTTCAATTGCTTTATCAGGTTACTCCCATGTAAATCTCCACTGGCTTCCCCCGCTATGATATAGTATTTCATGTTGAATAACTAAATAAATAGTTAAATAACTAAAAAAATAGTTGTTAAACTAAAAATTTAGTTATAGGTTTACTCTTGTAAATGTACATCATGAAACCATTAACCAAAGCAGAAGAACAAATAATGCAATCCATTTGGAAGTTGGAAACCGCTTTCTTAAAAGACATTATTGATGCACAACCAGAACCCAAGCCCCATAGCAATACCATTGCTACTATTGTAAAAATTTTAGTAGACAAAGGGTTTGTAGGAGTGAACCAAATAGGAAGGGTGCACCAATATTTTCCAACTGTTAGTAAAGAAGACTATTCTTCTAGCACTATTCGAAATTTAGTAGAAGGTTATTTTGAAGGATCTTTTGCCGATGCTGTTTCCTTTATGGTAAAACAAAAAGACATCAGTGTAAAAGAGTTGGAGTTGTTATTGCAAGAAATGAAAAAAACTAAAAAATAATTGTATGCAAACCACTATTTATTATTTTCTTCAGGTAGTTTTTTGTTCTGCTATTATGATGGGATATTATTGGCTTGTACTCAGAGACAAACAATTCCATCAATACAATAGATTCTATCTATTATTAGTAGCAGGATTATCGTGGTTAGTACCATTGATTAAAATTCAATTGAATGGAACTAATATTTCTGAAGACACCAATATCTATTATCTACTTTCTGCTGTTGCAGATAACAATACCGTAATTGAATCTAATCTAAAATTCAATTGGTATAATCTTAGTTGGCAGAATGGATTAAAGCTGCTGTATGCAGGAGGAGTATTATTCTTATTGTCTGGCTTTTTTGTTTCCTTGTTTCGAATATATCAATTGTATAAATTAAATAAAGTTAAATCCTTGGGTGATATTGATTTGGTTATTACGAATGCAAAAGGAACACCTTATTCATTCTTTCGGTATATTTTTTGGAATGAAGCCATTGATTTATCTAGTGTTACAGGTCAGCAAATTTTGCAACACGAAATTACCCACGTAAAAGAGAAGCATTCTTTTGACAAAATATATATGCAGCTCATATTGATTGCAGGATGGTTTAACCCATTTTTTTGGCTAATCAAAAAAGAGTTGCATATGATTCACGAGTTTATTGCCGATAAAAAATCTGTTGATAATGGGGATACTGCAACATTGGCTCAAATGCTATTGGCAGCAGCTTATCCACAACACCAATTTAATTTAACGAACCCTTTCTTTTTTTCACCCATTAAAAGACGAATTGCTATGTTAACCAAACAAAAACATTCAAGATTTAGCTACTTACGTAGACTGGTAGTATTACCCTTGTTAGCCATTACTATCATATTGGTAGCTTTTAGAAATTCCGAAACAACTCAGCCTATTTCAGTTGAATCAGTAATTGAGAATATTTACAAGGATATTTCAGGAAAGCCTGTTGCTAGTGTTGCTCCAATGAATTTGGCTTTAAAAAACACTTATACTATTGTAATAAATGCAGGACATGGGGGTGTAGATAGAGGAGGATTAGGTATTGATGGAAAATCAACAGAAGCTGCATTAACATTAGAATTGGCAAAAAGTATAAAAGAAATAAATCAAAACAGCCAGCTCAATTTGGTATTAACCAGAAGAGCCGACGAAACACAAACGGTAGCTGAAGTAGCAGCTATTGCCAATAAAGCCAATCCCGATTTGTTTGTGTCATTGCATTATAATTCAAGTAAGAACAATAGCTTGTCTGGAACTGAAATTTATATTGCTAACCCAGCTAAAACAAATAGCTACAATGCCCATTTACAATTTGCCAATCAACTGGCAAATGATTTAGATGATTTAAAAATGCCATTTAATGGCATTAAGAGTAAGCAGGAGGGAGTATATGTTTTGCAAAATGTTAATGCTCCAAGTTTACTTATAGAAGCTGGATATTTATCAAATAAATCGGATTTAGAAAAAATAAAAAGTCCCCAGTTTAGAGAGCAATTAGCAGTAGCTATTCTAAACGGAATTCAAAAGTATTTATCTGCCAAAGAAAAAGGTTTAGTTGATGGAGCATTTAAAGCCAAAACTGAAACAACAATTGATAAACCTATAGGCTTTGCTACGCAAAAAGATACAAGTATAGTAAAGCTTGATTCAACCACATCCACGCCATTAGATAAAGGCTATTTTGAATTTCAAAATAGGATCAATATAAACTATGCTAAAGCACTTTTTTTGGTGGATGGTAAAATTATAGATAAGTCTGAAATCAGTATGATTCATCCATCTACAATCAAATCCCTTGAAGTAATTAATGCCAAAACAGCGTTAGATATTTTTGGTGAAGAAGGTAAGAATGGGGTGATTAAAATCACGTTATTTAATCCAAATGATAAATCAGTCAAACTTGGTATGCCTTTTAACGAAGAAAGCCAAGCTCCTGAAAAAGCTTTTACTAAAGTTCAAGTGCCAGCCGAATTTAAAGGTGGTTTAAAAGCTTGGGCAAAGTTTTTAAACCAAAATATAAAAAGAGAAATACCAGTTGAGAAAGGCGGACCTCCAGGAAAGTATACTGTGAATCTATCGTTTATAATTGATAAAGAAGGTAAATTAAGCGAAATTAAAGCTGAGAATAACCCTGGCTATGGTACTGCGGAAGAAGCAGTAAGAGTTATGAAATTGAGCCCTAATTGGGAGCCTGCCAAACTTAATGGTAAAACTGTTATATACAAACATAAGCAGTCAATTACTTATTTTGTAACAGATGAGTCAAAATTAATCAACAAGAAAAAGCGCCTCAATAATTAAACAAACCACTTAAAACCAAGGGAGATTAACGCATATACGCAAGTTGCAATAAATACTCCCTTGGCTGTTTTATCTTTTTGCTTGTTAATGTAAACCGTAAATACAATAGCATTGGCAATTAATGCAATGCTGATGATACCACTCAATAAAGATTTTTGTAGCATCAATACTTGAAAAAACTCATTCAAAGTGAATAGGCTAAATTTCCAATAGTAATAGCCAAATAAGCCAAAAATAGGAGCAATAAACCCTAGAATTAAGCCAAACCCAAATTGATCTTTATTAAAAAGCATTAGAATTTCCAGTTTTTTTCCAACTGTTTTTTTAATTCATAGTTGGTTAGGTCAAATTGAACAGGTACCACACTTACATAATTGTTTTTGAGTGCCCAAACATCACTCTCCTTGCTCTTGTCAAAATTCACAAACTCACCTGTCAACCAAAAATATTTTCGTCCGTGAGGGTCTTTTCTTTCGTCAAATTTTTCTTGGTATTTGGCGTATGCTTGCGAACAAATTTTTATGCCATTTATAAGTTCTGTTTTTACTTTAGGAATATTTACATTTAAGCAAATATGCTTGTCTATTTTTTTACTTGATAATAACTGTTCAACAATAATGCGAGCATATTTTTTGGCGCCATCAAAATCGGCTTCTATACTAAAGTCTAATAAACTGAAACCAATACTTGGGATACTTTCAATGGATGCTTCTAATGCAGCACTCATGGTTCCCGAGTATATAACGTTGATTGAATGATTGGCTCCATGGTTAATGCCACTAATACAAATTGCAGGTTTACCATGTAATACTTTGTCTACAGCAAGCTTAACACAGTCTACCGGTGTGCCACTGCAGCTATAGGCTTCCACTTCACCAAAATTATGGACCTTATGCAATCGCAAAGGTTCTCCTATGGTTATAGCGTGCCCCATTCCACTCTGAGGTTTGTCTGGTGCCACAACTACAATCTTTCCCAACCCTTTTACCGCTTCTACCAATGCATGTATCCCAGGTGCGGTAAAACCATCATCATTTGTAACCAATATAATCGGCTCTTCTTTTTTCTTACTTGTTTTTGCTTTTACTTTTGCCATACTGCAAGTTACGATAAGCGATGGCCTATCTTTTCTTTTTCGTTGTTGTAATTGTGCTAAAAAATTTAAACACAGGATAGGCTACGGGTTGTGTTGTTACTCCTTTTGTATTTAAATAATGGTCAAAGAAGTTCCAAGTAAGTAGCCCATCATCTGATTGTGGTTCTAATGCATAGAAAATAAGATTGGCCAATGGTTGAGCTAGATCAACCATATAATCTCCTTTTTCAGCAGTAAATGTTTTAGCCACAAATTTTCCTTCTGCTGAAGCCATTTGATGTCCTTCAAATTTTCTATTGGCTTTGCTGAATTTTTCAATGATGAATTCTTCCCCTTTAAATTCGGTCTTTCTTTCTAATTGTTCCACTTTCGCTCCCATTAACTTTAACTGTTGAACTATGCTGTCTAACGCTGCTGGTATAATATACCCTCTAGGTAAAAGGGCATTTACGGTATCTTTAAAATCAGCATAATAGTTCACTTTATCAATATGGGTAATTCTTCCTGTTTTCACTATGCTTTTAGTACCATCTTCTTTTTTAAATGGAATATAGTCATAGGTTCTAAAGTTGCGGATGCCATCTATTGTAGGAACCATTTTGAATCTTACTCCTTTAGAAACCAAACCGGCATTATTTCGTACATTTTCAATGGCATTTTTTTCTGCTTGTTGGTTAATTTGAATGATTTCTGCAGCATTATTATTGCAATAGGTTAAAATTTCTTTTACAAAATGATATGTGCTATTGATTCGCTGATAAAATCGTTCATGTGCAAATGATTCACTTAAAATAGACATCCTATTTCTTAAACCAATTTGATTGATAATATATCTTGGATGATGGTTATAAGTATAAAAATTTTTAACTGGCCATCCTTCTCTTGTTGAAAAATCGCCAAATGGTCCAAATAATAAATCATTATTTTTCTTTACCTGATCAGTAATAAATGGTAGGATGGTGCTATTAGTATAATGATAGGGGCCTGGTTCACCTGCTGATAAATAACCTGGAGCCCAAGTTAAATCGTATCCATGCCAAGTGCCATTGGTCGTGTGTAAATCAACTACCATTTGTGGGTCCCATGCATTTAGAATATTAGCAACCATTGCTTTGGTTTCTGGGGTCTCCATTTTCATACCATCTCTATTTAAATCGAGCCCTTGCCCGTTTTCTCTGATACCTGTTTCGAGTGGGCTATTCTCTTGAGACGGCCTTAATCCCTTTGCAAATTGGTCGTTCCCATCTGTATTATAGATTGGTACGAATACAATGATTTGTTTACTAAGCAAGTGCGATAAGTTTCCCAATAAAATATCACGCATCAACATCATACTCACTTCTTTGCCTTCTACTTCTCCGCCATGAATATTGCCTTGAATATAAACAACAGGTTTTCCTGATTGCTTTGCTTGTTCTGGATTAGTGACTGCAGGGTTAGCTAAAACTGCATAGGGTATGTCTTTTCCTAGGGTACTTTTCCCTATTGAACCTATATGAATATTGGGGCTCATGGTTTTAATGATAGTTAAAAACTGCATTACATCTGCATAGGAAGATGTTTTTTCAAAATTAGATTTCTCAGGCGTGATCATTAAAGCCGCTGGAAATGATGCAGGTTGTTGAGCAATTGCACTGAGTGAAACACAAATCGAAAGAATAAAAGCTATTTTTTTCATGGTCGTTTATTACACACGAAAAGTACTGCAAACATTTCTCAGAATCTACTCGAAAAAATAAAAATGAAAATAAATTTGGAAAAACTAAAAAGTTTAGTAAATTGCGCTAAAAGTATTAGTTATGTCAAACGCTGGAAAAAATTTACGGTATCTGCGCAAACTGCGGGGCTGGACCCAGGAAGAGTTTGCCAACAAGCTAAAAATTAAACGCTCTTTAGTAGGTGCTTATGAAGAGGAAAGAGCTGAACCAAAATTGGAAGTAATGGAACAGGTCTGCAGTATTTTTAAGCTTACATTGGAAGATTTTCTATTTAAGGACCTTTCTGAAACAACAGGTGGATCTTATTTGGACAGAAGGCGCCAATTGAAAATGGTTTCTGAATCCAATGAAATTCGTTTTGTTCCTGTTAAAGCTGCTGCAGGTTATATGACTGGTTATGCAGACCCTGAGTTTGTTGACGAGTTGAATACTTTTACATTGCCTATGTTGGCACCGGGTCAATATAGGGCCTTCGAAATAATGGGTGATTCTATGTTGCCTACACCTAGTGGTAGTGTTATTGTGGGTGAAAAAGTTGAAGACTTAGATGATTTAAAAAACAGCAATACTTATGTTGTTTTATCTCGAAATGAAGGGGTTGCTTACAAGCGAGTAATGAAGAATAATCGTATAAAAAATAAAATCACTTTAATCAGCGATAATCCTCAATACGAACCTTATAATGTTAGTGCTGAAGATGTATTAGAAATCTGGAAAGCCGTGTATATTTTGCAAAAAGCCAATGCAGCTCCTGTTTGGGACGTAAATCAGTTAGCTGGTATGGTTAATAATTTACAGGAACAAGTAAGTACACTCAAGAAGAAGTTAAACTAGCATGAGCAAAGATCATCGTTATAAAGTAGCTATAAAGTGGACTGGTAATTTAGGAACCGGTACAAGTAATTATAAAAGTTATTCGAGGAATCATATGATTCAGGTGGAAGGAAAGCCTCCGATTGAATCTAGTTCTGACCCTGCATTTAGGGGTGATCCTAATCGGTATAATCCTGAAGAAATGATGGTTGCAGCTTTGTCCTCGTGTCATATGCTTTGGTACTTGCATTTCTGTGCTGAAGCTGGAATTGTTGTCACTTCTTATATTGACCATGCAGAAGGTACAATGGTTGAAGATCAGTCAGGGAGTGGAAGGTTTACAGAGGTAATATTAAAGCCTTCCATTTCATTGGCTAATATGCAAATGATGGATCAAGCAAACGCTTTGCACGCCAAAGCAAATCAGTTTTGTTTTATTGCCAATAGTTGCAATTTCCCTGTAAAACATCAAGCTGTTTACAGTATTGGCTAGTCGTGATAGTCTGCAGCTAATCTAAAAGTATTGCAATGGGCTTCTACTATTGTTCTAATATCTGGAGAATAACCTCCGCCTAGTGCCACTGTTACAGGTATCTGGTGTTTCTTTAATTGGTCAAATACTATTTCATCCCTTTGTTTACATTCATCTAAACTTACTTGTAGTTTGCCAAATTTGTCGGTATTTAAAATGTCTACTCCTGATAAATAAAATGCAAAATCTGGCTTTTCTTGATTGATTAGTTTGGGTAATATTTCATTTAGGATAGCTAAATATTCGGATCCAGTTGTACCATCTTTTAATCCAATATCTAAATCGGATTTTTCTTTGTGAAAGGGATAATTGTGAGCACCATGCATACTGAAGGTAAATACCCTTTCTTCTTTTTCCATTAATTTGGCCGTCCCATTTCCTTGGTGAACGTCTAAGTCAATAATCAATATTTTTTTGCTCATTTGTTTGCGCAACAAATAATTTGCAGCAACTGCCATATCGTTTAATAAACAAAAACCTTCGCCTCTATCTGCAAATGCATGATGCGTTCCTCCTGCTATATTTAATGCTACGCCATTTTCTAAAGCATAGGTACAAGCATCAATGGTGCCTTGTGTAATGATTAATTCCCTTTTTGTTAATGCTGGTGATTGAGGAAAACCAATTTTTCTTTGTTCGGAAGGACTTAATTGTTGGTGTAGTAATTTATTTAAATAAACCTGTTCATGCGTATATAAAATAACTTCTTCATTGCATATTCCAGGGTTGAAAAAATGGATTTCAGTAAAAGTGCCTTCATGCATCAATTGTTCGGGTATCAATTGATATTTTAACATAGGGAATCGATGGTTCTCGGGCAACGGATGCGCATATATAGGGTCAAATGCTATTTTAATCATGCTAGTTTAATAATATTTTCATTCGCAATTGCGTATACCTGGTCTTGTTTTTTGGGCTTTACAATTGCCAAGCCACTAAACTTGCTAAAAGCAGGAAGTATGCATTGATTATCTGTTAAATAAAAACAGGGAAATCTAAGAGATTGTTTACCTATACCTTTCATTAGTATTCCGGGGTGAACATGTCCTGAAAAAAGAAATGAACCTTCTGTTAAAGGGATATTGTTTTCTGCAGGGTCGTGTTGAAAGTAAAACTGTCCAATTACATAAAATTGGTTTATCAATTGAATCCCTGCGTTTTCATACCAATCATCTCCTAAAATATCATGATTCCCTTTTATTAAAGTGATTTGTAATGACCTAAAGTCATTTTTCCATTTTAAAAATAAGTTATGTTCTTCATTGTCGGTACTATGAAAAAAATCACCCACTACCAATATTCGTTCAGGTTTTAATGCTGTTGCTAAGCTAAAAAATCGTTGTAAATCTTCCTTGTAAACCTGCTGTGGTACTGCAATCCCACTTTTTCTAAAATGGCCAGTCTTACCAAAATGGGTATCTGAAACAATCATTGTTTTTTCTTCTTCCCAATAAATACTTCTTTGGGCAGATAACCAAAAATGCTGTTCATGAATTTTATGAAGTAATGAAATATTCATTTGTTACTAAGATAACTGTTGTTGCATCTTTTTAATACGATCCTCTAGTTTTTCCGAAGAAAGATTATTTCTATTTAACCCATCAACAACTATTGGAAACGAGAGGGGTGTTAGTTTTTTGGGGAAACGCAATACAATGTAGCTCTCCCCAATTCTTTGCAACGCTAATCTTAATCTTACTTCGTCCATTTGTTGTTCAAGTACTTCATTATAAGCTTGCCTAAGTAAAATATTGTTTGGATCAAATTCTTCAAATACTTTGAATAATAATGAAGCTGATGATTGTATATGCCTTGCCTTGGTTTTTTCTCCAGGCATACCTTGAAATATTAATCCCCCGATTACAGCAATATCCCTAAATTTTCTTTTAGCCATTTCAGTATTGTTGATACTCTGTTGTATATGTTGCAATAGTTGATTGGTGCTAAATAGTTCTCTAACATTACTATCGTCAACAGGAATAGGTGAATCACTTAATAATTCAAAACCATAATCGTTCATTGATATAGAAAAACTCATGGGTTGAATTTGCGCTATCCGATAAGCTAAAATAGCACTTAGTGCTTCATGTACTTGCCTCCCTTCAAATGGATAAACCAATAAATGAAATCCATCTTTATCTTCAATTTGCTCAATTAATAATTCATTGTGCTGCGGTATATGTGATAGCTGTTTTTGTAGCAAAAAAAGTTGTTCTAAACTAGTAAGTTCTAAGCCAGCATTGGGGGTTAAAGCTGATGAAAAAGTTCTTCTTAGAATTGCTCCTAAATTAGCGGTCAAACTCATTCTTCCTCCCATCCATGCTGGTATTAATGTTTTTTTTGCTGTTGATTTTTTTACTAGAACGGTCATTTCTTTAATCATGACTAACTCTACATTTCTGCCTGCCAATGTAAAGACATCCCCAGGAACCAATCTGCTGATAAAATATTCTTCAATCACACCTATATATCCGCCACTTAAAAACTTTACTTTAAGCATTGCATCGCTTACTATGGTGCCAATATGCATTCGATGGCGCATTGCAATTCTTCTATTAGTTATTCTGTAAATACCGTCAATAATTTCTACTTTCTTATAATCATCATAAGCCTGTAATGCATTACCTCCTGTAGTAATATGCTGCAATAATTCTTGCCATTCTTGTTCTTGCATGTCTGCAAAGCAATGAGTTGATTTTACTTCATCATAAATTGTTTTAGCATTAAAGCCTTCTCCCGTTGCCAAAGTGCATAGGTATTGAAGTAAAACATCAAAACAAAGCAATAAGGGGTTTTTATTTTCAACTGAACCTTCTTTGATTGCCGATTTTAATGCAGCTGCTTCAACTAATTCTAAGCTATTGGTTGGTAAAAAATAAATCTTGCTGATTTCTCCAGGCCTATGTCCACTTCTGCCAGCTCTTTGTAAGAAACGAGCAATGCCTTTGGGTGAACCAACTTGAATAACTGTATCTACCGGCCTAAAATCTACCCCTAAATCTAAACTGGCAGTACATACAACTGCTTTTAATTTTTCGGTATGCAAAGCATCTTCTACCCATAGTCTTAATTCTTGTTCTATGCTACCGTGGTGTAATGCAATTGCTCCTGCTAATTCAGGAGCTACAGTGAGCAAGGTTTGATACCAGGTTTCACTCATTCCCCTGGTATTAATAAATATTAAAGTGGTTTTGCTTTCTGCTATAATTGGTATGAGCGTATGCGCCAGCTTAATACCTAAATGACCAGCCCAAGGGTATTTGTCAATTTCATCGGGTATGATTGTGTGTACATCAATTGGTTTGTCAATATCTGCTTTAATGATAGTGCCCGCTATTTTTAAAGGTGCCAGCAAAACATCTTTAGCTTCAGTTAAATTTCCAATAGTAGCACTGATTCCCCATACTTGTAATTGGCTGGCACAATTGGCAATTCTGCTAACAGCCAACTCTGTTTGAACACCTCTTTTACTGCCCATTAGTTCATGCCATTCATCAACTGCAAGTATTTTAATTGTAGTAAAATAGTGAGGGTAGTTTTTTTGTGTCAATAATAAATGCAGACTTTCTGGGGTTATAATAAGCACTTCTGGCATTTGCTTTTTTTGCTTTGCCCTATCTGCGGTAGACGTATCTCCATTTCTTATGGCCACTTTCCATTGTAGTCCTAATTGTACAATTACTTCTTCCATAGCCCTTCCAATATCTTTTGCAAGGGCTCTTAAAGGGGTAATCCAAAGTATTTGAAGCCCATTGTTTTTTTGGGTTTTCCAATGGGTTGGATGATTCTTTATAAACTGCATGAGTGCACCTAAGAAAACAGAATAGGTTTTGCCACAGCCTGTAGGTGCATTAATTAGGCCGCTTTGGCCATTCATTATCGCTTGCCAAGCTTGTTCCTGAAATTTAAAAGGAGTAAGTTGATGTTTATTAAGCCATTGATGTATAATATCATTTCCCTTGTTGTCGTGCATTTCCTTTATTTGAATTTCTGCATCGATCGCTGCAATATTTAACTTCAGCCCAATTTTTTTCCCATTTTTTTCTCCAAGTAAATGGCTTCCCACATATAATGCAGTCCTTTTGTGGTAAATAAGATTTGTTTCCTTTGTTGCCGATCATATATTGTTAACAAAAACAAACCGAAACGGTTTATTGTATTGACTTTATTACTCCGTCTGTCTTTTTAATAAAATAGATTCGTTTGTTTTCTAAATAGGCTGGTATATTCTCTTCGTTTGATTTTACAGGAATGAAATCAAATTCATTAAAGAGTTTGAAACTATTATCAGATAATTGGGTGGCAATGCTGTTCTGGTGTTTAATCAACAGTTTGCCAAAATGATACATGGCTTCAAACCCTTTAAATACCATATCTGAGGGCCTCCCAGCAACTTTGCTTCTATAACTTTGAATAATATATTGAGCCAACTTATCTGTTCTATTGTAGTTGTAAGGAGTAGAATAAATAATATCTGTCCCTTTACCAAAATCTTTGATTGCATCCCAAGTTGGCATTCCAATCAGAATAGACTTATAACTTATGTTTGCTGCAGTAGTTTTAACTAGGTTAATCCCAAAATTTTCGTTTAAACTGCCGCAAAAAATAATATTGGTTTTAGTACTATCCATTAATGCATTATAACTAGCTATATTGGTGCTGTCATTTGCGCTAACTGTTCGTATTTTTAATGGGAGTGCTGGTGTTTTTTTATTTAGGTCTTGAAATAATCTTTCTACCATATCTTCTAATGATCCTGGCCTTTTCAAGTACAAAATTGGTTCTGTTGGAAAGTTTTTTTGAAGGTATTTAAATATGCCTTCTATATGAGTAGTAAGTGTAGAATTTACTAATGCAAAATAGGGATTAGCCTTAACCCCACCATCATTGGGGTATGTCATGGAAATTAGAGGAATCTGTTTATTTAAAGCAAAATCTGCCAAAGGCTTAATATCATTTCTATTATTAAAAGAAGCAATAATCATTGAAACATCTTGCAATGATTCTGTTTCTAATATTTGCTTAACAGATTGTGTATTGCTTTTACTATCATAAAATAAAACAGTTAATGATTGTCCTTCTGCATTCAAAGAGTCGATGGCTAATTGTATGCCATTGTAAAAATCTAAGCCTGGTAAAATGCTCTTTGGCAAATTATTGTTGCCCAAAGTATAGTTACTGCCATTAAACACAGTGTCTAAATAAATAGGAGCAAATACTGCTATTTTTAAAGGAGCGGATTGCTGTGCTAATAAGCGATTGCCAGCAACTAAAATTAACAAGCTTAATATAAATTTTTTAAACCGCATCACTTTTAAATTAAGTTCAATTATTCCCACTCAATAGTTGCAGGTGGTTTGCTGCTTATATCGTACACAACTCTATTAATCCCTCTCACATTATTAATTATTTCATTAGAAATATCCGCTAGGAATTCATAAGGTAAATGAGCCCAATCTGCAGTCATTCCATCTACAGATGTAACTGCTCTTAAAGCTACAGTGAATTCATAGGTTCTTTCATCTCCCATCACACCCACACTCTTTACTGGCAAAAGAATGGTACCTGCTTGCCAAACTTGTGTGTATAATCCTGCTTCTTTTAATCCATTAATGAATATGGCATCTGCTCTTTGCAATAAATCTACTCGCTCTGCATTCACTTCACCTAATATACGAATAGCTAATCCAGGACCAGGAAAAGGGTGTCTATTAATCATATCTGCCGGAATGCCCAATTCTAAACCTACTTTTCTAACTTCATCCTTAAACAGGTATCTTAATGGTTCTACCAATGAAAGGTGCATGGTGTCGGGTAATCCTCCAACATTGTGGTGACTCTTAATTGTTTGCGATGGTCCATGAACACTTACGCTTTCAATCACGTCTGGATAAATAGTTCCCTGACCTAAAAAGGAAATATTTTCTAATTGAAGTGATTCAGATTGAAATACATCAATAAACAATTTGCCAATAGCTTTTCGTTTTGCTTCTGGATCTGTTTGGTCCTTTAATGCTGCATAAAAAAGTTCTTTAGCATCAATCCCTTTTACATTTAAACCAATCGCATTATAAGTGTCTAATACTTGTTCAAATTCGTCTTTTCTTAATACTCCATTGTCTACAAATATTCCATGTAGTCTTGGTCCTATGGCTTTTGCAATTAATGTAGCCGCAACAGTACTATCTACACCACCACTTAAAGCCATGATTACTTGCTTGTCTCCAATTTCTTCTTTTAATTTAGCCACCGTTTCTTCTACAAACGAAGCAGGAGTCCAGTTTTGGGAACATCCACAAATATCCACCAGAAAGTTTTTAATCATTTTTTTGCCTTCTGTTGAATGGTATACTTCTGGGTGAAATTGAAAACCATACAAAGGATAAGTATCTGAACCCTCTTTTTTGAAAGCAGCAACAGGAATGCTTTCAGTTGTTGCCAAAATGGTGAATCCTTCCGGTAAGCTTTTAATGGAGTCGCTATGGCTCATCCAAACCTGAGACTTCAAACTGATTCCGCTGAATAGTTGGTCTTGTTGTTGAATATCTAATTGTGCTCTACCATATTCTCTTTTGTTAGACTTGTCTACTTTACCTCCAAATACTTTAGCTGTTAATTGAGCGCCATAACATACTCCTAACACCGGTAGTTGGGCAATATATGATGCAATATCTACGGTAGGTGCATTTTCTTCATTTACACTAAATGGGGAACCGCTTAAAATGATCCCTTTTAATGAAGAATCTATGGTAAATGCCTTGTGAAAAGGGATAATTTCACAATAAATATTCGCTTCACGAACTGCACGGGCAATTAACTGGGTATATTGACTACCAAAATCGAGAATCAGTATTTTTTCTGTCATGGGGGCAAAGTTAATTCAATTTTACTTGTTCCCATATTTATGCGCTTTTTTGCTACCTTTCGGGTACCATAATTTATTTAATATGAAAAGCAACATTTTTGCTGCTCTTTTACTATCAATTGTTTCTATTTCCTGTAATTGGATGGGAAAATCCATTCATGGTAACGGGGAAATTGTAACCGAGAATAGAAAAGTCTCAAAAGCAGAAAAAATAGTATTGAAAGGGAATTTTGATATTGTTTTAATACCGGGGAAAACAGCATCTGTATCTATTGAAACAGATGAGAATTTACAGAAATATATTCTCCTTTCTGAAAGCAATGATGAATTAGTATTTAAAACCAAATCCAAGTTTAATCTAAAGTCTGATCATGGCATTAAAATTACCATTACAACTCCTTTATTAACTGGAATTAATTTGGCTGGTTCTGGCAATGTTAAGGGGGCTGAGAAGTTTACAGGAGGCAATGAGTTAAAAATTGATATTGCAGGGCAAGGAGATGTAGACCTAGCTGTAAATACCCCCAAAATTGAAGTAGATATAAAGGGATCAGGAAATGTGAATTTGCAAGGCGAAACTAAAAATGCCTCTTTTGATATTGCAGGCACAGGTGATTGTAATGCTGAATTGCTGAAATCGGAAAACGCTTCTATTAAAATTGCTGGAAATGGCAATGTGAAAGTGCATGCAGATGTTTCACTCAATATTAAAATTGTGGGTTCTGGTGATGTGTTTTATAAAGGGAATGCTGAAGTGAGCCAAAAAATTGTTGGTGCTGGTAATGTAAAAAAAATTGATTAATGGAGAAGAAGTATAAAATACTTTTGGCTGAAGACGAAGCTAAATTGGCTAAAGCCATACAGGAAGAGTTAACTAGGGTTGGGTATGATGTTGACGTTGCCGAAAATGGGTTACAAGCGGATAAAATGTTTATGGAAAACGATTATTCCATGGCTTTGCTTGATATTAATTTGCCTGGTAAAAATGGGATGGCACTTTGTAATGACTTTAGAAAACGAAGCCCCAATATTCCTATTGTAATGTTAACAGCAGTTGGTGAAATACATGATAAAGTTGCTGCTTTTAATATGGGCGCTGATGATTATTTAGTTAAGCCATTTCATTTTGACGAACTTTTTGCAAGACTTAAAGTGTTGTTTAAAAGAACCGATTCGGCTGATAAACATGAGAAATTAGTTTACGCAGACTTAGAAATTGATTTCAAACTCAAATCGGTTAAACGAAACGAAATTACTATTAACCTAACTTCTAAAGAATTTACACTCTTAACTTTATTGGTAAGAACTCCGGAGAGGGTAATTTCGAAACAAGAAATTTTGGAAAAAGTTTGGGATTTAAGTTTTGACACAGGTACTAATACAATTGAAGTATACATCAGTTTTTTAAGGAATAAAATTGATAAACCATTTAACACCAAACTTATACATACCAAGCCAGGCTTTGGGTACTTTATAAAGTAATTTCATGAATTTAAAACTACGGTTTGCACTGCTTTTTACAAGCTTTGTTGCTGCCATTTTATTAATTGCTTGTACCAGTATTTATTTTTTGTATTCTTCGTATAGGGAAGAAGATTACTATAATAGGGTGCAGTCTGAAGGCAACGAGTTGTATGATATTTATATTAATTTAAAACAAAAGTCTCCTGTAGTAATTCGAGAAGATATTTTGCGAGTACATAGAATTGAACTGGTGAACGAACGGCTTTATATATTGGATTCTACAGGTTCTTTAATCTTTAATTTGGGAAGTAATAGAAATATAAATTTCCCAATTCTTGATTTTAAAAAAGTAAAAAGAATAGGGGTATTAAGGTTTACTGATGTAAATAATCATCAGATTGTAGTTATTTACAAACCTATTCAACATCAATATTTAATTACAACAGCATTTGATAGAGTTGGTTTGCGCAAGCTGAATACAATGAAATTGATTCTTGCAAGCGTATTTGGAGGGTCGTTGTTATTAACTGCGATAATGTCATTTCTTTTTGTACGTCAGGCAATAAAACCCATTGTAGAATTAAGTAATCAAATGCAAAGAACCAATGAGCTTAATTTGTCGGAGCGAATTTTTGTAAAACCTGCAAAAGATGAAATAAATGCAATTGCGCATAATTTTAATGCAATGCTTGAGCGAATTAAAACTGCATTTGAGTTCAGGAAAAGTTATGTTCACCACACATCGCATGAATTGCGAACCCCACTTGCAGTAATGTTGTCTCAAACTGAAGCTGCTTTAAATAGTAATTATGACATTGAAGGATATCGAAAAGTGTTGATGTCTTTAAAAGAAGACCAACAAAATTTGATTGAATTAACCAATTCATTATTATTAATTTCTCAAAATGAGCAAATTGAATTCATGGATGAGTGGCCTTACTTGCGCATTGATGAGTTATTATTTGATACGGTAGCCTATTTTAATAAAAGTTTTTCGGATGCTAGAACTGCTTTTTCTTTTGATAATTTACCATCTGAAGATGAGCAATTGATGGTAAAGGGGAATGAAGCTTTACTTAGAGCAGCATTCATCAACCTAATGAAGAATGCTTATTTATATTCTGATGATAAATCGGTGAGTATTCGTTTAATAACCGATAATAAAACAGTAAAAATTAAATTTCAAAATAAGGGGGATCAATTAAGTATTGAAGAGGCAGAGAAAATGTTGATCCCATTTTTTAGAGGAAGCAATGTAGGAAAGAAAAAAGGGTTTGGACTTGGTTTGGCAATTATTAATCGCATAATTATCATTCACAAAGGGAGCTTAACATATAAAGCGATAGCTGAGAATCTGAATAGTTTTGTTGTAATCTTGCCAGTAAAAAAATAAAAAAAAGCCAATCAGTAGATTGGCTTTAACTATTTAAAGTAATTAGGCAATTATGCTAATGCAGTTGCTTTCTTCACTAATTTGCTCTTAAGGTTGGCTGCTTTGTTCTTATGGATAATTCCACGTTTTGCCAACTTGTCGATCATAGAAATAACATCAGGAAGTTTTTCTTCGTATCCTTTCTTTTCTGCGCTTGTTTTTAAGTCACGGATTGCGTTACGGGTAGTTTTACCATAGTAACGGTTACGGTCACGGCGCTTAGCGGCTTGTCTGACGTCTTTCTTTGTAGCTGAGTGATTTGCCATTTTCTATTTTTTTCAGGACGGCAAAGGTAGGGGCTTTCTAACAAATTTCAAATTTAAATTGCAAAAAACTAGAAAATTATTGATTTTGAGCAAAACGACTACTGTGTATAAAATAGTGGGTTTTAGCTTATTTTTTGGTTTATTTTCTGCCCCCAATGACCGATATTTGCGAACAATTTAGATTGAAAAGCTGCATAAATAAGCCAAATGAAGGATTTTTCGTACATCACCAATTCACATCCGGCGTTCATAGAGGGTCTTTATCAAGACTTTTTAACCAATCCCGAGAGCGTTGACCCCGATTTGAGGAAGTTTTTTGAAGGTTTTGACTTTGCTGTTGCAGGTAATTATACTGCAGGTCAGGCTTCTGTTGAAGGAGTATCAACTGCTTCAGCAGATTGGATGAAAGAAATTAAAGTGTATCGGCTTATTCTGGGCTACAGAAATAAAGGGCATTTAATTGCAAAGACCAATCCTATCAGAACAAGAAAGGATAGAGGGGCTAATTTGGACTTGTCATTTTTCGGATTATCTGAAGCAGATTTAAATACTGTTTTTCAGGCCGGAAACTTGATTGGTCTGGGAGCTACTACTTTAAAAAATATTTTAGCTCATTTACAAAATACCTATGCCAATCATGTTGGAATAGAGTTTAAATACATTAGTGATCAAAAGCGAGTTGATTTTTTAACTGCAGAAATGGAGCAACAATTTGCTAAACCACTCCCATTAAGCAAAAAACAAAGAATCCTTGAAAAATTGAATCAAGGTGTGATGTTTGAAAAGTTTTTGCACACTAAATACATTGGTCAAAAAAGGTTTTCTCTTGAAGGTGGAGAAACAACCATAGCTGCACTCGATGCCATCATTAATACTGCTGCTAACCACGATATACAAGAAGTGGTTATTGGGATGGCGCATAGAGGAAGGCTTAATGTATTAGCAAATATCATGGGTAAAACCTATGAGCAAATTTTTAGTGAGTTCGAAGGCACTGCTACTATTGATCAAACTATGGGAAGTGGTGATGTTAAATATCATATGGGATATGGCAGTGAAGTAAAAACAATGGATGATAAAACTATTCATTTGAAATTGATGCCCAATCCTTCACATCTTGAAGCAGTGGATCCAGTGGTGGTTGGTTTTGCTAGGGCAAAAGCGGATCTTATTTCAGAAAGTCATTTTGAAAATATTTTACCGATTTTAATTCATGGAGATTCTTCTGTAGCTGGTCAAGGTATTGTTTATGAAGTATTGCAAATGAGCAAGCTTCGTGGGTATTACACAGGTGGAACCATTCATTTTGTGATTAATAACCAAATTGGTTTTACAACCGATTTTGATGATGCCAGAAGTGCAGATTATTCTACTTCTGTTGCAGCAATGGTTCAATCTCCTGTTTTGCATGTAAATGGGGATGATGCAGAAGCAGTTGTTAAGTGCGCTGAAATTGCGACCCGTTATAGAGATCAATTTCATTCAGATATTTTCATTGATATGGTATGTTATAGAAAACATGGCCATAATGAAGGAGACGACCCAAAGTATACTCAACCCCAGTTATATGCATTAATAGATAAGCACCAAAATCCAAGAGAAATATACACGCAATTTCTTATTGAAAATGGTACCACGGATGCACAAGATTTAGCCAAAGGCATGGAGAAAAAATTCTGGTCAGATTTACAAGAAAGACTAGATGAAGTAAAACAGAATCCACTCCCTTATAAATACCAGCCACCAGAATTAATTTGGAAGTCTTTTGAAAAAGCAACTCCAGCCAATTTTGAATACTCACCTTCAACAGCTATTGATGAAAATCAATTTAGTATGTTGTTTAATGGATTAATGAAATGGCCTGCCGATTTAAAACCATTAAAGAAAATTGAAAAATTAATACAAGATAAAATTAAGTTATTCGAAACCGAAGGAAAGGTTGATTGGGCTACTGCAGAATTAATGGCTTATGGGTCTATTTTGACAGATGGTAATATTGTGAGAATGAGTGGCCAAGATGTTAAGCGTGGTACATTTAGTCATAGACATGCGGTTATAAGGGACGAAGAAACCAACCGTGAATACAATCGATTAAATCATTTTAAAGAAGATCAGCAACAGTTTAGAATTTACAATTCATTATTAAGTGAATATGGTGTATTAGGATTTGAGTATGGTTATGCGATGGCTAATCCTAATGCGTTGGTTATTTGGGAAGCCCAATTTGGAGATTTCTGTAATGGTGCTCAAACCATGATAGATCAATTTATAGCAGCTGGGGAACAAAAATGGCAGCGTCAAAATGGATTAGTGATGTTGTTGCCTCACGGTTATGAAGGCCAAGGTCCTGAACATAGTAGTGCAAGAATGGAGCGTTTTCTTCAAATGTGTGCAGAATTGAATATGGTCATTACCAATATTACCAGTGCGGCTAATTTATTCCATGCTTTTAGAAGACAAGTGAGCTGGAATTTCAGAAAGCCGCTAATTAATTTTTCACCTAAAGCAAATTTGAGAAATCCGGGAACTTATAGTGCGAAAGAAGATTTCACTTCAGGCGGTTTTAAAGAATTGATTGATGATGCTTTTGTTACAGATGCTTCTGCAGTTAAAAAAGTATTGTTCTGTTCCGGTAAACTATATTTTGAATTGGCAGATAAACAGCTTAAAGAGAATAGAACCGATATAGCAATTGTTCGATTAGAACAAATTTATCCATTGCCTTATCAGCAACTTGATTTACTGTACAAGAAATACCATAAAGCAACTTGGTTCTGGGTTCAAGAAGAACCTTTGAATATGGGTGCTGCAGGATTCTTGCAAACTAATTTAAAAACCATCAATTTTGGTGTGATCAGTAGAAATGCAAGCGCAGCAACTGCAACAGGTTATGCTAAAGTGCATGCACAAGAACAAGCTGAAATTATTGATACAGCATTTAATATTTAAAGCATTTAACTAGAACTATCTATTATACCTTATTAATACATCGTTATGATCGAAATAAAAGTACCTACAGTTGGAGAATCAATAAATGAAGTAACCCTTTTGAAGTGGACTAAAAAGGATGGAGAATGGGTTGAACGAGATGAAGTGATTGCTGAGTTGGAAAGTGAAAAAGCCACTTTTGAAGTGAATGCTGAGAAAGCAGGTATTCTAACAACTATTGGTAAAGAAGGGGATACCCTGAATATTGGAGATGTATTAGCTAATATTGATGAAACTGCTGCAAAGCCTGAAGGAATCGCTGCAACCATTTCTTCATCTGATGTAGCACCAACACCAGTTGCACCTGTTAATCAAGCTGGAGTAACAGCTGTTCCAAACGATATTAAAGCAAGCCCTGTGGCTTCGGCTATTATTGCAGATAAAAAAGTAGATACGAAATCAATTACTCCTTCAGGTACAGGTGGTAAAATCATGAAGCAAGACGTATTAGATGCATTAAATAATCCAGGCAAAAAATCATTTGCACCTGATGGCGCGCTTTTCAGTAGGAATGTACGTCAAGAAAAAATGAGTGCATTGCGTAGAACCATTAGTAGAAGACTGGTAGAATCTAAAAATACTACAGCTATGCTCACCACTTTTAACGAAGTGGATATGACGCAAATAATGGAAATACGAAAACAGTATAAAGATAAATTTAAAGAAGGCCATGGGGTGAATTTAGGATTCATGAGTTTCTTTGCAAAAGCATGCGCGATTGCTTTAGGCGAGTGGCCTTCTGTAAATGCTTATATAGATGGAGATCAAATCATTTATCATGATTATGCCGATATTAGTATTGCTGTAAGTACACCTAGAGGGTTAACTGTTCCAGTAATGCGCAATGTAGAGAGCCTAAGCATGGCCGACATTGAAAGAAAGGTAGTAGAATTAGCTGGTAAAGCGAGAGATAGCAAATTAACAGCTGAAGAATTACAGGGTGGAACATTTACTATAACAAATGGTGGAGTATTTGGAAGTTTAATGAGTACACCAATTATCAATATACCACAAAGTGCCATTTTAGGCATGCACAAAATACAGGAACGACCAATGGCAATTAATGGTCAAGTAGTTGTTAGGCCAATGATGTATTTGGCGCTAAGCTATGATCACCGTATTATTGACGGAAGAGAAAGCGTTAGCTTTTTGGTTCGTGTAAAGGATCTGTTAGAAAACCCTGCATTATTATTAATGGGTAAAGATCCTGTGAAGGCATTATTAGAATTATAGTGAAGTACGCTGAAAATTATTTACGTTCCGCTGCTGCAATTATTACTGCATATAATGGAGATACGCCTTTTGCTGGGTATTTAAAAACTCATTTTGCTGCCAATAAAAAATTTGGCTCAAAAGATCGAAGGTATATTTCTCAAATTTGTTTCTGTTATTTTAGAACAGGCAATTCCATGGTTGGTATTGATATGGAGTTGGCATTAAAAGCTGCATTGTACCTCTGCAATAATGAGCCGGGTGTATGGGCTGATTTATTTGATATGCAATGGTTGCAAAATTGGCCTTTGGCTGTGCATCAACGAATTGATTTTGTAAAAAACCATCTTGCTTATTTTAATCCAACACAACTATTTCCTTTTGTTTCTTTTTTAAGCAAGACTATTGAAGTTGACAAATTCTGTGAATCTCATTTAATTCAACCAAACTTATTTATTCGGGTAAGGCCTGGTAGATTGCCCAATGTTAGTAAAGCATTAGCCAATGCTGGAATTGACTATAAAGCAATTTCTGAATCATGCTTTGCTTTGCCTAATGGTACTAAGTTAGAAGGGGTAGGAGAATTAGACAAAGACTATGTTGTTCAAGATTATAGTTCTCAACAAACGGCTCAAATTATGGAAGCGGGTAAGCAACTACGTAAAGGCAAAGATGCTTCTGTGGATATATGGGATTGTTGTGCTGCTAGCGGCGGTAAATCTATCTTAGCAAGAGATGTTTTAGGTAATATGGAACTGACTGTTTCTGATATTCGTAAAAGTATTATTCAGAACCTAGCACAAAGATTTGAACGGGCAGGTATTAGAAAATACCAATCTTTAATTGCCGATTTAAGTAAGCCTATCTCTGCTCCAGAATTGGCAGGAATGCAGTTTGATTTAATTATCTGCGATGCTCCTTGCAGCGGTAGTGGAACATGGGGTAGAACGCCAGAGCAATTGACACAATTTAATGATCTTCAAATAACTGTTTTTCAGCAGTTACAGCAACAAATTGTGCAAAATGCTATGCCTAAACTTCGGAGTAATGGATATTTCTTATACATTACCTGTTCTGTTTTTGATGCAGAAAACGAAGCGATGATTCCATTCGTTGAGAGCAAGTTTCCTTTTATGAAACTGACTGAATATATTACTTTAAAAGGCTATGATATAAAAGCAGACACATTGTTTGTAGCGCTTTTTAAGAAGATGGGTTAGCTATTTAAGATCAATTCACCACGTTGAATGATGCCTCCTCCAATTACATCATTGCCTTCATAGAAAACAGCGCTCTGTCCAGGTGCTATGCTTTTTACATTTTCGTAGAATCGGGCTCGAATAATACCATTGGGTTCATTGTATAAATTACTAAGTGCGCCTTTGTCTTTATAACGAATTCTTGTATTGGCTTCCATTCCATCGGAAACGCCATCGTATTTGATCCAATTTAATTTGCCTACCATCATATCATTTTGCTCCAAGTCAGACTCGTCTCCCAAAACTACAGTATTGGTAGTTGGATTGATAGAAGTAACATAAACTGGATGCCCCATGGCTATGTCTAATCCTTTGCGTTGTCCAATGGTATAAAAAGGGTAGCCTTTATGTTGTCCTAATTTTTTTCCTGTTTTATCTACAAACCATCCTCCAGCTACTTGCTCTTCCAGGCCGTCTACTCTTCTTTTTAAAAAGCCTCTGTAATCATTATCTGGAACAAAACAAATTTCGTAACTCTCGCTTTTTTTTGCTAATTCTGGGTATCCCATATCCATTGCCATCTGTCTGATGGCAGATTTATGGTATCCACCCAAAGGCATCATGGTTCTACTAAGTAGTTCCTGGTCTAATCCCCAAAGAACATAGCTCTGGTCTTTTGTATCGTCTAATCCTTTACTGATAACATATCGGCCATTTGTATGCTGTCTAATTTCGGCATAGTGTCCTGTGGCTATATAATCACAATCTAATGCATTGGCCCTTTTAAGTAATGCCCTCCATTTAATATGTGTGTTGCACATAACACATGGGTTAGGGGTTCGGCCGGCTAAATATTCTTCTACAAAGTTTTCAATTACAAAGTCGCCAAACTCGTCACGAATATCTAAAATAAAGTGAGGGAATCCATGGTGAACGGCTGCTTGCCTAGCATCATTAAAAGAATCTATATTGCAACAACCTGTTTCTTTGGTACTGCTGCCGCTGCTGGCATAGTCCCATGTTTTCATCGTAATACCAATTACTTCATATCCCTCATGGTGTAACATTAAAGCCGTAACGGTACTGTCGATACCCCCGCTCATTGCCACCAGTACTTTTCCTTTACGGCTCATTTTCGGTGCATTTTTACGCAAAAGTAGAACATCGATTCCAAAAATGGGTTTCGGGATACGATATTAACAGTTAAAAAGAAAAAGGATCTGCGGTTAATACGCATTTTACTTAATTTCAATTTTTAGACATTGATAAAAAAACAGCTATGATTAAATTAACCGCTATCGGCAATCTAGGGAAAGATGCCATCTTAAATAATGTAAATGGCAAAAATGTGATCAATTTCACTGTTGCACATACCGAACGCTATAAGGATGCTCAAGGGAACCAAAAAGATAAAACCACTTGGGTAGACTGCGCTTATTGGACTGAAAGAACAGGTATTGCCCCTTATTTAAAGAAAGGCACACAAGTTTATGTTGAAGGTCAACCAGATGTAAGAACGTATACTACTAAAGAGGGAACCAATGGTGCTACTTTATCTTTAAGAGTGAGTAGTGTTCAATTATTGGGAAGTAAAAGTAATGATGCTGCTCCATCATCTGGAGGTTACAATGCTGGTGGATATCAACCTGCACCTCCTGTAAATGCAGCCCCTACTTCTGCATCAAACGATATTACTGAGCCATTTGATGATTTGCCATTTTAGTAAGCATTAATTGCTTCGTACATTGCAGTTATGGAAAAGGTATTCCAATACGAGCAACTATATTCTTTCACCCATGCTGTGTTCATCGGCATGGGTTGTTCTTTAGAGCATGCTACCATTGCAACTAAAGTATTGCTTTCTGCAGATTTACGTGGAATAGACAGTCATGGTGTTGCAAGGTTAAGCGGTTACGTAAGGTTATGGCAAGCAGGTAGAATTAATTCAAAGCCTAATATTCATATAATTCATGAAACACCTTCTACTGCTGTTGTAGATGGCGATCAAGGATTAGGCCTAGTGGTAGCCCCCTTTGCTATGGAAATTGCTATGCAAAAAGCAGGGGCAGTTGGAACGGGTTGGGTTGCTGTTCAAAACTCTAATCATTTTGGTATTGCTGGTTATCATGCTATGATGGCTATAGAAAAAGATATGATTGGGATGGCTATGACGAATGCAAGTGCTTTGGTTGCCCCAACTTTTTCAAAAGAAAAAATGTTGGGCACCAATCCGATAGCAGTAGCTATTCCCGCAAAAGATCAACCTCCATTTGTGGCAGATTTTGCTACAACTACAGCTGCCAATGGGAAGTTAGAAATATTACAGAGAAAAGGCCAGGATACTCCATCAGGATGGGTACAAGACTTGCAAGGACAATCAAGTACCGATGCAAATATTTTAAAAAAAGATGGGGCTTTGTTGCCTTTGGGTTCAGATAGAGAACATGGTAGTCATAAGGGATATGCATTAGGAAGTATTGTTGATATTTTTTCTGCAGTATTGAGTGGTGCTTCTTATGGTCCTTGGGCACCTCCCTTTCCAGCATATATTCCAATGCCAGAAAATATGCCTGGCAAAGGATTAGGTCATTTTTTAGGAGCAATGCGGGTAGACGCATTTAGGCCAGCTGAAGATTTTAAAAACCATATGGATCATTGGATCAATCGATTCAGAAATGCAACGCCAATAGAAGGGCAAGAGAAAGTAATTATTCCTGGAGATCCAGAGCGAGAAATGGAAATGATAAGAATGAAAAAGGGTATTCCATTATTGCCCATTATTGTAGAAGATCTTGAAAAAACTGGTGCTATTTTTGAAGTATCATTCAATAAATAATCCCCTATGAAATTCCGTCCAAATTTGTTGGTTATCTTCTTAGGGTTTTTATTGCTTCAATCTTGTGCTACTGCTAAAAAGGAAGAATTGGATTCATTTCCGCTATTATCTGAACCAGAATGGAATCAATTGTTTCCACATATAAATGGGGGCGATAGTGCAAATACACCTTTTTATAGCTATGCCGCTTTTGTAAAAGCTACAAAGCGATTCCCTGAATTTTTAACAGACGGTTCTCTAGAATTAAAGAAAAGAGAACTTGCTGCATTCTTAGCAACCATTTCACATGAAACTGGAGGCGGCAATGAAAATGATATGGCTCATTTTTATGACTATGGGTTATATTATAAAGAAGAATTGGCTTGTTTAAAAGGGTGCAATCACTATTCAGATACTACTGATGTAAAATATCCTCCTATGAAAGGGAAATCATATCATGGAAGAGGCCCTATTCAATTGAGTTGGAATTATAATTATGGATTGTTTAGCGAAATGGTTCTTGGGGATAAAGAAATTTTATTGAATAATCCAGATTTATTAACCACTGATGCTGAATTGAGCTTTGCTGCTGCTATATGGTTTTGGGTAACCCCACAAGAGCCTAAACCTTCTTGTCATGATGTTATGTCTGGTAATTGGGTACCTACTGATGCGGATAGCTTAGCTGGTCGTAAACCTGGATTTGGAGCTGTTATGAATATCGTTAATGGAGGCCTTGAATGTGGGGGCGTTAAATCTGATAGAAATAAATTTAGGCTACAATATTATTTGGCTTTTTGTAAAAAGATGAAAGTAGATCCTGGATCTAATATTAGCTGCGATTCTCAACAGCCATACGGTCAATAATTCCTTTGTTAGCATTACATTTGCAGCAAATTAGTTGCAATGATGAAAGTTATGAAGTTTGGTGGAACCAGTGTAGGTAAGCCAGAACGCATGCATGAAGTAGCCAAATTAATCTCTAGAAATACCGATAGTAAAATAGTTGTTTTAAGTGCTTTAAGTGGAACAACCAATTCATTAGTTGAAATCAGTAATTTTTTGGCTCAAGGAAATCGAGAGGGTGCTAAAAATACGATAGACAAATTGCATCAACATTATAAACAGTTTATACAAGCACTGGTTCAAAAAGAAGAAAACAGAAAAAATGCCAACCAAATTATTGATGAGCATTTTGAGTTTTTGAATATTATTTTGCGTATCTCATTTAGTGAGGCGCTCAATAAAGATATTTTAGCTCAGGGTGAATTAATGAGTACTAAATTGTTCTCTGTTTACTTAACAGAAATTGGAGTTGACCATGAATTATTGCCTGCATTGGAATTTATGAGTATTGATGTGAATGAAGAACCTCAGTTAGGTGCTATTCGGATTAAATTGAATGATTTACTTAAAAAGCATTCCAATAAAAAGATATTAGTAACCCAAGGTTATATCTGTAGAAATGTTAGGGGGGAAGTTGATAATTTAAAGAGAGGAGGAAGTGATTATACTGCTTCTTTAATTGCTGCTGCATGTAATGCTTCTGTTTGTGAAATTTGGACGGATATTGATGGAATGCATAATAATGATCCACGAATCGTAAATAAGACGGTTGCTATTGAACAGTTAAGCTTTGACGAAGCAGCAGAGTTGGCATATTTTGGCGCTAAAATATTACATCCGACATGTATTTGGCCCGCACAACAAGAAAATGTGCCAGTAAAATTGTTGAATACCATGCAGCCCGATGCGCCAGGAACAGTTATAACAAAAGAGGCTGGGAGTGTTGGGGTTAAGGCTGTAGCTGCAAAAGATGGAATTTTTGCCATTAAAATCAAGAGCAGTAGAATGCTTTTAGCTTATGGCTTCTTAAGAAAAGTGTTTGAAGTTTTTGAGAAGTACAAGACTTCTATTGATATGATTACAACTTCTGAAGTGGCGGTTTCGGTTACCATTGATTCTGATTTATTTTTAGATGATATAGTAAGAGAGTTGGAGCCTTTTGGAACTGTGGATGTAGATAAAGGCCAAACCATTGTATCTATTGTTGGGAATGAAATTGCTCAGACAGATCATGTATTGCAAAAATTATTTGATGCACTAAATGAAGTGCCTATTACAATGGTAAGTTATGGTGGTAGTGCACATAATATATCTTTATTAGTGCCACAAGAATATAAAACAAAAACTTTGCAGCTTTTAAATGCTGGATTGTTTGGGTTATAATTTGCTGAATAAGATTATTTATATAATGGGGGTGTCTGGTTGTGGTAAAACAACCATAGGCAATTTGTTGTCTCAACAAACTGGATATCCATTTTTTGATGGTGATCAATTTCATCCATTAATTAATATAGAAAAAATGGCTTCAGGTATTCCCCTTAGCGATGAAGATCGTATACCTTGGCTAAATAGTATCAAAGACTTTGCTGAGAAAAGAGTTGTTGAAAGTTCTATTATTATTGCTTGCTCTGCATTAAAGCAACATTATCGAGATATACTTACAAATATTCCACAAGTCAATTGTCATTTCGTTTTATTACAGGGGACAGAAAAAGTGCTGCTTGAGCGGTTGCAAAATAGAGTTGGTCATTTTATGCAAGCAAATTTGTTGACTTCTCAATTGGATATTTTAGAAACCCCCTCCAACGCTTTGCCAATTAGTATAGATAAAGCTCCATTAAAAATTGTAGCAGAAATTATTGAAAAACTACCAATAACTTTAGGTATGCAAGAATTTGGTTTGATTGGATTAGGTGTTATGGGCAAGAGTTTGAGTAGAAACTTTGCAAACAAAGGTATAAAGCTTTCTTTGTACAACCGATTTGTAAAAAACAAGGAAGAAAAAGTTGCCGAATTATTTGTTGCCCAATATCCAGAATTAAACATAGCCAAAGCATTTGAGAACCTATCGGAATTTGTACAGTCTTTAGCGGTACCTAGAAAAATCATGTTAATGGTTAATGCAGGTGAAGCCACTGATGATTTAATTGGCCAACTTATTCCGCTCTTAGACAATGGGGATGTTTTAATTGATGGGGGCAATGCTCATTATTTAGACACCGAAAAAAGAATAGCCCAACTTAATAATTTAGGTATACACTATATAGGAGCTGGTGTTTCTGGAGGGGAGGAAGGAGCTTTAATAGGCCCTTCAATTATGCCAGGGGGCTCTATAGAAGGTTTTCGACTAATTCAACCCTACTTAGAAAAAATTGCTGCAACCAATAAACAAGGAATCAATTGCTGTAATTATATTGGAACAGGAGGGGCAGGCCATTTTGTAAAAATGGTGCACAATGGAATTGAATATGCAGAAATGCAATTGTTGGCCGAATTGGTTCAATTTTTAAAACAAACAGCAGGACTAACCAATGATTTAATAGCCTTGCTATTACAGCCATTTCTTCAAACAGAGAAAACCAGTTATTTGCTGGAAATAACAATCCAGATACTACAGAAAAAATGGAATAATCAATTTTTAGTAGATCAAATTCTAGATAATGCAGGTAATAAAGGAACGGGTAGTTGGACTACCATTGAAGCTGCAAAATTTGGTATACCAATACCAACACTTACTGCCGCATTAAATGCTCGTTTTATTTCTTCTATGTGGGAAGAACGTAGGCATGCCGCTGCTACCATGTTAACTAACACCCTAAAGCAACCCGTTGATATAAATCAGGTAATGGAAGCGTACCAAATTTGTAGAATAATTAATCATCATCAAGGGTTTCAACTTATTTCAACTGTTTCAAAACAACAAAATTGGGATATCAATTTGTCGGCATTAGCTGAAACTTGGACAGCTGGTTGTATTATTCGGTCTAAATTAATGGAAGAGATTAAAGAATTAATAGCCCATTCGAATAATTTGCTCATGCATCCAAGTATAGTACAAAAATGCAATCAGTCAGTTGGTTCACTAAAACAAATACTTGCTGCAGCTTTGCTTGGCGAGTTACCTATGGACTGTTTTAGTGCATCTGCACAATACTTATTTGGGTATAAACAAGCGGAATCAGGTGCATCTTTAATACAGGCACAACGTGATTTTTTTGGTGCGCATACTTATCAATTAAAAGAAGACCCTAAAGGTCCTTTCTATCATACTAATTGGCAATAAGCATGAACTATTTACTAATGCTAAGTGTAATTGCTGGGATAGCCAGTTTACTCATTTTGGTTCTTTATTTTAGGTTCCCAGCATTTATTGCTTTGCTATTGGCTTCAATTGTTACTGGATTATTGGCAGGTTTATCTGCGCAAAAAATGATTACGACTATTCAGGAAGGCATGGGTTCTACATTGGGTTTTGTAGCTACTATAGTAGGATTGGGTTCAATGTTTGGGGCAATTTTAGAAAAGTCGGGAGGTGCAGATGCTATAGCTCGTTATTTAATAAATAAAGCAGGGCAAAATAAATCTCCACTTGCCTTAGGTTTTACTGGACTAATCATATCAATACCTGTTTTTTTTGATGTTGCATTTATTTTGTTGATTCCCATCATTTATGCAATACAAAAAAATACCCAAAAATCTTTATTAATGTATGCAATGCCATTACTTGCTGGGTTAGCATTTGGGCATGCATTCATTCCTCCTACACCAGGCCCAATAGCGGTTGCTGAAATTATTGGAGCAGAAATGGGGTGGGTAATTTTAACTTCCATTATTATAGGTATTCCAACTGTTATTTTATGTGGGGTGCTGTTTGGTAAATTCATTGCAAAACGTATTCATATTGATTCGCCTGAACTTGCATTGGTTCCATCTAATGAAGATGCAAACCGAAATAAGCGAATGCCTTCTTTTGGGCTAACTATTGGAATAGTTTTTTTGCCTATTGTTTTAATATTATTGAAAACTTGTTTTGATTCAGGTTTAATAGGGGTTAATAATACATTGGTAATTGAATTAGTAGCATTAGTTGGTCATCCATTTTCTGCATTAATAATTGCAAATATTGTCGCATGGATTTTATTGGGTATACAAAAGGGATATAGTGCTAATGAGTTGAGTAAAATCTCTATTCAGTCAATGGCTCCTGCAGGTGCTATCATTTTGGTAACAGGGGCTGGCGGCGTATTTAAACAAGTATTGGTTAATACTGGTGCTGGAAAATTATTAGCGGAATTGCTTTTAAACGCAGGGGTTTCAGTAATTTTCTTTGCATATTTGTCTGCAGCCATAATTAGACTTTTACAAGGTTCTGCAACAGTTGCTATGATTACCGCTGCTAGTTTATTAGCCCCTTTATTAATTGCTGGAATGTATTCACCTTTACAAATGGCTGCAATGGTTGCTGCAATTGCTGCTGGTGCTTCTATTTTTTCTCATGTTAATGATAGTGGTTTTTGGTTGGTTAAGCAATATCTAGGATTAACAGAAAACCAAACATTTAAATCTTGGTCATTAATGACTTTGTTCATTTCTGTAGTTGCTGGATTATTAGCAAGTTTGATTTTTTACATAGGTTCCTAATACAATTACACAAGCTATGAAGCATTTTTTCATTTTGCTATTCAGTTTATTTGTATTGAATGTTCAAGCGCAAAAAAAGTTAATAGGTAAGGTTGTTGTTTCAGGAACTGAAGTGCCAATTGCTTCCGCAAGTATTTTTTTAAGTAATACATCTGTTGGTGCTGTTTCAAAAGAGGATGGTAGTTTTATCATTGATCCATTACCAACCGGTAGATATAATTTGGTCGTTGCTATCCTAGGTTATGAAACTTATGTTAAAGAAATAAATTCTAATCAAATTTCTGATTATTTAGTTGTCCAATTAACGCCTAAGCCAACTGAATTGCAAGAAGTAATTGTTGGTAATTATGATAAAAATGGTTGGGATAAGTGGGGTGATTTTTTTATGGAAATGTTGATTGGGAAAACACCTAATGCATTTGACTGTAAATTATTAAATAAAAATGCAGTAAAATTTAGATACAATAAAAAAGATAATGTGCTTAATGCATATGCTGATGAGCCATTAAAAATTGTTAATAATGCTTTAGGGTTCGATTTAGAATATAAGCTATTGAATTTTGAGTATAATTATAAATCAACGATTTTTTATTACCAAGGGTATCTTTTATTTAAGGAAAAAACACCTAGAAATAATCGTCAACAATCGCGATGGTTAACGAATAGGAATGAAACATTTGAGGGTTCATTAATGCATTTTATGCGCTCTCTTTTCAGAAATAACTTGCAAAATGACGGATTTGAGTTGCGTAAAATTATAAAAAATAAAACGCCTAATACAAGTATTACCATCAACGGGCAACACCCCATGCAAGAAGTAGATATGTTAGTTGATATTCCATTAACTGGGGATAGTATTGCTTTTGCAATTGATAGCACTACAGCAGGGCTTCAGTTTAAAGACTATTTGCAAGTGGTATATAAGCGGAAAGAAATGCCATCAGCCTACATCAGGGCAAATAGGAACGTTCAAATTGGTGCACCTATTACTGCAAGATTATTTATGCCAGATTCAAATAAAGTAGTAGCAGTTTTAGCAAATGGTAGTTATTTTTTTGGAAAGGATATACTTACAATGGACTATTGGGCTTGGTCCGAAAAACTTTCAAATTTATTGCCACTTGATTATAGACGGTAAGACGTTTTTGAAATTTAAATATATATCAGGGTTAATTTTTTGTAAATTGCAATATGCACTCATTTTTAAAGAAGCTTATTGTAAAATCTGTGATGCGTCCTGCAAAGGGGCAGAAATTGGATGATTCCTATTATACCCCATATCAAATTGCAAAAGGCCTTAGGGTTTTTAGAGTAACTATTTTTGCTGGTTTAAAAGATGCTTTATTAATATGTTTAGGTGTATTGTCTGCTGCATTTGGTTTAAAAGGATTTTTATTAACGAACCATTTTATTGACGGAGGAGCAACTGGAATTTCTCTTTTAATTTCAGCCTTATTTGGAACCCCCGTAGGCCTTTTAATTTTATTGGTAAATATTCCCTTTTTATTATTTGGGTTAAGTATTCTAGGTCCACAATTTGCCATTAAATCAGCAATTGCCATTTTATTACTCTCCTTAACTGTACATTTCGATGTTAC